>CAKUXP010000014.1 GCA_934700345.1 uncultured Fibrobacter sp. | reverse complement strand
CAACTACCAACTAAGCTCTAACCACTGATTCCTGACAACTTACAGTTCGCTAGACTGTCAATTCCTCATTGCTAATTGCTCATTGCTAATTCCTCTCTAATCCCTAATCCCTTCTCCCTGTTCCCTAACTGCTCGCTAGTCACTGATCACTGATACCTGACTTCTGTCAACTACCAACTAAGCTCTAACCACTGATTCCTGACAACTTACAGTTCGCTAGACTGTCAATTCCTCATTGCTAATTGCTCATTGCTAATTCCTCTCTAATCCCTAATCCCTTCTCCCTGTTCCCTAACTGCTCGCTAGTCACTGATCACTGATACCTGACTTCTGTCAACTACCAACTAAGCTCTAACCACTGATTCCTGACAACTTACAGTTCGCTAGACTGTCAATTCCTCATTGCTCATTGCTCATTGCTAATTCCTTACCCCCCGTATCATCCCATTCTAAAAACGAGCCGCCAAAAGCTCTTCCACCCTCAAGACAATCCGATTTCTGTCCCCGCACCAATCGGGAGCGATCAGCGTTTCGTTCTGCGCTTCCCCGCTAAAACGTTCGATGGCGACATCCCGTCCGACAGTCCGAATGAATGCGGCAACCGCTTCGCAGTAAGCATCGAAAGAAAGAAGCGAAAACTCATTTCGTACAAACGAATCCGCTAGTCGTGTATTTTGCACGATATGCAGCGGGTGAATCTTCACCGCAGAGATTTTCAAGTCACGGACGACTTTCGCAGTCCGTAAAAAATCATCCATCGTCTCGCCGGGAAGCCCGAGAATCACATGGGTAGTCACAATCAGGCTTGCCGCATGAGCTCGTTCGACGGCATCTTCAAAATCCGAAAGCGTATGCCCACGGCCTATGCGTTCCAAAGTCCCGTCATTTGCCGTTTGAAGCCCCAGTTCAAGAATCACCTTCTTCCGGGAATTTTCAAAGGCGAGAAGCTCTAGAACATCCTTCGCGACGCAATCCGGGCGCGTCCCAATCGCAACGCCCGCGATTTCTTCCGAGGCGAAAACAGGCTCGTAAATTTGGCGGAGCCGCTCTACCGGAGCGTAGGTATTCGTATAGGGTTGGAAATAGGCGAGGATTCCCGCATCCCGATATTTTTTGCGGAGCTTCGGCACCAGTTCCTTGAGCTGATCCTCGACCGAAACGCCGGCCTTGTCCCAAACCGGACTGAACGACTTGTTGTTGCAATAGGCGCAGCCACCGCAACCGCGATTTCCATCGAGATTCGGACAGGACATACCGCCCGAAAGAGGCAATTTCCGAACTTTCCGAAAGGAGGGAAATTCTCTCGCAAGAAAATCCCGGTAAGGCGTATAAAGCGTCAACGCGATGCGTCCTTTTTCTTTTCTGGGAACAGCATGCTCGCAAGAATTCCTATCCCGATCATCGAAAAGACGACAACCAGGCTGACCCAGCTAGGCAATTCCACAAAGGATGCGGCAAGCATCTTTATCCCGACAAAGGCAAGGACGATGACCAGCGCATTTTTCAGGAAACGGAACATGCCGAGCATCGCCGCAAGCGCAAAATAGAGGGAACGCAAGCCGAGAATCGCCATGATGTTCGACGTAAAGACAAGGAACGGATCGAGCGTCACGCCAAAAACCGCCGGAATGCTATCGACAGCAAAAAGGACATCCGAAGATTCGACAACAATCAGCGAAAGAAAAAGCGGCGTTGCAAAGCGCTTGCCGTCCTTTTTCAGGAAGAAATCGTGACCGTGGCGTTCTTCCGTCACCGGGAAGATCTTCCTGGCAAAGCGCACCGCCAGATTTTTAGACGGATCCATTTCCCCGTCCGTTTTCGAGAACTGCATTTTCAACGCCGTAAAGATGAGGAACGCGCCGAAGAAATACATCAGGAAATGGAAGCGCGAAATCAGGGCCGTCCCGCCGAGAATAAAGATTCCTCGCAAGACAAGCGCCCCGAGAATTCCCCAGAAAAGCACGCGGTGCTGGTAAAGCCTCGGGATTCCGAAATAGGAAAATATCGCAGCCATCACGAAAATGTTGTCCAGGGAAAGTGACTTTTCCAGGACATATCCCGTGAGATATTCCACAAAGGCATCCACGCCCGAAAGAGACGCCCCGGCGTGCACGCCGATTCCCAGCCAGTGATGCTCATAGGCAAAAAAGATAAATACGCCAAAAAGAATCGCAAGGAAAATCCAGACTCCCGTCCACTTGAGAGCCTCGCCGACCCCGATTTCATGGTCCTTCTTGTTCAAGACGCAGAGATCAAGCGCAAGCATCACGCCGACAAGAGCCAAAAATCCAATCCAAAAAATAACCATGAGCGGCAATATATAAAATTACTAGACAGAAAAACGGGGGGGTTAATTTTGAACAACAAAAAAAACATTCCGAATTTTCGACTCTCGAGGAATGGAGCGCAGCCATTCCCAACGCAAATCGCCGGGGCGAGCGAACCAAAAGCTTTTTGTCAAATAACCCTGTTTCAATATGGACTATCTCGTGTTTTTCGCAAACGACGTAGAGAAAATTTCCATTCCGGGCAAAAAAAAGCGCAAGTTCTTACCATCTACAACACGAACGGAAAAAAGCGCGGTTCGTATTTTACGAATTCCGGCGAGGAAAGCACATTCGGAAATCTTCAAAATAAATCTTCAAGATAAATACCCGCAAGGACCTTACCGATACCTGCACACATTTCCGTAAGAATTCAGGATTCAAGAATCCTTTCGGTCAAAAGTTCTAGATTTTCGGGTCGAGGATACAAAATGTCAATCGTCATTCGAAAATTTACCAAAGAAGATGTTCCCGCGATGCGAGAAATCTGGAACGAAGTCGTCGAAGCGGCGAACGCCTTTCCGCAAGAAAGCGGCTTTGAAAACGACAGCGACGCGGGAAATTTTTTCGTTGCGCAAACCCATACCGCCGTCGCCGATGAAGACGGCAAGATTCTAGGCCTTTACATTTTGCATCCGAACAATATCGGACGCTGCGCGACAATCGCCAATGCGAGCTATGCCGTTGGGAGGGACGCCCGCGGCAAGGGAATCGGCAAGCTTTTAGTCGAAGACAGCCTTGCCCAGGGAAAGGCGAAAGGATTTCACATACTTCAGTTCAACGCGGTCGTCAAATCCAACATTCCGGCGATTCGCCTATATGAAAAGCTAGGATTCGAAAGCCTCGGTATCATCCCAGAATGTTACCGCAAAAACGACGGCAACTTCGAAGATCTGATGCTTTTTTTCCACAGGCTTTGATATTCAAAAACAAGCTTCTTTTCTCCCACGCCATTCCCCTGCTTGCCAAGGAAATCCCTATAAAAAATTTCCCGGTAAGCCAGGGAATTTTTTAGGGCCATGAATTTTACATTTCTTCGAGCTGTTTCCCGTTCGTCTCCTGAATAAACTTCGCCACAAAGAAGATGCTGACAAAGGCAAAGAACGTGTAAAGCAGGTAGGTCGGACCAACACCGATTCCCTTGTGGCCGGTCAAAAGCGGGAACGACCAGGTGACAAGGAAATTCGCAAACCACTGGGCGAGACCGCAAATCGAAATGGCGACTGCGCGGATGCGGTTGTTGAACATCTCGCCGAGCATCACCCACATCACAGGACCCCATGTCGCAGCAAAGAACGCGACATAGAGATTCGCCGCGACAAGCGCAATTTTCGCAGCAAGGGGTCCGAGATTTCCGCCGGCGCTTCCCAAGAGGAAGCACAGGGCAAGAGCCCCCAGCGTAAAGGTCATTCCGACACTTCCGATAAGAAGCAGGGACTTGCGCCCAATCTTATCGATGAGAAGAATCGCGACAACCGTCATCGCCAGGTTGATGCCGCTGTTGATGAGGCTCGAAAGGAACGCGTCGCTTTCGCCAAAGCCTACGCTCTGCCAGAGCATCGTCCCATAATAGAAAATGACATTGATGCCGACAAGCTGTTGGAGAACCGCAAGTCCAAGCCCCGCCCAGACGACCGGCGAAATCCGCTTCTTGCCGTTCGCAAGCGATTCGATCAAATCGGAAAGATGATGGCGCTTTTCCTTGTTGAAGGATTTCTGGACCGATTCGACGCGTTCATCCACATTTTCGGAACTGATTTTTTCAAAGACTTTTTTCGCTTCGTCAAAGCGCCCCTGGGAAATCAGGAACCGGGGAGATTCCGGAAGCCGGAGAGCGGCAATCCCATAGAGAAGCGCGGGCAGGATTTCGACCCAGAACATAATCTGCCAAGCCTTGAAACTCCCGACCATTACGTTTCCCGCGGAACCAGCAAACCGGACTATCAGATAGTTGGAAAGCAGCGCGACAAAGATTCCGATGACGATAGCCAGCTGCTGCAGGGATCCGAGCCGTCCGCGCCATTCCGCCGGAGCCGTTTCAGCAATATAGATCGGCGCGATAATGCTCGCCATGCCGACGCCGATGCCGCCTATCACGCGCCAGACGATAAAGTCGGGAACCCCGAAAGGAATCCCCGAACCGATAGCGCTCACCAGAAAAAGCACCGAAGCCGCAACCATGCACCGGACACGGCCAAACGCATCTGCCAGGCGACCCGCAAAATAGGCACCGGCAGCCGCACCGATAAGCGAAAGCGCGACCGCAAGCCCGAGCTGGTAATCGCTCATACTGAAATGTACCTGGAGCGCACCGTTCGCCCCGTTGATGACAGACGAATCAAACCCAAAAAGAAATCCGCCCAAAGCCGCAGCCAGCGTAATCGTAATGACATGGCCTGTCGAGATTCTTTTTGCAGTTACCTGTTCCATATAGCCTCCTTATACGAAAGGAATCCTAACGTGTTTCCTGTAAAAATAAGCTTCCGACTTTAAAAACGCAAACCCATTCTTTGAAAAGCCGTTCAACGAGGCAAGGCTTGGATTTTTCAAGACGAAAACCTTTGTATAGCATATACAAAAAAGGCCCCGCATTGCGGAGCCTTTTATTCCAATTTAGAAGGATTATTTTTTCTTGACGTTCACCTTGCCGAAATCGACATTCGTCTTCTTGCCGAGCAAAAGGGCGCGCGTTTTCAGCGGAAGGCCGAAGCAGCGGATAAATCCCGAAGCGTCCTTCTGGTCATACATTTCCACGTCGGAGAAACCGCCGAGATCCATGTCGTAGAGGCTGTAAGGGCTCTTCATGCCCGCCGGGATGACATTTCCCTTGTAGAGCTTCAGGCGGACATCGCCGGTCACCACCTTCTGGGTTTCCGCGATAAATGCGTCCATCGCCTGGCGGAGCGGGGTGAACCATTCGCCGTTATAGACTAAGTTCGCATAAGTCATCGCCATCTTCTGCTTCTCGAACATCGTCTCCTTGTCGAGAACGAGCTGTTCCAGACATTCGTGCGCCTTGTAGAGCAAGGTTCCACCCGGAGTTTCATAGACGCCGCGGCTCTTGAGGCCGACCAGGCGGTCTTCGACGATATCGATCAGGCCGCAAGCGTGTTCTCCGCCAAGCGCGTTCAGCTTTTCGAGGAGTTCCACCGCGCCCATCTTCTTGCCGTCGAGAGCGACCGGAGTTCCCTTTTCAAAGGAAATCGTGACATAGCCCGGCTTGTTCGGAGCCTTTTCGTAGGTCTTCGTGTGCTTGAGCATGTCGTACTTGTGTTCCTTGTCCGGTTCTTCCAGGATGCCGCCTTCGTGGGAAAGGTGCCAGAGGTTTCCGTCCTCGGAATAGATCTTCTTCTTGGAAATACCGGTGTGCGGGATTTCGTGGGCATCGAGATAGTCGATCATGCCTTCGCGGTCGTGGAATTCCCATTTCGGATCTTTCCACGGAGCGATTACCGTGAGGGACGGATCCAGCGCAGCGTAAGTCAGTTCAAAGCGGACCTGGTCGTTTCCCTTGCCCGTCGCCCCGTGGGCGACCGCGTAGGCGCCTTCCATCTGGGCGATTTTCACCTGGTACTTCGCAATCAGCGGACGCGCAAAGGAGGTCCCCAGCAAGTAGGTACCTTCGTACTTCGCCCCGGCGCGGACCGTCGGCCAGACATAGTCTTCCAGAAATTCCTTTTTCAGGTCGAGCACGTAGCACTTCGAAGCGCCCGTCGCCAGAGCCTTCTTTTCGAGGGCTTCTTCGCTCGGGAAATCGTTCTGGCCCAGATCCGCGGCAAAGGCGATGACTTCGCAGTCATAGTTTTCCTTCAGCCAGGGGATGATTACGGATGTATCCAGTCCGCCGCTATAGGCGAGAACGACCTTTTTCTTGGAATTCTTAGCAACTTTTGCCATTTTATGTCCTTTGAAAAATTTGATGTATTAAATATAAAACAATTTATGCGATAAACACCCGAAATTCGCCATAATTCCAAAAGAAATCGTGACCGGGCGCAAATACTTTTCCGCGCCCCGTTTCCTTTCCGAAAAAGGAGATTATTTTAAGTCCAATGATCCAGCACTCCTACGAAATCACCGGAAACACCTTGGACGCGACACTCTCCGCCATCGCGAAAAGCCCAGACTATCGCGCCGCCAGGGAAAGGCTCCTGATCGTTTACGAACCGATTTGCCGAAAGGACTTTCTGGAAGCGGAAATCGGAGCCATCCGGAAAGCGCTTCCCGGAACGAAAGCCGTCGGCATGACGACATTTGGGCAACTCGGCAAGACGATCCAATCCCAGAAACACACGCGCCTTTCGCTCCTGCTCTTCTCCTCGTCTTCCGTTGACATCTTTGAAGCGGATTGCCACGGCAAGAACCTGACGGTCCTCGGGACAACCTTTGCGCACGAATTTCAAAGCCTGCCGGACCTCAAGGGAATTCTCTGCCTTTCGAGCTGCGCCATGCTCTGCCCCACCCCGCTCCTAAAGGAACTGAGGCTTCATCACCCGAACATTCCCATATTCGGAGCGCTGGCCGGTACACCGACCCTCGCCAAGGACGAATCCAAAGTCTTTACCGCCAAGGACATTTACGACAAGGGGATTCTCCTCGTCACTTTCCGCGGAAAGGAACTCGAAATCGAAACCCGCTACAGTCTCGGCTGGAAGCCTCTAGGACGCGAACACGTCATAACGGAGAGCGATGCAAACGGATTCGTTTCCTCGATAGACAACTCCCCCATTTCCCGCCTCTACGAAAAATATCTGGCAGTCCGGTTCAACCATTTCTTTAACGCCGACGCCAGCGCCTTTCCGCTGCTCACGAAAAACGGCAACATGCTGCTAGCCAAGCTCCCAATTCGCTACACGGAAGACGGGAAAATCGCATTTTCAACCGAGATCAAGGTCGGAAGCAAGGTCTTCCTTTCCTATTCGAAACCGGAATATCTTCTCCGCGAAACGCTCTCCACGGTAAACGCCATCGCCAGGTTCCAGCCCGAAGCCATCCTCCTCTACGCCTGCGTCAATCGACAGATCTTTATGGGAAACAGGAACGCGGATCGCGAACTAGGCTATTTTTCAAGGATAGTCCCGGAACCCTGCACAAGCTACGGCAGCGGAGAAATCCTGTTCACGAAGGACGGCGGCGGAGTTCTCAACTCGTCCATCGTCGCCATCGCATTCCGGGAACGCAAACCCGACCTCGCCCACATTCCGCATCCCGTCATCGACAAGAAGCTCGATGCGAAGAAAAGGAACATCCCCCTTTTGAACAGGCTGGTCACCTTTCTCGAAGCGACGACCGAAGACCTGAACACGACCATCCGCCAGCTTTCCGACTTAGCGGAACACGACCAGCTGACACACCTGTTCAACCGCCGAAAACTCAACGAGATTCTGGAATACGAGCTGGGAAAGCGACGCGCAGACGGAGACTTTTCCGTGCTCATGTACGACATCGACTTTTTCAAGAAAGTTAACGATACGTTCGGACACGATGTCGGCGACCACGTCCTTTCCAAGCTGTCGGATATCATCAGCGCATCCATTCGTTCGTGCGACGTACTCGGGCGCTGGGGCGGCGAAGAATTTGTCTGTATCATGTCCAATACAAATCTGAACGGGGCGAAGATCCTCGCGGAACGCATCCGGAGCCAAGTCGAGACCGCGGATTTTTCCCCGCTAAGCCATCTGACGATAAGCATCGGAATCACCGACGCCAAGGCACACGATACGTTCCAGAGTCTTCTCCAGCGACTGGACAGGGCGCTTTACGATGCGAAAAAAGGCGGACGAAACCGCGTCGCGGCAAGGTGATGACAATACCCGATAAATGTCGAGACCTAGACAATCCCAGGCAGCCTTCAAAAATTTATATTCATCCTGTATGAAAATTTCAGACAAGGCGTTCGGCTACATTTCCTTCGGTGCAATCATCTGCATGATTACCGGCGTAGGTATCGGGATGTGGCACGCCCACCGCGAGACATCCTCGCAGGCTGTCATCGACTTCGACGAACTAGGAGCGCTCTCCCCCGAAGATCCGGTCACCGAAAGCGGCTATGAAATCGGCCATATCGGAAGCGTCGAATGGCTCGGCGACAGATCGCGCGTCACGGTCGTCTTTGACGAACCGGTAACCCTCCGCGAAGGGACCCGCTTCCGCAACGCGGCCTTCGCGCTGATGGGCGGGCGCCGGATCGAGCTTATCCGTCCTCGAACCGGAGAAGCCCTCCCCAAAGACTATGTTTTCCGCGGGGAATTCGTCCCGGGCATTACGGAATCGCTGCGCTTTATTTCGGACATCCGCGACCAGGCCATCAACATGCAGAAAATCGTCGAAGCGATTCTCTCCGGCACGGATTCCACACCGGGCGTCGTTCAAAAGTTCAACGAAGCCGAACAGGCGCTCGAATCCCTCCTGGAAAATCTCGAAACGACAGCGGAATTCGGGGATGAAAAATTGCGAGGGGTTCTCGACCAGGCAACCGTCGCATCCGAAACAATCGAAAGGACGGCGAACACCGCGGATTCCGTTTTCCACACCGTCAACGTCCAGGCGAAAAGTTCCATCGAATCCGCCAAATCCGGTCTAGAGAATCTTTCGCAAGGCATTTCAAGAATCGATTCACTGGTTCGGGCCGTCGAAAGCAGCGAAGCCGGAAAAAGCCTGCTCGCCGAAAAGGAGCTCATCGAGACCGTCCAGGAAGCCGTTTCCAAAATGCAGGCTCTCATCCAGGCGGTAAACACCAAGGACATCGCCGTTTACGACGAAAACGGGAACCGGGTCAAACTCGTCCGGTGGAAGAACCTGAACATCATCGGCAAGACCGCCCGCGAAAAAGCGCGGGAAAGGCAAAAAAAATCCGCAGAGAACCCTTGACAAGAAATTTTTGCTTTTATATATTTGGGTCACTCCAATGCCTCATAGCTCAGTTGGTAGAGCCCCTGACTGTTAATCAGGTTGTCACTGGTTCGAGTCCAGTTGAGGCAGTAAAAAAGACTTCGCTTGGCGAGGTCTTTTTTATTTTAGATTGCCGGGTCACGCCCGGCAATGACAGATATCGAGCTTGCCTAGCTAGGCCCGATAACGGCCGGTCAAAAGCTACCCGCCGGCAAGCTTCACCCGGAAGCCGCGCCTTTCGAGTTCCGCCTTTAAAACATTCCGTTTGTCGCCCTGGATTTCAATCCTGAAATCCTTCACGGTTCCGCCGGTACCGCATTTGCGCTTGAGTTCCCGCCCGAGTTCCGCAAGCGGGCCTTCATCCAAATCCAGCCCGGAGATGACGCTCGCCATCTTGTTCCCGCCGAGACGCTTCAGCTCGATGCGCACCACGCCGTCGGTTTTCGGACGCTCGGGACGCAATTTCGGCTGTTCAACCCGGCCTTGGCCGCTAACGTAAACAAGTGTAGAACGTTCGTCAATCATAAGCACCTCGATTTGGCGTTAAATTTAAAATTTCAACGCGGTTTCCCGTCCATTTTTTATCTTTCCCCAATAAATCAGGAATTTTTTATGGCAAAACCTTCCAAAAAGACGACTCAAGCGAATATCGGATTCGAAAAGCAGATTTGGGACGCGGCTTGCGTCCTGTGGGGACATATCCCCGCCGCGGAATACCGCAAGGTGATTATCGGGCTTATCTTTTTGCGCTACATTTCGTGTGCGTTCGATCGCCGCTACAAGACTCTGGTAGAAGAGGGTGACGGATTCGAAAACGACCGTGACGCCTACATGGAAGAGAACGTGTTCTTTGTGCCGTCGGAGGCCCGCTGGGAACACATCGCGGCAAACGCCCACAAGCCCGAAATCGGTATGGTGATAGACAACGCGATGCAGCTCATCGAAACCGAAAACAAGACGCTCAAGAATGTGCTCCCCAAGAACTACGCGAACCCCGATTTGGACAAGAAGGTTTTGGGCGACGTGGTGGACATCTTCACGAACAACATCGACATGAGCGACGTGGAAGAGAGCAAGGACCTGCTTGGCCGCGCCTACGAATATTGCATCGCGCAATTCGCAGCGGTCGAAGGGCAGAAGGGCGGCGAATTCTACACGCCCTCGTGCATCGTGCGCACCCTGGTCGAAATCCTCAAGCCCTACGAGAACTGCCGCGTGTACGACCCCGCCTGCGGTTCGGGCGGCATGTTCGTGCAGAGCGCCAAGTTTATCGAGGCCCACAGCCACAAGCGCGGGGCCATCTCCGTTTACGGGCAAGAGGCAAACGCCGACACCTGGAAAATGGCGAAGATGAACATGGCCATCCGCGGCATCGACGCGAACTTCGGTCCCTACCAGGCGGACACCTTCGCAAACGACCTGCACCCCACCCTGAAAGCGGACTTCATTTTGGCGAACCCGCCGTTCAACTACCACCCCTGGGGACAGGAAGCGCTGAAGGACGACGTGCGCTGGAAATATGGCCTCCCGCCCGCAAGCAACGCGAACTACGCCTGGATCGAGCACATGATCCACCACCTCGCCCCGAACGGCAAAATCGGCCTCGTGCTCGCCAACGACGCGCTCAGCACCAGCACCGGCGGCGAAGACGACATCCGCAAGAACATCATCGAGGCGGACCTTGTCGAAGGCATCGTGGCCATGCCCACCCAGCTCTTTTACAGCGTGACCATCCCCGTGACCCTCTGGTTCCTCGCAAGAAACAAAAAGCAGCGCGGCAAGACGCTCTTTGTCGATGCCCGCAACATGGGCCACATGGTAGATCGCAAGCACCGCGACCTTAGCGACGAAGACATCCAGAAACTCTCGGACGCGTTCGTGAAGTTCGAGGCCGGCAAGCTGGAAGACGAAAAGGGATTCTGCGCCGTGGTGAAAACCGAAGACATCGCGAAGCAAGACTACATACTGACCCCCGGCCGCTACGTAGGTATAGCCGACGCCGAAGAAGACGACGAACCCTTCGAAGAGAAAATGACCCGCCTCACCACCGAACTCTCCCAGATGTTCACCAAGAGCCACGAACTCGAAAAACAAATCAAGAAAAACCTGGAGGGACTAGGATTCAAGATGTAAGGGATAGGGAGTGAATCGGCATCTCCGGCTCACTAGGATGTCAGTCCCCGGCTCGAGCGAACATCCGCATTGAGAAAAAGTGCGGAAAGAAACGCAAACTCTAAGCGAAAACTTCAAAATCGGTATTTTTATTCATTTTTAGCCAAACAAATTTGGTATTTTTATTCAAGTTTCCCTGCCGTTCATGCAGGAATTGTTCAAAAAGAAAAGGCCCGCGGGAAACGCTGTACACCGCAAGCTGATGCGCAACTTTAAGCTCTACATGCTCATTGGCGGAATGCCGCAAGCCCTAAACGCCTACATCGAAAACAACGACTTTACCACCGTGGACGCCGTCAAGCGGGAGATTATCGAACTGTACGAAGACGACTTTAGGCGAATCGACCCGACAGGAAAAGCGTCGCACCTGTTCAACAATATCCCCGCCATGCTAAGCGCCAATGTCTCCAGATACCAGATTTCATCGGTACTAGGTAACAACCATCTTGCTTCTATCGAAGAAATCCTCATGGACATGAAGGATTCCATGACAGTCTCCATGGCCTACCATGCAAACGACCCGAGCGCCGGCTTTTCGCTTCATAAGGCCATTTCCAAGTTCAAGCTGTTCCTCGAAGACACGGGACTATTCGTTACACTAGCCTTCAAGGATAAAGCGTTTACAGAAAACATCATTTATCAAAAGCTCCTGAGCGACAGTCTAAACGCCAATCTCGGATACGTTTACGAAAACGCCATTGCCCAGATATTGCGCACAAAGGGAACGGAGCTCTTTTACTACACTTTTCCCAAGCCTAACAGCACCAAGAGATACGAAATCGACTTTCTTCTTTCCCGCGGGAACAAGATTTGCCCAATCGAAGTCAAGTCATCTGGCTACAATGTCCACGCCTCTTTGGATGCATTCCGCCAAAAGTTTTCTGACCGCATCAAAACGTGCTATCTGCTGCACACCAAGGATACGCAAGCGGACGGAGCAATCCAGATGTTCCCCGTATATTTCGCGCAGTTTTTATAGCATTGGGAAAAAGGAACAAAAATGGGCTATACGGAACGAAGCCGGATAATGGCAGGGGAAGATACTGAAATTCAGGAACGGCGGCGTGAAAATAGTATTTTTGGAATTGTATGAGCGAATGGAAAGAAGTCAAGCTGGGTGAAATTGCAAGGTCGAATCAGTCAACTTATTCGCCGAAGGACAACTGGAAATTTGCGAACTATCTTGACACGGGAAACATCACGGAAAACAGGATATCGAAAATCCTGTTCATCGACCTGATGAAAGAAGACTTGCCGAGCCGGGCGAGAAGAAAAGTCCGCAAGAACAGCATTATTTATTCGACGGTCAGACCGAACCAGAAACATTTCGGAATCATCAAGAACATTCCGGAAAATTTTCTCGTCTCGACGGGCTTTTCCGTTCTAGATGTAGATGAATCCAAGGCAAATCCGGATTTTGTCTATTACAGTTTGACCCAGGAGAAAAATACAGTCACTCTCCATGCGGTTGCGGAACAGTCAACGTCGGCGTATCCGGCAATCAAACCGTCGGATATTGAAAATCTGCCAATCAAGCTTCCCCCTCTCGCGGAACAGAAGCGCATCGCGGAAATCCTCGGGAGCCTTGACGACAAGATAGAACTCAACAATGCGATAAACAAGAACCTGGAGGAACAGGCGCAGGCTCTGTTCAAAAACTGGTTCGTCGATTTCGCGCCGTTTGGCGGCGTGATGCCGGGGGAGTGGCATACATACAAACTATCTGAACTCGCCGATTTCATTTCCGGTTACGCTTATAAAGGGTCTGAATTAGTTGAATCCAACATCGGAATGGCGACAATCAAAAACTTCGAACGCAATGGCGGTTTCAAATTAGACGGATTCAAAGACGTTCAACCTTCCGATAAAATCAAAGAGAATCAATTCGTTGACGTATTTGACATTCTCGTTGCACATACCGATCTAACTCAGAATGCCGAAGTTATCGGAAATGCTGAAGTCATTCTTTCAAAATGCGAATATGACAAATTAACGATGTCTATGGATTTGGTCAAAGTTGTCGCCAAGGATGATATTTCTCCATTTTTGCTCGCGGCCTTATTGCGCACCGAACGGTTCAAAAAACACTGTTTAGGCTACGTGAACGGAACCACCGTTCTCCACATGAGTAAAAAAGCTCTTCCTGAGTACGAAATCTCTTTGCCCAAGAACCTTTCCTCATTAAACCATTTTGCCAAAATGAGCGAATCAATCATCAAGCAAATGGCAAACAGCATAGAAGAAAATCAAAGATTAGTAAAGCTCCGCGACACTCTTCTGCCAAAGCTCATGAGCGGAGAGCAAACAGCAAAAAGGGAAACGGAGGAACCATGAAGATAATTAAAACGATCTTGCTCTGCGCAACAGCATTGACACTGACAGCATGCGGCAATCCCATTATCGGAAAATGGAAAGCTACATCCGGAGCAGAAATACTCAAACAAATCGGCTGTGATGAAGTCGAATTTACCTCATCGAAGGAATATTCCTGCGGCATGGCCGAAGATGTCAAGTATGAAGTCGATGGCGATAAGGTTTTAGTCACCGGAACGCTAGGAATCTCGGTCGTCTATTACATGCATGGCAAAAACCAAATGTACTGCGAAATATTTGGTGAGAAAATCTATTGGGAAAGAGTCAAGTAAGCACAAATTCTCCTAGAAAACATTGCAAAATTCATAGTTTCGTGAGATTTTTTCTCACAAAGCATTGAATTTTATATTAAACAATGCTATTTTCTAAAAACTCACCGGAGATACCATGCTTTTGAGTTTTTCTGTATCTAACTGGAAATCATTCAAAGAACCGACTTCTATTTCCCTTGTCGCCACCAAGGAAAAGCAGCACGCAAATCATATCCAGTATTTGCCGGAATACAAACTGAATGTTTTGCCAATTTCCGTTGTTTTTGGTTCCAATGCCGCAGGAAAGTCGAATCTTGTCAAGGCAATCGAATTTGCCGTAAGAAAAATTTTCTCGACCAATTTTGATTCTTTCCGTAATGAAGTCGTAGATTCATTTAGACTTGATCCCGAATATAAGAACAAAGACAGTTGCTTTGAATTTTCCTTTACGGTAGATGATCTGTGGTATCATTATGCATTTTCGTTAAACCATAACGGACTTGTTACGAGCGAAAAGCTTGAAAAAGCCCGAGGTCGCAAGATGAAGCCCATCTTTGAACGAATGAGCGATGGTTCGATCCGTATTTTGGATAAAGACATCCCCAAAGCGACACGCCTTGCCTTCCAAAGCGTTATCAAGCAAAAACTGGCGATCTCTTACGCGCAAAGCATCAATGTACAGGGACTTGAAGAACTTAAGAAAATCTATTCATGGTTTCGCTTCAAGCTTGTCATTCTAAAGCCATCCAGCAAGCTCATTAATTTTACCGATAGGAGCATGCCAACAAACAGACTGTCCTCTTTCTTGCATAAGCTGGACACAAGCATCGAAAGAATTGATTTCAAGCCTTTCGACGATTACGTGAATTTTTTTCCAAAGGAAATGTTAAACGACATTTCGTCGGCCCTAAATTCCGGAGTAATCAATATTCTGGCAACCGGCTCAAGAGACGATTTTTATAAATTTGAATTAAATGCGAACAAAGACCTCAAATGCCAAAAGATGGTTTCGTACCATCGAGACTTGAAAGGTAATTTAGTCCCCTTTGAAATAGCGGAAAATTCCGATGGAACCAGGCGATGCCTGCACCTTTTCCCGGCATTTAACGACCTTGTCTCTATCGGTTCCGATTGTTGCTATGTAATCGACGAACTAGACCGCAGTCTCCACACAAACCTGGTTAAACAACTGTTGGCATCTTTCTTAGAAACAAGAAATCAAGACACCCGATCCCAGCTGATATTAACAAACCACGATATAGAGCAAATGGATCAAGATGTACTGCGTCGAGACGAGATCTGGATTGCAGAACGCGATGCAGAAACCGGTTCGACAAAGCTTTCCTCTTTAGATGAGTTTGTTTTAAACGATACCAAAATCCGAAAAGATCGCAAGTTACCACAACTGTATCTTGACGGTCGCCTTGGCGGCGTTCCCAATATCAATTCTTATGCAAATCTTTTTGATTATGCGACCGAGGATGTCGATGGGAACCGATAAAAGATTCAATGAAATGCTTGCCAGACTGCGCCGTCCAAGCGGGACCAAGACACTCAAAGCCCCAAAACCGATACAGACGCAAAAAACGCCATGCAGTTCCTGGGAGGCTGTAAAAAACGGGTTTCAGCTAAAATCCATTAAGCAATTCATTCCAGCAGACTCCCTCGTAGCACCTATACTCCCCCAAAAGACAGAAAAGACTCTTGTTGATGCCGTAGAGGCTTTTTTGAAAAACTTTCCAATGGTTATAGACCCGACCGGTGTTTACGTAAAGCTAAACGTTTTTGACCGAGATCCTACAAACCCAGCCCATACTAGAGAAGAACCACGTTCGCTAAGATTCAGAGCGATGCACCTGTGTGGCGGGCATGAATATTCCTTTGATGTCAGACGTGCACGATACTCCGGTTGCATTGTAGAAACAATAGGCGGTTTCAAGTCGTCAATGCAACACGGCAGTGATTCGACAGTCCCGTAAAAACGAAAAAGCCTCCCGCGAGGGTGGCCGTCTAAAGTTTCTACCTTGCACTTTCGAACCACCAAAAGTTGCATATGGAACATCTAGACGAAAACCAAAGATACTTTATTTTCAAGTCCCTGCAGGCCAACAAGAGCAAATCCGAGATGGCGAAACTCCTCGGGGTTGACCGCAGTACGGTCTACAGGGAGCTCAGGCGAAACTCCGTCAACGGCAATTACCGCAGCGATACGGCAGAACGGCTGGCGACGGCGAGGCGGCACGAAGGCCACAGGCATTGCAAATACGGCCAGCGGACCTGGGACGAAGTCCGTGCCATGTTGCGCCAGGATTTCAGCCCCGACCAGGTTTGCGGACGCCTTCGAAGGCTGGGAAGGCCCGCGCCAAGCGCGGAGCGCATATACCGGTATGTCTGGGAGCGGAAGCTCCGCGGGGACGACCTGTACAGGCATCTGCGCCACAACTGCAAGAAGAAGGGTTCCCGGGGCCGCAGGAACGAGCGCAGGGGGCGAATCCGCAACCGGAAAGGCATAGAGCTGCGTCCGCCGGAAGTCTATCGGAAAGAACGCTTCGGGGACCTTGAAATCGATACGGTAATCGGCAAGAACAGGAAGGGGGCCCTGCTCACGATAAACGATCGCGCAGGGATGTTTTTGTGGATTCGGAAGCTCGGCGGCAAGAACGCGGAGGAGCTTGCGGACGCGGCCGTCGCCGCGCTCCGGCCCCTGAAGAAGCTCGGCGTCCTGCACACGATAACCTCGGACAACGGAAAGGAATTCGCCTGCCACGAGAAAATCGCAAGGGAACTGGATGTGGGATTCTTTTTCGCCCGGCCCTACCGCTCCTGCGACAGGGGCGCAAACGAGAACATGAACGGGCTCGTACGGCAATATCTGCCAAAGGGGACGGATTTCGGGAACGTCACTCCGGAGGACGTCAGGAGAATCGAGGAAAAGCTGAACAACAGGCCCAGAAAGCGGCTTGACTACATGACACCGAAGGAGTATATTTTACACAAGTTCAACATTCTGTTGCATTGACAGGTTGAATTCGCGTCTTTGCAGTGCACAAAAACGAGGATTTTCCATGGCCAAAAAGACTGGCAAAAAAATGATGTGGGACGGTCGCTTCGACTGCGGCATGGCCCAGAGCATGATCGACCTTAGCTTTAGCCTCGATTTCGACAAGGAACTTCTGGAAGAAGATATCCAGGGTTCACTCGGACACGGCAAGGGGCTTGTGGAATCAGGCGTTCTGAGCAAGGCGGACTATGCGAAAATCCGCAAGGGGCTTCTGGGCATTCTCGAAGATGTCCACAACGGCAAAAGCCTTTGGCTCCCCACGGACGAAGACGTTCACATGGCCGTGGAACGAGTCCTCACGGAACGCATCGGAGACCTCGGAAAAAAAATCCACACGGGAAGAAGCCGCAACGACCAGGTTTCCACGGACTTCAAGCTCTACATGCGCCACCGCGCCGAAGAAATCCGAAAGCTCGTCATCGATCTTCAAACGACCGTCCTGGCGGTTGCGAAAAAGAATTTCGGAAAGCTGATGCCCGGCTACACGCACCTGCAGCAGGCGCAGCCGATTCTCTTCAGCCATTACCTGATGAGTCTTTTCTTTGCGCTTTCCCGCGACTCCAAAAGGCTCGAAAATTTTCTCGCCCTGCATGTGGAACTCCCGCTCGGAAGCGGTGCGATGGCCGGGTCCGCATTTCCCTACCACCGGATGCTCGTCGCCAAGGAACTCGGCTTTGAACGCCCGAGTGCAAACAGCATCGACGCAGTCAGCCACCGCGACATGGCGATTGAATTCCTGAGCGATCTTTCGATTATCGCAAGCACGCTCAGCCGTTACGCCGAAGATTTTGTCATCTGGAGTTCGAGCGAATTCGGCTACCTCACCCTGTCCGACGCGTTTTCGAGCGGTTCCTCGATGATGCCGCAAAAGAAGAATCCCGATTCGATGGAACTCATCCGCGGAAAGTCCGGTCGGATGCTCGGAAATTTCAGTGCGATGTTTACCCTGGTCAAGGGCGCACCGCTTTCCTACAGCCGCGACCTGCAGGAAGACAAGCAGCCCGTCTTCGACAGCGTCCACACGGCAAAGGTCATCCTCCGCGTCATGAAAGAGGCCATCGAAAGCGCCAAATGGAACTTTGACAAGATGGAAAGCAAGATGCTCCCTGCGCTCCTCGCGACGGACCTCGCCGACATCCTGGTCGAAGACGGGATTCCCTTCCGCGATGCGCACCGGATCGTCGGAAGCCTCGTCGGCGAAGCGGCAAGGCTAGGCGAACAGTTCACCGACCTTTCCGACGAGGAATGGGCGAGCAAAGGCGTTCCCGACCCGAAAGGCGTCAAAAAGAAACTGACTTTCGCCTACTCCGTTTCGCGTAGAAACATCGAAGGCGGAACCGGTGCAACTTCCGTCAAGGAAGAATTCCGCAAAGCGGAAAAAATCCTCGCAAAAGAAAGGAAGAAAAAGTAATCGTCAAAATGGAAACGCCCGAAGGATTCGGGCGTTTTTTTAACCTTTGTACGTATAGCCGGCCTTTTGGATTGCCGCTTTCAGGGATTCCTCGGACGGCATTTCCGAGCACTCGATTTTTACGCAATTTTTTTCGTGATCCGCTTCGGCTTTCTCGATTCCAAGAATCGCAAGCAACGCTTCGCGGACATGGGCTTCGCAGTGTGCGCACATCATCCCTTCAACCCGAATGTTCTTCGTTATCTTTTCCATTTTGTACTCCTTGCGTCCCGGCCGGATCTGTTTGAAATTTAGCCGGAGCGCGTTCATCACGACGCAGAAACTCGAAAGACTCATGGCGCAAGCGCCGAGGACCGGATGCATGGACCAGCCGTTGATCGCGTAATACGCTCCGGCGGCAAGCGGCATCAGGGCGACGTTGTAGAAGAATGCCCAGAAAAGGTTCTCCCGGATGTTCCAAAGGGTCGCTCGACTTAAGCGGATCGCGGCGCAGACATCTTCCAGACTGCTGTTCACAAGCACGACATCCGCAGTTTCAACCGCCACATCCGTTCCCGCACCGATCGCCATGCCGACATTTGCCTGGGCGAGCGCAGGCGCATCGTTGATGCCGTCCCCGACCATCGCTATCTTCCCACGCTGCTGCAACCGTCGGATTTCACTTGCCTTCTCTCCCGGAAGGATTCCGGCGACAACTTCATCGACCCGAGCCTTTTGCGCGACAGCCGAAGCGGTTCTCCGGTTGTCCCCCGAAAGCATGACCGTGTAGATTCCCATCTTTCTCAATTCGGAAATCGAGGCTGCGCTGTCCTCTTTCAGTTCATCCGCAACGGCGATGCTTCCGAGGAAAATCTTTTCGTCCGCAAAGAGAATCGGGGTCTTTCCTTCGTCGGCGAGTTTTGAAAGCGTACTTTCTACGGAAGAATCGATAGGAACCTTGGTGCGGATAAAGTCCAGATTGCCGGCAAAAGCCTTTCGGCCCGCGACAAGAGCTTCGACGCCCAAGCCGGACTTTGCCGTGAAAGATTCCGGTTCCACGATTTTGACGGAAAGTTCTTCCGCTTTAGCGAGGATCGCTTTCGACAGCGGATGTTCGCTCCGTACTTCAAGCGAAGCGGCTAGTTCCAAAAAGTTTTCCGGAGACATTCCGTTCGGAAGGATATCCGTCACGACAGGCTTTCCCCGTGTAATCGTTCCCGTCTTGTCCAAGGCGACAACCCGAATCCGCCCGGTCTCTTCCAAGGCGGTTCCCGTCTTGAACAGGATTCCGTTTTTCGCCCCCTTTCCCATTCCGACCATGATGGCGACAGGCGTCGCAAGGCCGAGCGCACACGGACAGCTCACGACAAGGACCGCAATCGCATGGGAAAGCGCAAACGAAAAGTCCGCCCCCAAAAATTTCCAGACAGAAAATGTCACCAGCGCAACGAGAATGACCGCAGGCACGAAAACGCCCGAGACCCGGTCCGCAATTTTTTCGATCGGAGCCTTTGTCGCCGAAGCTTCGCTCACCATCTGGATAATTTTAGAAAGCGCCGTATCGCGTCCGACCCGAAGCGCCCGACATTTCAAGGAACCGTTCTGGTTAAGCGTCGCCGCGCTGACAAATGAATTCACTTCCTTATCGACAGGAAGGCTCTCGCCGGAAAGAGCGGATTCATCGACCGCAGAAGCGCCTTCCAAAACCACGCCATCGACGGGAACGCTTTCTCCGGGCTTTACGATAAAGACATCTCCCACCTTTACCTGGGAAGCCTCCACCACGATTTCGCTTCCGTCCCGAATAACGTTCGCCGTCTTGGGCGCGAGCTTCAGCAGGCTTTTGAGCGCATCCGTTGTGCGCCCTTTTGACATCGATTCCAGGCATTTTCCGAGGGTAATCAGCGTGACAATCATCGCCGACGTTTCAAAATAAAGAGACTTCCCGTCCGAAAAGAAAAGCATCGCAAAGCTGTACACAAACGAAGCACCGGCTCCGAGGGAGACCAGCGTATCCATGTTCGGTCCACCGTGGAAAAGCGCCCGGAATCCGCTCACGAAAAATTTTCGGTTGACGAAAAGAACGATTAGAGCGAGCGCCATCTGCACGAAACCGTTCAAAAGCGCGTACCGAGCAAAGCAGGCCGGAAGCGGCAAGCCCAAAAGCGGATTCGCCATGCTGAAGTAAAGCAGAACCAGGAGAAAGGCAACCGAAGAGAAAAAGCGTTTCCACAAAAGAGGCGAAGTCCTGTCCGTAAGCTTGTCCACTTCCGCTTCGCTCGCCGAGAAATCGCTATTCCATGGAGACGCTCCGTAGCCGGCCTTTTCAATGGCACGTACAACATCCGAGGTTTCAAAGTTTCCTTCCACGAGCAGACTGTTCGTAAGAAGGCTCGCCGAACAAGACGCCACGCCGGGAACCACTCGGACAGATTTCTCGACACGGGCGACACAGGCGGCACACGACATTCCGATGACGCGAAACTTTTCCATCTTTTCTCCGAGAGTTTAACGGTCGATTATTTTCCCGACGCCATAGCCCGCATCGGAAACGGCCTTCCGAATTTCTTCGTTCGAAACATCACGGACAGCGAGGATCTGGACTTCGGCCTTTTTCAGGTTCACCCTAGCGGAGACGCCATCCAAGGCGTTCAACGCGTTCTGCACATGGGCCGCGCAACTCTTGCAGACCATCCCTTCGACGGCAGCCGTCTTTTCGCAAACGACCTTTCCTTCGAGCGTCTTTTCCAAAGGCTTCGCCTCTCCGCTTCCGCCGCCACAACAGGCGCCCTGTCCCTTGAAATGCAGAATCGATGAACGGACAGCGAAAACGATCGCCGCGAGGATAAGCAGGACAATGACAACATTTAACACTTGGGAACTCCTTGTTTTTATTTCATCAGTTTGGGAAGGATTTCGACAAGCTCGTCGATGACCGAATCGTCGCCTTCCCGCACATGCTTTGCGACACAAGTCCGAATATGGTTCGAGAGAAGCATCTTGTTAAAAGCGTTGAGCGCTGCGTTCACCGCCGAAACCTGAATTAAGATGTCCGTGCAATAGGCATCCTTTTCGAGCATTCCCCGGATACCCTTAATCTGGCCCTCAATCCGGTTCAAGCGGGAAACCATCTGCCGGATTTCCGTTTCATCGCGATGCTTTATTTTGCAATCCTTGCAATCGCAAGCCTTTTTTACCATAGCGAAACCTCTTTCGTCGCCATCCGACCCGAAAAGCGACTTTTGCTATCAATATACAAAAAATACCCCCACAGGGTATATAAGATCAACGGCGTTTGCGTTCTAGCGGAGCAAGGCGTTCCGTGATTTTTGAAATGCCGTCATAGAGTTCCAAGAAATCTTCCACCCAAATGGCGTCGCGTTCCCCGACAAGGGAAAGAGCGTTTTCCAGGGTATGCTCCGCATTGTAAGGTCCCACAACCGTTCCCGCCGGCGAATGCCCAAAACCGACCTGGTGAGTGCTGTAAAGCATCATGGCGGAACGAGCCCGGTAAGAGCGGTGCAGGCGGGAAACCAGTTGCGAGCGAAGCGCAAACAGTTCGGAATAGGCGAGATCGAAAGAGCCTTCCTCGACGAGCCTTTGCGCTTTTTCGATGCCGCTAGTAAAAGAGATGCGTTCCGCAACGGGAATCAGATATTTTTTTGACGAAAGCTTCTTCTGGAATTCGGTGGTTTCCTTTTTCAGGGATTCCCTGTTCCAGAGCGGAACCTTGGAATTTTGCGGTTTTTCCGACAGGGAAAGTTCCCTTTCGTGCAAATCCACCCAGCGGTTCAAGCGGCGAATCGTTTCGGACGCCTCGGCGTCCTCGTGAAGAAGCCGGTAATCGGCAATCCGCAGAAGCAGAAAGTCCGCAAAGGCTAAGCGCCAAAACGGCAAGCGGTCTTTCTTGCGGAGAGAATCGACACGGTTTCTCACCGAGTCGTATTCGGCATCAAGCGGCCCACTCATCGCTTCGCTTCTCCGGCGGTTTCGGCGCTCGACTTGCGAATCGGCGTAATTCCGATTTCCACGCGACGGTTCAGCCGGCGGTTCTCTTCGCTCGTGTTCGGCACTCTCGGATGGAATTCCCCGAATCCCGCGGCGAAGACCCGCTCAGGCGAAAAGCCCTGATCGATAAGCGTCTTCACCACATTGACCGCGCGTTCCGTCGAAAGATTCCAGTTCGTATAGGTCGGGGAATTGGTCGGGGTATCGTCCGTAAAACCGGAAACCATTATTGCATCGCCCGTATCGAGAACATCCTGCAGGCCCTTGCCTATCGACTTGATGTAGGAAATTCCCTCGGCGGTTAAGTCAGCCCCGTTCCGCGGAAAAAGAAACGAAGCCTGGATCAGGATGTTTCCGTTTTCGAGAGCGATGATCCCCTTTTCGAGGGAAGATTTGAGGCTTTGCGACAGAAGCGCGTTCCGCTCCTTCGCGACCCGGCGCATCTCCTCCTGGCAGCTCACGACTTCCTGTTCCGTCCGGGTCAACGCTTCCGCCTTCTTTTCCTTCATCGTCGTCATCGCGACAAACGCCAAAATGAAAAGCGAGAGGAGACCGGCAGTCAGGTCCGTAAAAACAAGCCAATGACTTTCTTCGCGACGTTTCGCCATGGACTATTCCGCCTTCGGCTTTGCGGGAGCCTTCTGAACCTGGTCCAGGATTTCGAGCAGGATTTCCTGCGTTTTCAGGGCGTTTTCGAGAAGGACTTCGCCGGAGCGTTCTTCAAACGACTGGAGCGCGGAATTCAGCTGTTCGATGAAATTCTGTTCGTTTTCCCGTTCGGGGACATCGCCGGAAAGCTTCGAAAGGACCGCTTCGATTCCCTTGCCGAACATTTCGAGGTTCGCCGAAAGTTCCGACTGGTTTACACGCATGAGCTTTGCCGCTTCGGCAACGCTCGAAGAAAGCGCTTCCGTGGATTCGTTTTCCTTCGCCACGCGGGAATCGATTCCAGAAATGAGCGACTGTTGCGAAGCGACAAGGGATTCCGAAGACCGCGAAAGTTCCGCAAACGAGGACTGGACCTTTTGCGAGAGGCTTTCGATTTCACGCGAAACGGTTTCCGATAGTCCGACTGTCGATTCGTTCGCCTTGGACGCGACGTTTTCGGCCACGGTTTGCAAGATTTCCAGACCTTTCTGTTCCGCCTCGGCGACCTTTTCAGTCGAAGCCTTGAGAGCCTCCATGAAGCGGTTCCACCTTTCGCCGGAATTTTCCATCTGGATGTCTAGATGATTCGAAATCGAGCTTGCCATATTTGTCGAAAGATTCGAAATTTCCTTTTCGAGTCCATTCACCACGCCGGATTCAATCGACCGGACGCTCGAAGAAAGCTTCTGCATTTCCTCGGAAAGTCCGCCGGTCACCGAAGAAAGCGAATCGCGGAGTTTCTCCGTCACCGCGGTCCCGGATTCAAGCAGAGTCGAAGCCGCACCCTTTCCGGCTTCCGAGAAATCCTCCGCCATTTTCCGCACCACGGTCCGCATCCCGTCGAGCGCGGCATTTTGCGATTCCGAAAGGCGCCGGAGCGTCTCCTCGCCGATTTTCAGGATATTTCCGGCAAGGGAGGCTTGCATTTCGGAAAGGCCTTTCTTCAATTCGGCAAAGCGATTTTCGTCCGCCGACTTGGAAGCGTTCAGCATTTCCCTGAACTCGGACGCTCGCACATCTTCCGCGCCCTTCAGCGAAAGCGAAAGTTCCCGGATTTCACCCGCGACAGCGCTTTCCGCAGAACCGCTCTTCGGAACGAGATAGAGCAAGGTAAAACGGTCCAGTTCGGAAATCCAGGCTTCCCTGTCCGACGAATACACGGAATGAATCGCATTCAGAATCAACGCGGCAAAGAGACCGCAAAGGGACGACCCGAAAATTCCCTTCATGCTCGAAAAGATATTTTGGATGATGCCGAGAGTCGTCTCGGAAGTCGCGCTCGAATCGATGGCGCTTCCCGCCGCATTGATCGAAAGCATCAGGCCGAAAAATGTTCCCATCAGACCGAGCAGAACCACGACTCCGCTCCCGCTCCGAACGGAACTTTCCTCCTCGGCGGCCCAGGTCGTCTTGAGAAAGGGCAAGTCCTGAACCTGGAAAAGTACTTTTCGTGCAGACAGCGAACGCAGGAACCGGATTCGCCCATTGAGGATTCCAGCGCCTTCGATTTCCGCATCCGACGGAGAATTTCCCGATTCATAGAGAGATGCGTATCTGGAAGCGAGATTGCGTTCCCTGGCAATCCGGCAGATAGCCTGGAACGTATTCCAGGCGGTGAGAGCATAGATGGCGAAGATGGCTATCATGATGAGCCAGCCGAAAAGAGGCGCGCCGAAATAGAACGCCCCGGAGACAAGAACCACCGCTCCGATTAAAGAAACAAGCAACGTCCAAAGAGATTTTTTCATTTTTATTCCGTGGTTTTATGGGTAAAGAGATCCAGCTGGCCGCGGGAAAACCCGCGCAGGTACAAAAGCCATTTTTCCGAATACCATTCCCCGATGTAGAGCGTGACGCCTTCCGCATAGTCGCAGAAGTCGTCCGTAAAGGCGAGAAAAGCGTTTTCGTAGGCGATGTTCGAACTGTTCGCGCCCAGGTTCTTTGCGCAGGAACGCGCAGACGGGAAACATTTCCTTTCGCGGGGAGCCTTGAACTCCGCCATGAAGCGTTTCCGGGCAACGCTTGCGAGCGATGCGCGCAGACGGGAAGTCAAGGCGTACTCGCTTGCGCGGAGGGCCGCTTCGAGAGACGGCAAGATCTTGGAAACCGCATCGAGAGCGCTTTCCCGATACCACATCTTCGACAGCTTGTCCTGGATATGCTCGACGCGCCCCGAAAGATTGACCAGAAGCTTTTCGGCATCTCCCACCATCAAGTGTATCGTGGAAAAATAGAGGTTGCGCAACTTCTCCGCATTCGCCGAAAAGAAGTAACCGTTCTCCCCCGGCAGGATATACTGGTTCTGCGAAAGCATCCGGGTGATTTCGTCCGTCGCGAAACGCTGCATCCACTTAAAGCGGAACTCCCGGAACTTAAGCCGGTACTCGTCGAGAATAACCGGGAAATCCTCCGCTGCGAGCTTCCACGCCGAAGAGCCGTTCGAAATCATCTCGCCTCCGGACATCATCTCTTCCGGGCTCGATTCCGCGGCGTCGAGATGTTCATTCAAGGCTATCGACCAGCGAACATCCATCGCCTGCGAGAGATTCGAAAGTTCCGAAGACCGGTCCTGCCGAAAGCCCATCCCGAGCAAGCTCGAGCCCGTCATCTTTCGAATAGCCCTGCGAAACGATTCTTCCACTTTCGACCTCTAGAATTCGGCCTCGATGCGCTGCCAGACGTTCTTTGAAACCTTGCGTCCCTTCACCGCCTGCTCGTCGGATTCCTTGCGGATATCCGCTTCCAGATTATTCGCGACAAGCCGGCTTTCACCGTCAAAGGACGTTCCCCGGTAGAGATAGAGCCCAAAGACATTGTCGTGGATTTTCGTGTCCCTGAACCGGACAGTCCCAACTCCGACGGAAAGAGCGAAGCGGTTACGGGAAAAGTCGCAGCCTAGAAGCTCGAACCGGGGCGAATTTTCAACCCAGAGCCCGTAATAGTTATTGACGAACCGGACATTCTCGAAAATTCCCTGGGAGCGGATGACCGTATTCCGAAAGGCGTTTTCGATGCGCAAGTGCTTCACGAAGAAATAGCGTTCTCCCGTCGAAAAATACAGGCCGTTCCAGGATTCCGTCGAATCTGCGGAAAGAAACGCGACAGGCTTTTCCGCCGTTCCTTCGATGCGGACAGTCCCGCGCAAGTAAAGTTTCGCATATCCGCTAAAAAAAACCTCGACGCCCGGCTCGACAAGGAGCGTATCGATTTCCGAAAGGACAAAGCTCGATTCCAGGAGATACGGCGAGGAACGCTCGGAAAGCGTCACCTTGTGATGCTTAATCTGCGGAAAGGGCGTCACGGCGAACGAAACGCCAAATAGAAAAAGAACAAGGGCGAGACGCTTCACGGATGGACCCTCCGGAGCGAAAGTTTCTGGCGAACGCGCAGATCGGGGATGGTATCCCCGCTTTTCTTTTCGATAACGCGCAGCTTTCCTTCGACAAGTAAATTCCCTTCGACAACCTTGCCGGCGAGAACGTCAAAAAGAACCGTTCCTGTTCCGAGAATAAAATCCGGGCTTTCCGTAATCTGCAAGTCGTCTTCGCTGTTCTGGCGATAACGGACGTTCATCTTCAACCGGGCGAGCTTCGTCCCGTCGCGTTCTAGGAGTTCTTCAAGCTTGAACCACTTATACACCACGCAGGTCTTCCCTCGATCGTCGGTGAGCATCTGCTGGCGTTCCCACGAATCCCCCACCGAGACAGGACTTGCCGGAAGCACGGGCTGCACCTTCAAAAAGATTTTCCGGACATCAACGTCCCCGACATCGGGCAAGGCGACCATTTCGTCGAACTGGACAGCTCCCATCTCGCCGTCTCCGCCCATCTTGTATTGGACCGTTTGCGTCCGCAGGTAACGTTCGATATGATCCGTCTCCTCGACCGAGCGATTGTCCGACGAATAGTCCGCGGAATCCACCCGAAGCAAAAAGCGTCCCGTTCCGTCGTCATAGGCGGAAAGAAGTTCCGAATGGATATGCAGATTCAGTTGCGCAGTCATGGAAAGCCCCGAATCAGCGGGATTCTGTTCCGAAGAGTTCACCAGGACCTGCAGAAAACTTTTCAGTTCGTAGTCCTCGGGCGCGGGATTCTGCGTGTTGAATCCAAGCAAGACGCTTCTGTCCTCACAGGCAAAAAAGACAGGCGAAAAGGCGAGCAGGAAAAGAATCCCGAAAAACCGGAAAGTTCCGGGCGATGAATCGGACAAACGAACCGAAGCCGATTTTCCGGCAGTTGAATTTTTAAAGACAGCCATATTGCAAAGATAAATTAAGGGGAGAATATTTTTGGCGGTTTCGCTCCGGAATCGCCCTTCTTCTGGCGCATTTCCATAAAGAACGCCTGGATGAGACCAAGGCACGCCTCCGCCTTTACGCCGCCTTCCAAAAGGACCTTCTGTCCGATCGCGTTGTTCGAAATCACGTCGATGGTCGTGCCGCATCCGCCAAAGCGCCTGTCTGGCGAACCATAGACAACCCGGGAAATCCGGCTGTTCAGGATGGCGCCTGCGCACATCGGGCAGGGTTCAAGCGTTACGTAGAGCGTCGCGCCCGAAAGCCTCCAGTTTCCAAGCGAAGCCGAAGCCGACCCGATGGCGACAATTTCCGCATGGGCAGTCGCGTCCTTGAGCGTCTCGACCTGGTTATAGCCCTTTCCGATGCAGCGTCCATCCTTCACGATAACGCAACCAATCGGAACTTCGCCCAACTCGTAAGCGCGTTCCGCTTCGCGAATCGCCATTTCCATCCAGAGCTCGTCTTCCCTGTCCGTCATCGGCTTCCTCGTTCATCTGAAATTTGGGATTCCGGACGCTTCAGGAAAATCCGGAGGATATTCGTCGCGACAAGCGTCGCCGAGCAGGAAATCGCGGGATTCCAGAAAAAGCAGAACACGCCGTCAAAAGGCGGAACATACGCCGGAAACATCGGGATACGGTTAAACAGCAGGATAGACACCATGCCGCACACGACACCGGCTGCAACCGCCGAGGAAGAAATCCTTCTCGAAAAAAAAGCAAGAAGGAACAGCGCAAGGAGCGGTCCCGTAAAAAGTCCGGTAAAGAAGAGCGCATTCGAAAGAAGGGAACTCTGCATATCCGCTGCGACAAAGGCGCACAGCGTGCTGAGGACTGCCCAGAGGAGCGTCCAGCGTTTCGCTTTCGCAAGGTCCTTCGCATTCTCGGAACGGACGAGCATAATATCCTTCACCGTCGTATTGCCCAGCGCATTGATAGCGCTCGAAAGGCTGCTCATGGCTGCAGCATAGATGGCCGCGACGACAAGCCCGGTAGCCCCCGGCGGGAGGACATGGACGATAAAGTAGGGGAACACTTCGTTCAGGTGGACTTCCGGAGGAAGGAGTTCCACGCCACTTACGCGGTAATAGACGAAAAGCCCTGCCCCGACCAAAAAGAAAAGGACGGAAACAAAGATTCCGAGAACCATGCTGAGAACGCTTGACGCATTGGCGGATCGGATGGAACCGCAGCTCAGGTAGCGCTGGACAAACTGCTGGTCGCAGCCGCGGATCGAAATTTCGATAACGCCGTAGGCGATTCCCGCCGAGAGAAGATTTCGTGCGTTCGCCGGATTCCAGTCCGAAACGTCGAAGAATTTCGTCTTGCCCGCCGACGAGGCAAGCACGAGCATTTCGTCAAACCCACCGACGCCCTTCGAAAGAATGTAAAGAGCGATAACCCCGCCACCAAAAAGAACGAGGAACTGCATCACGTCCGTCCAGACGACCGCCTTGAATCCTCCATACCACGTGTAGAGCGTGGCCACGACCGCCGTGACAAGAATCGCCCAGTGAATGTCTATCCCGAGAATCGGCGCGAGCACGAGGGACGGCGCATAGAGGAGAATTCCCATCCGGAGCAAAAGATGCAGACTGTAAAAGATTGCGGCAAGCCGACGGATCCAAGGGGAAAAGCGGATTTCAAAAAGCTCGTAGGCGCTCGAAATGTTCGACCTGCGAATCCTCGGGATAAATACGAACCCCACGACAGCGATGGCGATGGCCGCTCCGACATTGTTCATGAGAAAGCTCATGTCCGCAGCATAGGACTCCGCCGGATTTCCGAGAAACGTCGTTGCGCTGACCGATGTCGCTATCAGGCTTATCCCGATAGCGACCCATGGCATCGATCCGCCGCCACGCATATAGTCGCCAAAACCCTTGTTTCCGCGCGAAGCCCAGAGGCCAATCCCGACGGAAAGGAGAATGTAGAAAACGAGAACTAGCCAATCGAGCCACGTAAACATCGCCTAGACGCTCTCCGCCGTATCCGGTTCCGGTTCAAAGGTCCGGCTTTCGTATCGGACGACCCGATTCCGCCCGTTTTCCTTTGCGCTGTAAAGCGCCTCGTCCGCATACTGGACAGCTCGGGACATTTCCCCCTGGAACTCATCCGTTACAAGGAAACACCCGATGCTCACCGAAACGTCGATCGGCGTCCCGAGGTGAATGTCGAAAGGCGCCTTGCAAACCGCCTGACGGATGTTCTCCGCCAAGGTCATCAGCGCATCTTCCGTCGCATCCGGAATCGCCACGAAAAATTCCTCGCCGCCATAGCGCGCAAGCAGGTTCTTCCCCACCGCGGCAACCGATGAAATCCGGGAAGCGATTTCCTTAAGAACGACGTCTCCCGCCTGGTGTCCGTAAGTATCGTTGATATGCTTGAAGTGGTCGATATCCATCATCATCACGCCGATATTCTTTTCGCCACGGGAGTTGTCGAGCTTGACGATCTCCTCGTCGATCGTGCGGCGGTTCAAAAGCCCGGTAAGCGCATCGTGGTAGATTTCGAACTGTTCGTGCTCGAACTGCATCCCGCGCTGGTAGGCGAAGTAGGCGATGTTCACCATAAAGCGGAGCAGGTCCTTTTCAAGCTGGTCGAAGTTCTGCGCATACCGGCGTTCTAGGCAGATGGCTAGCTCGGAAGGTTCGTTGAGAGCCGCGTTGTGCATCGTCATGGAACTAGGCTGGACAAACAGATAGCGGAGCGAATTGTTCCTCGGCTCCTGATCGGTGATGCGCGGAACATATTCCGAGCGCCCGTTGAAAACGCGCTCCATGGCGCAGTGCTGCATCATCGCAAGCGGAAGGATTCCCTTGTCCGACAGAGAGAACTTCATGCCTTCGAAAATTTCCTCGTCCTCGCCGCGGCAAAAGGCGACCGTCCCCTCATCCTTTTCCGGATGAAAGACCAGAATCATGATGCGTTCCGCAACAAAGTTCTTGCTTACGTATTCAAAGATTTCCTTGTAAGTGTCACGGAGAAGCGTCGTCTTGAAAAAGCGCTGCTGGTAGGCGGAAAGTTCGTAGAATTTCTTCTTTTCCCGGTAATTCGCAGCCGACGTGTAGCACTTGTACGTGAGCATGTAAAAAAGCGATGCAAAGCTTTCGAGCGAGGAAATCTGGCCCGGAAGAAAGGCGTTGCGCTCCAGGGAATCCACGACCAGCGCACCGACCCGTTCCTTCTTTTCGTTAAAGATCGGGACTCCCGCCACCGAATGGACTGCGACATTTACCGCATAGTATCCGAGACTCTTCCCGTTCGGAAGGTCTCCCTCCAGAATCCTTGCGACTTCCCGCCCCGCCAGCTGTCCGACCACCCCCGAACAATCCGCAATCTGGGCGCTCCGGTTGATCTCGTTTTCCGATTCGGACGCAAAAGCCCGCACGATAAAGAATTTTCGATCCGACTTTAAAAGCAGGAGAACGGAATGCGCCGAGGGGATCAGACGGCGCAATGCTTCGAGGGATGAACGATAGACGGAATCCAGGTCCTGTTCGAGCTTTGTCCAGATTTCGTTGCCGTTTAGCTTGTCAAAGGCGGCTTCCCCATCCCCGGGATAGGCGCTAAACATGTCCTTTGCAACGAAAACCGGTCCTGTCTGCGTCATCGCCGGGCGTAAAATTTTCCCGAACGCCGTCATGTCGGTCGTGCGACCGGAGCGCAAGACAGGAATCGCCCCCGAAGACTTATCCGGCGTAGCGGAAACCGCCGACCGGTTCAGCCAGGCGAGCACCAGGGAAACCAGAGCGAACGGAATCGCAAGCAGGAATACGCCCCCACGAAACGAGAGGCCGATCAGAAGGCCAAAGACGACAAACAAGATATTCGACATGCATCCACCCGAAATTTATAGACGGAAAGAGCGGTATAGCACCCAAAGAGCGATCGTCGCAAAGACAATGTGTCCTATCCAGGCTCCGAGGACAGGATAAAGCGCACCGTTCTCACCCATCTTCAGTCCAATCCGTATCACTACATAATAGCTAAATACGAGAAGAATCCCAAGCCCGAATTTCTGGGAAAGCCCTCCGTTTCGGTTAAAGCGATGCGCCAAGGCCGCGCCGATAAGCAGAACAATAAAGTTCATCATCGAGCCGGAAAACTTGAAGTAGTACGCTGTCTCCAGCTTGCTCGTATTTTCGCCGGATCTCTTCTGCACCTCGATTTTCCGCAAGATGGTCTTCGCGTCCATCTCGTCGCCACGTTGCCGCTCGTCCAGGAAATCCTCCGGCAGGAGCGATGTTTTCCCCTTGAGGCTTTCCCGGACAAAGTGCCTCGTTTCGACCGTTCCGTCTTTTAGGAATGTACGCTCGTAGCCGTCTTCGAAGCGCCAGTAGCCCGGTTCGATGGACACGATCGTCCCCGCCGGAGAAATTTTTCCCGAGTCCCGATTCGCGGCGGACTTTTCCCGGATACTGTCCAGTTTCAGCCTGTTTGCCGGCTTCCGCCCGGTCGTTGCGGTATTTTCCGTTTCTCCAGACGCCTTTGCGAAAACCGTATCGGGTTCTATCCAGCGGAGTCTCCGCGCATCGAAGCGTTCGTACAGATCGCCATCGCGGTAAATCAAGAGGACGACGTCCCGACCCATTTTTGTCGCTCCGCCATACGACCGCATAAACCAGCTGGTCTTGTCACCGGAAATGTACACGAAATCCCGCTTGTCCCGAATCCGAGGGTCCTTGCGCTGCTGCGACATTGGCTCCATTATCTTGTAACGGCTGTGGTTTGCATCCGGCAGGACTTTCGCATCCAGGTAAAACGAGAACGCCGTGACCAGCGCGCCGACAAGAAACACGGGAACGAGGGCTCGGAACGGGCTTCTTCCCGACTGTTGGATAGCCATGATTTCCAGGTGCCGCGACATGTTCCCCACCGAAGCGACAACACCGATGAAAAGCGCGACAGGCGTCACCAGATAGACGATATAGGGAAGATAGGCTAGGTAATAAGCCTTCGCATCCAGAAGGTCCCGAGCGAGCCATGTGCGAATGTTTCCGACAAAATCGATGACGATGAACATGAAAACCGCACCGAGAAGCACGAGCAGGAACATCTTCAAAAAATGGAGCACCAGATAGCGGGAAAATTTCATTTTGCGTTTTTCTCCGAAGCGCGCCCTTTGAAACGGCGGAAAGCTTTCCCGAAGAAATGCTTCACCCGCGAAGCGGGCGTCGTTCCCGAATAGCGGTCAAGATACATCTTCCACATAAGGAAGATGCCGAACGCTCCGATGATGGCATTCGAAATCCACATGGCGATGACCGGGGAGACGATGAGCCTGTCCGCCAGATTTTCGCCACCGATGAGGCAGACCCAATAGAGTACGAAAAACGCGATGCTGTAGATGATTCCCGTACCGATTCCGCCCTTGCGGGCCATGATTCCGAGCGGCGCGCCGATGAGGACAAAGACAATGCAGGCGACGCTCGTGCTGAACTTCTTGTGTACCTCGACCCAGTACTGCGCCTGGCGTTTTTTCTCGTTCAGGATGCGTTCCGATGTCCGATGGACAAGGCGCGACCGCGTACGTTCCGCCACCGAGACATCCCGCAAGGCACGGACATGGCGAAGCGAATCCAAAGGCAGTTCTTTGGAAAAATCCCTTGGAACAATCGAATCTCCCAAGGCGAGCTTCCGAAGACGGGAAAGGTCGGGAAAAAGCGTTTCCCGGCTTTCCTCGACAATACGCTCTTCGTTTCTCTTTGCCTCCTCGATGACTTCGAGCATCATTTCGACAGGCATTTCGCGATCGCTTCGATATTTTCGGTTGCGGCGTTCTAGGCGGTCGTTTACGTTCTTCACGGCAAAATCCTCCGAAGAGAACCGGATGCGGAAATAGTTTGCCGGATCGTCCTTGTCCGCGATATGGTTTTCCCCGCTCTTGAGCCGGAGCATCAGCGTTGCCCCGTTATCCGCATACTCCATCGTCGCGCTGTCCGCCAAGACGATTCGCGGCGGTCCCTTTCCTTCCGTTTCAAAGATCTGGATTCCGTAAAGCGTTCCCGTTAAAGGGTCGATGCGTTCCACCCAGAGTTGCACACCCGGAAACTGGGTTGTCAGCTTTCCCGCGTCAATAAAGGCATGGGGTTTCTTGCGCGAAACGGCGCTCATCAACTCCACGGACCTGTGGTTCGCTTCGGGCAAGACCCAGTTGTTGAAAAGAATCAGCAATTCCGAAATCAGGACGCCGACGAGAAGCACCGGGCGCATGATGGACAGGGGGGAAACGCCGGCAGCCTTCATCGCCGTGATTTCCTGGTCTCCCGAAAGCCGCCCAAAAGCCATGAGGCACGCCACGAGGACAGCCATCGGAACCGACAGGGAAAGCATCCACGCAATGTTCAGCAAAAAAATTTCAAGGACAGTCGAGGCGGGAAGCCCCTTAGAGAGGACATTGTCAAGAATCATCACCAGAAAATCCACGACAAAGAGGAACGTGATGACAAACAGCGCCAGGAAAAAAGGCGCAACATGTTCCTTCAGCACATACCGCACAAGAGTCATAGACATTTTCTGAATTTGTTTTTGCTAATTTAGCAACTTGAAAACGTTCCATCATATCCAAGACGGACCAATGCGCACAAACAAACACTTTCCGATTTTCGCCATCCTAGCCATCTCCGCGATTCTGATTTCCGCGTGCTCATCGAGCGAAGGCGGCGGAGACAGGACGCAGATGTGCAAGAACCGCTTTGACGCCGCCGACAGGGATTTCAAGGCCGGGCATTACAGCCGGGTCAAAGGACCGCTCGAAGAAATCCTGAACCTGTGCGTCGGAACGGGATACATGGAACAGACCCAGTTTCTCCTTGCGGAAAGCTACTTCAACCTAGAAGAATGGCTCGAAGCCCGTGGCGAATACGGAAGCTTCGCGAACAATTTTCCGAGTTCCCCCTTTGTCGAGACCGCCGAATTCCGGAAGGCGGTGTCCGCGTTCAATATCGAATACAACATCGACCGCGACGAGACCAATACGACGCTTGCGATGCGCGACTTCGAAAAGTTCGCCTCGAACTACCCGGAATCCCCGCTCACCGATTCCGTGAACCACTACCTGAACCTTCTCCTCGAACGCCGAGCGGAACGCGACTACCGGGTGGGAAAGCTCTACCACAAGCTCGGACATCCGCAATCCACAGCCATCTACATGAAGGAGTTCCTAGATCTCTACCCGAAAAGCAAGCGACGTCCCGAGGCGCTCGTCCTTTTAGTTCAAAGCTACGCGGAACTCGACCAGTTCGAAACAGCTAGATTCTATCTGGATAATTACAAAAACACCGTCCCCGACAGCATCCAGAAGCGCATCGAATCCGTCAAGTCCCAAGAAACCTACATCAGCCGGTTGGAAAAGAAATTCCAGAGGCGCATTGAAAAGGAGCAGAAAGAAAAGCTCCTCGCCAAGGAAGAGGCTCGGGACGAAGCGGAAGCGCATCCCGACGACGAGGACGAGGAATAGGATTGAAGCGTTTTTTCTTCGCATTCGCCGCGCTTTGCGCCTCTGCCTTCGCAGCGGAAGCCGGTCTCCCGGACACGAGAAAACCATCGTCAGGAACCGAGGACCGGAGCATCCTCTCCTTTTTTGTCCAGCCATCCATTTCGTTTCTGAGTTTCGATAGCCGCGACAGATTCCAGGCGGCAGTCGATACCGCCTACCGGCATTTCCGAGAACAGGCCCTGACCGAGGCCGAAAGCAGCTACGTTTCCAAGCAGGATTTCCAGAAGGTGAACTTCTGTTTCCCGGTGACCGCCGGCTTGCAGCTCCAGTGGAGAAACGGGCATTTTGTCAGTGCGGGATTCGGCTACATCTACGACAACGAATCGGTTGTCGTCACCGACAGAAGGGACAGGATCCACAATTACAGCTATACGCTCCAGGGGTTTCCGCTCTACCTAGAATACCGCATCGCCATCCCGGAAGACCTGATTTCCATTTCGAACGCAAGCCTTTTCAGCGTATCGCTTCGCTGGTACTGGATGCTTCCCGGGACAGAAATCTATTCGAGTTGGGGACATCTCGACGCCAAGGAATCCCTTCTCGGAAACGGCTTCGGGATAAGCCTAGGCTACCTTGTCACCACATGGAAGAACATCCACATTTACGGGGATATCGGATATTCGAGAATCATCGTCCGGGCGGACGCCCCCTTTTCAAAAGTCGTCCCCGACCGCGATGCCGACAAGGCGAAATGGGACCTAGGCGGTCTCCAGCTGCAATTCCGCTTCAGCCTAGGCGTCATCAACCGGACAAAAGAATGATTTTTTCGCCCGATTACGCGGAAATGCATTACAAGTTCAAGCTTCCGTGGTCGCTCCTCTACAAGAAAGAGCCGGAAATCATCCTTGACGCGCCTTTCCAGATTGTTCCGGGGGAAAATGTCACGGTGTTCATCGTTGTCCGCGAAGCGAACCGCTTTCCCGTCACCCTGGAATCCTTTTCCGCCACGTTTACCGCACCCGGCTTCCGCCTCGAAAAAATCCGGGAACTTCAAAAAAAAGTCGCCGAGCCTTTCCGCTTTTTCTCCGTCGATTGCGGAAAGTTCCCTCCCGGAAAATACGAAGTCGAAGCTTCGGTCAAAATTTCCATCGGGAGCAGGAAAAAACGCATCCGGCGCTTCAACCTGAGCGGATTAAAAAATTCGCCGCTACGCATTTGCGTCTTGAAGGAAAGCGTTCCCAAGCCGGAAGGATTTATCGCGGGAGACGTCCACGCACACACGCATTATTCCGCGGACCCGGTCGAATTCGGGGTTTCCCCTGCCGTCTTGCAGAAAGCGGCAAAGGCTGTCGGGCTGGATTTTGTCTTTTGCACCGACCATTCCTACGACTTCGCCTTTGAAGAAAGCGATTACATGGTCCGCGCCGATGCCAAAGCCCGCTACGAGGCTCTCCGAAAGGAAATTTCCGAATTGCCGGACTGTCCGCGAATGATCGCGGGCGAAGAAATTTCCGCCGGAAACGCACAAGGCAAAAACGTCCACCTGCTTTTGCCCGGGCATCCGGAATACATTCCCGGCGAAGGCGACTGCGGACGCAAATGGCTCGACAACCGACCGACCCTTTCCATTCCGCGAATCCTTTCGGAAACGAAACTTCCCTGCTTTGCGGCGCATCCCAAGGAAACGATCGGATGGTTCGAGCGACTCATCTTCAACCGTGGCGACTGGGAATCCGCGGACCTGCAAAGAAATAGCGAAAATCCGATCCGCGGACTGGAATTCTGGAACGGATCGCGCGACAGGGGCTTTAAACTCGGACGAGAATTCTGGATTTCGGAACTCGAACAGGGAAACTTTCTGCTACCGCTCGGCGGAAACGATGCACACGGCGACCTCAACGAATACACAGGCGTAAAGATTCCCCTGCTAAGGCTCAAGCGGTCACGATCCCATATTTTCGGCTATGTCCGAACCGTCATCGAAGGCAAAGACGCATTAAACGCCATCCAGACCCAAACGGCAAGCCTATACATCACCGACGGACCTGCGCTCTGGTGGGAACGCGACGGGGAAGACGTCCTGTTCCACGTTAAAAGTTCAGAGGATTTCGGTGAGATTAAAAGCTTTACCGTCTCCGGGCAAAGCGCATCCTGCGAACATGAACGCCCGCTCGCTATTTCGCCAGAAAGAATTTCCGGAATCGAAGCGACCTGCCGGATTTCGCTTTCAGGCTTCCGATACGTCCGGGCCGAGGCGGAAACGGTTTCAGGCCGCTTTGCGCTTACAAGCGCCTGCCCTGCGATGCCAGGTAGCGTTCATACAGAAACATCGCGACCAGGTTCTTGCTGTCGATAAACATTTTCCCGGCTTCTTCATACGGCAGAACGACGGTCCGGATCCATTCGTTTTCGTTCGTGTATTCCTGGTTTCTCCCGTCTAGCCGGCGCAATTCGTCAAGCGAGACGGTCCTTTCGATTGCATACAGGCGAATGCGTTCGTCGAGAAGTCCGCAGCTTCCGGCGTGCCCGTCCAGCGAGCCTCCCGTGTAAAACCCGGTGAGATCGATCAGCTCATCGTCCTTTGCATCGATCATCGCTTCTTCCTTCAGTTCGGAAAGCGCGACCTTTCGAAAATCCGAAGACCAATCGAGGATTCCGGCGGGCATTTCGAGCGATTCCGGTTCCGAAATGGCAAACCGCGGCTGGCGCACGAGCAGGAGATAGGGCTTCCCTTCCGCACGGAGAACGACCAGCACCCCGACAGCATTTCCCCGCACAAGGACTATCCCGTGCACAGGCTTCCCGTCGGGAAGCGTCGCCGTCGCCGTAAGCTTGATAAACAGCGGAACATGACGGTTAAAGCGGAAATCGACCGACGAAAAATGAATTTTCGAAATGGCGAACTTTTTCTCCGTCCGCAAAAGCCAAGTCCTGAAAAGCGAGGATTCCAAAACTATCCGGCGGTCCGCTTCGGCGATTTCACCCGAAAAGCTGTATTCGATCATTGTGCTTTTCCCGTCAGAATATTCGCCAGTTCCAGCGCATCGATGAGGGAATGCTCGTCCGCAATACCCTTCCACGCGATATCGAAACCCGTCCCATGGTCAACGCTCGTCCGCACAACGGGAAGTCCGAGAGTCGTATTGACTCCGCACGTCTTCCTTTTCTTGCCTAGGTCGAAGAGCATCGTTTTCGTCACCACGTGCCCCTGGTCGTGATACATCGCGATGACGCCGTCAAAGGTTCCCGCCCGGAGCTGCGGAAAGACGACATCTCCGGGAAGCGGCCCCTCTGCGTGAATTCTCTTTTTGCGGAGAGACTTTACCGTCGGCGCAATTTCGTTTATTTCCTCCAGGCCAAAAAGTCCGCCTTCGCCTGCATGGGGATTGAGACCGGCAACACCGATCCTCGGCGTTTTCAGCTTGCGGTATTTCTTGAGGAACCCGTTCAGGAGAACAGCGACCTTTTCGATGCGTTCCCGCTTAACCAGATCGCAGGCGTCCCGCAGGGAAACATGCGTACTCACATGCGCGACAACCCAGTTTCCATGGACAAGGCACAGGACGGGATGCGGATCCCCGCACATTTCGCCGATGAATTCCGTATGGCCCTGGAATTCCGGGACCGTCTTTTCGACAGATTCCTTGCAAAGCGGAGCCGTCACAATCGCCCTGGCGCGTTTCAGAAGGCAGAGTGCTGTCGCCGTGCGCACCCATCCGATGCTCGCACGGCCGGCTTCCTTCGTCATCTTTCCCGGCTGCACCTTTTCTTCAAATCGCACGCCGCCGTCAATAACGGGGATTCCCTGTTTCGCAACTTCCGCGACCGCTTCCGGGGAATCGGCAAAAACGAGATGCTTTCTGATTTTCAATAATTTCGCAGCCTGTTCCAGAACGGTCAAATCGCCGACAATCGCCATCGGGGTCTTGATTTTCCGACTCGCCTTGAGATAGGCCTTGAGCGAAATTTCCGGGCCGACTCCATTCGGGTCGCCCATCGTAATCAGGAGGGGAAGTTTTGCATCCATCATTTTTCCTCGTCTAATCCGACGTAAGCCTTTTTCCAGGTTTGCAGAAGCGTATCCGCAAACACGGCATCCAGGACTTCCTCGCCGGTGTTCAAGTTCAAGAAGAACCATTCCGAATTCGCCGCGGGACCGCAAGAAGGCTCATCCGCCGCAGGAACAAAGAGTGTATGGTTTGTCACAAAGTAACGACCGGGAACGGCACGCCCCGAAAAATCCCCATGGTCCATGCCGGAACACTTCGGAATTCTTTCCGCATAGAAAAACGTCGAAAACCAGGTCGTATCCCGAAAATCATAGACGGAATCGCTCAGCGCGGTCGAATCGTTTTTCCAGTTCGAGGAGAGGCAGAAGACAAGGGAATCCTCCACGCAAACCTTTCGGACCGCGACAAAATTCGTATCGGCTGCGGACCATTTCGAAAGCCAGAGCGTATCGGGAACGGTTTCACACGAATCGTGGACCTCCATGCAGACGGATTCCATCAGACGATAGGCGAAAGTATCGATAACGGCTGAATCCACCCGGGCAAGGACGCCCACCGAATCGTTCGACGTACGACGCGGCATCCGGTAAGGATCGCTGAAAGCGGAATCGAGATATACCGAAACGCTTTCCGCAAGAAAGGTTCCCCGCCGAATCCAGATAGAATCCTTCATCGCGACATTCGCCGCCTCGGAAACCGTATCCGGGGAATCCTTGAAAAATTCGTTGTGTGCGTTTCCCTCCACACGAATTTTACGGACCCGGTTCCAGCGTTCCAAAAACGGAATTCGCAGAACGGTATCCGGCCTAAAAAGCGGTTGCGGACAATCGGTCACCCCGGTATTTCCCAGCGCGAGCTTCACCGAAAGCGTCAGGACGGAATCCTCCGCATAGACTTCATAAAGTTCGATAGCCTTCAGGAAGCAGTTTCCGAATGTCCACATGCTGTCGAGCGAAAGTTCAAGCGTATCGCCCTGGACATGGAAGCGATGCCCGGAATCCAGCTGCGCATGAAGTACATAGCCATAGCCGCCGACAAGAAAGTTATCCGGATAAATCGGGATAGGACCATCATCCGATTCGGCGCAGGCGAAAAGAATCCAGGGAAACAGCAAAAGGAAAAGTCGCCACATATCAAAATCCCAGTTCCCGACGAAAACGCTCGACATCCAGCGAAGTCGCCACGTGCGAATCCTTGTAGAAATCATCCCAGCGGACAAAGCGGCCATTGCGCAGGACTTCCAGAAAGAAAACAGCACTGTCGTTCGGCGCGAGACGCCCCAAAGCCTCGTTCATCGAAACCTTTACGCCTTTCCGGATTTCCGGTGAAACCAGGAAAAGCTCCGACACCCGCGAAAAGACATTTCCACCGTGATCCAGGAGCAGTCCGTAGCCGCTCGAATCCTTGAAGACCGAGACCACTTCCGCCGGCAAGATCGGATAGACGGGAGCTTCCCCGATTCCCATGAACAGATCCTTCAAGAGCAGGTTTTCCCGACCGGCAAAGTCGAAATCCGCGGGAATCGGGAGTGACGCTCCCTGCAACGGATTCCGGGGGCACATTCCCGGAAAGCGGCAACCGTCCGAACGCACCCAGGCAAACGAGGAATCGGCGAGCATCAGGTGAAAAATCCACGACACCGACGTATCGGTCTGCACGCCCAGAACTTTCGGCTTCCCGAATTCCAGCGAATCCGCAATCCAGTGGACGCAAAGCGGAAACCGGCCCGAGATCCCGCTCGCCGCATAGCGGAAGAGTGCGCTTTCCGGAAGAGTATCGACATCTGTCACATTCTTCAACGTCCAGGAACACTGGACAAGCGCCCCCCGTTCCAAGGCAAAAGCGTTCCCGCCAAATGCCGCACAGGCTTCACGCCAAGGCTTTTCAAAAGGATCCTCTTCCACATCCGAAAACTCGCGAGCCTTTTCCACATAGCGAAAAGCTTTCTGAACAGCTCCGCTCGCATAGACCGCATACCCGAGCAAAAGGACCAGCAGTCCCCGCCCGATAGGAATCCGCCGCCGCGGTTTCCAGCACTTGTCCTGCATCCTGTATTCCCGGAAAGGTTCCATTACTGCAAAGAGAAAAAGGCGATAGCCCCTGCGGCGACAAGCAACGCGACAAGCATCCAGAGCCAGGATCTTTTCGAACGGTCCTCGTCCTTGAACGGGTCGGAAAGCCCGCCCTTGAAAGATGCCGAATCCTTGCGGATGGCGTTAAAGCTCTTGGTAAAACGACCCGTTACGCGCCGATGCGAGACGTTGGCAGTTCCTAGAACCATCTGGTTTTCGCTCTTGACATCAGCCGGGGCTTCCTTTTTCGAATCTTCCTTCATCGAAAAGGCCATCATGTCCGCTTCCTTGCGGAAGACCAGCAGGGACTTGTCGAGTCCCGCTTTCCGGAGGCAGTCCACGACGATATCGTTATCCGTCAGAAGGGCAAACGCGCCGCCTTTCGAGGAAAGTTCCTGCCGAGCCTGGTTGAATGCGCTGCATGCATCGCTATACAGAAAATCCAGACCGGTCAGATCGACCGCGACAAAATTCGAACCCTTGTCAAGCAAAGGCCGGACATCCTTCTTGAACTGTTCCGCATCAAAAGCCCCGATTGGAGTAATCGGAGCGGAAAGCAAATCGAATAGGCCGACCGCACGGTAATTGCTTAATTCACTCATAGGCATAATATAAATTCTATTCTTCCCAATAAGTTCCCCCGGAACTTTCTACACCTTCTTCCGGTTCAAAAATTTCGGGTTCCATTTCGGACACGGAACTCTCCGAAACCTCACCCCGCACCTTCTTCGGCTGCGCCTTGGCGACCGACTTCTTTTCGGGATAGAGGAAAAGTCCCGGGCTGATTTCCAGGCTTACACGGTGCACCGCCGAAAGGGTCGGGTGCGATTCGAACGCGTAATCGATACGAAGCCAGTTTGAAAGGGAAAAGCCCGCGCCGACGGTCCAGCTTTCGAGTTCCGAAAGGCTAGAAAGCCCGGCACGGACCGAAAGTCCGAAATCAAAGGCGAACTCGACACCTGCGCGCCCACCGCCGAGCCAATCGATGGGATGTTCCCAGAATCTTCCTCCGCGGACATCGCCGTTCCAGTCCTCGTCACGATTTTCCCGGTGAAGAACCCCTGCGCTCTGCCAATAGGCGGAAACCGTCCCGTAAAAGTAGGAGACCGGGCGGGAAAGCCCAAGCCCGAGATACCATTCCGGTGAACTGTACTCCACCGTTCCCTCTTCCCACGTAACCGCGGACGAAGTCCATCCCTTCAAAAAGGAAGAGACCGTCAGCCAGTCGAAAGCGTGAAATCTCGCGCCGGCGTCTCCCCGAAAGCCCCATCCGCTCTGGTCTAGCTCGCGATAAAGCCCGTGAACCCCGATGCCGACATCCAGGCGCCCATCCAAGAAACGTCGCCCCCAGGCAAGCGTCAAGACATAGTCCGCAATCGAAAACGTCCGGTAGCTTTCGCCTTCGGGAATCGGATCGTCCTCGGCTATCTTTGGGATATCGCTTGAACCGAAACGGGAGAAGACGATGCCTAGTCCGCCCAGGTCGCCTAGGGGAAACTGAACCGCCCCGTAATCGTATTGGGTCCCTTCGTAATAGGCGACGTGGCTAAACGCCACCCAGGAATTTTTTGCCTCCGCAAGCTGTTCCGGATTCGATGTTAGCGAAAGCAGGTCATGGTCGAGGGCTATGGAAGCGCCACCTAGAGCCGCGGATCTCGCTCCCGCATTGATATCGAGAGTCGCGTTCGCCCCGATGACGCGTTCGGCGGCAAACGCCTGGGAAACGGCAAGCGCACAGAACGAGAGGACGAAATTTTTCAAACTCAAGCGAAGCATCTAGGCACAAGATAAAATTTTTTAATCGCCCGGAAGCCGCAAAAACTTATAGATTTGGAAAGATGGCATCCCTTTCGGAACATATCGAAAATTTTCTTTCCTACATCGCAAAAGAGCGGCGGTTTTCCGAATGTACGGTGCGGACATACCGAGAATCCCTCGCCAAGTTTCTACAAAGCTTTTCCTCAGAGCCGGACCTGCGGGATTTCACCCAGGAAAGCATCCGCGCATTCATCTGGAAAATGCGAAAGGAAGAGCGGCTGCAGATTTCGAGCATCGACCTGCACATCGCCTGCCTGAAAAGCTTCGGGCACTATCTTGTGCGGAGCCATCTCGTCGAACGAAATCCCGCAGAAACGGTTCCCATGCTCAAACGTCCCAAAAGACTCGTTTCCTTCCTGTCGCAAAAGGATCTTGCCGAAAGCAATTTCCCGGATATTTCCCGCCCGACGCTTCCGATGGTCCGCGCACGCATACTCCTCGAACTCATCTACGGTTCCGGGCTGCGCATTTCGGAATGCCAGAGCCTCACCTGGCTGCGCCTGGACTTTTCAAACCGTTCCGTCCGCGTTTTCGGCAAGGGGAAAAAGGAGCGGATCGTGCCGCTCACACACGATGCGGTCAGATGGTTCGAAGAATACAGGTCGAAACTGAAAGACGAAGGGAGGATGCCGACAGCGACTTCTCCGGTATTTCTAAACGAAACAGGAAACGCCCACGATGTACGAACCTTGCGGCGCGACATCCACGGACTTTTGCGGAGCCTCGGCTGGGAAGGAAAGGCCAGCCCGCATATTCTGCGGCACAGTTTTGCGACGCACCTTCTCGAAAACGGTGCCGACCTGATGAGCGTCAAGGAAATGCTCGGGCATTCAAGCCTCGCTACGACGCAAATCTATACGCACGTCACTGCGGAACGCCTCAAGGAATGCTTCAAGAAAGCGCATCCCCGCGGCTGAACCTAAAAGACGACGAGATTGTTCTTGTGGACGACTTCTTCCGGAACGTTTCGCCCAAGCTTGGAGCGGACCCCGGATGTTTTTTCATGCAGCACGAGTTTCAGGTTCGCACTGTCCATTTGGGCGATTCCCCGCGCAACCTTTTCCCCGGATTCCGAAAGGACCTCAATCAGATCGCCCTCTGAAAAATGCCTGCGGATAGCGACAACGCCGACGGGAAGCAGGCTCGAATGTTTCTTTCGGAGAGCGAGTACGCATCCCGCATCGACGATGACGCTTCCGCTCGGAGAACTCACGAAGGAAAGCCACCGCTTGCGGCTACCCAACTTCTTGTGGCTGCCGATAAAGAGCGTCCCGACCGCATCGCCAAAAACGATTTCATCGGGCATAATCTTTAAACCGTTTGCAAGAAACGCGTTGCATCCGCTCTTCACCACCGCCCGGATAGACTCCACCTTAGAACGCATCCCGCCGGTGCTTACCGCCGAACCGGACTCGCCAGGATTTCCCGTCAGCGCCATGATTTCCGGGGTAATTTCGGGAACAAAGCGCAAAAGGCGCGCCTTCGGGTTTTTCTTCGGGTTGTCATCAAAAAGCCCATCCTCATCCGTAAAGATGAGAAGCAGGTCCGCATCAAAGAACAAGGCGACATCGCTCGAAAGCTTGTCGTTGTCGCCTATCGCGTTTAGCTCCTTGACTGCGAGCGAATCGTTCTCGTTAATCAGGGGAACGATTTTTTTATCGATCATCGTATGCAGCGTGTTCTGCAAATTCTTGTAGCGCGTCCTGTCGCGGAAATCGTCCGCGGAGAGCAGAATTTGCCCCACGGAAAGATGTTCGGCAAGAAACTTTTCCCGATAGACGTGCATCAGGTCGATTTGGCCGACCGCGGCGCAGGCCTGCTTTTCCGCAAGGACCTTCGGCTTTTCGTCATATCCGAGTATCGCCATTCCCGTCCCCACGGCGCCGCTCGTCACGATGATGACTTCCTTGCCGCCTTCCACAAGCCTCGCTACGGAATGCGCCAAGCGCCCGATATAATCTGCCCGGACCCCTCCCTTCACGGAATCCACCAAAATGCGCGAGCCGATTTTGATGACAATGCGTTTCGCTTCGCCTAGGATATTTCTGCGTAAATCACTCATCTTCTTACCTACAAATTCACTTTAGCGGCACACGAGAAGCCGAATCGAATCCAGGCGGATTTGCGGATTCAAGGCGGCCTTCCTGTAAATTCCGACGTTTTTTCGGAGAGCATCGAGAAGAGGGCTGTTCTGCGCCTTGCCGCGAAGCGAAAGCAGGTGGTTCATCCGCTGGTATTCCTGCTCCGCACGCTCCTCGACCTTTGCCGCGGATTCGCCGGCAAAGCGTTCCATCTTCTGCATGGCAATTCTTTTGGCTAGCGCATGTCCCGTACTCGCAAAATAACGGAGCTTTTCCGTCACCACGGGGACCTTCTGGGGAACATTCGCGTTGCGCATCTTTCCTGCATCCATTTTGAAAATTCTGTCGGAACAGTCGTTTCCGTTCGCATCGATCAGCACCCGGACAACCTCCGGTCCCGCAATATCGGAAAGCCCCCACGCTGCAGGCACAGAAGGCTCAATGACGAAGTTGTATTGCATAATCAGGTCCTTCGACCCGGCATCGTCCCAGATAACACAGGCGGTAAGCCCCTTTCCCGACGCCGTCGCGAGATCCAGGACTCCCTGGGCCAGCGGATGCTCAAAGCTCAGGAAGGAAATTTCGTCATGCGACATCGCAACGGTCCGATCAAAGGTTCCCGTGAGTTCTCCGGCACCGTCCGCCGCCTTTTCCTCTTCGCCGTCCGAAGCGGAAAGCGTTATCGCTAGCGTCGAGCGCGAAGGAAGTCCCGGAATCGCTCCGGCCTCCACCTGCGAACCCGCGCGGAAAACAAGGCTTGTCGGAACATAGCCCTTTTCCACTTCAACGCCCGATGCGAGAAGCGTATCGATCATCAAATCCTTCAGGCGGGAATCCGCATCGATTCTCCGGATTTCATCCGTAATCTTCTTCGAGGCGATAGGATCGCGCGAATTGAACTCCAGAAGCTTGTCGCGCCCCTTCTCGATATTTTTCCGGAGTTCCTCGCTGTCTTTCTGCACCAAGGGAATCGTCTCCGTCATAAATTCGGACAGCCTATGTTTCGGATCCGCCATCGCCGCGATTAGCGTTTCCGTATATTTCAGGAAGAGTTCGCCGCCGCTCATGAGAGGTGCACCGAAAGCGCCGAGGCCTTCGTGATACCAGTGGAAAATCACTTCCTGGGCGCTGCCTTTGACATAGGGAACATGGATCCGGATAGTCTCTGTCTGCCCGATTCTGTCCAGACGCCCGATACGCTGCTCCACCAGAGCGGCATCTAGCGGCAAGTCAAAGAGAATCAGGTTGTGGCTGAACTGGAAATTGCGGCCTTCTGACCCGATTTCCGAAGCGACCATCAGCATCGGACCTCGGTCATCGGCAAAGCTCGCAGCGGCGCGGTCTCTCGACAAGATAGACATGTCCTCGGTAAAGGTTACCAGGCTGTTCGCTCCGAGCCTTTCGGAAAGCACCGAAGAAAGCGCATTCACCACGTCAGGATGTTCGCAAATCAGGAGAATCTTTTCACCGGGATTCTTTTTCAAAAAATCCAGCAGCCAGGAAATTCTCTCGTCGTCGGCCCATGTCGCCTTGTACTTTGTACGCAAAAGACCATCGACCAAGATATCGAACGAATGGTCCGGATCGGCATCGCTCGCCTTCTGCACAAGCGTTCTGTATTCCGTATTCGGTTTCAATTCGACGGCGAAAAGTTCGCGTTTCGGGAATCCTCCCACACTGCGGCGCGTATTCCGGAAAACGACAGAGCCTGTTCCCAAGGCATCGACTATCCGGCGAACCCATTCGCCTGCAGCCATCTCGCGCATATTCTCCTTCGAAAGCCATTCCCGGATCGGGGAATTTTTCGGGAGCGCCTCGGAAATGGCGTCCCACGAAACCGACTCGTCGGAATCTATCGGGAGCCTAGACAGATCCCGGACAATTTTTCGGTAAGAATCCTCGTTCTTCAAGAATTCCTGATAGTCCGTAAAACGGGCGGGGTCAAGCATCCGAAGCCGATTGAAATGCGACTCGGGCTGCAACTGAAGCGGAGTTCCCGTCAAGAGAAGGATGCCCTTGGTCCGTGTCGTGATCGAGTTCACCAGCAGATATTCCTTGCTCGTAAAATCGTCTTCGCAGACCAGGTGGTGCGCTTCATCGACAATCGTCAGGTCCCATGTCGCCCGCAAGAAATCCTGCATGACCGCCGGCTGGCTCATCACGAATTCAATCGTGCAAATTACATCGTTCACCTGGCAAAACGGGTTTTCCATTTCGCCGCCGCTTTCGAGAAAACTGCGGACAAATCCTTCATCGACAAGCGTAAAGACGTGATTAAAGCGGCGCATCATCTCGGTCATCCACTGGTGCTTAAGGGATTCCGGAACAAGGATCAGTGTTCGGACAATGCGTCCCGTACTATGGAGCGAATGCCAGATCATCCCCGCCTCGATTGTCTTCCCTAGCCCCACCTCGTCCGAAAGCATCAGGCGCGGAAGAGAACTCGAACTGCACGCGCGCTTGCACAGATAATACTGGTGCGGAATCAGGTTCACGCGTGGACCAATCATGCCGCGGACCATCGAACGCTGCCACTCGCACGAAAGCTCGTTCGCCTTTTCTCTCCGCACGAACTCCTTGTTGTCCGCGCATTCGCCACGGATAAGCTGGGAAAAAATATCGGAAACCCTCGGAGACGCCTTGGGAATCAGCTCGGACTCCTTCATCTCGCGCCCGCCGCGCCCGAGATAGATAGCAAGCGAATTTTCCATTCGGATGTTCTCGACCGTGAACGAAACGCCCTTTTCGCTTTTCGCGTTTTCCCCGACAGCGAGGAGGTAACGCTTGATCGGAGCCGAAACGGTCCGGTAGATCCGGGTCTGCTTCACCGCGGGAAACTCGATCGTCACATTTTTAAATTCGACTGTCTGAACTCTACCGACACCGAGTTCAGGTTCCTGTTCGCTGATATAACGCTGGCCGATTTGAAATGTACTCATAGCGCACAAGTTAGCTTTTTTTGTAAATTTATGCGCGACTTATGAACTGGTTTTACATCGACGAAAGCATCCAAGAAGGCGACCGCAGAACAGGTCCGCTTGATTTCGAGGATTTACAGGCCCTGAAACGGGACGGAAAAATAGGCGATTCGACACTCGTCTGGCACAAAGGGCTTGCCGGATGGATTTCCTACAAGGAAGCCACGGAAACCGCGGCAAGGAATTCCAACGCCGAAATCGAACAGAAGCTAAAGGAAACTGTCGAGGAACTTCTCCGGGAGCGCGTCGAAAAGCAAGGGACAAAATCCTACGCGGGCTTTTTCATCCGCGGAGCCGCGCTCATCCTCGACAACTTCATCATCTCTCTCCTATGGGAACTCGGTGCGAACATTCTCGACAGGCTCTCGCTAGTACGCCTAGAAAGCATCGCAAGCTCTTTCGGGGCTATCTTTGAAAAATATGCCGCAGACCCGCTGTCGGCAGGAATCAGCGACGAATTTCTCGCCATCCCGGGTATGACCGAGCTTTTTCTTCTGTGGTTCATCATCCAGACGCTTTACTTTGTATGCTTCAACGGATTCCTTTCCGCAACGCCGGGAAAGCTTCTCCTGCGCCTCCGAATCGAACGGGTGGACGGTTCCCCGCTCAGATTTTCGGGAGCCCTTGTCCGCTACCTTTTTAGCCTGCTCACCCAGGCGACCATGATATTTTACGGCATCGGCTACATTCTCGCATTAATCGATCCGCAAAAGCGCGCCTTGCACGACTTCTTCGCAAGGACTCGCGTTGTCCGCATCCCTCGAAAAATTTTCAGCGACAGGAATTCTACTTCCAAGGATTAATTTGTATGGACTACTTTTCTGTCTCCCAGCTAGCGAAGCCCCTTTTCGGGGAAGTTGAAATTTCCGGGGCGAAAAATGCGGTTCTCGCGACAATGACTGCGGCGATGCTTGCCGAAGGGACAACGACCATCACAGGCGTCCCCTACCTGCGCGACACAAAGACCATGTCGAACGTCCTCCGCGTAATCGGCTGCCGCATCGACGGCGGAGCGCACGAATTTAAAATCGATACCCGCGGAGCGAACCATCTTGAAGCCCCCTACGAACTGGTCAGCACCATGCGCGCGAGCTTCTATGTTCTCGGGCCTCTCGTCGCAAGATTCGGACGCTGTCGAGTATCCCTTCCCGGAGGCTGCGCCTGGGGACCGCGCCCTGTCGATCTACACCTCAAGGGTCTCGAAGCGCTCGGGGCAAAAATCGAGGTGACCCACGGATATGTCGAGGCAACGTCAAGCGGGCCGCTTCCCGGCGGAAACTTCCGATTTCCGATTTCATCTGTCGGCGCGACGGTAAATGTCCTGATGGCCGCCTGTCTCGCTAGCGGAACAAGCGTTCTCGAAAACGCATCAATCGAACCGGAAATCGATTCCCTGATAGACCTGCTCCAGGATATGGGAGCAAGAATCGAAGGAAAAGGAACCCGTTCGCTTATCATCCACGGCGTCGAAAAAATGCACCCCGGGCTGAGCAAGACCATTCCCGACCGAATCGAAGCGGGATCGTTCCTATGCGGAGCGGTAATTACCCGCGGAAAGGTCAAGGCGATGCACTGCAACCCGAAGCACATCAAGTCGCTGCTCGACATCTTTGAAGAAATGGGCTGCATCGTCCACACGGGAGACGACTGGGCAGAAGTCGATGCATCGTCTAGGGACCTAAGACCCGTCCGGGTCGAAACGGAACCCTATCCGGGATTTCCCACCGACCTGCAGGCCCCGCTGATGGCCGTTCTCGCCACCGTCCCCGGCGAAAGCAAGATTCGGGACACCGTGTACCTTGACCGTTTCAAGCATGTTGCGGAACTGAACCGTCTCGGAGCCGATATTTCGCTCGAAGGAAACACGGCGACAATCAAAGGCATCGAAAAGCTCCAGGGCGCACCGGTCATGGCATCCGATCTCCGCGCAGCGGCAGCTCTCGTTCTCGCAGGACTTGTCGCCGAAGGCGAAACGCGCGTCAGCCGGATTTACCATCTCGACCGCGGCTATGAAAATTTCGAAGCGAAGATGGCAAAGCTCGGCGCAAGAATTCTGCGCCAGAACGACCAGACCTGACGTTAGCAAGCAAAATTCCGCAAAAACAGACTTCTTAAAGAACAAAGCCGGCAAACTTCGCCGATCGTTTTCCATATCTAGAGGTAAAATTTCAAAAGGAATTTTCCGTTAACCATCCGACTTCGCTAATTAAACCGGAAAATCGGGGAACCATTCAAAAACAGAAAGTCCCGGCTTTCGCCGGGACTTTGCCGAATCTAGACACCAAAGGATTCGAAACTATTCCACCGTGATGAGCGTGAGGGTGTGTTTTCCGACCTTCACCGGCTTCGACAGATCGACCGTCTTCGCTTTCTTAGACGGATCGTTTGCCCAGCCTTCTTTCAGCTTCTCGGAAGACTTGTCGAGGGTCTGGACCTTCGCCTTGCCCTTGAATCCCGGAATGTCGAGCTTCATTTCGAAGTCGCTGTAGGGACTCTTGTTCACGACGAGGAGTGACTTTTTCTTTCCGTTCACCGTGTAGTAGGTGGTGAGGAGAGCTTCTTCGTCACCGGAGATGGATGTCTTGTAGAGCTTGCCGCGGAGAGCGTCGGAAGCCATCTGGAAAGCCCAGTAGCTTGGACGCGGGCAGTTCATGCATTCTTCGCCGGAACGGGTCAGATAACCGTAGTCACCGCCTTCCGGAGTCATATCGTTGTGGATATCCCAGTATTGCGCGTTATCCACGTTTTCGGTGGCGAGCATACCGAGGTAGTCGGCGACAAAGAGTCCGTTTTCGACAGCGATTGTCTGCGGCCCCGGGTTGAAATCGACGGAGTTCCATTCGGTGAGCCAGAGTTCGATCTTGTTCTTCTTGTTGAACTGCTTCGTCCACTTGTCCACGGTCTTGTGGAGACGGTCATAGATTTTCGTGAGCGTCTGCGGCGAGGAGAGCATCGCAAAGTCGTTTTCTTCGCCGAAATGTTGCGGATAGTGATGGACGATAAGGCCGTCAGCGATATCGCCGGTTTCCTTCAGGACCTTTTCGTTCCATTCGCCTTCGAGAACGCCGACAACAGCGACCTTAATGGTCGGATCGACTTTCTTCATCGCCTCGATAAACTTACGGGCGCGCTTACCGTAGATTTCACCGCCGTCCTTGCCGTACTTTTCGTAGTAGGGATGCCAGTTACCATAGATTTCGTTACCGATTTCCCAATAGAGGATTCCGGCTTTCTTATCGACATTCGTGTGCTTGACCCATGCCGCGGCTTCTTCCGGAGTTCCCGAGCCGAAGTTCACGGTAAACATCGCATTCGAACCGGTCTTTTTCAGCCAGTCGAGGAATTCGTCCGTATCGACCATCCAATCCTTGTTCGCGAGAATTTCGTGCCAGTGGTCATCGTCTGCGCGGAGACCACCCGGATAACGGATGATTCCGTGGTTGATACGCTTGGCAAATTCGGCTGTCTGAACCTTGAACTTCTTGTTGTCGAGCATATCGCCATCCCAGAGGGCCGCGTTGATGCCGAAGAGACCGTTCGAAATCTGCGGGTTCAGGACATCGCTTTCACCCTTGACCAATACCGGAATGACCTTCGGGCGTTCTTTCTGCTTGACCTCGCGGAGGTTCGTGAGCTTGATGTTATCGACTTCGAAGCCGCCTTCGGTGCCTTCTCCGCCCGGTTTGAAGTCGAGGCTGATAACTCCCTTCAGGTCAAAGACTCCGTTTTCCTTGGCGTCTGCCGGCTGGTAGTAGGGGAACTTACCGAAGTTTCTGAACGGAACGAGGACCGTGGTGCGCCCCTTGGGAACGCCAGTGTTTGCAACGAAAATTTCATTGCCCGCATCGGAAACCTGTACGGTAATCGACTGCCATGCCTTTTCGGAATAGACGTCGAACATAATGCCCCAGTGCTTTGTCCAGTCACGGTCGGAAGCCGGGCGATTGTTCTTCTTCAGGTCGAGAACGATATCGACCCAGTCAGCCATGAGGAAGTGCTTGATGTTCAGGCTGTTGCCGTCGAGATGTCCGGTCTTGAACGGGACTACGACATCGACCTGGGACTTCGGGCCCTTGGACGGTTCCCACTTGTCCTTCGAGAACTTGCTTTCAAAGTCGGAAATCACGAGGTCCGGAGCGTTCGACTTGAAGTTGTTCCACTTGAGGTCCGGATCCACCCAGTCGATGTTTTCCGTAAACGTAATCTGATCGATAAAAATCGTTACGGGAGCGGGCTTGCCCGGTTCGCCCTGGTTTTCGCCCTTGCCGACCGAGAAGCGGATTTCCTGGATCTTGTCCCACTGGACATCCTTCGCGACTTCGGCCTGCTTGTTCGCATCCCAAGCCTTGCCCTTGTCGAAGAACTTCTTCAGAGGAATCTTCACGAGCTTCCATTCGGAGTTCGAAATCTTGCCGCCATCGATCCAGTCGCCGAGACTGAGCTTAGTCTGGCTCTTGATATCATGCCCCTGGTTGTCGAGAATACCGACGTAAATCTTTTCCCCGCCAAGCTTGCCCTTGATCCAGAAGTAAAGGCCTCCCTTGTCGCGGATTTTCTTCAGATCAAAGAACTTGCCGTCGCCGAGCGAATAGGTGACTCCCGACCAATCGTTGTTGTCGATGTACATCGCAAGGACGTTCGGGTTGTCAGCCGTCTTGGAGGTAGCTTCGCGCTGTGCGGTGAGACCGCCATAGACATAGCTAAATCCCGGAATATGGTCCTTGTAGAAAACCTTATATGCCTTCGCCTTGCCGTCGAGCATTTCCGGATTCTTCGGGCCGTCGATGACATCGCTGTTTTCATCCCAATAGACAATCTTCGGCCTGGGTTTCGCTTTCTTGTTACCCTTGACGATTTCGATGTTGTCGATATAGACTTCGAATTTCGGATTGATTCCCTTGTCAATCGAGAAGCGAATTTCCGCTATCTTGTCCCAGTCGATACGGGCGGGGAATTCGGACTTGCGGGTGTTATCCCAATAGAGGCCGCGGTCCGGGAAGTCGACGAGCGGGATGGAAACCTTTTTCCAGTCGGTCGTCACGGCTCCGCCTTCGATGTACTTGTTCATCGGGAGCGTGACCTGCGTCTTCTTGCCGTCGGACACCTCCTCGTCGAGGAAACCGACCTTCATCTGCTCGCCGCCGTTCTTGCCCTTGATCATGAATTCGAGCTTCGAATCGAGCATGTACTTGGTCAGATCGAAAGTCTCGTTGTAAAGGCAGATGGAGGCTCCGGAATAGTCCGTCGGATCGAGCTTGATGTCAAGTGCGGACTTGGACTTGTAGCCGCCTTCCTTGGTGATGGTGACCGTTCCGCCATTGCCACCGTAAGTGTAGTCGAAACCGCCCTGACGGTATTGGTCGTCGAACATCTTATATACGACAATGCGCGGAGGGCGCTGAGCCATCGCAGCGGTCGTCGCAAGCCCTAAGAAGAGCAAGGATGTCGCCTTCAGAAATTGATGTTTCATTCGTTATTTTCCTTTTGATTGTGGGTTTTAGAAATTACTTTCTGGCTTCTTTCGCTTCTTTCAGGAGCTTTTCAACGAGATCCGGGCTGAAACGGTCCTGACGCTTGCCATTGATGTAGAAATTCGGGGTACCCTGGACGCCGACCTTGACGCCCTGCTGGAAGTCTTCGTTGATTTTCGCCTGTTTCGCAGAATCGAGAACCATGCTCTTTTCAAACTTCGCCATGTCGAGGCCGACTTCCTTTGCAACCTTCTTGAAAGTCTCGGGCGTGAGTTCGCGGTTGTGGCTGGCGAGCGCATAGCGATATTCCCAGAACTTGCCCTGTTCCTGGGCGGCCATGGAAGCGGCAGCCGCGGCAGGAGCGTCCTGGTGGAAGCTGAGCGGGAAATGCTTGAACACGAACTTGATTTCGTCCTTGTGCTTATCCATCAGGTCGTGAATGGCCGGAGCGATACGCGCGCAGTAAGGGCACTGGAATTCGGAAAATTCGACGATCGTGAGAAGCGGATTCTTGGTGTTGCCATAGACCGGGCTATTCCCGTCGGGAATGTCCCAGACCTTGTTGTCCGCTTCCATCTCGGCCTTCATCTGCTCGATGGAGAGCCCGCGCTTTTCGAGGCCGTATTTGAGAATGTCGAATTCCTGTTGCATGGTCTTGACCACGCCGGCGAGGCTGTCGAGTTTTGCGTTCGATGCTCCGGATTTTCCGCTGGCGGATGCCTGGTTGCAGGCGGACAGGGAAAAGACTAGGACTGCGGAAAGCGCTACGGAAAATGATTTCATGAAATGATCCTTCTTGTGAAATTTCGTTTTTGAAAATATATAAAAGGGCGTTCGAGGGAACTGTGGAAATATATTTTCCGGTCCCGTTCGAAACCGGAAATGAAAACATTAATTTACAAACGTTTCGAAATGGACGTTTCGTGTTTTTCGCGGGAAAATCGTGGGCGGCATTTACGACGACAGGCTTCTCGTCAAACCCATGAAGGCGGCGGTTTCCCGCACCAACTTTTTACTTTTGGCGATGTGGCGATACCGGAAACCATGGACGGGTCGACGATGAAGGATGATGGAAAGACCGTTGACGAGCTGACGGAAGCAATCAATTTCCAGGGATCAAGTAATAAGAATCTTCGTTCGCGATTGCGCTGTCCAGTTTCGCGAGGGGGAATTTGAACAGACCGTCTCCCGTGGCTGCATAAAGCGTGTCGCCGACCGCGTCAAGGCTTTGAATTGCGTCTTTACTTTGGCATTTATGCTTGGTGCACCAATTGCCGTCAATCAGGCGCCAACCTTTGGGGTCGTTACCGTAAGGCGGTCCGTAATCGCCCATATAGACCATGGGAATGGATGGAATTCTTCCGCCAGAGAACAGATGTTTTCCATCTGTCGCGAAGGCGTTGATGTAACTTGGTGCACTGCTGTGAATTATCTGGACATCATCGTTAACTTGTTTGTAGTAAATGCTGTCAATCGATATCCAGTATCCGGCTTCCATTGGTAGATGATGTTTTGCGTGACGGCGTAGAGTTTTTCTTTGTGGACGAGGATATCTTTGACCCAGTTGACGGAGTCTTTCTGAAGGTGAGGCGGAAATTGAGCGAGCTGTTGGTAGGTTCCTGAATTTAGGTTCAATTTGCAGACTCCCAAATCGTATGCGGAGACAAAGAATTCCCCAAAAATTTCGGCAGTCGTGTAAAATTGCAAACCGTCTTCCTCTTCGTATTGATTCCAACTGGAATCCTTCTGGATGGCGATAACTGTCGTGATGCGTTTTTCCGCCTTGTTTAATGAATGATATTAAAAAAGGTGCCGAATAAATCAGCAACCTTTTTGATTAGTGTTAAATTGTTTATACAACCAAATCCAATGGTAGGTCGCTAATATCTTTCAATCGTTTCCCTTTTATAAGAACATCTAAAAGTTCCTTAGAATCTTCTGCTCCGCTTTTATCAACAGCTTCGATTAGTTCGTAAAGGGCAAAGTGGTACATACAGTCAATGTCGCCTGTGCCGAGTGCAAGAGATGCTAAGCGACCTGGCATTGGTTCGCCCGTGACAACGACAATGTGGGGCAGGTGTCCTTTTCGATTTCTTATTAAGCCAAGTGCTTCTGTTCTGCTATTTTGCGCTCGATCGCTTCTCATTGTCCATTTTGCGGAAATTGAAGCGTGTAGAATTGGTAATCCGCCTGTTTCTTTCCTAATGTATGCCATTTTTGCAGTAGAATCGTCAACAATAAACAAATCCTTGTTTATTTCTGAATCTTCAATAGCGTCTTGATAAATTACGACATCCGGTGCGACCATATAATCGTTGCCCATGCTTGCTGCCAACTTGGCGTCCTTCTCAGTCAATTCGCCTAGGTATTCCAAATGCTCGTATTGGACAAAACTGCTTGTCTTTATGGAATTACGATTCCCGAGTTTTATGATATGCCAGTTACCAGGACGAAGATTTTGCAACTTGGGAAATGTGGCTTCAAGAAATTCCATATTCACAAGTTCGAATTTTGCTCCTGTTGTTTGACCAACGGCTTTTTCTGCTGTTTCTGCCATCAATGCTTGTGCGATTCCGCTTGCAATAGAAACGGATAGCTTTGATGATTTGTCTGCGTTGCTCGGGATGCCGTCTTTATCGATGGTAAGAACGCCTTTTTCTAAAAGAGCCTTATGATACTTTTTTCGCTCGATGGCAAGTAATGCATCCATTCTCTAAAGTCTCCTTAATTTGCATCCCTACCGCCATTGCTACAGGAGGAGGAAATGCGTTTCCTATCATTCGACATGCTGCGGTTTTCTTTGTACCGAAATTCCAGTAGTCAGGGAAACCTTGTATGCGGGCAATCATTCTCGGTGTAAGTCGAGGCATTCCTTTAAAATCAGGTTCGGGCGCTTCATCGGCAACGCCGATTCCGTCGACGCCTAATTCTGCCCATGCACGACGAGCGCGTGCGGGACCTAGGTCAGGACCGCCATGTTTTTTTGAACCGCCTACAATAGTAGGCGCAATTGTTTTTGCTTGTTCAACCCATTTGTCCGCATATTTCCAACCATTGGCTTTCATAAGGTCTGCCAAGGTTTGACCAACATTTGCAGTTTGCTTTGGATTTGGCGTTGGATATTGAAATTCCGCATTGATATCGTTTCTTATGCCGACAATAATAATGCGAGGACGCAACTGGGGAACTCCGTAATCGGAAGCATTGAGGAGTTTTATTTGAACATCGTATCCGAGATTTGAGATTTTCTTTAAAATAGACTTGCGGTAGTCGTCAAATTTTGGATCAAGGAATCCGCGGACGTTTTCCAACATCACTGCCTTAGGATTGATTTCTTTTATCAATCGTAAAGCTTCTGGGAAAAGGTCTCTTTCATCATTCTTCCCAAGTTGCTTCCCTGCGACAGAGAACGGGGGGCAGGGAACCCCACCTGCAAGCAAATCAATTTGATTGAAAAAGGGCTTGCCGGAGAAATCTTTCACATCGGCACAAATTACATTCCAATCTTTTCGATTATTCTTCAGAATAGAACAATAATCGCTTTCGTATTCAACAAGAGCTACGTGTTCAAAGCCTGCGATCGACAAACCCAAGGCTTGTCCGCCTGCTCCTGCACAGATTTCAATACAATTCAAAATTGTAGTCTCCGGTTTTTGAACGTGTCGTTTTTCAATCATACAATGTACTTTTTTGTGTATGTATTGACAATTGACTTGTATCGGATATGGCGAAAATCTCTCAGAAAACTTTGCCAATAATCCTTGTCCCAAATATAGATTATGGATATGTCATAATATGACAAAACGGTAAATTCGCGCATTTTTATTCTCAAAAACAGCAATAATTAAACAAGTATTTTGGCTTGGCATCCATGGGAAAGGCAATGTTCTTTTCTTGTACGGTCGTGTCGAGAAAGATCATGCCGCATCCTATCGCTCCCGGTTTGTCATGGTCGCCGTTGACGCGGATAGGAACTGCTCCGCAACGGACTCGTCCGGGGAATGCTTGCGGTTCAGCTGTTCCTCAAGGGAGCGGAAAAGGCTTGTCTGTGCGGAGAATTTCGGAGGTCTATACATGAAAATAATGCAAGGTTTTCAATCGCATAAATCAATTTTTCCCAATAGCTATGCGGGTTGAGCGAAATTTTAAGGGACGACTACATAATAAACAAATTGTCGGAAGCGATGAAAACTATTTGATGGTTGCCATAGATGGCGAGGGGCTTTTAAAATGTGAGGCTCTCCGCCGAATAAGGGAAAATCCCGTCCGAAAATCGGATAACGGAAAAGCCCCGTGGACTTTTCTCCGCGGGGCGTTCGCGTGGAAATGTTCGTTTATGCGCTCTTGACGTAGGCCTTGATGGCGTCGCGGATTTTGGTGAACACCAGACGGAGTTCATCCTCGTCCTCTTCGAGGAGCGTGATGCGGAATCCTTGGAATTCGCTGCAGAAGCTGCTGATGGGGACAAAATGTCATGTGTGATTTTTCAAAAATACCGATAAAGTGAGAAGCGTAATAATAATTATCATTCACATTGTGTAAATTTTACAATAGATTTGCTTGGTTAAAGAATAAATATTGTTATGTTTGCTTTGATGAAAAGAATAAAGTTTGTTATCCTATTTTGTTTCTATTTGGGATTCTTTTCGTTTTCAATAGGCGCTACACCATCGAATGTGCGATTTTCGGCCTATGCTGTTGAGGATTATTCGAATTACACGGGAACAAAAAATTTAGCCAGATCGATTTCTCATAAAAATAAATTTCTCAATAAACTGATTGTCGCAATACAAAAAAAATACCCAAATGTTTCGACGGAAATTTTATATAATCGAGAAAATTCGCAAGCGACGAGTTCCGCTTTTAAATTGGACAAAACGGACTCGACCGAAATTGTATTCTTTGCCGGTCATGGAAATCAGCAAAGTTTGGCTTTTTATGATAAATCACTAAGTTTGGATAAAGGGAATAAGACATTTGGTAAAAAAACGCGTTGGGTTTTCTTTGACGCGTGTCTAGTGTTGAATGTTAACAAAAGTGGACACCTTTCGGAAGCAATGTCGGCTGTTTCGGTCGATGCCAATCGGCTTACGAAAATGGTGAATCTATTTGAAGGAGTTCATGCGATTCTTGGCAATTATGGGTTGGGCTGGCAAGGAAATATAAAAAAGCATTGGTATAGTTCCGCTCGTTGGCGGACGGAAGATGTGTATGAATATTTCGCCAAGTATTTCATAGAAGATGGAGTCTCTTTATGGAATGCCTATTCGTCCTCGGTGAAAAAGGTGTATAACAATTTTCACAACAATGCCGCTTTGGGATATTCCACTGGAATTTCTGGATATGACTCCGCGATTTGGTATTTTTATGGAGTGGAAGCGAATGGAAATGTTGTTGATATGTCTGAAGAAAGATTTGACTTTTCATACAATGCGCCTGTTTTGTTGAATGATACTCGATTTAAATCAAAATCATTGAAATTAAGGCGTTTAAAAATAGGAAAGCCCAAATATGAATAAAAATTTTTGGAAATGGATGATTTCTTTTAGCCTTGCTTTGGCGTTCTTTTGTAATAGTTGGGCTCAGCCTAAGTTGATTTTGGAGAGGAACGTGGGAAAAAAATGACAAAATATGCTGACAAAAGCTTTCAAAGAATGAGAATTAAGGGTGATGCATATATAAAAATTGATAGGAAAAATAGTCGTGCTATTTCCGATGTTCGAAGCTCGTTGAAAAATCATTTTCAAATTTTTGAAAATAACGATCATTCCGTCAAAATTGGAGGACCTCAAGTTGTAATTTTAAAAGATATCAATGAGAGGCAAATGGCCATTCCCGAGAAAATTCTTCCTGATTCCATAGCAAAGCAATTTAGTTTGGTCTCTATTGATACCGAATTTACTACGGATATAAAGGATTTAAAGGAAAAAGTAACGGGTCTTGTTTTCAATTATCAAAGAGTATATAATAAACGAATTGTCAGAAGCGACAAGAATTACTTGATGATTGCCATAGATGGCAAGGGGTTTTTACAATGGGCGGATATAGCGATGGAAGACTTGCAACAAGGAAATGGATTTTTGGAAATATGCACAAACTATCAAGAAAGCGTGTCGTTGTTGGATTCCATTGTCAAGAGTCTTTTTTCGAAAGTCCATATCGCTCATTTAGATATTGGTAGAAATGTTGATTCCGTAATGGTAACCAGCGTGGCGGAGGCATATTGCGAGGTGAAAAATCAAGGGCTGTTGTTGCCCTGTTTTTCATACACGTTGGATTTGGTTCTCGAGGATGGCTCAGTAATTTTTACCATGATGGATGTTCCCGCGTCGCTTCAACTTTGGAGGAAATTCGATGAAAATATTCACGATAATTTTGGGGTTAATGGTCTTCAGCTCGTGTTCGGACACTGAAAGCGGGGAACAGCTTTCTTTCACGGAAGTTGGCGCTTGCGAAATCGGCTCGGACGTTTCTTTCGAGGAGAATTTTGGAGATATTGTCGATACGGTTTATTTTTTACTCCGGCAGGATGGATCCGCCGAGGCGACGATGCAGCTCGGCTGGTCGTGTGGCGGAATCAAATATTACCTTGTGGGCGAATGTTTGGACGACACGCTCTTTATCGATTCCCGGACGAATAGCGATGTCGTGGCAAGTTGCTCGTGCGTGCAAACGGTAAAAGTGACGATTCCCGCGGCTTTTGCCGATGCGAAAGTTCTTGTCTACGATAGGAAAAGACGTTTCCCGCGGACGATTGTGAAAGTTTTCACCGAATGAGGGAAAATCCCGTCCGAAAATCGGACAACGGAAAAGCCCCGTGGACTTTTCTCCGCGGGGCGTTCGCGTGGAAATGTTCGTTTATGCGCTCTTGACGTAAGCCTTGATCGCGTCGCGAATTTTCGTAAACACGAGACGTAGTTCATCCTCATCTTCTTCGAGAAGCGTGATGCGGAAGCCCTGGAGTTCGCTGCAGAAGCTGCTGATGGGAACGACGCAAACGCCTGTCGAGGCAAGCAGGTAATAGACGAAGCGATAATCGAGGCTAGAAACGTTTTCCGTCCACTTTTCCACGAGGCTTTTAATCTTCGGGTCTTCGACGGGAAGCGTCTGGCGGTCGTTGAGAACGCCCGGTTTAAAAACAATCGTGTTGTAAAACGCGCCGTAGGTCGGGTTGAAATACAGCTCCGGAACTTCCGAGAGAATCTCGTTGATGAGCGCGCTGCGACGCCCGATCTGCTCGTTGAGAGAATCACGGTGAATCTTATAGCGCGGATCGCCGAGGACTTTCGGAATCGTAAGCTGCGGAATGGTCGTGGAGCAGACCTCGATCATCTTCGCATTGTCAATCGCCCGGCAGAAGGCGTCGAATTCGGGATCCTTGTCGCGGTTGTAGTATTCCGCCCATCCGCACCGGGCACCCGGCCACGGGTATTGCTTGGAGATGCCGTTGAGCGAAATGCCCGGGACGTCACCGATGTAAGTGGCGAGCGGGTGCGCTTGTGCGCCATTGTAGGTAATCTTGCTGTAAACCTCGTCGCAGATGATGCAGAGATGGTAATCCTTTGCGATTTTCACCATGTTCTCCAGGTATTCCATCGGATAGACCATTCCCGTCGGGTTGTCCGGGTTGATGATGAGAATGCCCGCAACGTTCGGGTTGTACTTGACCTTGTTCTCTAGTTCTTCGAGGTCGGGGAGCCAATGGTTTTCCGGGCGAAGGTGATAGACGAGCGGAGAGGAATGCGCATGCGAAGCTTCGGCGGAGCTGTGCGTACTGTAAGCGGGAGACGGTCCGATGATGCGGGTCGTCATGGAGAGCAGACTGTAAATCGTGGAAATGGCGTCACCGAGTCCGTTGAAGAAGAGAATATCGTCTGCGGTAATCTGCACGCCGCCGAGCTTGTTCGTCTCGTTTGCGAGAAATTCGCGGGTGTCGAGAAGTCCTTTCGACGGGCAATAACCGTAGCTCTTATTTTGCTTCACGATGTCGCCGACGATGTTTTTGATCCATTCGGGTAGCTGGCAATGCTTTTCAATCGGATCGCCGATGTTTTCCCAATGGATTTTCAGTCCGAGAGCCTTCAACTGATTCGCCTTCTTGACAATCTCGCGGATTTCGTAAGAAAGTTCCTTGGCACCTTCAGTCAAAAGTCGTTTACGCATTTTTATCTCCAGTCGAAAAAGTTGCGCCTGTTCACTGTTTTAAAATCTAGCAAAAATGTCAGTCGTCGCAGTCGAGACATTTCCATTCGACGATGCCCGAGCCGCAATTGTTGAATCTCGCCCTGGTATTGACCTCGATATCGATAAGGAATCCCGTAGAACCTGCATTCCTTGTGCAGCAGCCGTTGCAGTCCGCATCCGAGCACATGTCATAGACGACCGCGTCGATTTCCGCTCCGTTCTTTCTGAGGCGGAAAGTTTTTAGGCGGTAAGTATCGAAATCCTTTTCGTGGACGGCGATGATGTTGTTTTCCTTGACCCATTCTTCTGTCTGCTGCCCGTCGAGAGCGGCGAAATATCCCGCCCACTGGCAGCCGTTGTATTCGATGCATTCCTCGCTACCCGGATCCGGGTAGGATTCATACCACGTAAGGCGCGCCTTGTTCCATTCGGTTTCTGCACCGGAAGTGTCGAAAGATTCTGCGGACGAGGAACTGAATACCTCGGAAGAAGAGAATTCGGCGTCACTCGAAAGGGCTTCCGAAGAGAGCTCCGTATCGGAAGACTGCGGGGAAAAATCCGGTTCCGCACCTTTGTTCGAGTTGCCGGTGCAGGCGAAGAGAGAAAGGGCGAGCAAGGGAAGAAGTTTTTTAATCATGGAGTGAATATAATCCCGGTTGGAGAAAACAGAATGACGGAGGATGATTCTTTCAAAATTAAATTAAGAATTCGCCAAACGGCGCTTTTTCGCTTGTTTTTTGCGTAGAGAATTTTAGGGATTTACAAAACACGGATATTTCGGCAAAGATTGAATTTACTGTGGAACAGGCGAATAAAGCGTTAGCCGCGAGGATTTTCTACTGGCTTGAAGAGAATTCCTTCGAGTTCTAGCAAGAACACCTTCCGTTCGATGCCTCCCGCATAGCCGGAGAGTTTCCCCTCTCCGCCGAGAACGCGGTGACACGGGATGATGAGAGATATCGGATTGCGACCGACCGCTACGCCGACAGCCTGCGCCGACAAGGACTTTCTGTCTGTTCGTTGGGCAACCTTTCTGGCGATTTCACCGTAAGTCATCGAACGACCGAACGGAATTTCTCGCATGACATCCGAGACCATTTTCCTGAAGGCGGAACCTTCGACTTTCAGGGGTGGCGTAAAGCCGGGAATCTTTCCCGAGAAATAGATGCCCAGCCACTTTTTTGCGGAAGAGAAAACAGGCAGGTCCTTTTCGGCTAGTTCCATCCCCCGGATCGTATCGCGGTCGTACTTTTGCCCGTCGAACCAAAGACCCGTCAGATTTTCGCCGTCGCTTGCCAGCGTGACATCCCCTATGGGAGAGCGATAATGCGAGATGAAACACATCTTTTTAAAATAGAATTTGCCCGAAGTTGTTCGCGAAAATATTTTGCAGTTTTCTAGTTTTGAGGTATGAAATATCTTGACGGTCTTTTTGAACGCTATCCCCTGTTTCGCTATATTCCAGGAATTCTCCTGCTCGCGATAATCTTTCGGACATCGGCAATTCCGGGAAGCGGCATGACTTGGCTCGTTTCGCCTTTTGATAAGTTGGTGCACGGCAGCGTGTATGCGGCACTCGGAGCGTGCTTCTGCCTGTGGTTTGCAAATGCCCGCTGGGAAAAACGCCCTTTTGTGACGGCGCTGTATGCGGCGGGGCTTTGCCTTGTCGCCGGGATTCTCGATGAATTTCACCAGAGCTTTGTGCCGGGGCGTTCCGTCTCGGCAGGAGACGTGTGCGCAGATCTTGTCGGCGGTCTCGTCGGGGCGTTCGCCTATCGGTTAGTCAAACCATGGAAGCGGCTCGGAATTTTTCGGGAAAGATAGACCTGTTTATTTTACGCCATCGATAACGCCAAGGACTTCCCTTCCCTCTTTGCAAAGGATCTATTGCGGAAAGAAGTCCCCCGGAAAGCGACACAGGCTCCGGCTTTCAAGCTATATTTTGATTTTTCACCAAGGAGAACGGCTATGAGCCGGACAGAGTTTACACCCGCAGGAATTACGGTCCTCGGACAAAACGAAATCTTTGTATTTGGCAGCAACCTTGCCGGTCACCACGGAGGCGGAGCGGCCCGGATCGCCATCGAACGTTTCGGAGCGGTCTGGGGACAAGGCGTCGGCATTCAAGGAAAAAGCTATGCAATTCCGACAATGCAGGGTCCTGTCGAAACGATCCAGCCCTACGTCGATGAGTTTATCGAATTCGCCAAAAGAAATCCAAATCTAAGGTTTCTGGTCACTCCCATCGGATGCGGAATCGCCGGTTTTAAACCCGCCGACATAGCGCCTCTTTTCCAGGCAAGCCTTGATATCGACAACATCATTCTCCCCAAAGCCTTTGTGGAAATCTTGACGGGAAACTCCGCTTTTGACGAAACCCGCTGCGAACGCAAAGCGCGCCTTGTCGCCGTATTCCAGGATACGCTCTCGATGATCGCCGAAAGCACTTCGCTGTCAAAAGCCGTAGAAAAGTCGATATTTCAGACAAAGTTTTACCCGGAAGCGGAAAAGCTTCCTACAGAAAGAAGACGCGGAAAACAGCTAAAAGTTTCCGTAACAGAACATCGGAGCTTCCAGGCCGCCGAACGAATGCACAGCCTATATCCCGAAAAGCGCATCGCGGTTCTCAACTTCGCATCGGCGACGTCCCCTGGCGGAGGAGTCAAGAGCGGAAGTTCCGCACAAGAAGAAAGCCTATGCCGCTGTTCAACGCTCTTCCCCGTACTAGCCCAGGAAGCACTGCAAGAAAAGTACTATTTCCCCAACAAGCACCTCGGCGACAACCTCTATACGGACGCCTGCATCTATACGCCAGGCATCAAGGTTTTCAAGTCGGACGAAAGCCATCCGAAAAGGCTCCCCAGAGAAAAATGGATTGACGCCGATGTCATTACCTGTGCGGCGCCGAACCTTAGAAAAGCAGAACCTTTGCCGGCCGACCATCTCTATGGACTGCACCTCCGGCGTGGGCGAAGGATTCTCGATGTCGCCCTGGACAACCACGCAGAAGTCCTTATTCTCGGCGCATTCGGTTGCGGTGCGTTCCGCAACGATCCTAAAGTTGTCGCAAACGCCTACGCAACGCTCATGGAGGAATACAGGGAAGCCTTTGACGAAGTGGAATTCGCCATATTTCACAAGGGCAGCGAAATCGCCAATTACGACGCGTTCCAAAAAGCGCTTTCACCGTAAAAGCGGATAGTTTTTCCGTTTCCTCGAAAAACACGCAAGAGATCAAGTCTCAAAAGAAAATCGAGGAAAGTTTTATACAGAACAATTCACACCATTTCACGAAAAAAAATGTTCCCAGCCGCGTGCGGTTGGGAACATTTTCGTTCAAGCGGATTTGCGTTTAGGAATTCGATTTTCCTTCCGCCGATTCGGGCGCATCGAAATTTTCAGCGGGTTCCGCCGGCAATTCCCCGTCCGTGATTTCGGCATTTGACTGGCCTTCGACACTTTCCTGTTCGATATCGTCATTGCTCGGGAGAGCAGTCGCATCCTGGACCTTATCGTTTTCCGAAAGGCTTATCGCCTTCACGCCTTGGGAGACGCGACCTGTCAAGCGGATGCTTTCGACAGGAATTCGAATCACCTGTCCTTCACGGCTTGTGATTATCAGGTCATAATCGTCTGCGACGCTATCGACAAATACGGTCTCGCCTGTTTTCTCGGTGATGTTCAGGTTACGGACGCCCTTGCCTCCGCGGCGCGTAATCCGATACGCCGCCGGTTCGGAACGCTTGCCAAAACCGTTCTCGCTGATGGTCAGGACCTTGCGGTTGGACTTAAGCCACAGGAGAGCGATGACCTCGTCACCTTCGGAAAGGCGAATTCCTCGGACACCGTGGGTCCCGCGTCCCATCGCGCGGAGGCAGGAAATCGGGAACGTCAAGGCCTGTCCTTTCTTTGTAGCAATCATCAGCAAATCCTTCGCCAGATTCGAGCTGTCGACAGGTTCGTCCTGATTTTCGGCTTCGGTTTCATCCGCTTCGTTCACGTTTTCAGCCGGCTCGATTTCTTCGCCACGAGCAGCCGCTTCCATTTCTTCAGCCGTTACACCGACCAGTACAACCTTTACGAGTTCATCGCCGTCGTCAAGCGAAATCGCATTGACCCCCGCACGGCGCGGATTCGAGAAGAGTTTCAGGTCCATCTTGTTCACGATGCCGTTTTTCGTCGCAAAGACCAGACAGTTATAGCCGCCGAACTTGCGGACAGGAACGATTGCAGAAACCTTTTCCCCCTGTTCGAGACTTACGAAGTTCACAATCGGACGACCCTTTCCGCTGCGCGAACCTTCCGGCAAGCGGTAAACCTTCGTCCAATAGACGCGTCCCTTGTTCGTGAACACGAGCAGGTAGCTGTGGGTGCTCGCTGTGAAAATCGTCTGGATGTTGTCCTCGTCCTTGAGAGCTGCGCCGATGATTCCCTTGCCGCCGCGGTTCTGCGCCTTGAACGTATCGATAGGCAAACGCTTTATGTAGCCTTCACGGCTAAGCGTGATGACCTGTTCCTCTTCGGGAATCAAGTCCTCGGAATCGAAGTCCTGCACGGACGCTTCAATGGACGTGCGACGGTCGTCGCCGTATTTTGCCGTAATCGCATCGAGCGTATCTAGGACAATCTGCACCTGGCGTTCCCTGCGCGCGATGATGTCTTCCAAGTCTTTCGCGGTCAGAACCAGCTGCTGGTATTCCGCTTCGAGCTTTTCGACTTCGAGTCCCGTCAAGCGCTTGAGCTGCATATCGACAATCGCCTGAGCCTGGACATCGTCAAACGAGAATCTCGCTTCGAGCTTTTGTTTCGCGTCTTCCGTACTTTTGGAATTCTTGATTATCGTAATGACTTCATCGATATTGTTCTTGTCACAGACAATGCGGAGCGCTTCTAGGATGTGCATCCGGGCAAGAGCCTTTTTCAACTCAAATTGAGTGCGGCGCAATATCACGTCAAGCCGATGATCGACATAGTGGCGAATCATGTCCTTCAAGGGCAGGAGCGTCGGCTGCGTCCGATTGACCATCGCCAAGTTGTATATACCGAACGTATCCTCGAGCTGCGTGAATTTATACAAATTATTTAAAACAATGTCGCCCTGGAAATCGCGCTTGATATCGACAACAATTCGTACGCCCTTCTTATTGGATTCATCCCGGATATCGCTGATGCCATCGATCCGCTTTTCGCGAACCAGATCCGCCATATTCTTCACGAGCAGCGCCTTGTTCACCATATAGGGGATTTCAGAGACAATCAAATGCTCGCGCCCCTTGGCGTCCTTTTCGATTTCGACCCGTCCGCGAACACGGATCTTTCCACGCCCCGTGAGGTACGCTTCGCGAATTCCCGCCTTGCCGCAGATAATGCCGCCTGTCGGGAAATCCGGACCCGAAACATAGTTCAAAAGTTCTTCGGGAGCGATATCGTTGTTTGCGCAATAGGCGTGGATAGCGTTCGTGATTTCGCGCAGGTTGTGCGGAGGGATGTTTGTCGCCATGCCGACCGCAATGCCCGAGGAGCCGTTCACGAGCAGGTTTGGAAACGCCGAGGGGAGAACCAACGGTTCATCAAGAGTCTCGTCATAGTTCTTCCCCATATCGACCGTTTCTTTGTCCAGGTCTTTTAGCATCATCTCGCCAAAGCGAGACATCTTGGCTTCGGTATAACGCGAAGCGGCAGCGCTATCCCCATCGACAGAACCGAAGTTTCCCTGCCCATGGACCAAAGGATATCTCAAAGAGAAGTCCTGCGCCATTCGGACAAGCGTTTCATAGGCAGCGGAATCGCCATGCGGATGATACTTACCGATAACTTCACCGACAATGCGCGCCGACTTTACCGTCCGAGCCTCGGCGGTCAGCCCGAGCTTGTGCATTCCGAATAAAACGCGGCGGTGGACAGGCTTCAGTCCATCCCGCACGTCCGGGAGCGCACGGGCAATGATAACGCTCATCGAGTAGCGCAGGTAGCTGTCCTGCATATCCCGTTCGATCAGCGATTCGTAATGGGTACCCGGAGTCAATTTGATATTTTCTGCCATGATATTCCTTCGTTTAATCTACTTAGCTAAAAGTTTTTCCAAGGCCGTCTCGACCGGGAGAAGTTCTCCGTGAGCCGTCTGGTCTATCGTTATTGGAGTAATCGTCGCAAAGCCCTGTTCGAGCAGGTCGTCGTCCGAGGCTTCGATAAAATGCTCGGGCAGTTTCTTCCCTTCGAGAAAATACTTGCCGTCTTTTTCCTCGTAATGGTCCGTAAACATCGAGAGGTTTTGCGGAGCGACCCGATATCCTCGAAACGGGACGCTCTCCCGCGGAAAATTGACATTCCAGACAGTCCCCGGCGAAATGTTCCCGTAGAGCCTTTCCTCCACGATCCGGACAGCAAAACGGCAAAGCTCGGCAAGCATCTTTTCCGAGGATCCCGTACATAGCGAAAGCGCGATTCCGGGCTTTCCCCAGAGGGCCGCTTCGCGCGCTCCGGCAACCGTTCCCGAATAAAGCGACGAGACACCTGCGTTTTCACCCGCATTCGGACCGGAAATTACGCAATCGATCGAATGCTCCCGGTAAAGGTTCCGAAGTCCCATTTTCGTGCAGTCGGCTGGCGCTCCGGAAAGCGAATAAAAATCGAAAGGATAATCTCCGGGAATCCGCCGAAGTTCGTGTCCGAGAAATCCCTTGAACGCGTGGGAAACGCCGCTCTGCTCCGTCTCGGGAGAAACGACATGGACACTTGCCACTTTCGAAAGGGACAGGGCCAAGGATACGAGTTGCGGACTTTCGAAGCCGTCGTCGTTCGTGAGCAAAATTTCAGGGCGGAAAGGTTTCAACATTACCCGATAAAGATAGAAAATGAAAATGTTTTTGTCGCCCTTTTTACTACCTTTGCCTGCGTATGACAACTACAAAAATGCAAACGCCACCGCTCCCCAAGGGCACGCGCGATTTTTACCCCGAATCCATGCGGATTCAGAATTATATTTTCGATACCTGGCGCAAGGCCGCACTCCGGTTCGGATACGAAGAATACGAAGGCCCGATGTTCGAGCACCTGGAGCTCTATACAGGAAAGTCCGGCGAGGAAATCGTAAGCCAGCTCTACGACTTCATGGACAAGGGCGGACGCCACATCGCACTGCGACCCGAAATGACCCCGACTCTCGCCCGGCTGGTCATCCAAAAGGGAAATTCCCTTAGAAAACCATTCAAGTGGTTCAGCATGCCAAGGCTTTTCCGCTACGAACGCGCCCAAAAAGGACGCCTACGCGAATTTTTCCAACTGAACCTCGACATCATCGGAACGGAGAGCATCTACGCCGAAGCGGACCTTCTCTCGGCAATCGTCTTCATGCTCCAGGACTTCGGTCTCAAGGCGGACGACTTCTGCATCGGGGTCTCAAGCCGGAAGCTCCTGAACGCGTTTCTCGAAGAAATCGGCGTCTCCGACGCGGCAAAAGTCTATCCGGTGCTTGACCGTCGCCTGAAAATCGAAAAGGGCGACTTTTACAGGGAACTCGCCGAAGCTGGTCTTTCCGAGGAACAGACGCAAAAGCTCGACAGCCTAATGGATTCGAAAAGCATCGAAGACGTCGCGTCCAAAATCCAAGGAGAAGTCTCCAATGCCGCCCTCGGCGAAATCCGTAAGCTTTTCCAGACTCTCGAATATTCGGGAGCTTCCAAATCGGTTGCGCTCGACCTTTCGATTGTCCGCGGACTAGCCTACTACACGGGAATCGTCTTTGAAGTTTTCGACAAGGGAAAATCCATGCGCGCCATCGCCGGCGGCGGACGTTACGACAGCCTCACCGAGAAACTCGGCGGGCAGAAGGTCCCGGGAGTAGGATTCGGCATGGGAGACGTTGTACTCGCAAACCTTCTCGAAGAGCGAGGACTGCTCCCTTCTTCCAGGCAGTCTCTCGACTTCTTTGTCGCAAGCTTCACAAACGACATGGACAAAACTTTCTCCGTTGCAAGCGTACTCCGCAAACGAGGTTTTACCGTAAGCCACCCGCTCGCACCGGCAAAGCTCGGCAAGCAAATGGAACAGGCGAACGCCCAGGGTGCGAAAGTCGTCGTCTATGTCGATGGAGACAAGGCTCCCGTTGGCGGATTCGAATACAAGATCCTTTCCTCGGGAATTTCCGGAGCGGGGACGCTCGAAGAAATCGCAACGTTCAGGGACTGACGTCCGATGACGCCATTCCGCACGCTTCTTTTGATCCTTTCCGTCTTTGCCCTGCTCGGATTTTTTTCCCTTGTCTTTCCGGCCGGAGGAATTTCCATCGGAACCGTTACGCTCCGGTTTCCCTCCCTAAGGGAAAAGCTGGAAGACGCGAAAGCGAATCTTTCCGATGCATCGAAACCCGATCCCGAAGCGCAGATTCAAAAGATGCTTGCCGAAACGCGCGCAAGGCGGTTTGCCGAATACGCGGATTCGCTCGCCTTTTATGAGAACTTCTTCAAAAGCGGTCCCACGCGATTTGACTTTCCCCAAAACGATCCCTCCTGGTTCGACCGGTTTTTCGATCGGGTTTTGCAGGCGAAAGATTCGGAAGAAGTCGTGCACATCGTCCACTACGGCGACTCCCAGCTCGAAGGCGATCGCATCACGGCGACATTCCGCGAAGCTATCCAAGCGCTTTTCGGAGGTTCCGGTCCGGGAATGGTGCCACCTCTTGCCGACATTCCGTCCTTTGTATTCAACGGGCACAGCACCGGAAACCTTTCGAGACACCGCATTTTTGGACCGGCAGCGGAACATGCGCCGAACAACCGATACGGACCGCTCGCCCAGACAACCGATTTAAACGGCAGCGCAACGTTTTCGTTCAAGAAGAGCCTGCGCCAGAAAAAATTTCCAAATGCGGGAAAATTCCGGAAGATCCGAATCCTCGCAAGCAAGGCGAACCTCAAGACAAGACTCGTTTACAAGGCAACCGTTGTCGATACGATCCTAGACGATTCTATCCCGAAATACAGGACTCGTCTCCAAAAATTCCTCGCGACAGATCCTAAAATCGAAACGTATCCGAACCTTTCCGTCTATACGTGGAACCTTCTCCATGAAACGGAATCCATCACGCTGACTGTTTCGGGAAGAGCTTCGCTTTACACGATTGTTCTCGACGGGGCCTCGGGGGTAGGGATCGATAACGTCGCGATGCGAGGAAGCTCAGGGACGATTTTCACCAAGATGGACAACGGGCTTCTAGGAGCGTCCCTCAAGGCAATCAACACGAAACTTATCCTGATGGAATACGGCGGGAACCTGGTACCAAGCGTCACCCGCGCAAACCTGGGCTGGGTCGAAAGGACTCTCGAACGGCAGATCCTGGCGTTGCAGAAGGCGGTTCCCGACGCGGACATTCTCTTTATCGGTCCGGCAGACATGTCAAAAAAAGTCAACGGCAAATGGACAAGCTACCCGAACCTCGAAATGACTGTTGAAAAAATCCGGGAAGTTGCCCTGAAAAACGGCTGCGCCTATTGGGACATGTACCGTGTGATGGGCGGAAAGAACGCCATGGTTTCCTGGGTCAAGGAAAAACCTCCACTCGGCGGACCGGACTACATCCATTTCACGCGTGCAGGCGCTTCCCGCATCGGCGAACTTCTCTACAATGCGGTAAAGATCCACTACGACTATTACAACTTCCGAAGATCCCACAAAATCGATTCGGAAAAACTCTTCGAGATCCATTCGTTCCGAGACAGCGCGGAAGGCAAGGCGGACACGCTCATCGCCAAAAACGACACGCTCGTTCTGCGCCCCATTTCCGACACTCCACAAAGCGATCCGCCATGCGACAGGTGATTCTCTGGATGCTTCTCGCAGGCGTTTCCCTATTCGCCGAAAAAGTGCGGACATTGCCAATCGACTCGTCCTCGAACCATATCGTATTTCCCGCCGGGAACGCTGCGTTCTCCCCGTTCCTGCACAAGCTGGATTCGTTAATTTATACGAAGCACGGAAACGTAAACATTCTGCATCTCGGTGGTTCGCATATCCAGGCGGACGTCTTTTCAAACCGTATCCGTTCACGGCTCGTCCGCGAAATTCCCCTGCCGGCGGCATCGCGCGGATTCGTCTTTCCATTCACCGCAGCGAATTCCAACACGCCCATCAGCTACGCTTCTCGAAAACGCGGGCACTTCAAATGGGAACGGAGCGTATTGAAAAACAGGAAAAAGCCTTTGGGCCTGATGGGTTTCCAGGTTACGGCCATCGATCCCGATGCGGAAATCCGCATTGCGCTCGACACGCGCATTCCGAACGAAAAAATATGGAGCTTTACAAAAGTTCGCCTGTTCGGCTTTTCACCCGATTCCATCGAACCTGTCCTGCAACTCGAAGAGAGCGGCATTCGCTACGCGGGAAGACACGATCCCGTTTCGGAAAGCTTCCTCTTTGAAATTCCCCGCAAGGCGGACTCCCTGATTTTCACATTTCCCTGGAAAAATTCCGCTGCGGAACTCGCTCTCCGCGACACGCTCGGAAGGCTCGATTCCCTGGGAAAGAAAGCCCTTTTCGCCGATTCGGTCTTTATCGGGAAGATGCCTACTTTTACGCTCACGGGGATTCTCCTGTCCGATTCCGTTCCCGGGATGACTTACAATTCCATCGGCGTAAACGGCGCCGGTCTCGAAGCGTATCTATCGCTCCAGAACCTGGAACGCGATCTGGATTTTTCACCGCCGGATCTCGTCATTTTTTCCATCGGAATCAATGACGCAAACATCGAAAACTTCGATTCCGAACTGTTCAAGACCCGTTATGACACCCTGATTTACCGAATCCGAAAGGTCGCTCCCAAAGCAGCGTTTCTATTCATGTCCAATAACGACAGCTACTACACCAAGACAAACAAGCCGAACAAAAACGGAGAACTGGTCGCCCAGGCAACCCTTGAACTCGCCAAAAAGCACAAAGGCGGCTTCTGGAATATGTACAAAGTAATGGGAGGATTTCAATCCATCGATTCCTGGGTCGCCGCCGACTATGCGAAAAAGGACCGCGTACACTTCAAGAATTCCGGCTACGAACTTTTGGGAGACCTTTTCTTTAACGCTCTCCGCGAAGTAATTTTTCCCGATTCCACGTCCATCCAAGCGACGGAGAAAAAGAGATGAACTTTGTTGAAAACCTTCTCCAAGGGGCGTTGTTATTCGATCCTTCGAAGCCGCTGCTATTTACGCAATTCTATTTTTGGGCCTTTTTCGCCATCGTCTTTGCGCTGTTTTCCTGCCTACACAGCAAAATCATGCTGCGCAACGCCTTTTTATTCTTCGCAAGCCTGTTCTTTTACTACAAGACAAGCGGAAGCTATCTACTGCTTTTGTTTTTTTGCGTCTCCGCCAATTTTCTCGGCGGGAGGTTTCTTGAAAGACTTCAGAGGACAAAGCCAAGGATAATCGTTCTCGCTTTACTTGTTTCCGTCGATCTTTTCACCTTGGGATACTTCAAGTACGCCTATTTTTTCCTCGATCTACTGCACCAGCTATTCGGAATCGATTTAAAAGTCTATAACTTTTTTGCCGCGGCAAGTAACCGTTTTTTGCACACAAATTCACTGGTCGATCAAATCGTCCTTCCCGTCGGCATTTCCTTTTTTACTTTCCAGGCGATAAGCTATGTCGTCGATGTCTATAAAAGGACAATTCGACCTATTTCCAATTTTTTCGATTTCGGCTTTTACCTGGCATTTTTCCCTGCGCTTGTCGCAGGCCCCATTATCCGGGCGGATAAATTCATCCCCCAGCTGCACCGTCCCTACTTCCTTTCCCATCGCGCCTTCGGTCTCGCCATCTTCTGGATTCTGAACGGTCTCGCCAAGAAAATCATCATGAGCGATTTTCTCGCGACACAGTTTGTCGATCGCGTTTTTGAAACACCCCTGCTCTTTACCGGATTTGAAAATCTTCTTGCGCTATTCGCTTACTCGCTCCAAGTCTATGCGGATTTTTCAGGCTACACGGACATAGCGACAGGCGTCGCCCTCCTGATGGGATTTCACCTTCCGCAAAATTTCAACTCCCCATACAAGGCCGACAGGCCTTCCGAGTTTTGGCACCGCTGGCATATTTCCCTTTCCCGCTGGCTCAGAGACTACCTATACATCCCTCTCGGCGGAAACCGCGGAGCGGGCTTCGGAACTTTCTTCTGGACATTCGTCATCTCGGCAATCGCGATTCTCCTATCGGGAAGCCTTGCCGTCGCCGCTGCGCTAGGGATTCTCTATGTGACGCTTGCTCTCTGGGGATTTTTCAGGCCCGATTCCAGGCGAACCATCGCCAAGCACACCAATGCGATGATCACGCAGCTGATGGGGGGACTCTGGCATGGAGCAAGTTGGAATTTCATCATCTGGGGAGGCTTGAACGGAATCGGCATGATTTTAAACACGCAATGGAGCCGACAGAAAATCGAAGTCCGCGCAGTCCTGATGTTCCTTCTCACTGCGACATTCGCCCTTCTCTGCAAGTTCCGCTACGAACCTCTTTGGGGAATCGCCTGCGTCTGGTGCGGAATCATTTTCCTCGGAATTTATGTACACCTGATTTACGGGCTTTTTTCAAACAGGTCTCGGCCTCGGCTCAAATTCGTCTGGAATGTTCTTCTCACCTTTATCTTCATCACTTCGACGCGTCTCTTTTTCCGATCCGGCTCCAACCTGGATCCGGCAGAAGCCAACGAAGTCGCCTGGGAAACAGCCCGCAACATGATTCACCAGATAGGGACGCCGTGGAACCTTTCGCTCGTGCCGCAAATGGCCTACCAGCACCTTTCCATCATCCTGGTCTTTTTGCTCGGCATGGCGATTCACTGGTTGCCGGATAAATTCAAGCGCGCTTACCGCATTCTCTTTGCTAGCCTTCCCCAGTGGACGATCGTTTTCCTCGCCGTCCTCGCATGCTTTGTCATCTACCAGTTTTCCAGTGCGGATTCCCCACCGTTCATCTATTTCCAGTTCTAGATCCTGTACAGGTTCAACGAAGCATATTCAAGTCCGAAAACATTTTTCGGTACGCTTCGACCTTCTTCTCGAACGAAAGCGGATAGGCTCGGCTTGAGCTCGGTGTCCTATACAAGATTAACCTTCTTGCTCCGAAAGAAACCGGGGTTTTCCCGCCGACAGGAGGCGCTTCAACAAGGAATGTCTCCGCGACCGTTTCCGTCGCAAGCGTTCCGGTCGTCACAATCGCCAGGCAGTCTGGAATTTTCGCAAGCAGTTTCCTTACATCCGTCGGGACGACCACTTTCAAAAAAGCGTCCGAGGCGTTTCCCTTGAGACGTTCAACCGATTCCGCCGCATCGTAGATTCCGATACCCGCCCGAGACAGGAAATCGACAATCTTTTCCCTGTCGAAGCGCTTGCCCTGTTTATAGACAAAGTAATCTCTTTCACCGTAAAAGGCCTGTCCCAGAATCCGCCACATGTCATTGTTGAAATTCGGATAGTAAAAGTCCATGCACCAGCGATTCTTTGGCGGAGGAAAGCTCCCGAGCATTAAAAGCTTTGCGCCTTTTGGCAAGAAAGGTTCTAGCGGATGCTTCTCCACAGGAATTTTACACAAGATGGTCAAAGTTCCACAGCGAATTCCGACATGGGCTTTCGCACCGAATGCCGCGGAGAAGGTCCTCCGTGAACCGGTTCCGCATAGCCTAGAGCCTGTTGACGCAACGCGATAAATGTTCTACAATTTCCTCATGGAACTCACGCGCGAACAGTTTGCAAAGAT
>CAKUXP010000013.1 GCA_934700345.1 uncultured Fibrobacter sp. | reverse complement strand
GCTCCCGTTCTGCGGGGGCCTTTTTTGCGGCCTTCAGATTCCGCTCAAATTATGCATTAGCAATTTGAATCCGGGAAATCCTTTTGATATAAATGAACTATTGTAGAACCGGAGGTGATTTCATCCAAGAAATTATCAAACCAAAGCGACTTAAACACTAACGAAAGGTAAACAGAATCGATTGCATTATTATCTTTTGAACGAACAACAAAAACTCCACTATTTAAAGTTCCGTTCATAGGGATTTCATTTAAAAAAGCAACTTTGCCAATTGTGCCATCTTTAGTGACAAGGACATCACCCTTTTTAATTTGAATATTTTTGTCTTGTTTGAATCGCCACTCGCTTACATAGTTACAAGTTGACCAATCAATGAAACCATTCTTGAAATCAGTTCCTGTAACCAGTATGTAATTGCCTGATCTTAAATATTCTGTAGATTTTAATCCCTGCCAACCTATGCGAGCTTTAATTGAGCAAGTCTTGCTGATGTTTTTCACTTCCCAATCCACGGGAATCGTTCCGAGTTCGGTTTGCTTGAAGCCTGGTTCCGAGGCGGCGCACTTTGCGTTTCGAGCGGAACGGGGCGAGGCTTTGGGACCGAAACCGGGAAGGCGCTTCTTGCCGGTTAAAAGCTGCTGCATGGCGCCCTGCTTGATGCGCTTCTTTTTGGCGATTAATTTTTCGATGGATTCGATAAGATGGTCAACGTCGGAAAGGGCGGTTGCGATGGCGGTTTGCTCGGCTTTTGAAGAAGGGTAGAATAATTTAACGGCAGCAACTTTCTCTTTATTTAAATTTTGAACACTACTTCCTGCAGCCATGCTAACATACTGAGAAAATACAACCTCGGACGATAGCATATAATAAAGGAAATCAGTATCAAATGTCTTTTGATAATCTTGAATTGCCAGCCACCCATCATGAATACAGCCATCAACTTTCAATATATACGGGCGACCAAAACTCATTGAATTTGATAATATAAAATCGCCTTTATGAACTTCTCTTGAACGATTTTTGCCTTCAGCAATAATGCGTTCCTCGGTTGATGTTATATACTTTGCGCCTTCTTTTACATCTCCAATTTTTATCCAATTGATACCTAACGGATTACTGGTAATGTACGCTTCAATTGGGCGAGGAGATCCGCCTCTAAAAATACTAACAAGCTTGCCAAAAGATTCAACTTCCCAATCTTCGGGAATCATCCCGACTTCGGTCTGCTTGAACTTCGTTTCTTTCCTGCTCATTCGACAACCTCCCAATAGCCGCCCTTGTCGGCCCCTATGCGGCGGATAAGCCCACTATCCTTGAGCCGTTTCAGCTGCCACTTTATCCCGCTTGCCGAAAGCCCACATTTTCCGGCGAGTTCCGCCCTGGTGATTCCCGGATAATTTCTCAACAAGGAGAGAATTTTCTGGGCAGTTTTCTGGGTAGTTTTCTGGGTAGTTTTCCGGGTAGTTTTCTGGTCGCTTTCTTGCCTGGTTTTTCCGGTTGCCGAACGATTTCCAGCAACGGTTTTCTGCGATAAACCGGTATTCCGGTAAAGCGTCACGCGCACTCCCCCGCAAAAATCCTTAAATACGGGTTTCTTCAATCCCGCACCCGTGAACCGCGAAACAATCTTCGAAATTCCGCGGCCCCACGCCTCGATGAAACCCGCCTTGTAAAACACGAAAGCGATATTCTTGTTCCGCGCGTTCGAGGCATGAGGCTTCAAGAGCTTTTCGACAGGAAGTTCTTCGGGAAGCTTTCCATAGTTCCAAAGTTCAATGCGATCCCGCCACACCTTCATCTGGATATCGGTCCCCATGTAATCCTTGTGAATGATGGCGTTAAAAATCGCTTCGCGTAAGGCGTCTTCGGGAATCTCAAGCGGCTCGATTCGCTGCAAGCCTTCATAGTGAATCGGAGAAATCAGGTATTTCGCCTTGAGCAGTTCCATGACCGTATCGCACATTTTCAAAATGTTGCCATCGACAACATCTTGAAAAATTAGGTCGTTTTCGCTCGTGCCGAAGAATCCTATTTTAAAATAGACTCCGGTTATAAACCGTTGGGGCTTTTTGGCAAACAAGAGGACTGCCGAATTTTTAATCCTGCCATCGACATCGACAAGATTTAAATTCTTCAGGACGCTTTCGGTAGATTCTTCGAGCGATTCTCCGGGTAAACGCTGGGCTGCGACCGCCTTGCGCAAAAAGTAATCGATCGACGCACGATCCATGTCATTTATTGTCGCCTGTTCGCAAAGGATATCATCCCACGAGCGTCCCATCTTTTTTAGGATAAACTGCTGAAGAGCAATTCCATTCAACTCTTGTTTTGTAGAACCGCTACGGTAATGATAGACGCCTTTCAGCGATATGGGGACATTGCTTGGCGTGACGATAATTTCAATATAATCCTTATCTTTTTTTCGAAAAAAATTTACTTCGCAAACGATTCCCAAAAGAGAAACAATCTTGTTCGGAATATCTTCCGAGAGCCTGCGGGCATCCGAAACTCCGCAAATCTCGCCCTCATCGTTTATCCCAATATAGAGACTTCCACCCTGCGCATTGGCAAAGCCGCAAATCCACTTCAGGTATTCATCGCGCCAGGTAGCCTTGTATTCGATGTTCTGATTTTCCATATCCCTCTCTTCCCTACACCTCATATCCCATTTCGCGAAGATGCGCCTTGACCTTTTTCTCGTAATCGGAAACTTCGTTTTCCAATTCGGAGAGCGTCTTTTCGTAGCGTTCGGCGAGTTCTGTCATGCGGCTTGCGATCTTGTGGCTGGTGGTTTCGTATAGGCTCTCGATGCCGTCAAAAATATCGAAGGACCACTTGTTGTTCACCAAAAGTTTCTTCACGTCAGCTTCAGAGAGAACCGCGTATTTTTCTTTCACCTTGTCGTCCAAGGTCTTGTTCAAATCTTTTACGATTTTTGTGCGAGCCTTTGCCGTCGCCGCGAGTTCCGCCCATTCATTTAGCACCTTGAAAATTTCGCCGTCGTCCTTTTCCTTTTTTCGTTTTTTCAATTCGTCGCCAATTTTTCTCGTATCCAAATCCTCGGAATCGTCCTTTGTAAATTCCGAAAGTACGCCGTCTTCGCCACTGTTTTCTTCGACAAACTCCTCGACCTTGGATTCGCTTTCGGCAAGAACCTGTTCGGCTTTTTCGATTTCCGCGCGTTCGCTTGCGAAATAAACCTTTTCGACAATCGACTTGGGGAGCAGCTTGCCTTCCCAGCCGATTTCCTTGGGCTCGGATTTCTTGGCACCGTCCTTTTCTTTCTTATAAATTTTGACGATTTCCTTGCCCGCGGCGTAGCCATCGTACTTGAGAACAAAAACGTCGTCGCTCATCGTTTCTTGCCAGTAGGCGAGAAGCACCTGGTACACATCGTAAAAGTCCACCAATCGGGTGTCGCGAAATTCCTTGATTAGCTTTTCCGAAAGTTCGACGATAAAATTTTTCACATCACAGGATTCGTCGATGCTTTTCAGATCCTTGCCGACTTCTCCAAGCCAGACGCCAAAGGCGTTGTCGATCCGCGAAGCGTAAGCCTTGAATTCGGCATCGTTAAAGATGGTATTTCGAATTTCATCCTTGTTCACCTTGAGCGCATAATAGCCCGCGCGCAGCCTCTTGAAAAGTTTCGACTTCAGGTTCGGGAAAATCTTCCAGTAGCGTCCGAGCGAATCCACATCCGCTTCGGGAATGCCGCCGTTCAAATGCGCATCGATGGACTGTTCGTCTTCGACGTCGCCGCTATCGATATAGCGCGGAATGTTCAGGTTATAGCCGTTTTTGACCTTGATTTCCTCGTTGGGCACAAAGCGGGCATATTTCGGGTCGTCTTCGATGCGGTTCACAAAAGTCTGCACAATCTTGTAGATGTCGCGTTCGCGTAAGCGGTTCTTGGGACCGTCCTTCACAAAGTCGCGGCTCGCGTCAATTATAAAGATGCCCTTGCGTTCAGCGGCGTCCTCCTTGTCCATCACGATGATGCAGGCTGGAATCCCCGTGCCGTAGAAAAGATTCGCCGGGAGACCGATAATGCCCTTGATATAACCGCGATTGATAATTTCCTTGCGGATGGATTCTTCGGCATTGCCACGAAACAAAACGCCGTGTGGCAAAATCACCGCAGCCTTGCCGGTCGCCTTGAGGGACTTCAGAATGTGCAAAAGCCAAGCGAAGTCGCCGTTCTTTTCGGGAGGCTTTTCGTAACCATCAAAGCGACCATATTCCTGCAAACCGTCCGTCCAGTTCTTGAGAGAAAAAGGCGGATTCGCCACGATAAAATCAAAGCGTTTGAGCGAATCCTTTTCAAGATACTGCGGATTCGAAAAGGTGTTGCCCGACTTGATGACGCCTGCCGCCTTGTTGTGCAACACCAGGTTCATCTTGGCGAGGCCCGCCGTCGTCGTTTCCTTTTCCTGCCCGTAAATGGCGATGTCGAACGGAGCTTCATCCGCCGCGCGAATCAGGAGCGAGCCCGAGCCGCAAGCAGGGTCGTAAATCGTCGCATCGTGATTTTTAATTTTACCGATGCCCAAAACCTTCGCCAAAATGCGGCTCACTTCGGCAGGCGTGTAGAACTGTCCCTTGCTCTTGCCGCTCTCGGTGGCAAAATGGCGCATCAAAAATTCGTAGGCATCGCCCAAGATGTCGTCACCGCCGGCTTTATTGTTCCGAAAGTTGAATTCGTCCCGTTCGAAAATGGCGACAAGGCCCGTCAGGGTATCGACCATGTCCTTGCCTTTCCCAAACTTGGATTCGTCAAAAAACTTGGCATTGTCGATTACACCAATCAAATCGTTCGCCTCGGCAAGTTTCGCGATGACCTTGTCCATCTTCTCGCCGATATCCTTGCTGTTCTTGAGCGCAACCAGGTCGTCAAAGCTTCCGCCGACAGGCACATTGATGTCGGCGTATTTCTGACCCTTAAACTTGTCGGTCACATACTTTACAAAAAGCAGAGTGAGAATGTAATCCTTGTATTGCGAAGCGTCCATGCCTCCGCGCAACTTGTCGCAGGATTCCCAAAGGGAAGAATAGAGTTCGTTCTTCTTGATAGCCATAAAATTTTAGAGAAAAATTTTCCTCTAATATAAAAAATGCTTCAAATTCCAAACGCATCGATGAGATTTGCACTCCTCGCCACATTCCAACAAAAAAGCCCCGCGTTTAACGGAGCTTTTCGTGGACGATACTGGACTCGAACCAGTGACCCCTACCATGTCAAGGTAATACTCTAACCAGCTGAGCTAATCGTCCATAGGGTTTCCCAATAGTAAAAACTTTTTCGGAATCTGTCAAGGGATTTTTCTCAATAATCGTCCGGATTTACCCAATAGCGCATCCTTCCGGTTACAAGAACCCGCGACGTATCGCATTCCTCGATTCCGCAACGGTTAAAGACCAGGTGCAGGTCCGCGCTCCACAGCGAAGAATCCTTCTGGTCGAAAACGACGACGCTCGAATCGGCATCGACAATGCGGGCCGGCGTGCTTCCTTCCACGACGAGAAACGTATAGCTCGGATTGACCTGGAGAAAATTTTTTCCAAGTACGGGCTTGTTTACAAGAATCTGCAACCGCGTTCCCTTTCCGTCCTTTCCTAGAAACCTGACGAAATGCTTGTTTGCCCGCAAGCGGACATCGCCGTCATCGGGAGCGATATCCAGCCGATACTCTCTACCGTCGATGGAAAGTTTCATGTAGCCGCCGCCATCGGCAAGCCAACCGTTATTTACGCTCCCGCAGGAAGCAAGAAACAGGGCTGCCAAAATCACCAGCAATCGCATGGCCATCAAACTAGAAAATTTATATTCTAACGAAATGGCAAAGCATGAAGAATTGAAAACGCCGCTGGGATCCGTTTTCTGGTGCCTCGTACCGTTCAAAGACCATCGCAAGGCGATTCTTTCCGAACTGTCCAAGGCTTCGGGCATGGAACTTTCCGAATCGGATATTTCGACCGCTCCGAACGGAAGGCCCGAATTTCCGCGCTGCGGCTTGGACGCAAACTGGACCCATAGCAAGGGCGTCTGCGTTCTCGCCTATTCGTTTTCGCTTCGGGTCGGCGTGGATACGGAAAAGCTCCGACCGAGAACTCTCCGAATCGCGGAGCGTTTCTTTTCAAGCGAGGAAAAGGAAGTTCTCTTTCGAAACGGGCTTTTCGAAGAAGCTTCCCTCGCCGAGTTTTACCGCCTGTGGTGCCGCAAGGAGGCCCTTTTCAAGTGCACCGGCGGATCCTTCTTCGAAGACGTCCTTCCGCAAAGCGTGATTCCCGGAAAAATCGGAGAAACGCTTCTCTGCGACTTTTCGCTTCCGCTTTCCGAACCCTTTGTCTGCGCGATTGCCGCCAAGCGAATCGATTCAGCTCGCTAGCGGGTTCGGTTCCCGCGGAGTCAAATCGCGGACATAAATCGGAAGTATCGCTTCGAGAAGAACTTCATCGATTCGCAAGCGGAGCTGGTACTTTCCGCCGTCCATCACGCGCATCCGGTTCATGTTCAAAATCAGGTTGACCGCCGCCGAATCCATACTATCCGGAATCGGGAGAAAATTCACCGAGCTTCGAATCGGCGGAATCAGTTCCTTTCCGTCGAGCGTATTCGTAATCGTCACTTCCAGGTCATGCGGAGAAACTTCCGATCGGGTATAGCGCACCCGAAAGACGGCGGAGCATCTAGGGATGACGATGGGAAGTTCCGCTTCGATATAGTCGAACACGCCTAGCATATTGAGCTTTCCGCTCTGATCGGTCGCCGCATCGCAAATCGCCGCCACTTCGATTTTCATCACCAGTTGTCCCCCAGGAATTCCATGACCAGCGGACCGTTTTTCGTCCCCGGAAGGTTGGAAGCCGCACTTGAAGCGGTTTCCTGAGCACGCATCGAAAGGAAAATCTTTCCGTTAGGCGACACGACCAGCTGCGGACGGAAGCCGCGGACATAGTAGGAGTTGGCTGCGGCAAAGAGGTTCTTGAAATAGGGCAGTTCGTTTTCACCCAGTTCAAGCCAGCGGTTCGTATAGCGATAGACATGGACATGCGAATTTCTCGCAAAGTAGGCATCGTCGATGGCGAGGATGGGATTTCCGTTTCCATCGACCGCGAAGAACGTGTTGAAACAGCGATGCCCGAACGCTTCAAATTCCGTCCCGCTTATCGAGAACGCGTTGTTCACGGTGACGGAGTTTGCCGAAGCGCGAGCAAGGCGCGGAAGGCCGTCGTCGTCGCGACTGCGGAAGCCCACATAGTAGTAGCCGTTTGAATAGAACGCCTGGATGGATTCCGCGTTGATGGGAATCTTGTAATTGTCCCGGTTCGAAGTCCTCGTCTGTCCGCTCGGAATATAGAAGTAGTAGATTTGATAATCTTCCGAAGCATAGCCAGTCACGATGACCAGGCGGTTTCCGGAATCGTCGAAAGCCATGTCGATTTCGCGATTCTGCCAGCCGGAGGAATAGAGCGGATTGAAGGCGCTCCCCCACGAAGAAGAGGCATAATCCTGGACGCGGGCGACATCCGATTGTCCGCTGACCGATCCGATCCACGCCACCGAGGGATTGTTCGTCTTTGGGTTGATCCGGAGCTTGAACATCGAAAGGTTCGTACCCAGTCCAGATCCGAGTTCCGTCCAGGTCCCGGTCGATCCGGCGGACTTATAGACATGCCCCTTCGCATCCGAAGAACCGATGAAGGAAAGGTAGAGATTGTCGTTGCCGTCGCACGCCATGTAGAGTGTCTGCGACTTGACATCCGAAATGTTCGGACTTCCGAAAGCCGTCCAGGAAGAGCCCGTTCCATTTCGGTATTTTGCCGCAACCGATCCGTCTTCCTTCACGTAGGCGACAACCAGACGATCCTTGCAGTAGGCGATTGCAGGACCGTTTTCGTTTGTACTATTTTCAAGAATCGAATCCTTCGCACTTGAAATGTTGCTCCACGCCTTGCGGAAATAAACCGTCTTGGAAACCGTTTTCGCCCGATGCCTATCGACAAAGTTCTGGTCCATGCCGACCTTGGAAGAATCGTAGTAGCTCAGCTGGACCGTCATCGAACCTTCCGCAGACTGCCGGAGAAACGCCGTGTTGAATTCCGCGATGTTCGTGTCTAGCGTTCCGTCCGAATTTCCTTCATACCAGTAATCGGCGCTCACGTTGCTGAAATTCCAGTAAAAGGCCTGCGCCTTTCTGTCGCCCAAGGTGCCGAGCTTTGAATCGCTTCCGCCGAACTCGGGCATATACCAATACTTGGCGATATCCGAAACGGAAGAATCCAGGCTCCACAGATAAGCCGTATCGGGCATCGTGATGACGCCCACCGGGAGCGATGCCATCCGACGAATCACCGTCGTATCGGTCGCGATAAAATTTGTCCCGGTTTCTTCGGCAAAGACGATGCACAGGAATTCATCATGTGCCTTAGAAAGTTTAATGACCAGACTGTCGGTATTCCAGGCGTAGAAATCTGACGAAGAATAGTCCAAATCGACGCTCCACCAAATGTGGTTATCGTTCTTCGAAGACGTGTCCGAAAGCGCTGACGAGTTTTTTGCCCCGCAAGTCCACGTGTAGCGCTTGATACCCTGCCAGGCCTTGTTTACGTGCGCCGTTAGTTCGGTCGAAGTTCCCGCAAGGATATAGACCAGATCGTGATCGACCGTGATAACCGGAATTTCCGTCGTAAACGAGATACGAACCGTATCCTCCGCCGTATTGCCGTCATCGTCCGTTGCCCGCGCCACGCAATAGTACAAAGCCGGCGGAGTACCTGGAGTAGTCCATGTCGTATCGTAATCGGAAACCTTTTTCCAGTTGTTCGCAATCTCGGATGGTCCACCGCAGCTCCAATCACGCCGGACAATATAGCCCAGCCAATCGGAAGCGGTCGCATTCAAGTGCACAGGGAATCCCGGACGCGCCGTAATCGTCTTTTGGGAGACCTTGACTGTCGGTGGATCCAGAAGGACCGAAATTTTCGTCGTATCGTTTGCCGTATTGCCATCATCGTCCGTCACCCGGATAATGCACTGGTAGCCGTTCACCGGAGACGAAGGCATAGCCGCCGTATAGCGAGGCGTTGTCGTCGAAGAGACAAAGCGGTTTCCTGCCACACCGGGATTTCCACAGCTCCATTCATATAGGACAATCGAACCCAGTTTATCGCTTGCAATCGCATCGAGCGTAACCGTATCCTTAATGCTCACTGTGAGCGTATCCTCGCTGACCCTCACCGTCGGAGGATCCAGAAGGACATTGTAAATAGCCGTATCCATCGCGGTCAGATCATCGTCATCCGTTACGCGCATTACGCAATACCATTTGCACGCCGAGGACGGCATCGTCAAAATCGTATCGGGTTTTGAAATCGAAATCCATGACGGGTTTTTCGCACTCGTCCCGCAATACATCTCGTAGCCGACAATCGTTCCGAGCGTATCGACCGCAGAACCGGCAAAGCGTACCTTGGACTTGATTTTCACATCGGCACTCGACGTAAAGAGCGTAATGGAAGGCCGGTCCAAAACAGCCCGGAAATACAGCGTGTCGAATCCCTGTTCTCCGTCATCGTCCGTCGCCCTGACAACGCACTTGTAAGCGTTCGTCTCCTCTTTCGGCAGCGTGACTTTCATTTCTGCAGAGACGTTCCTTCCCGGCTGGATACTTGCCGAAGAATCAAAGGAAATTTTTGCCGCATTCGTTCCGCATCCCCATTCCAGGGAGTTCACCGTTCCAAACTTGTCGGAAGCCAAAACCTGGAACTTCAGGCTCGCATTGATCTTCTGGCGAACCGTATCGGCATCGGCCTTGATGGAAACGCTCGGCGGATCCGAAACGATGCGCACAGAAATCGAATCTTTCGCCTCCTTTCCATCGGAATCGGTCAGCGTAACGCGGATTTTCTTTTCCCCGACCGTCTTCCAGGCAAGCGTTGCGGAATCAGCCCTTGCCGTCGGACAGGCAAAACCGTCAGAAAGCGTCCCATCACAATTCCAGTTCATCGATTGGATTATCGCATTTGCCCCCGGGAACGATTCGGTACTAAAGAACAGCGGGTCATTTACGGAAACCGCGGTATCGCGCTTCGGCGTCAAGAAGTACACGTTCGGATCTTCGCCCAGAAATCCAAACCGGACGCTATCCACGACAGTTCCGTTCAGGACAGAAGCCCGCATCGTGTAAAGGTTCCCAAAAACCGCTCCGCCATTCTTCACTTCCGCAGCGGAAAGAACCACTCTTGCCACGCTATCGTCCTCCACCGGAGAAGGCGCTACCGCATACTGTTTTCCGGCTATTGTGCAAATCCACGAAACGGAATCCGGCAAGGGTAACACGTTTCCGACGTACGCTTCAAAGCGGAAGCTTTCATCTTCCGAAATCATCGAAGTAGCCTGCCCGTTGACTTTCAGACCGATCGACGAAGCCTTGACGCGGAACGAGATCCTTGCCGTATCCGAGACATTTTTTGCGCTGTCAAGAACCACGAAACGGAAATTATGTTTACCGTCTGCCAGGTCGTTAAAATTCATTCCCCATTCGTTCACCTTGAGCACGGAAAGCGAAACTTCCTCGCCGTCAAGCCACGCTATCGCCTTCGCGATTTGCGAACCCGAATCCGAAAGACTTCCCGCAAAGCGAACGTTCCGGGACGTGAGCAGCGTATCGTAACTGTCGATGCGGATTTTCGGCGCCATCGAATCCTGGAGGAGCATCGTCGCGACAAGCCTCTCATCGCCCATTTCCACATACTGGCTGTCGAGAATCATGCGCTTATAACCAAGCCTCGTCGTATCGCGGGCGTAAATCCGGTACATTCCCGGATCGACTTTCACGCTGAAAAAACCTTTTTCGTTCGTCCGCGAGAACACATAGTTCTTGTTTTCCAGATTTTCCATGACGATCTGGATGCCGTTGTGCGCCGTGCGCCCCTGGAACTTCGCATAGCCATAGAGCGTACCCGTCGTTGCGTTCAGATCGCCGAAGAAGAAATTCCAAGTCGGGGATGTCGCCGTATCCAGGCCGTCCGTCACAGAAACCTGCCAATAGAGGCGTCCCTTCAGGTTCTTGTCCATATTCCAGACGGAATCGGTAATCGCCTCCCAGCTTTTCTCCTTGACGTTCGACGCGACCAGGTCCGCGTCGGTCAGGACAGGCACCGTTCCCGAATTGTCCGGGCTCTTTCCCACGCGAATCGAATAGCGCAGATCCGTCGGATTGTCCTCATCGGAACCGGCATAGTAAAACGCAAAACGGGAAACGTAGATGTTCTGGCGGCTTGCGGAATCCGGTTGCAAGAGCTTGATTGTCGGGATCTTGTTGAAATGCAGAATCGCGGTATCCGTCGAGATGTTTCCATCCTCGTCCTTTGCGCCATAGACATAGCGGATTTCGCTGTTTGCATCTAGGTGAGACTTTGCACGATTAAACTCAATCCTTGCCGTAAAGACTCCCGAATCCGCAGCGGGAGACGCCTTGGCGGTTTCCACGGCAGAATTCTTCTCGGAAAGCAGAACGATAAACGCGCTGTCAATTCTTCCGAACGAATCCGTGGCAAAGAACGAAACATCCGCATCGCGCTCGCCTCGCACCCAGAGCGTATCTTTCTCGACGGAAACATCCGGTGGCGTATCGATTACCCGGATAAACTGTCCGCGGCCCGCGGTGTCCCGAGCGTTCGCCCCGTCCACCGCAATGAAGAGCGGCGAATAGACTCCCACGGAATCATACGCATACGAAAAGATCCCGCCGTTCGTCCCGCTCAGAAGCGTATCCTTGTCGCCCATCTTCCAGGCATAGCGCAAAACCTTGTTCGCATTGTACTTGAGAAATCCCATCAAATAGACGGAATCGTGGACCGTCACCGTGAGAGTATCAAACGTATAGACGGAATCCAGCGCAGAAATGGAATCCACAAAACTTTCGACACTGTCGGGACGTTCGGTAAAGGCAAACACGACGGAATGGTTGTTCCGCAAGGAGCCGTTTATCCGAATGTCGGACTCGCGGGAACAGCCGGCAAGTACAAGCAGTAGCGAAGCAAAGAGAATCAAATGTTTTTTCATACGGTTTCCTGAAAAGACAACTTATACGGTAAAATTAAATTCTAAATCCCGATTTTCAAAACTATCTTTAGAATATGCAAGAGATTCCAGTCTGGTATGCCGCAATCCTGTTTGCCATCCTCGGCGCATGTGTCGGGAGCTTCTACAACGTCATTGTCTATCGGATGCCGCGTGGAATCTCCCTTGTCTCGCCACCGTCCTTCTGCCCGCATTGCGGAAAGCATATTCCAATCTGGTACAATCTCCCGATTGTCGGTTGGCTAATCCTGCGCGGGAAAAGCGCATGTTGCCACAAACCTATTAGCATCCGCTACCCCCTAGGCGAAGCTTTGTCGGGACTTGTCGGCGCGTTCGCCCTTCTGCTTGCGAACTTTCCCTTTTCGTGGACCGCTCCCGTCGAAAACTGGGCAAATTCCCTCGCCCTTTTCTGGCTCCTTTTAGGCATCTACCCGGTCATCGCCATCGACTGCAGGCACAAGCTCATCCCGGATTCGATAAGCCTCGGAGGGATCGTTGTCGGGTTTCTGCTCTCCCTTTTCCCCGGCGGAATTTCGCCCGTCCAGAGCCTCCTCGGAATTCTCTTTGCCGGCGGAGGTCTATACCTCATCGGTTTCATCGCCGGAAAGATTCTCAAGCGAGACGCGATGGGACTTGGTGACGTAAAACTCGTTGCGGGATTCGGCGCGTTCATGGGATTCGGCAAGGCTTTCGCGGTCCTGGTACTCGCCTCGTTCCTCGGAATCCTCGTGATGCTTCCCTACCGGGCATTAAGGAGGGAAAAAAGTCAGGAAATTCCTTTTGGACCGTTTTTGATGGTCGCTGCCCCCATCGTCTATCGGTTCGGCGATTTCTTTTTCGCCTACTACTTCGCGCTGTTCGGACTTGTCGAGTAGTTCTCCGCCATCCTGACCGCAAAAAGCGCGTTTTCCAAAGCGGGCATCATTTTTTCCGAGCGTATTCTCGGAGACATAGGCAGCAAAGCCAAAAACTCCGCATGTTCCCGCCCAATCGCATCGACAGCGCCAGCCGCAAGCGGAGAGTCCAGCCGTTCCTCCCCCACAAATTCCGAACCGTCTTTCCGTTCAAACCGAGACCGGACAAAACGTTCCCCGAATTCAGCGTTTCGCGAAAAATCGAAATTCACCGAGACATCTTTCCAGGAAATGTCCGGAGCGATCCGTTTCAGTTCGGCGAGCAATTCAAAATCGTGGACGCCGATGTCAAAGGCAGCCGAGACATCCCTTCCACGAACGGAAAATAGGTTATGCCGGACAAAATCAATCGACTTCAAGGTTCCGCACCGGATTTCCCGGAGAAACATCTTTTGAAAACGTTCAAAAGCCGGATTAAAGCGCTCGCTATGCCCGACAAAGAGAAGTCTTTCCTTCTCATTCGCCAGGGCGACAAGATGCTTCGCATCGGCGGAAGATGTCGCAAGCGGCTTTTCGACAAAGACATCCTTGCCGAGTTCTAGAGCGAGCTTCGCATATTCAAAATGGGAATTCGCCGGAGTGGCGACTAGGACAAAATCGAACCTCGAAACTACCCCTTTGCGAAGCATCTTCAAGCAATCTTCACGCCCATCGACACAGACACAGTTCACGCCTCGACTTTCCAGGCGTTTCTCATGAATTTTTCCGATATGACCCGAACCGAGAATCAGCCCAAACGTATCCATGAGCCGAAATTATTATTTTTTGGCTAAGCAAGGATTCGCGCATGACAGTTTTCATATCGATTTTGGCCTTTCTTTTTTTGATTTCCTGTTCCGGGCAGGAATCCGAAGGACATTTTCCAAAAAACATGTCATCCGATTCTTCCATTCGGATTCAATCCGCAGATTCCAGCGTAAAAAATTCCGAGCCTCGACAAATTTCCGCTTCGAGTTCTGCCGAAGAAAGTTCCTCATCGCAGGAAAAGTTTTCCCTGTCCGTCAAAAATGCCGGCGGATCGGGCGAATACCGCGCGGGGGAAACGGTTGTCATCGCGCTGAAAAAGCCCGGAAAAAACCTGTGCGCCGACCCCATCGAAGTGATGCCAAGGCGTTACAAAAAGTCTCTTGAAGTTTTCTCTGAAGATTCCGCCACTTTCACGATGCCATCGGATTCCGTGAAGATTTTCGCCAGATTCCGCCCCTGTCTTTCGAATGTTCCAGGTATCGTGATCGGAAGTCTTCGCTGGATGACGCGGAATGTCAACATCCCGACGCCAAGCGGTTCGATCTGCTACGACAGGAAAAATTCGAATTGCAAAAAATACGGTCGGCTTTACGATTTTAAAACCGCACAGGAAATCTGTACAGATGGCTGGCGACTCCCGACAGATGCCGAATGGACCGCCATGACAGAAGCCTTGGGAGAAAACGACGGGCAAAAACTGAAAACGAAAAACGGATGGGCAAGCGAAGACGAAACATCCGGAAACGGCACGGACAGCGTCCACTTTCACGCGCTTCCCTCGGGCATCGTCTATGAAAGCAGTTTTATGTATCTAGGGCATCACGCCTACTTTTGGACCGCAACGGAACGGGACGAAAATACCGCCTACTATCGTAGTCTCAGCTACGACTCCCAGGAAAGCTATCGTTATTACAACTTCAAGACGGCTGGATACGCCGTAAGGTGCGTTCAAGATGTCCGGTAAGAAATCAAGCTTTGCAGCGATTCTCCCCGCCGGCGGTCTCGGAAGACGAATGGGGTCGAAAATTCCGAAACAGCTTTTACCGCTCAACGGAAAACCCGTTTACCGCTATGCGCTCGAAACCTTTGCGCAAATGGACAAAATCTCGGAAGTTGTCCTGGCGGTCCCCGCAGACTGGAAATCCCACTTTGAAAAAGAGCTACAAGGCTTCCGGTTTTCACATAAATTAAAAATTGTCATCGGCGGAAAGGAACGCTGGGAATCCGTGCGAAACGGCATTGAAGCGCTTTCGGAAAAAATCGATTTTGCCCTAGTGCACGATGTAGCGCGACCGCTCATTTCACAAAGTCTGATTCTGCAAGTTCTGGAAACGCTTGAAACAAAAGGCTCGTGCCTCGTTGCGCGTCCGGCAGTCGATACCGTCAAGATCGCAAAATCGGGGAAAGTCGAACGGACCATCCCCCGAGAACTTGTCTATCTGGCGCAAACGCCCCAGGCGGCTCGGGTGGAAATTTTCAAGAAACTCTATAAAAGAATCGACGACAATCCGCTGGATTTTTTACCGACCGATGAAGCGTCCATCCTGGAACATTTCGAAGAACCCGTCTATGTCGTTCCGGGAAATTCCCAGAACGACAAGCTCACGACTCGCGCGGACCTGGAGCGTTTCGAGCTCTTCCTCGAAGACCTCCCCAAAAACAGCAAACGATGAAGCTTCCCTTTCGGCCAAAAGATTCCAACAAGGCGACTTACGGGAATGTTTTAAATATCGCCGGATCCTTGAACTACCGAGGAGCGGCCTACCTGTCCTCGGTGTCTGCGCTTCGGGTCGGAGCCGGATACGTAACGCTCGCCGCAATTTCTCCCGTCATCGAATCGGTTTCCGCCCAGATGCCCGACGCCGTTTTTTTGCCTCTTCCGCAGACCGGACCGGTTTTATCCAAAGCAGCCGTTCCAATCATCGGGAACATCTTAAAACCTTCAAGCGTCTGTTCCTTTGGCTGCGGGATTTCCGCCATCGGAACGCCTTTAGGCGAGTTGACGGAAACTGTAGGCCAGATTCTCCGCCTGTTCATTCGGCAAAAAACACTTTGTGTCCTCGACGCCGATGCGCTCAATGCGATTTCCCGATCCGACGAGACGTTCCAATTTGATGGGCGAGCGATCATGACTCCGCATCCCGGAGAACTTTCCCGCCTGCTGCACACCGATGTCGAAGACATCCAGAAGAACCGAATCGACGCCGCCCGGGAAGCCTCCCAAAAATTCAAGGCAATCGTCCTTCTCAAGGGATATCGTACCATCATAGCGAACGGAAACACCTACCACATCAATACGAACGGCAATTCCGCACTTGCCAAGGCGGGTTCCGGCGACTGCCTCACAGGAATCATCGCAGGTCTCCTAGCCCAAAAGATGGAACCTTTCGATGCGGGGATCCTCGGCGCAAAGCTCCACGGCATCGCCGGAGAAATGGCCTCCGCCGAGCTTTCGGAATACGGAGTCCTCGCTTCGGATTTGCCACGCTACGTTCCACAGGCGATCAAGAAAATTCAAAGCGAAGAAATCAACTGATCCATCGCCGAAAAACAGGCGTCGGCGCGTTCTTCATTCTGTTTAAAATTCAAGGCCGGTTCTTCAATTCGAAACATCGGATATTCCCCAAAGACATTTTCTCGATTTTCCGGATAGAGGCCTTTGCGCACAAAATAGATTCCATACAAAATCGGAAGCACTTCCGCATTCAATTCAATGAAAAAATCCATCGGAGAAATTCCTGCCTGGACTTTTGTCCACTCGGAAAGTAGATGCAACTTCCGATTTTTCAGTTCCCGTTTGCATTCGCTTCGCAACGACACTTCATCCGGGATAAAATCCGCTAGCGGCGCATCCCCGAACAAGGGAGCGTTCCGTCTAGAAATATGCAGGAATTCAAGCGGATAAACCATTTGATTCGTCTGTACAAAATTCTCGGAAAGGAAATAGCCGAATTTTAGATTGTCCGCATCCATTTTTCGTTTCAAGCGATGCAGCAGAGAAAGCCCGCTCGGACAAACGTCCTTTAAAATAAAACTAACCTGCCACGATTCGTGAAGCGCATCAAAGCCTTCATAAAGACCGTTCCCATGCAAGAATGCGCTTTTTAGGTTTTCCCCAAAAAGCTCATGAAAATTTTCACCCCAGGAAGAGCCGAGAATTTCCTGCAAAGTCAAGCACTTTTTCATTTTAGCCTCCGAATCCGGAATCAAATTTTTGGTGTGGAAAGCCTCCAAATTCCCGCGCCTTTTCCCGTTTCCGCGCCTTAGAGCTTTGACGCACAAAATAAGCATACGCGACAACAACCGAAGCGAGAACTATAAAGATTAGGAACCAGGCCGCAGTCGGGATTCCGTTATCCGTCGGTCGCGGCATCGACGATTGCAAACGGATATCGTTCAGTCGCGCGACATTTTTTGAAATTTCCGCTCCGAACATCAAGATGCCATGCCCGTAGTTTTCCCGGCGAAATTCAGGCAGCAGATACTTTTGCGCCAGGCGTTCCGCCACATCCGGGGAAATCCACTTCGACGCCAATGGAGATGCCTTGAAAGTTCGGTTGCGCGCCGAACCATCCAGGAAAATAACCGCCCGCAAAGAATCCTTTTCCAAATTATCCCTGCAGAGCGAATCGGCAAATGCGGAAGCATCCCGGACCTCTCCGCTTGCCGTATAGAGATAGAGCGAAAAACCCGTCTTCGCATGTAACTCCTCGGCAATCGCCAAATAAGTACTTCTTTCATTTTCCGAAAGAAATTTTCCGAAATCCTCGATAAAATTTCCCGGTTCCCTAGCAAAGAGGGGAATTACAAAGGCGAAAAATAACGGCAGAAACCTTTTCACGTTCATCGTCCTTTACATAGCGGAAGAAGGGCTGAGCGAATTTCCTCGGGATTGATTTTCCGGATGGCTTTTTTTTGAGCCTGTAATTCCGAGACACCTGTTCCTTTTAACCATTTAGAAAACTTTGCCGATACGCCAACAAGCTCCATGGAAAATTCCGTCCGGACTATCTGCCGAAAATTCACTTCAAAGACAGTTCGCTTTTCGGGAATTATCCGAAAATGAATTTTTTCCGCATCCTTTTTTGTCTGGAATCCGGCTTTTTCAAGAAGCTCTTCCCCTGTCGCACAGATTTCGGTATTTTCCGAACAGACGAGCGAAATGGCGCACATCGGAGCTTTTGAAAAATAACTTGTACGCAACTCGAGGTTTGAATTTTCCCGATTGAATTTTGGGCATCGGATTTGAAAAACAATTTCGTGATTTCCCGCCGGAAGTTTTTCGACATCCAAAAAGAATCTCGCCATTCCCGAAGAATCCGTTTTTACCGTCCCGGCGTTCTTGCCTTCAACCGAAGCGGTCACAGCCAGATTTTTCACAACGCCCTGCGAATTTTCGACAAGGACAACAAACGGTCTCAACGTATCATGGGGCACGGAGTCTTCCCTCCTGGCAAAGGACATTTTCAAGTCCTTGATCGCGAACGCAAAGCCTTCCATCAAGCGGTAAACGTCCACACCAAAACGGTACGATTCATCGAGTGGCTCAAGAACAATCGTTTCGGAATAGATCTTTTGAAATTTTCCAAACAACAGCTCCAAACTTTCAAGTATTCGCAAGGCTTCGTCAAAATTTTCCTGCCCGGTGAAAGACTCCATTTTTCCTTTTAAATCCAGAGCGTCCGCTTGAATCCGGCGAAGTGCCAGCCGGGAAGCTTTCGTCGCCTTTTCCGTGTCAAAAACAGCGGTCGATTTCCACCGACCATCCGAAAGCGTTTCCCGGTGAAACTCTACGCCATCCAGCAAGACATCTGACCGGACATCGATTCGTTCGGAATAATCCGTATGCAATTCCATGCGATTCTTCCCGGAAACCTCGCTCTTCACCGTCTGATGCGAAGTGTTTACACGAGCCCGTATTTGGAGAGCGATTCCCGCCAAAGCCTGCCTATCCGCCTCTTCCGCGGAAACATGCGACACCGCTTCAAAGGAAACGACACGCGCTTTGCACAGGGAAAACCCCAACAAAAAAAATGCGAAAAGGAACCGCACCATCAATTCAATTCCAGAATCAACAGCTTTTGAACAAGGTTATCCTTCTTGACTTCAAACGAAGTCCCGAGAGTCTGGCGAATCGCTTCATAAACTTCATAGACATCCGCACATTCCTCGGGTTTGACATAGACGGTAAAATCGGCGGTTTTTTTCGTCATCGCATTAGTCAGGACTTTGGCAAAACGTTGTTTCAAAAGGCGCGAAGCCCGATTGTACAAGGCTTCCTCGTCATCCCGATTCAGTTTCAAGATGACTTTGTAGGGAACTCCGAGCTTGGAATCTTCTTCAAAGTAAGCCAGGATCTTTCTTTCTAGACCGGGCATCGCCTTGTGCATGGCGCTTGCGACAAGTTCTTCCTTGCGCGTTCCGTTGTCGTTGACCGTTGCCGTCTGCGTACCGAGCATACGTCCCGATGTGGATTCGTAAGCGCTCAGGTTTGCGAGAATCTGTCCGCGATGGATATCGATGGTGAACTTGATATAGACATCCGCTCCGAACGAAAGGCTCGCGATATAGGACAAATCCTCGTCCTGTTCGGAAATGTCGCCTTGAACCGCGATTGCCTCGTTGAGGCGAGAAGATTCTTCAAGAGATTTCACCGGATAGCATTTTTCCGTCAGGTAGCCGTTGATGGCGTTTGCCGCAGCCCGCGACAAGGCATCTCCATTCAAGATTTCCAGGCTCTGGTTCAAATTTTTCGTCCCGGCAGGAAGCACCATCACCGAAGGTTTCTGGACAGAAACGCTTTTCACCGTTTCTGGCGCAGATACGGGACCGGCGGATTCGGGATGGCGCTCCGTAAATTCACGAGAATCCCTTTTCAGTTCCGCTTCGACATCGATCTCTTGCAGCTTGGGCCTAGCGGCACAGGCGATAAAAGATAAAAGGCAGAGAAATGTAGCGACCAGTCGAATCATAAAGCCCTCGATAATGTCAAAATATAAAAAAGAGCTAGAATAAATTCATTTGCAGCCGGTTTTCGCCACAATCGGCATTTCCCAGCCGGATTCCAAGTCCGAGCAGGCGAACCCTCCGCGACAGCTCGTAGCGTTCCCGAAAGAGCGTGGAAAAACGTATCCAGGAGACATCCGAAAAGGCGCGTTCAATCGTCGTCGTCTTGAAATTCGCATACTTGATCTTGACAAAACAATGAAACTCGGGAAATGTCTTTTTGGATTCCCTTTCGATAAAACGCCGGGCGCGCCTTAAAAATTCCAGATAGACAACCCGAAGTTCCCCTTCGCATTTTTCAATGCCGACAATATCCTGTGGGAACGTATTTTCCGTCGAAATGGACTTCCGCACCCGCGACGTGATAACAGGCCTCTCGTCGATTCCGCGGGCAAAGTCGTAAAGCGCCTCGCCAAAACTTCCGAAATCCCGAACAAGTTCAATTCGGGAAAAGGGAAGAATGTCTTTGCACAGGATAAGACCTTTGGCAGAAAGCTTTTTGCTGCAAGCCTTGCCGACTCCGGGAATTTTTTCGAGTGGAAGTTCCCGCATAAAGCTTTCCACGTTTTCCGGGCTAATCGTAAACTGGCCATTCGGTTTATTCCAATCGCTCGCGACCTTGGCGAGAAATTTGTTCGGCGCGATTCCCGCGCTCGCCGTAATCCCTCCGCATTCCGAAAAGATCGCTTCTCGAATTTCCTTTGCGATGAGGGATGCGGAACCGTTTTGCGTATCGCTTCCCGTCACATCCAAAAAAGCTTCGTCTAAGCTCAAGCCTTCGACACGGCTCGTGTAGCGGTGGAAAATCTTAAAAATTTTTTCGGATTCCGCCTTGTAGGACGGCATATCGACGGGAAGCAGGACGAGTTGCGGGCAGCGGCGAAAAGCCTGGAAAGTGGACATAGCCGAATGAAGCCCGAATTCTCGCGCCGGGTAGTTGCAAGTCGAAAGGACTCCGCGTTCCTCGACCGTTCCGCCGACAGCCATCGGAACGTTTTTCAGCTCCGGATGTCTGCGCATTTCAATCGACGCGTAAAAGCAGTCCATATCGATGTGAATGATCTTGCGCATCACAAAGATTCCGCAGCAGGATTGTATTCCGCAATTTTTTCCCGAACGAAAAGTCCGCGCTTTTTTCCGAACAACTGCTGGATATCTTCGACCGGAGCCTTTAAAAAATCTTCGCGGCTTCTATACCGAGAAAGAATTTTGATTCGCGTTTCATCGCCGATTCCCGGAATATCAAGCCATGCAACCCGCAAGTCTTCCTTGCGCTTGCTTCGCTGGTAAGTAATCGCGAAACGATGCGCTTCGTCTCGAGCATTTTGCAGGAGCTTCAAGGCGGCACTTGTCCGATGCAGTACGACAGACGGTCTGCCATCGGGAAAGACGATTTCCTCGAGACGCTTGGCAAGTCCAATCAGCGGAAGCTCCGCATGTCCCAAGCTTTTTAAAATTTCGAATGTCGCATCGACCTGTCCCTTTCCTCCATCGCACACGAGCAAATCCGGCAAAGGCTTTCCTTCGCGTTCAAGCCGTGAAATGCGCCGCGAAAGAACCTCCTGCATACTCGCAAAGTCATCGACCCCGGAAACCGTCTTGATGATAAACTTTCGATAGTTTCCCTTGTCTGGACGACCGTTCTTAAAGGCAACAAGGCTTGCCACCGTATGCGTTCCCGCCAGATGGGAAATATCGACGCACTCGATTCGAAACGGCGTCCGCGAAAGACCGAGTTCCCGCTGCAAGTCAAAGACGCCCTGTTCCACCTCGTCAAAATGCCTTACCGCCGATTGCGCTTCCACTAGGAGCATTTCCGCATTCGCCAGGGCGAGCTTCATAAACTGGACACGTTCGCCGCGTTGCGGCACACCGATCGTTACTTTATGTGTAGTCCTCTCGGAAAGCTCCTGTTCGATCTGAAATCTGTCCTCGTCTGGAATCGGATTGCTGACAGCGATTTCGTTCGGAATCGTTTCCGCATTTTCATACCACGTCAAAAGCATTTCGCAAAGAATTTCGGATTCATCCTGTTCCTGGTCACATTCCAACTCATCGTGTCGCCGTCCAAATACAATCCCCTTGCGATATTCAAAGATAACCGCCGTTGCAAGATTCCCATTGCGTCGCACCGCGATAACGTCGAGCTTGAGAGACGTATCCGTCGTATCGACCTTCTGGTTTGTGTTCATCGCCTGCAACGCTTCGATTGCATCGCGCTTTCTCGCTGCCGTTTCAAAATCCAGATTCCGGCTCGCCTCTTCCATTTCCTGCGTCCATTTCGCAAGCAGGTCGCTCCGCCGGCCATCGAGGACCCGCATCATTTCGCCGACGCGTTCCGCATACTCCTCTTGAGTACAGAGCCCGGCACAGGGCGCAAGGCATCGCCCGATGTGATAGTTCAAACAGGGACGCTGGGGTTTTGAAAGCGGGAACACGAGCTTGCATTCCCGCATTTTAAAAAGCCGCGCCGAAAGCTCGACCAATGTCCGGAAAGCCTTGGAACTGGGAAAAGGCCCGAAGCATTTGTAGCGGGAACTCGCGTGACGCAAAAGAAATAGCCTCGGGAAGGGATCGCGCATATCGATAGCGATGTAGGGATAATGCTTGTCGTCCTTGAGACGCACATTGTAAACCGGGCGATGCTTCCGAATCAGGTTCGCTTCGAGAATAAACGCTTCCGCTTCCGTATCGGTCACGATCCATTCGATGTCCCGGATATGCGAAAGCATGAGCATCGCCGCCCGATGTCCCGGCTTGGGCCTGCCATCGAAATAGCTTCGGACACGACGGGAAAGGACCTTTGCCTTTCCCACGTAAATCACTTTTCCACCGGCGTTTTTCATCAGGTAAACGCCCGGACGCATCGGAAGTTCCGAAAGTCTCTTCTGAATCGCTTCGGAAAATATCACGGGCAAAACCGCTTAGCGAGATTTTTCAGCCAAAAGCTCTTCTTCGGATTCCCGGATCACGTGGTCTTCGACCGGATCCTTTTTCTCGGATTCCCCGACGTGGAACGACTGCTTGAAATACAGAATGTTCGCGTTGAGCGAGCTGTTCGCGCCCAGGTTGTATCCGACGACCGGGTGGAATGTTTCGCCAAAGGCGAACGAGACTTCAAGTCCCAGCCGAAACCCGCCGCGTCCGGAAAGGTTCACGTCCGGCTTCACTTTTCCCTGGTAAGCGCCGTCCTTTGCGTAAGCGTCCATCTCGCCGCCAGCGTCCATCGAAACCGTCTGGTAACCGAGCGAAAGCATCAGCTCCACCATCCGGACGGGCTTGTATCCAAAGACAATCGCCGTATAGGTCGTCCCGAAATCCAGATCCATCCGACCGCTCCACTTGTCCGGAGCGTATCCGATGTAGGCGGAATTGTATCCGAAGAAAAGGCTCACATCAAAATCCTTCAAAGCCGACGGAAGCTTGTCGATAAAGAAATGCCCAAAGCTGTGCTGGATTCCGAACGAAAGCAGATGGTAGCCCTTCAGCTCGCTCACCGAAGGAAAGTACATTCCGCGGAATGCGAGACGCGTATGGTAAAATCCCAAACCGAGCTGGAGATACGGCAAAGTGAACACGGAAAGTCCGTGCAAATCCTCGTTTCCTCCAAAACCGTTATCCGACTTGGAACCAAAAATCGTCGGCGTCTTTCCCCAAGCGGCATGATACGAGCGGTCGCCCGATTCCACGAAGGCAATCTGGAAAGGAAGCCCCGCTTCGAAGGAAAGCCCTCGATCAAGCCTCGCGCTCGAAACCCAGCTGCCGTTGAGAACGGTTCCCATGTAAGTCGCAATCGGCTTCACGTAGCCCGCCCGGTTTTGATCCTTCTGGAAAGCGATCATCGAATTGTAATCGCTCGCCCACTCCGCAGAAAACGCTACGGATATAGCGCTCAAGACAAAAAGACAAATCCATTTTTTCATAAACGGAAATTTAGAATTATGAGAAAGCGGGCACGAAGCAAAGCCAAAAGGAATGCATAAAAGCTCCTTTCGTGCAAAAAAAACTTAACATTCCAATTATCATACAAGCATTTAATTCTTTTAGCAATCAAAAAAAACATGAATATTCCCGAATGAAAAAAAATACTAATCTTAATTTCATTATTCATCGTTTCCGCATTTTCCTCGGAAATTTGCAATGTGAACAATTCGCAAAATGCCATCTCTTTTTATTTGGGAACCGATTCGCTGTGCTCCTCGATTCAGACGACTTCTTTAATGCGGATAAGGAACTTTTGGGAATTTATACGGGAAGCGCGCTTGCCGGAAAGCGGATTCGCGTAGTCTCTTTTCGACTGTCTTCATCGGGTTACTTGAATGACTTTGATGACGGTTCCAGCTTAATTTGGGGACGCGACCTGTCCGGAAACGTCAAGGCGGATGTTATTTTAAGTAATCAACGGCACGCCCGCTACAGGCGATGCCACAAATGTCCAGATTGAAAATGGCCAGGCGAAGATTCGGTTGAAAGATTGAACATGCAAGCTTAACGTCTATTTCTGCCTTCATTGAAAGGCAGAAATCCGTTTTTTTTTACATTTTCCGCCATGGATTTTTCCAAGATTTTAGAAAAGGCGAAAGCCTTTACCGAAGAAGCCGGCGCGAAGGCGCTCAAGATGCAGCGGCATCTCGAAAGCATCCGCTTCAAGAACCCGAAAGATGTCGTCACGTCCGCGGATATCGAAAGCGAACGCATCATCGTTTCGCACATTCGGGAGGAATTTCCGGAACATTCCATCCGCACCGAAGAAGCGGGAATCGTCAAGGAAGGATCCCGGTTCGAATGGATTATCGATCCGGTTGACGGCACGGTAAATTTCAGCCGCGGAATCCCGCTGTGGGGCGTTTCCGTCGCACTGGTCGAGCATACGGAAAACGGAGCGGAACCTGTTGTCGCCGCCATCAGCCTCCCCGGCCTCGGGAAAACATTCACCGCATACAAAAACAGCGGGGCTTTCGCAAACGGCAAGCGCATCCACGTCAGCGAGACCAGCGACCTCTCCAAGGCAATCGTTTCGAACGGGGATTTCAACGTCGGAAACTGGGAAAGCGTCAATGCGCAAAACCTGGAAAACTTCCGGCGCGAAGCGAAAAACTGTACACGCGTCAAGTGCTACGGCAGCGCGGTCGTCGAAGGGACGCTTACGGCGCAAGGCTCGCTCGACGCGTTCGTAATGACGATGAGCTACCCGTGGGACATCGCCGGAGTAGCTTTGATCGTCAAGGAAGCGGGCGGTTCCGTCTCGGAACTTTCCGGAGGCCCGGTCCGCTTTGTCGATAGGGAACAGGTCCTGTTCTCCAACGGAATTTTACACAAACAAATCATTCAAATGCTAAAGTGAGGAAATCATGGAAAGAGAAACCTTCAAATCCCGAATGGGATTCCTTCTCGTCTCGGCGGGCTGCGCAATCGGCATCGGAAACGTCTGGAAGTTTCCGTTTCTCGTCGGCCAGAACGGCGGCGGTTTTTTCGTCCTCTTCTACCTGATATTCCTCGTCTTGATGGGGGCGCCGGTTCTCACGATGGAACTCGCCGTCGGGCGCGCTTCGCGCAGGACAGCGGTTTCCGGCTACAAGGCTCTCGAACCCAAGGGAAGCAAGTGGCATCTGCACGGCTACTTCTGCTTTCTCGGATGTCTCCTCCTGATGATGTATTATACGACCGTTTCGGGGTGGATGCTCAACTACTTCTGCAAATTTTCTTTCGGAGCGTTTTCGGACGTCGCCGCAGCCGAAGTCAGCGGAGTTTTTAACTCCATGCTCGGAAGCCCGGCGCAAATGCTCCTTGGTATGGCGATAACGGTTCTCTTCGGTTTTCTCATCAACAGCTTCGGCATCCAGAAAGGCCTCGAAAACGTTTCCAAGTTCATGATGATCGGGCTTCTGTTCCTGATCGTCGCGCTCGCCCTGCACAGCCTGATTCTCCCGAACGCGATGGAAGGCGTCAAGTTCTACCTGCTCCCGAGCCTTGAAAATGTCGAACGCCAAGGCCTCGGAAACGTCATCACCGCAGCAATGAACCAGGCATTCTTTACGCTCTCGCTCGGTGTCGGCGCGATGGAAATTTTCGGTTCCTACACATCCGACAAATATACGCTCGGCGGCGAAGCGATCCGCATCTGCATTCTCGACACGATTGTCGCCATCGCAGCGGGCCTCATCATCATCCCAGCCTGCTTTTCCTACGGTGTCGAACCGGATGCGGGTCCGAGCCTCATCTTCCTCACGCTCCCCCACGTATTCCTTGACATGTCGGGCGGACGCTTCTGGGGCGCAGCGTTCTTCCTCTTCATGACATTTGCGAGCTTCTCCACCGTCCTCGCCGTCTTCGAGAACCTGCTTTCGGGATGCATCGACGAGTTCCGCTGGACCCGGAAAAAAGCCACGCTTGTCTGCCTCGCGGTCGTTTTCGTTTTTTCGATCCCCTGCGCTCTCGGCTACAACCTCTGGAGCGACCTGCATATCATCGGCGACAAGGACGTTCTCGATTCCGAAGACTTCATCGTTTCGAACTTTCTGCTCCCGCTGGGTTCCCTCGTCTATCTCCTCTTCTGCGTGAGCAAGTGGGGTTGGGGTTTCGACAACTATCTCGCCGAAGCGAACAAAGGCGAAGGATTCAAGATTCCGCGCTGGTTCAAGAACTATTTCCGTTTCGTGCTCCCCATTCTCTTCCTCATCATTTTTATCGAGGGACTTCTCTAAATTTTCAAAACGATTTATATTTGAATTATGCGCTTCAAAACCCTGATTGTCGATGACGAACCTCTAGCCCGGATGCGGATGCGGAGACTTCTCGAACCTTATGCCGACCTGGTCTCCATCGTAGGAGAGGCCAGCACGGGAAGCGAAGCCGTGGTGCAAATCCGCTCGCTCCACCCGGACCTTGTCTTTCTCGACATCCAGATGCCAGACAAGAACGGCTTCGACGTTCTCAAGGAAATCGACAGCGAAGAAGATCCGCTGGTTGTCTTTACCACGGCTTACGACGAATATGCGCTCAAGGCATTCGCCGAGGATACCGTCGATTACCTGCTGAAACCAATCGAAGACGAGCGAATTGCCAAATGTATGGACAAGATTCGCCGTCTGGGAAAATTTCTCAGCGAAGATTCGGTCACCGAAGTCTCCGTGGAAAAACTCCAGACGCGAAATCCAGAGAGCCATGAACCATACCTTCGGCGAATCCAGGCAAAGATCGGGGAACGGACCATTCTCATCCCGCTCGAAAACGTTTTCCGTTTTCAAAGCGAGGAAAAATACACGACTGTCTATGCGTCAAACGGCAAGTTCATCATCAGCACGCCGCTGATCGATCTGGAAAAACGTCTCGACCCTGCACAATTCGTCCGCGTTCACCGCGCCCATCTCATCGCAATCGACGCCATTGCGGAATACCAGCGCCTAGTAAACGGACACTTCTGCATCAAGCTGCACGACAAGGATCACACGGTCATCCCCGTCAGCCGCAACTTCGTCAGCAAGCTGCATTCGCTGTAAATTCAGAACTTGGTTGATAGATCGATCGCTTCGCCCCCTCCAGGACGACAACTCGCCTAAACTTTGCGAATCGCTCAACGATCCAATCCCAGTTCCCTGATTCTCTCAACCGAGTCCTCAAAACTCTGTCCCAGCTCCTATCGCGACGCCAACGTTCCGCTCTAGGATGGCAACAGATCGTAACCAGCATTTCCTCCGCGAGGAACAGGATTACAGTTCTTTCAGCACGACCCGGCCTTCCCTCCGCGTCGCCTTCATATCGATAATCCTCTGGTTTTCGGATCCGCGGAACTTGAGCATCAGATTTTTCTGCCCGATGACAAACGGTCCATCGACCAGCACATCGATTGAATCCAGAATCTCGTCCGTCACATCGATATGCCTTTTCCCACCGGCAATCAAATCCCGGTCATAGACATATCCCGAAAACATCCAGACATTTTTCGCCGGAAGCTCCAGGCGGATTCTCCGGATAAGCTTCACCAGTTCCCGCTGGTTGGATTCCTCGAAAGGCTCACCGCCCAAAATGGTGATACCCTCATAGAAATCCTTGGCGAGTTCCGCAAGGATCCGGTTCTCGATTTCCTGGTCATAGGGGACGCCAAAATCGAAGTTCCACGTCTGTGCGTTAAAACAGCCGTTGCAATGAATCGTGCAACCGGACACGAACAACGACACTCGAATGCCCGTTCCGTTTGCACAGTCCGCCTTGTAAATCTGACCGATATTCATTTCACGCTCAAAAGCCTAGTGGTTCGCCGCGTTGGAATTCAGACATCCCGAATCAGGGCAGCGGATTTCCCCGACCCCGATATGCAAGACCCGGTCGGCGATTTCGGCGGTCCGTCCCTGGTTCCAGTACTGCGTTCCGATGTAGCCGCATGTCCTGCGCGCCACGTGCATCTTCGACTGTTCCCGGTTTCCGCATTTCGGACATTCCCACACGAGCTTTCCCGTCGAATCCTTCACCACGCGAATTTCACCCGTATAGCCGCACATATCGCAAAGGTCGGACTTCGTGTTCAGTTCCGCATAGAGAATCGTGTTGTAGATGTGCCGGATGATCGAAAGCACCGCAGGCAAGTTGTCCTGCATGTTCGGGACTTCCACGTAGCTAATCGCTCCGCCCGGAGAAAGCCTCTGGAATTCCGCTTCCTTCGAGAGCTTGTCAAACGCGTCGATTTCTTCCGTCACATGGATATGGTAGCTGTTCGTGATATAGTTTTTGTCGGTGACGTGCGGAATCTTCCCGAAACGCTTCTGGAGAGCCTTCGCGAACTTGTACGTCGTACTTTCCAGCGGCGTCCCATAGACGGAATAGTCGATGTTCTCCGCCTTTTTCCACGCCGAACAGGAATCGTTCAAAAGCTGCATCACCTTGAGCCCAAAGGTTTCGCCCACTGCGCTCGTATGCGAAACGCCCTTCATGTAATAGACGCACTCCGCAAGGCCCGCATACCCGAGCGAAAGCGTCGAATAGCCGTCATAGAGCAGCCTGTCAATCACTTCACCCGGCTTGAGGCGCGCAAGCGCACCGTCCTGCCAGAGAATCGGCGCGACATCCGAAGGTGTCCCGAGCAAACGTTCATGCCGCAAGCGCAACGCCTTGTGGCAAAGCTCCAGACGCTCCGCCATGATTTCCCAGAACTTCTGTTCGTCCCCGCCCGAAGAACACGCCGCATCGACCAGGTTGATGGTCACAACGCCCTGGTTGAAACGCCCGTAATACTTGTGCACGCCATCTACGTAATTTTTCGCATTCCCCAAATTTCCCTTGCCCGCATCGGTAAAGCGGTCCGGCGTGAGAAACGAGCGGCAGCCCATGCACGGATAGCAGTCTCCCTTGAGCGAAAGCGCCATCTTTTCCGAAATATAGTCGGGGACCATCCGCTTCGCCGTGCATTCCGCGGCGAGCTTCGTCAGGTAAAAATACTTGGAACCTTCATCCAGATTGTCGTCCTGCAGCACATAGATGAGCTTCGGAAACGCCGGAGTGATATAGAAGCCGCGGTTATCCTTGACCCCGAGGATTCTCTGGCGGAGCATCACCTCGATAATCAGTGCGAGATCGTCCCGGATCTGTCCCTCGGGAACCTCGTGCAGATACAGGAACACGGTCACGAAAGGCGCCTGGCCGTTCGTCGATTGGAGCGTAATCAGCTGATACTGGATCGTCTGGCAGCCGGATTCCACTTCGCGACGAACCTCGTCCTCGACGATTTTTTTCAGCTTGTCGTCCGCGACATCGACACCGGCAACCGTAAACTCCTTCCGGAGCCGTTTCGCGATTTTCTGCCGGCTGATATCGACATACTTCGCAAGGTGGGACATCGTAATCGTCTGCCCGCCATACTGGCTCGAAGCAACCTGCGCAACGATCTGCGAAGCGACCGTGCACGCCGTGTTGAAGCTCTTCGGCGAATCGATATGGGTCCCGCTGATGCACGTCCCGTTGTCGAGCATATCGCCCAGGTTCACCAGGCAGCAGTTGTGCATGTGCTGCGCAAAGTAATCCGCATCGTGGAAATGGATAATCCCGTTGCGGTGGGCGGTGACCACATCTTCCGGGAGCAGGTAGCGGCCCGTATAGTAGCGGCTCCATTCGCCCGCCATGTAGTCGCGCTGGACAGAAAGTACGGTCGGATTCTTGTTCGAATTTTCCTGCTTGACCTCTTCGTTGTCGCGCTCCACGATGCCCGAAATTTTCTGGTCGATATTGCTCATCTTGCGAAGTTCGTTGTGCTTGTAGCGATACGTAATGTAAAGGCGCGCCACGTTGAACTTACCCGTCGCCATCAGGGAATTTTCGACCTTGTCCTGGATCTCTTCCACGGAAAGGTCCCGGCTCGCGTTCCGAGCGTCCTTTTCAATACCCGCAACGACTTCCGCAATCTGTCCCTCGGAGAGACGCTCCGAAAGAATCCCCTCTTCCGCATTCGCCTTCCGAATCGCGTTCGCGATTTTTTCGCCGTCAAAAGCCACGCGTTCCCCGGAACGCTTCATAATGTAAATCTGGGGAGCTTCATCCATGTTGCCGTCTAAAGATTCGTCATAAATTGTCATATATCAACACCTCGATTTTAAATACCGAAATATCAATTTATCAAAATCCAGCGCCCTCCTCGACCTCGGGAGCCAGTTCATTTCGTTTTCCCGAATCACCCGCGAAATTCTTCAAATTTCGCAACCGACCTTTGAATTTTGCAAAATTTCGCCACTTTTAAAATCCGGATATTAACATCTTGCTAAATGATTGTGACATTCATCACGCATTTTCCATTGCGAAAACCTTTGCGAGTCTAGGGATTGGGCGAAGAATCCCTATTTCGCCCCATTCGAAAGCAATCCTAATTGTTGAGCGGAATCCTTGTTCAAGACTTTAATCCATTCCGGATATTAAGCCTTGCCGATCGGACATAGGATTCTATACGAAACAGCTCGTTTTCCGGAACAAGGAACTCAAGTCCAGACTCCAAAATCTTCATCCCTTTTGTCATAGCTGAATTTCTTGCTCATACAGCCGAATGGATTCTTCAATAATTCGATTTCCCGACGGGATTCCGTCTTGCAAGTCCTCCAGCGAAAATTTTTCATCGAGCGAAAGAATCGGAATGTTCATCTTTTTCATAAGTTTCATCAAACCCAAAAGTCTGGTCAACAAAACGGGCCTTGTTGATGATCGATTGAATCGAAATAACCTCTTTTGCCGGAATAAAGACAGAGTTGACCTCTCTAGGCGAAGGATTCGTCTGTTCATCAAGACGAAGTCCCCTCTCCGGTGTCAATCGCATCTTTATCGTTTCATACAGCGTTTCCACCTCCAATTCCGCAAAATTGCCTTTTCCGACCCGAACCAATTCCGCCAAGGAATCGACCTGAAACACCCACCGCAGTTTTTCCCCAAGCAAAACTTGATAGGATTTGTCGTCCTTTCCTCGTTTGAACATTTCCGCCGATTTTATCGTCGCATACAAAAGCTTCAACAATGTCGATTTTCCCGCAGAATTTGGACCAACTACAACATTCAGATTCGATAAGGAATCGACACAAATTTCTTGAATACAGCCAAAATCTTTTATTCTATTTTATCATAGCCATAATAATATAAAATTTTCACCCCAAGCAAAATCCCCATTCACCATCGCGAACGGGGACCTTTAAGAATCGGGCGTTATCCTCAGAACGGCTTCGTGTACATCCCGTTCAGGAGCTGGCTATACATCATCTGGAGAATATCCGGGAAGTAGGAACTGGCGTTCGGTCGCATCGACTGCGCATTGAAGAGGCTCGTACAAGCGTCAAGCCATGCACTTGCGCCCGCCATGCCTGTCACGCACCAAGCGCCACTCCACTGAACAGGAACCCTTGAACCGACAATATCAGCCCCCACATCCAGGTTATACGAATAGTTCACCGCAGGAATCTGGGACGGATCGCCACCGGAACGCGCCGAAATGAACGCATTCAGCGTATTCAGCACAGAAGCCGCACGAGCGTCCTGGAACCAGTAATAATCCCAGGCGAGACGCCACGGAATGCGGACAGACTCCTTGTTGAACGTCCAGTAAGTCTTGTCCGCCGAACCATTGTCCGGATTCACGGCAACGCCCGCTCCGTTGCTCCAATCAGGCAACACCCCCGTCCCCGCCGCCTGCATTTGCTGCATATAGGCATATTCCGCATCCAAGACGCCTGTCCAATTGTGGTTCGGATCCACCATCGCAAACAGGCGAAGAGCAACCGGCGAGAAATAGCTTAGATTGTAGATCGGGTCCTCGGTTTTCCACATCGGCGTATCGCCCGAATAAATCAAAAGGTTCGATGGGTTGATTTCGTTGTTCCAGATAGCGTTCATCAGTTTCAGGGCGTCCTCCAGATAGGCGGAACTACCCGTTTTGTAGTAAGCGATAACGAGCGAAGCCGCAATGTCCAAGTCCGCATCCGTCGCGCTGGCATCATCGCCGATATCCCAACTGAAAGAGGACGTAAGCCACGGCATCAAACCTCTGCCGCTGGAATAACCGGAATTCCGATAGGCCATGCTATAGACCCAAAGGCGGTTAAAAGCATCCCAGTCCCCGGCAAACAAGGTGATCAGCATGCCATATCCGATGCCTTCCGAAACCGTGCAGCCACGCTTGTACATATTTGAACCGTTCGCCTCGGCAATCGTGCAACCCGCATACCCATAAGTGGACCAGATGACGCGCGCAGCGCTGAGCCCCTGCGCGTTGTACGCTCCAAAAATTTCACTGAAGTCCGCCGCCAATGTCGGATATTTAGCAGCCTCCTCTTCCTGGGTCGTGTAGTGGAAACCTTTCCAGACCGAATACAGATTTGCAGAAACCGCCGGATTCGCCGTAGCGGGCAAATTTCCAACGGTCGAAGAAGCCGAAGAAGAAGGGCTTACCGGATTTTCCGAAGAGCCGCCCGCACTAGAAGCGGGAATCGGATCCGGGGAAGAAGACGAATCGCTGCTACAGGCATTCAAGCTAATAAGCGCGCACAAGGCAGCCGAGCCGACAAAAAGTTTCCAATTCATAAAAACTCCAAAAAAATGGCAGCCCTGCAACGGAAAGCCGACCTAAATATATACAAGGGAAATAAAAAAGCTCGCCTTTGCAAGCAAAATTTTAGGTTGGAAAAAAAGAATGGAATCTGCATCACAGATTCCATTCCAAATTTCCAGCAAAGAACGCTTGATTACTTGAGAACGATCTTCTGGCTGAAGTTCGCCGCACCGGCGACGCGAACCATATAGACGCCCGCGTCAAAGGAGGCGAGGTTCAGGGAAGCCGAAGAAGCGTTGAGGACGCTCTTCAAGACAACCTGGCCCTGGAGATTGATGACTTCAACCGTCGCACCGGCCTTGACACCCGAAAGGGCGAGCGTACGACCGGCGAGGGAAGCCTTCATCGAAGAAATCGAACCCGCATTCTTGATAGCGACAGTTCCGCACTTGCCCAGTTCACCGATTTTCGCAATGTTGAATTCGGTGCTCTTGCCTGCAGTTCCGGCAATCTTGAACTTGATAGCGGCAGCGCTAGCGAGGACAACCGACTGATCGACCTTATTTCCCCAACCACTTTCCTGCTTGAAAGAAGTCCACGGCAGATCGACAACCGCTTCACTCGGCTGGATTTTCAGGGAAGCCTTGAAGTTGTTATACCCTGTAACCGTACCTTCGTCAGCCGGAGCGATTTCAAGCGCAGGAGCGATACCGGTAGACTTGAACGCAATGCAGATACCGCCCCACGAAGAAATGTCATTGGGACCCTGATTGCCACCGCTCAGGTTAAAGCCGACTCCGACAAACGGATATTTGTACGGCCCACCAAGCGTAGCCGTTCCACAAACACCACCACACGCATCAATGATCGGATCCATCGCTTCGTCGCTGTAGCCATTACCCTTATCTACCGGCCACACAATTTTCGAGGAGCCAGGACCGTTATCAGCGGTTTCCTTGTTGTCGTTATAGTCGTACCAATAGCCATAAGTATCGGAACCGTCATCAAAACCGGTCTCCACACGGTATTCACTATTAGCGCCAACCCAAGTGTCCATGCCAAAAGACATGCTGACAGCAGCGAGAACCGCCGAAGCCACTAAGATTTTCTTGTTCATATTTTTTCTCTCTCTTGTTAATGTGATAAACCCGGAAAGGGTCTTTTGCGAACTAATATATCTTTTTTTCCGGGAAAAAGGGATTTTTTTTTCATGCCTTGCATTTTTTTTACAAAAGCGCCGTTTTTTATAAAAAACCGACAAATCGTTTCCGTTTTTTTACACGATTTTTCCGAAACAAAAATTTCCCGGAGCAAAAGCGTGTTAATTCTTTTATACAAACAAAAACTGTCCCATTCCGGGAACATTGATTTATTTTCCGACATTATGAACCATCTATCCAAAGCCCTTTTATTCCTAGGTTTTACAGCCATTTCTTCCACCTATGCGGGAACTCCCCAATTTCCGTTTCCCCAAAATAAGGCATATCCTTATGGGAACACGTTCCAGTCGGCAAGCACCGATAAAATTTTAGCGCATTTCACCACCTGGAAACAGGCCTGGTACACCGAAGCGGGAACTTTTTACGAAAAATACGAAGGCGCATCCGAAAACGCAAACGCCTCCATGCCAAGCGGCACGGCACGCATCATCAGCCCGAACGCCCATTCCGAATTAACCGTTTCGGAAGGCATTGCCTACGGGATGCTCCTGATGGTCTATATGTCCAACACATCCGCCGACTACCAGACAGAATTCGACAAACTCTGGAAATACTGGAAATGCTATGGGAAAGGACTCAACGGCAACGGCTGTTCTACCTGGAGCGGTCAAGGCATGGATTGGGAAATCGACAACTACACAAACGATATCTCTGGCGGAAGCGCTAGCGATGCCGACTTTGACGCCGCGCTGGCGCTTATCATGGCATCGAAGCAGTGGAACAACGCAACATACCTGAACGAAGCGAAGCAGCTCATCGCCTGGATAAAAGCAAACGACATGGAAAGCGACGGCAGCATTCGTCCGGGCAGTAACTGGAACGAAGCCTTTAACCCGAGCTACTCCTGTGTCGCCGCCTTTGAACTTTTTTACCAGGTAACAAACGACAGCTTCTGGAAAACCGCTATTTCGACAACGATGTCCCATCTGCGCAAATGCCAAAACGCGGTAACCGGTCTGATGCCCGACTGGTGCGACTGGAACTCCCACAAGCCCACCCAGACTAACGCATCTGTTTCCGGAGGTTACCTCGGATTTTACGATGACGCGGCGCGAACCCCCTGGAGAACGGCCTGGGGCTATGCCTGGTATGGAATTTCCCAGGCAAAGGAAGCAAACGATGCGATCATTGGCTGGCTGGATTCGACAACCTACGGCTATGCGGGAATGATTCTTCCTGGCTACAGCATTGACGGGACTTCCGATCAAAGCATCTTTGTCTCATCCACCTATACAGGGGGGCTAGGACTTTCCATGCTCTCGGCGGACAAGCCAAAATCCTACCTTGAAAATTTGTACTACACCTTGATCCATACCGACGGAAAGACATCTCTAACAGCAAGTAACGGAGAAAACTATTTCGCAGCGACACTAAACATACTCTACCTTTTAACCTTGACAGGAAACCTGCCCAATTTTTACGACATGACCGGATTCACGAACTTTACACCGAACCCCGCCAATGTCCTCACGCCAAAAGAACCGGAAGGCACCTTGCAACCGAAAAACGCCGGAGCAGCCATTTCGGGCTTTACAGAATGGGGCGCCTATTCGGACAAATTCACATCCCCAACCCTGGGAACGACAAAGATGTTCCCGGATTCGGGAAGTTCGGCAATCTATCAGCAGGCAGACGGTTCTTACAACATCGCCATGGAAGCGTTTATCGCCTCGGAACCGCCCTATGAAGGCGGCGGAGAAAAATACCCGTTTGCCGGAGTGGCCTGTTCCTTTGATTCCGAGCAAGGCTATCACGACCTGAGCGACCTTGATCATATCCGCATTACCTACAAGAGCCAAGGCGTGATGCGATTCGCCCTGCTCGACCAGGAGACATTAAACCAAGACAAGGAAGGCGCGGAACCAGGCATTTACCTGCCCCCGACCGAAGACTGGCGTACAATCGACATTGATATTACATACAATTCCAACCTAGATTTCAACACCCTCCGGTTTGCCGACTGGTCAAATCTCAACGGCGTTATCAGTGCGACCGACGTTCTCAAAGCGGTCCGCGGAGTTAAATTCGACGTAAAGATGCAGAAAGCGGGCTACGCATCTTTCGCCCTCAAGGAAATCAACCTGTTCGATAAAGACGGAAAAGTCGTATCCGCACTAAACGGGACAAACCCGATTCATGCGCCAAAGATTTCCACCCCCAAAACGCTTTTGAACCAAGAGAACAATGTGGTTTTCTATCAAGCGGCAAGCAAAGCGAAACTCAGTGTTTTCGATTTGAACGGAACTCTGCTTTCGGCAAAACCCGTACAAGGCGTTGGACAGATTTCGCTTGCAGAACTTGTTCCGGCAAAAGGCCAGTATATTTTGCGCCTTACATCAAATGGCCGTTCCCAGTTCTTGAAAGTTCACAGATAACCGTTCTTCGGGATAGGGTAAACCTAGGAGTTTTATGAATAAATTAACCAAGATTCTTTTGGCAGGAGCGCTTGCATACGTCCAGTCCGTTTCCGCAGACGCCTTGTCCGCCAAGCCGCTTCGCGTCGGTCCTGTGCAAAACTACGGAGCCCTGGGAACCAGCGCCGGAAAAGTGGTAAGCCTTTCAAACGGCAAACAGGCGATGCTCCGCGGTATGAGCCTATTCTGGTCCGACGCGACAGGCATCCAGTATTACAAGTCCGATGCCATTTCGTGGGCTGTCCAAAACCTGAACATCGACATCTTCCGTTTTGCCATGGGAATCGAGTATTACGACAGCGATGGCGGAACTAAAAATGCGATGAACGAAGGTTACTCCTACACGACATCTCCCGAAACCTATATTTCAAAAATCGACCAGATGGTTGAAGCGGCTATCGAAAACGATGTCTATATCATCATCGACTGGCACAGCCATCGGGCGGAAAACGAACAAGCCTTGGCGAAGGCATTCTTTAGCCAGATGGCACAAAAATATGCCAACGTTCCCAACGTCATCTTTGAAATCTACAACGAACCGGTCAATACGTCCTGGTCCACCATCCAGTCCTACGCCAACGACATTTCGGCAAGCATCCGCCAATACACGCAGAACCTAATTCTCGTGGGAACTCCAAACTGGTCCCAAATGAGTTCCTATGGCGGAGTCAATGCGACCAATGTCGCCTATGTCTTCCATTTTTATGCCGCAACACATACAGTGAGCAAATTCGGTTCCAGACTGACATCAGCCATGAACAGCGGCAATGCGGTTTTCATTTCGGAATGGGGCACGACAAATGCAGACGGAAACGGCGCTCCAAGCGAGAGCCAATCGGCGCAATGGATTTCCTTTATGGAAGCGAACAAAATCAGCAACTGCAACTGGAGTTTCCGCCAGTACACAAGTTCCGTAGATAACAAGTCCGAACAATCCGCCTTGTTCGCCGGGAGCGACTTTTTAACCAGCCAGGAAGCCTTGAACAACGCCTCTTATACAGCCTCGGGCACAATCGTCAAAAACTACCTGACATCTCACAAAAGCGCCTGGGAAGATTCCCTCATCGCTGGGAACACAAGCGGTTCTTGCCGCATCGAAAACACAACCGTCGCGGAAACAGAAAAAACAGTCGCATTAAAATCGGGGTGCACCTACACGTCCAGCGATGAAACGGTCGCAACCGTTGTCGGTTCAACGCTCAACATCCGCTCGGCAGGTTTTACGATTCTCACGGCAAATGACGGTTCCAAATCCATTGTCACGGTAAACAAGGAGCCGAAGCAGACCGTTTCCGGGCTTTCGGACTTTATATGCCGATTCGGAGGTACCTGTTCCCAAGGCCATTCGATGGTTAACTATACGGGATCAAACGATTTTGAATCCATCCTGACGGTTTCAACGACAACGATCCAAGGCGGAAAGCTCTCTTTCAAATCTCTAAATCCCGAGATTTTCACCGTCAAGCAAGGAACCTGCATCAATTCAAAATACTGTTACAGCTCGCTCAACTCGACGATCACTTTTGTCGAGTTTACCGCAACCCTAGGCGAAGGAAAATTATTGGTAACCGCTCCGGCAGTCACCGGCTATCGCGCATTGAATGACACGATAACCATCACCTTTGCCAAAGGACAGCAGCGCATCCATTCCAAGTTCAAATCCCAGACCATAGCCTTAGGCGCAATCTCCACAGTTAATACGCTTCCTGACACAACCATCGCAAGCGAAAAGATTCCCGTCTCCTATACCTATAACGGTGCCGAATTCTCTTCCTATCTTTCAAAAGCCGGTACGGCCATCCAAGCGGGTACAGAAAACGCCATCGTCCTCATCAAAGCGTCCGCTCCAGAGACCGACCGGTACGAAGCCTTCGAAAAATCGATTACGATTGTCATCGGAGACAGCGCTTTGGCAGTTAATAAGGAAGAATATGACATCGCGCCAATTATAGTCAAGGCTCCGGCGATTCCTTTCCGAGTTCAGATGCAAAACAACGGAGTATTGCTGCAAGTTCCACAAAGCGGTCCTGTGGAATGGGGCGTCTATTCCGCAAATGGAAAGAGCATTCTCAACCAGCGGCAAAATCTATCCGCAGGAACCCATTGGATTTCCTTGGAACAAGTTCCCGCCGGCTCCTACTTCTTAAAGGTCCGCCAAGGTAAATTCCAGAATTCATTCCTATGGAGCAAGCAATAGCCGATGAAACTTTTATGAAAAACTCGTACTTGAGCTAACCCAAAAAGTTGGACATTTTTAAGTTAAGATAGAAGTGAATGGATGAGCCCGGTAATGCCGGGCTTATTCCTTTTAGACGTAGTTTTATTTATCAGGCCATTATCGTACGATGTCCTCCTTAAATTCTTGTTTGAAGCAACCATCTATTTGAAGGAGTTCGAATAGAGACATTCCGACTTTGTGACGCCGAAAAAGTTTTTCATTATGGCATTGTCCAGACCGTTCCCCTTGCGGGCACTGTCCTCAGACTGGCCCTATATCCCGAATTTCCCGCTTTGAGATTTCTTTAGCCAAAATCGCAGGCGCCCTTCCCCATAAAAAAAGCCCGCCTTTTCAATCAAAGCGAGCTTAAAAATTTTAACTCAACAAATCGTTATTTTTTCTTCGCCTTGTAATTGACGTCCGGGCGAAGTTCAAGCCCAATCGTCACAAGCAACGAGACGATCGGTTCCGCATAGTCCTGCGACAAATCGTAAGCGGCAACGCCCGCATAGCCTTCGGACTTCACCAAATCCGCAAGAGCCTTTACCGAAGGAATCCCCATGAAGACAATCGCATCCATTTCGCTAACGGCGATTTCGGACTTGGTCGTTTCATCAAACGAAACCTTGTAATCCGGCGTATCGAACTTTTTCATCAGTTCCTGGTAGGAAAGGATGCCTTCGTTTCCGCTGCCGATGCCCGTTTGCGCTTCACCCAAGGCTTTCGCCCCGGTAAAGCTTTTTCCGTAGAAGAAAACAACCGGGACAATCTTATCCTTTTTGACGCCTTTCGACACGAGAGCGCCCATCGCTTCTTCAAATACGGAAACGCTCTGGTTCGGCTTTAGCTCGGAGTTTTCTTCCGTCATCTGGTCCGGAACAAAGACCGTGATGTAGTCCGCCGCATTTAAGGATTCCGCATTGTAAGCGTCCGCAGAAGAAAGCGGGTAGGTCGCCACGGAAAATTCAAATTTTCCGGCAAACCGATCCTTGATGGCGCGCACAAGCGTTCCGAAAGCCTCCGCATTTTCCGACGAAAGGTTTTGCCAGTCCAGTTCAATGCCGGCGGCGCCGTTTTCTTCTAGCCAAGAAGCCAGGTTGGCGACAAACGCGTCTCGCGTCTCTTCCGAAGCGGCGATTTCCGAAAGGGTTCCTTCCTGTTCCATGCCACCGACCGTTACAATCAGTTTTACGTTGTTTTCAGAGGAAAGCTTCGCCAATTCCTTGAAATTTTCCGCATCGTTATCGTCCGCAAAAGCAAGCGAACCGTCAGAAGCCGGACTTAAGGAGACATAGTGGATATGCGTCACCATATTATAGCGGATATCTTTCGGAGCGAACTGGGAATATTGGCTCCAATAGGGAAAATACCCGATAACCTTATCCGCCGCGGCACTCGCGACTGTAGCCATTCCCAAGACAAAAGAAAGTGCGATTAACTTTAGCTTCATAAAATCCTCACTTCGCGATTTCGCGAATAACGTCTCCGTCAGCACAATACAGCTTTTTCATCGGATACACCTCGGACTGTACCGGATTATCTTTTTCAGAGTCCAGGCAAGTACGATAAGCCCAGCCATGAGACTGCCCAAATACCAGGTATTGGCTGCTGATGGCAAACGTATCGACAGGAACAGCGGCAAGAGCTGCCAAATCGTCCGTGATTCCATGGAAATTGAACTTCAATAATTGCCGTCTTTTATCCTTTGGAATTCCGCCCTCTGCGGAATCAAGCACAATGACACAGGAATTTGTATCGGTTACCGTAACCGTGCTGCCACGCTGATTGACGATAGAATACACAACTCCATCAATTGTATAGGTAACGGCAGACTCCGGAGTCTTTAGAGAATCAGTAAAGCCTTCAACGGCAATAATTTTCCCTTCCGAATCATAGGAGAGCTTTCCCAAAAAGACTTTGACAGGAACGGAATCCGCCTGTTTAACACGCACAGAAATCGTATCTTCCTTACAGACCTTGTTTTCCGAAATCGAAAAGCTCCAATCTTCGGACCACATTTCTTCCGAATATCCCGCATAGAAGGGACTTACATAGATTTTGTGCAGAATTGAAGTATCCGCTAAAAATGCAGCAGAGTCGTTCGCAATCGAATCTTTTTCAAGGGAAAGCCCCTTGTTGTGTTGCGAGACATAATCCTGAATCTGCAAACTGCGAAGTCCCGGATGCAAAGCCATGTAATCCGCAGCGACAAAATCCTTCGGATAGTTTTCTTCCAAGGATTCCGCCTTGTTCACATCCAGCGAAGAACACGCTGTAAATGAAACCGTTCCAAGAGCAAGCAAAAGGAGAGAAAGTTTTTTCATACGTTTTACCTCTTAGAAACTCACCGTGACATCGGCCATGATTACGTTCTTATCGATAGAAAATTCATCGCCGACGGCAATTTCTGTTCCGTCTTCCGCAGTTTCCACACGGTTAAACGAAACTTTGTCCGTAAGCAGTCCATATTGGAGAGACAGATACGAAGCCGGAGCGATTTTAATCCGCGGACCGACGCGAAGAAGCATTTCTTCGACTTTGGTTATCAGGGCGGAATTCGTTACTGGCAAACCGATACCGTATTCCAAGGTAAACTGCTCAACCCCGGCCTGGATACCGATCGGTCCCCAAACGCCGGCCGAAATGCCGCCCATAATCCGGTCGGACTTGCGCTGGAAGTAGGCGTCTTCTTCGGAATGCGCATAGGAAAGCTGGATCAACGCCTTGTCTTCATCGCCAAAGATATCGCGGACATCAAAATGGTTCAAGACCTGATCGAGGCGGATTCCCGCCCCCACGGCATATTGCGTGTATTTGTTGTCAACCACATCCTGATTATACTGGGCAAATCGAACGTTTAAGCTTATCGCCGAATTCCAGTCACCGTCAAAGGCCACGGAGAAGCCCTTGCGGTCCGGAGTCGCAATTCCCATCGGCAGCGCCATATCCAGCGAACCGTCCATCAGGAACATCGCCTCGTTCAATTCAAGTCTTTTGATCGTGTTTGCGTTGTATCCGTTGCGATAGACATGGACATTCTTGTAGTTGTTATATAGGCGCGAATACAGATACGGAGATTCAGCCGCCCCCGCTGACAGGACATTCGCCATATCCGAAGACTGGATATTTGTCGCATTGTAGGGGTTGGAATTATAAACCTGGAAATAAAGATTTTCTAGGCTAGACATTCCGAAAGCCGATACCAATCCGATATAGGTCGAATCCGCATACAGGCCGTTTGCGTTCAAGATAACCGAATTACCCCGATAGGCGGGCGCGGAAGCCATTTCCGACCAGAACTTTTTATCATTCTGCAGATAACGTCCCTTTAAGTCAAAGTGGAAATCTCCAAAACCGCCTTGAACATAAGGTTCTACATAAAAACTATTTCCCTTGATGTCTGCAAGTTCTTGTGATTCCATCACATTGGAAGTATTGGAAATTACGCTAACATAGACCACAGAATCCATGCCGCCATCCGCATTGGGAATCACCCCCTTTTGGGAGGTATAGCTTGAAGAGGTCTTCCTTGTCAGATAATAGGCGTCCGCATTCCACCAGGACATGGCGAATTCGCCGTTCAACCCAAAGACGACAGGAAGATCGGGAAGCAGTTTTTTCGAGTCAAAGCCGATTTCTCCGGAGAAAACCTTGTTGTCTTCCAAGGCAACCGTATCGCTCAAACCGAGATCATGGGAAGAAAAACTTTTTTTCCGATCGAATACTTCGATGTAGTTCACCCCGAGACGTGCGCCATAGGCTTCCACGCCCAAGCGTCCGCCAAAGAGGTATCTGTCTGACCAGTCAAAGTCAAAGAAGGATTCGTCATTTTTCTTGGCGATGTTCCGAAGGCGCGCACCGGTAGCTTGCGCATGGATATCATCCAGAAAACCGACTTCACCGCTGTGATAGTCCACATTGATACCCTGGAGCAAACGGCGAGATGTCGTATCCAGATTGCGGAGAGCCATCGCTTCGGAGCGGGCTTCGGCAAAAATTTCCGGTTCCTGTAAAAGGTTCGGCTGCGGCGTATAAAGCGTGTAAGGCGTATAGCCGACGCGCATGTAGCCGAGATTGAAAGCCAAATGCTTGTTCAGAATCAAGCCGTCATAAGAGAACCAGTGCCCGATAATCGGATTGTTGTTCTCTTCGTAGGCGCTCTGCCAATCCTTGTGCAGGCGAGCCTCGACACGGACTTCCGTTTCGGAACTCGGACGGGCCGTAAACACCAGATTGACCGTCGTATAGGCCTGGCTTTCCTGCGTGGGAGAATTGTCCGCAAACTGGTCAGACTTCGCCATTGAAGTCAAGACGCCGGCCTTGGCCGAACCATTCACCCGCAAGCCCAAAACGGCATCGTTCAGGGAATCCAGTTTTTCAAGCAGAGATTTTTGCTGAACAACGATCGTATCCTGTTCCGGAGCAGCGAAAGCCGTCGCCGTCGAAAGAAGCAGCATCGAAGAGAATCCGAGCAAATGCATTTTCATATTCGATTTCATTCCTTAGTCCCTCCCATTAAAATTCCACGTTAATGGAAGCTTCGATAATCGACTGGGAAAATTCATGCTTGTAGTTTCCTGTCGCATCGGTTGTTACATCGTAATAAGAAGGAAGATTGTAGGCTCCGACCGAAGAACCGCTCGCTACAAGAGCAGCCGTGTTGTATTCGTTCTTGACGGAAACCATTCCGAAGTTCAGCGAGAGCCACGCGTTTTCCGCCAGGGAATAATCCAGGCCTATCATCCATTGCAACTGCTTGCTGTTGAGCATCGGAGCGGAAAGACCGCTGAGCGATCCTTGGAATGCGTTGTAGTCCGTCTTGATGTACTGCAATCCCGCGGTAAATCCGAGGCGCGGCAGGTACTGTACATAAAGCCCGGCATTGATAAAGTCACTCTTGATTTCCGCCGTTCCATCGACACCGCCAAAAGCGGCCCAGTTGTCCGTATCGATGCTGCGTTCGGAATGCTTATAGGAACCGGAAAGTTCCAGCGGTTTCTGGAATCCGAGCATCTTGAAGACATCCACCTTGGCGCCGCCGCCGAATTCCAGATAGGTCGCCTCCTTGAACCCGGCGAGCGGAGAAACCTGCGTGAAGTAGCTGAAAAGCCCCTGGGCTTCGGCGTAGTCCTTCCAGTTGAACGTGACATTTCCTTGAGTTCCCAAGCGGTTCGATGTCGCAAGACCGTTCGGCAAAACCAGTTGCAGAGCCGGATCTGTCAACGTTTCGATCAAGGCAAGCTGGGAGCGGGAATAAACCCCGGACTTCCAGGAACTCTTGTTGAACGGAGCGATGTTATAACTATCCGTCTGCCCGTCACGAAGTCCTCCATCATCTGTAGCGAGAGTCGTTGCTGCCGGAGAATACTTCGGAGAGTAATAATACAAAGCATCAAACGAGGAATACAGCGGAGAATTTACGCCATACTTGATCGTATTTCCATCTTTGTCCGTATTCAGGATTCGGCGGGCAAAGAATTTCGGGGACTGCGCGAGGTTATTGAACCAGTTGCTGTCATTGCGGACGACATTCAAACCGAGGACGATACCCCAGGCATCCGAAGTCTTGTAACCCGCATTCAGGGTAACAAGAAGAGCCGAGCCGTCCAGGGTTTCCTTGGTCGCCACATCCGTCGCAACCGCTTCGCCGGTCGTTTCATCGACAACCGGAAGTCCCGTCATCGGATCCACGACAGGAACAGACACATGGTTGTAGATTTCATCGGAAGAATAGGCGTATTCCGCGACAAGATCCAAAATCAGATTCCGATTGCCGAGGAAACCAGCGATATCGCCACCTACACGACCGCTGACAATCAATGTCTTCTGCGGATCCGTATCGAAAGGATTGATATCGTCCAAGACATAGCCTTCGTTCAAATCCTTGTCCGGATGGCGATAGGTGTATGTATAGGAATCTTCGTTGTCGAAGATGTACATCGGGGTAACGCCGACATAGAGGTTCTTGCTCATCGGAAGAAGTTCCAGGTTCGCGGCAAGAAGCCACTTGTCCATGTTAGAAGCGAGGGACGCCCCCGGAACAGAGTCGTTCTGGAGAATGTTGCCTTCAGCTCCCGAAAGATCCAAAACCGATGTGCGATTCAGACGGGCAAAAAGAGCTTCCGCCCGAAGTTCACCCACTGCATTGTTAAAATAGTGGCGGAACTGGATATTTGCCCCCTGCAGGTTGCGCTGGTTACCATCGAGAAGCTCCTGCGATTCCGCCATGTGGCGCTTTCTCGCAAAAATCGTCGGTTCGTAGAGAACTTCCACATCCGGCGAGAAGAGCGTCAGCGGGGAATACTGCTGCCGAAAATCTCCGACGACCCAATAGAACGAATTTCCGATATTTCCTTCGACATTCAGCCAGCCGACGGAAAACGTCTTGGAAGCCGAAGAGAAATACTCCTGCATTCCCGCTCCCATCCGGAGCATCACGTTGGCACGAACAAATTCGTAAGGGCGGAAGTGAAATTCCAGGTCGGCATTCGCGAACTCATTGCGCTCCGTCTCGGGCATCTTGTTGATGCCGGTCGGGTCGTTGTCCGTATCGAAATACGAAGTTTGCGCCACGGCGCGAATTTTTCCGCCAATCTGGACACCGCGTTTCGCGTTGATGGAATCCACTTTCGCATCCAAGCGTTCCTGGGTCTGCCATTCCGTCGCAGCGGGAATCGAAACGGAAGCGGCGAAAAGCGCTATCAAGATTTTTTTCATATTCATATTCATCGTTTACGCCCTCCTTAGAACCAGACCTTGGTTTCTGCCGCGATATAGTGGGAATGCCAATCGTTTACAGAAAGGTTCTCGTCGGAATGCGTCATCCATTTGTAGCGAACGTGCAAGCCAGCGCGATCCGCAAAATCCCAGTCAAAGCCTAGGCCAATAGCCGTTTCTAGGTAATTAATCGGCGCATAGGCGTAGTAAGAAGTTCCCACTTCACTATACAGATCGGAAGTCTTAGGAACACCGTTTGAAATCGAATAGGAGGTGTAAGCATACTTGGAACGGAATGTTTCTATGCCCAAAATACCGACCATGTGGAACTTGGGGGTTACCGCAACCGTCGGTTCGAACTGCCCGTAGAAGCTCCACAAAAGCATATCGCTCTGGTCTTCGCTATAGGCAATCGGAGCAATCGTGGTCGAAACGCCGGAAAGAGCCGCATAGCCGGTCATCATGATATTGCGATCCGTCCCGAACCAATGCCCGATATCGTAGCCTCCCATCATCGAGAGGAAAGAGGACCACTTGGCATGACTAGGCACATCGCCATTCTTAATCTGGTCCATATTTTGGTAGGCGACGAAGGACTCCCACATTTCCCAGGTTCCGCCGTAAAGTCCGCCCTTTTGCCGGCGGAGCTTGATTCCTACGCCCGGCTCCAAGACACCGGTGCGGGCAACATAGCCGCTCGAACGAGGATCCGCATTTCCGGAATCCGCCCAGAAAATCGGTTTGTGCTTGGTCCAGGAATTGGTGCTTTCCCACATGTTGCGACCGTTCAGGCGATAGTTAAAGACCAAGACATCCGTTCCTTCCTCGACCTGGCGATGCTGGCCATACTGGAAGTCAAAGTAGCCGCGATTGAAAGTCGGTTCCACCTTGATGTTCAATCCCATCATATTCGGCGTGTAGCGGAGCGATCCGCCGTTCAGATACATTTCGTCCTTGCGCCAGCTTGTAAAGCGCGAAGGGTTGCTGAGAGAATACGGCGAATAGAAATCCTTCGGAAGATAGATGCCTTCGACGGTTATCGGCCAACCCTCGATATGTTTGCTCTGCGCCTTGATATAGATACCGACCTGAGGTGTCGCAACCCCGGATTCGTAAGCATCTTTCGCATATCCATGGGTTTGGGCGGCATCGTCCGACTTGTAGAAATTGACAGAATCCGTAATGCTCAAGGCAATATCGGCCATCAAGTAGAATTTCGGGGTAATGTTTCCCTTAATATCAATCGAAGCGACATGCGTATTCAAAAGCGAAGGAGTCATTTTCGCTGTCAAATACTGATTGCGGAATTCGTCCTCATAGATAATGCCCTTGTCAAAGACAACGCCCATATAGTTTACACCGAGCGTCAGCGATTCAAAGAGTTTTTCCTTGGCGATTCTCCCGTGATAGACGGAGCCGCGCATATCGTGCAGGCCGTATGTTTCAAGTTCACCAGGCTGTCCGGCATAAAGGCGGAGACCGTCACGCGTTCCCACATCCATATCCATTGGCTGGGAAACCATGAACTGCGCCTTCATGTTGAACGGCAACTGATAGACATTCGCAAAAACGCCACCAAACGAGCGGTTCGTCCAAAATGCGCGTCCACCTTCCTTGACCGGCTTAAAGGACTTTTCCTTGTAATAGGTGCTGACCGTTTTCTCGTCCTCGAAAAGCTCGTATTGCCACGAAAAGCGAGGAGACGTTTCGCGTTCCCACATGGTAAGGGGAGAAGCATTCGCCCAAATGACGCCGCCCGCGGTGATGTATGCGCCAAAGACGCCCGCGCGGATATCCGCCCCCACGTTGAACTCTTCGTCAATCGTCGAAGAATAGTAATCTGTGGAATGGTCGTAGAGAACGCGTTCATCGTAAGTCGGAACGCCTGTCGGCTGCGTCGCATACTTGTTTCCGAACGTACCGGAAAGGTCGAACGGGAAGGCGAAGTTCGTCCACAGGGTCATGTACGAATTCGGCATCGCGACGACATTCGCCTTGAAAATCGCCTCAACGGAAGTGCGAGCCTTGTCGCTTGCAAAAGCCGGAGCCGATTCCGAGTAATGAAAATTCTTGACGCGGAAAGCCATAAAGCCGGAGACCGCCACCGGCAGATCGTCCTTGCCAAGCAGGGTAGATTCCATATTGTCGGCGAGAGTATCGATCGACGCATGAATCGAATCGAGCTTTACCTGGGTGGGAGTCGCCCAGACGGCTGTTGCGCAAGAAGCGATCAAAAAAGAAGAAACCAGTTTACGCATAAAACCCTCTTAAATCGCATTGCGGAAAGGATAGTTGGCGGGACCTTCGTAAGGCTTGCCGTGTTTCTTGATGACCACATCGTCAATCCAGACCTTGAAGGATTCGTTTTCATCCTTGCGGACTTCGAGACGGAACCCCTTGAACTTGTCCCAGGCAAAGGGAAGCATCACGTCGCGCGTGTTCTTCGCATCCCAATAAAGGCCTGTCATACCGAAAAGCTTGAGCGGAATGCTGAAATGCGTCCACTCGGTTGTAATCTCGCCGAGACTCTTGGAACGGAGCTTGACCTGGAGAGATTCGCCACCGCTCTTTACGCCGTCATCGACCAACACGAACAGAGCGTTTTCACCGCCCTTTTCGCCTTTAATCCAAAATTCCAGGACGCCTTCTTCGAGGTAGGGCGAGAGATCGACAGAGCCCGCAATGCATATCGCGACGCCCGAATAGTCGCTTGCGATTAGCTCGATTTCCATTGAAAGGGCGCCTTCCTTCGCATACTTGTCCGTCATCACCGGTTCGGGGTTTTCGCGCGGGTATTGGTAAGTATATCCACCGCCGCGGGGAATCGCTTCGCGCATGATGACCGTTACCACGTCCTTGTCCGGGCGGAATGGCTTCGCCGGTTTCATGACAAAGCGGGACTGGTCGCGATCGCGGTATTCGCCGAAGCCGATGCTAGCGAAAGAAAAAGACACAAAGAGAAGCGAAAGGCAAAGGCACTTCCAGATGTTTTTCTGTATTTTGGCGTTCATAGGTTTTCAAATTCTCCAAAATCCGATGAACCATAATATAACTTGTTTTTTGACTTTTCCCATTTTACTTTTTGAAAAAAAACGCTTGCAAAGGGATCAAGAACTTTAAACCTCCCAATTTTTCAAAATTTAGGCGGTTTCTTCTGTAAACATCTTTTTAGAAAACGAAAAAAATTATCCGCATAGCAATAATTTAGTTTTGAAGCATATCGATAAATCCAAAGGATCTCCATGAAAAGAACATTCAGTCCTCTTCTTTTAACGGCAGCCTTGCTCGTCGCCTGTTCGGACGATTCGGGAAGCCTTACCCGCGTGGATTCCTCCAGCTCCACCGAAAGCTCCTCCGCAGCCCAGGTCATCCCGGTCGATTATTCCGCAGGACGTGCGATGAACCAGAGGCTCGGGAAAGGCATCAACCTGGGAAATTCCTGGGATTCCAAATCCTACCCGGAAAAGATTCCCGATGAACCTTATAACTACGGCTATAACGACTATCTGGACGGGGGTTGGGGCAATGCAATCGATGACGGCGATTTTAAAATCGTCAAGAAGGCAGGCTTTAATTCGGTGCGCATTCCGGTGCGCTGGCAGCACAATTCGAACCCTATCACGCACGAAGTCAATCCAGAGCGCCTTGCCGGAGTTGTAGAGGATGTCGCGTTGGCCATCGGCGAAGGACTGCTCGTTATCGTCGATTTCCACTGGTACCAGGAACTGATGGACGCCGGAAATAATTTTATTGCGGATCCGGAGAACAACGCCGCAGCATACGAAGCGGAAAAGATCCACTTTTATTCAATATGGAACCAAGTCGCGACGAAACTGAACGAATTTCCGGATTCAATGCTCGTTCTTGAAATTTTGAATGAACCCACATTCCGGAATGCGGATGTTTTAAACGATGTAATGCTCGGAGCCTATGATGTTATCCGCAAAGCGGCTCCGGGAAAGACGATTATGTTCGAATCCAACGCTTCTGCTAAATTCGGCCTTTTAAATCAGTTAAAACTTCCCCAAGACGGCAACATCATCTTCTCGGGGCATTATTATGAACCCTATAACTTTACCCACGAAGGACACGGCTACAAATGCAATGGAGACGACACCTATTCGACAACCGCTTCATCCGATATGGCAAAGTACGTTGCCTTGGCGCAGTCGTTATATCCGGATGTAAACGGAGGCCACATTCCGATGAACATGGGAGAGTTCGGAGTCGCAGCCGGAACACGCGGCAGTTGCGGAACGGAAGGACCGAGCGATAAATACTATGCGCTTTGGTCCAAGAAAGCGGTAGACGCAGCGGAAAAGTACGGCATCAGTTGGACATACTGGGGATTTACGAAAGTCGGCGGTTTCGAAGCCTACGACAGGGAAAACAGCAAGTGGTATCCGGGCATTCTCGATGCCCTGGGTCTCACGAACTAGCGGATAATCCGAATTTCTTCTTTTGAAAAGAAATCCCGGATGGCGGAATCCTCGGATTCCGCCATTTTTTTTGCACACTCGTTCACCGTTTTCTTTGAATGGAAAAGTTCACGGTAGAGCCGTTCAATCCCAACAATGCGGTCTTCCGGAAAGCGGTCCGGAAATTTGCGGAGCGCATGCAGGTTTACTCCGGCAAAGCGGAGCGGATTTCCCAAGGCCTTCACGTAGGGAGGGACATCCTTATCGACCTTGAGGGACGCGCCGACAAAGCTGAACGCGCCGATGCGGCAGTTTTGCGCGACGCCGGAAGTTCCCCCGATGTTTGCAAACTCGCCGACATGGACATGTCCGCCAAGCTGCACCCCGTTTGAAATGACGGCTCCGTTTTCGATGAAGCAATCGTGGGCGACATGGACGTATGCCATCAGAAGCACATTATCCCCGATAACGGTCTTGCCCGAGACGGAAGTGCCGCGATGAACGGTCACGTATTCGCGGATTTTTACATGGGCGCCGATTTCAAGCGTCGTCTCTTCCCCTCCGAACTTTAAGTCCTGCGGAACGTTGCCGAGGCTCGCCCCGTCAAACACAAAAGTTCCCGCGCCGATCTTTACATGCGAAAGGACATGGACACGCGATTCGAGGACGACATGTTCACCGATTTCGGCAAAGTCATCGACCAGGCACCACGGGCCGATACAGGCGCTGTCTGCGATTTTCGCTTTGGGGCTTACATAGGCTGACGGATGAATCATACAGAAGAAATAATAAATATATTTGACCCGTTATGCTGAGCATTTGCATTCTCGGAATCCTCACCGCGCTATACGTTTCCCTGTTCCTGTTTTTTTCGATAGGGCTTTTACGGGCAAGGAAGCGACCGGCAGATTCCGGAAAACGGTGGAGCGTTTCCGTCATCGTTCCGCTCAGAAACGAAGAGGAGCACGCTTTGCAGACCCTCGAAGCGCTCGACGCCCAGGATTACGATGGAGACTGGGAAGTCATCTGCGTCAACGACCGCTCTACGGACAACACCAAAGGGTTGCTTGAAAACTTTGCCGCAAACCACCCGAGATTTTCGGTCGTAAACATTCCAATGGACGTGCCCTATATCGAAAGCCCCAAGAAACGCGCGCTTGAAACGGGATTTCAAAAAGCCCGCTATGAAATCCTCATGACGATGGATGCGGACTGTCTCCCGCCCAAAGGCTGGATCCGCTCGATGGCAAGCCGCTTCCAGGGAAATATCGCGATTGTGCAAGGCCCCAAGAAAAATTCCGGGTCGCCTGGAATCGTCCACGCTTACCAGAAACTCGAGACCCTCGGATATACATCCATCGAGGCGGCTGGATTCAGCATGGGCGTTCCCATGGTCGCAAGCGCTGCGGCTCTAGCCTACAAAAAGGAGCTTTTTTTCCGGGTCGGGGGATTTGGCGACCTGGTGCACCTTTCCTCCGGCGACGACGACATGCTCGTCCACAAGATGATTCACGAACCGGATGTCGGATTTTGCTACAACCTCGACAAGGACGCAGTCGTGGAAACCGCTCCGGTGGATTCGCTAAAAGGGCTTCTGAACCAGCGGGCGAGATGGGCGAGCAACGGGACTCACTATTCCAATCACCTCTACACGCTTTTTCTGACACTTATCTACACATTTTACGTCTGGCTTTTTCTTGCACCGTGGCTTGCGGTTTTCTGTGATTTTCCATGGAGCTGGTTCGCTATCCCCTTTGTCCTGAAAATCGCAGTCGATTCGGTTTTCCTGTCCATCGGATCAATTCGACTGCACGAGACAAAACTTCTTGCGGCATTGCCGGTCACCGAGCTTTTGCAGGTTCCGATAATCGTTCTCGCCGTTCCGCTCGGGATTTTCAAGCTGTTTCGCTGGAAATAGCTTTTCGCGCAAAGAGAAGCGCTTCTTCCCGGGAAAGGATTTTTCCCTCCAGCTGGAGTTCGAATTCCTCGCGGATGATTTCGCCGATACGAGGCCCGGGCTTAAGCCCCATCAAAAGCAGGTCCGCACCTTTCAACAGAGGCTCCGGCGCTGCGTTAAAGACCCCGATTTTTTCTGCGGAAATTTTCAGAAGTTCCGCGGCCTCGTTCCGGATGCTTTTTTCCAAAAGCGGCGTGGATTTCACATAAAGGTAGGCCAAAAAAAGTCCATCCAGCCTGACCGATTCGCGACGCAGGAATTCCGCGTCAAAGTCCAACGCGCAAGCCTTTTCGACAAACAGGGGAAGCGCCCGGTAAAGTTCGGGGATGCGCTTTAAGAGTTTCACCTCGTTCGTTATCCGGGAAAGGAATCCGCTTACTCCGGAAACGTCCGTAGCCCCGGAAAGCAGCGAGGTAAAGGCGAGGACCTCCTTCGAAACGGAATCTTCGACAGAGGGAAGTTCGCAAGAGACATTGTCCAGCAAGAGTCCCAGATTTTCGAACGAACCGCCTAGCGGACGGATTTCCGGAAAAAAGCGGGAAAGGTTCATTTCGAGAAATGCGCGAAGTCCGAAACTCGGATGCCCCGGCTTCAAGAGCCACTTCTTGAATTCCTCGAAGATCCGTTCCGACGAAAGATCGGCGAGCGAAAGCGAACGGCAAAGTTCGGCGGTTTTCGGAGCGAGATTCAGGGAAAAACGCGACGCAAACTGGACCCCGCGCAAGACGCGAAGCGAATCCTCGACAAACGCCGACGAAACATGCCGGAGCAAGTGTCTATCCAGATCGCCCTTGCCGTCGTATGGATCCGAAAGTTCGAGTTCCGGTAAAGAAAGCCCCATCGCGTTCACGGTGAAGTCGCGGCGAAGCGCCGCCTCGGCAAACGTCAGGTGCAGATGCGTTTCGACGAGAAAGCCCCGGTGTCCTACCCCGACTTTATTTTCTGTCCGCGGAAAGGAAAAGTCCAGGTCGAGGCCTTTTGACGCCAAGTGCACGACGCCAAAAGCCTTGCCGACGAGATTCGGATGTCCGAAATCAGAGAGAATTTCGAGCAGAGCGTCCTGTCCAATGCCGTAAACTTCCACATCGAAGTCGCGGGAATCCCGTCCGATCATCGCATCGCGGACAAATCCTCCGACCAAATAGCATTTACCGCCCGCGGCACGGATACGCTCCGCAATTCGCATCAGGCGACCGGGAATTTCGCTTCGGACCTTTTCCAAATTCATGGATCAGCTCGCAAAGAATCCGCCTGGGAAGAATCCTTTTTGGATTCCTCGTACATTTCGTAAATGCTTTTCTTGATTTTGTTCGTCAGAGTGTCCGACTTTTCATATTCCGCCTGCTCCGCGCGACATTCCGAAAGTTCCCTGGCGGTCCATTCCCGCTGATCGGGCGACATCGCCGTATGATTCAGGCGATATTCGATTTCTGCGCATACGGGTTTCTGCCGCTGCGACGCACATCCGACAACCAGAATCACAGCACACAGGACTATCCCGAAGACTTTTATCGGACGGTCAAAATTTCTAGAACGCTTTTTCGGTAATGGCATGGGCTTCTAATGGATGACCAGAATTTTTCCCTGTTTCTTTCGGGAACCTTTCTGGATGATGTAATGATAGACTCCCGGAGCGATTAAAACGCCTCGCCTGTCGCGACCATCCCAGACGATGCGTCCGCCATCGAGTTCGTTACCGTGAAAAGCCCGGACCAGATGCGCTCCGGAATTGTAAACGGAAACACTGGCCGCTTCCGAGACGTTTTCAAATGACAGGAACTGTCCGAGATCAAAGCGGACCGGATTCGGATAGACCTTGATTTCGGGACCGTCCGATGCCATAAATGAAGAAGTTTCGCGCAAATCGGTTCGCGCATAGCGGGATGCGCCATTTTTGTGGACAAACCAGACCTGTCCTTTTTTCCCATCAACCTGAACATCATAGACGATATCGTTCAGAAGGCCGTTCCGCATGACAAACCTTGTCGCGGACATCGTATCGGGAGAATTTCCGTTCCTTTTCACCATGTAGGCACCACTGCCAAGCGTTCCTATCCAGAGACGGCCATTCGGGTCGATTGAAAGCGATGAGAGATTAGCCTGCTCATACGAAGAAATCCTGTGGGGAGCCTGGACGGAATCCATCCCGCTTTCGAAATAGGCAAACGTAGAATTGGTGATGGCCCAGAGACGACCGGACTTGTCAAAATCCATGTCGAGGATAGCGTAATTGTCCGGCGTCGGAACGGTCTCCCGGTTCTGGATGACAAGTTCCCCTCCCGTTTCCGAAATGGGCCGGATGCGAAAGATATCCAAGGCCCCGACGCCATCCGTTCCCTCGGTTTTTCCCGCTCCGGAATAGAGAAGCCATTCCGAACCGTCTTCCGACAAGGCCGTCTTGAGCGGTCCCGAGAACTTTCCGCTTCCGACGCTGTTTGCGCAGCTGATCTCGCCCGATTTATCGATGTAGGCAATTCCATATCCGGAGTTTCCCCAGAAGCTCACCAGCCAGCCGAGGCTGTCCGGGGAGACGGCTACGCCTGTCGGCACGATGTAATCTGTGAGGTAACGCTCGGCGCAGTTGGAATTTTCCAGACCGACGCTCTGTAAGAATTCACCGCCGTTTCCCGCATAGATTCGCCAGCCAAATCCCCAGATGCCCACAAGAGTCGCGCCGTCCGAAAGGGTTCCCAGATTCTTCAGCAAGCGGGTATGGGGCTCCGCGCCACCGTAATAAGGCAGATCGCCCTGCGAAGGCCCATAGGAAAAGACTTCCCCGTCGCTCCAACCGAAATCGCCGTCCGCCGAATAGACGGTCACTCCGCCATCGCCCCCCACAAAAGGAACAACCGTATAGGGATTTTTCAGGGAAAATCCGGTCCAGGCAGGGACTTCCGTCAGCTCTCCGTTATAGTACCATGCCGAACTTTTTCCGACCAGATAGGAAAAGCCATCGCCGGAAAGAATCCTTCGCACAAGAGAACTGTCCCCTTTCCACAAGGCGGGAAACTTTTTTTTGGAAAGCGTATCGCCGCAGGCAACGAGAACGGAAAGCGATTCGTCAAACTCCGCCCGCAGCGTTCCGCCAGAAAACGAAAGCCTGGTGATGGCCGTTTCCGAAGAATCCTTGCCGTGAAAACTTCCAACAAAGTTCCACGATGCGGGATCCGCGAGCAAGACGTCTTCGGACAGGTCGCTCCACGGCATCTGCCGGACATAGACGTCCACACCGAGAGCGACAAAAAGCGAGTCGCCATGGACAAGCAACGCAGAAGGCGAAGTCGATTTTAGGGAGACATTCCCGATTCGCGAAAGACTCACCAGCGACTTTTTGCGGGAAATATCAAAAAATGCGATTTTATCCCGAAAGCCTAGAACGAGAACGGAATCCGAAATTTCCACAAGGCCCGGCTGCAATTCCGACGAAGTCGAGACGAAGGAACGGTTCAGAACGGAAAAGCGCCTATTGCCGAGATACCTTGAAATAATCCCCTGGGAAGAAACGGCGAGCAGCTCCCCGGAATCGGTACTTACGACGCCCCGAATGTCCGAAGCCTCCAAGCCGTTTGCCGAAGCCAGGAAATCCGACGAACCGTCCGGCGAAATGAATCGGACGCCTCCGTTCGACCCCAACACGAGCATCTCGCCCACAAGCGTCGATGAGTAAAAGGAACCGGACTGGGCAAAGTTTTTCCATGTGTCCGCGGCAAAAGCGCACGACACGCATAGGACAAGTAAAGAGCGGAGCCAAGACTTCACCCTTTAATATTACCAAAATTCAGGAAGCCTTCACCTGTTCCAGGACTTTTTTACGCATTTTTCCTACGGAAAGAACCAGTTTCTTGGCGACTGCCGAACGACAAGTCCCTGAAATTTCGGAAAGTTCGTTGATGGAAAATCCCTTTAAATAGTGCAATTCAACAAGCGTTCCCAGGTTCGGAGACAGGATGTCCAGACAGGAATTTACCTGTCGCTCATTTTCTAGTTCCCTTCGATTCTGTTCATTGCGACGCACGTCATAGCGGAAAAGCCTTTCGCAAACATTTTGCGTACGATACAGGCGACGGAACTCGTCGTAGCAGATGTTTTCCGCCACACGGATAAGCCAGCCGACAGGATTTTTCAAGGAACGGACCTCGTCGAAATGCGTATGCAGTCGAATGTAAACATTTTGCATCAAATCCTGGATTGAGCCCGTTCCTCGCATTTTATGCAGGCACAATTTGTAAATTTGAAACCGATGCCGATTCCAAAAGTTCAATATATCTTGATTTCGAACAGGCCCTTGAATAGAGGCCATATGACTCCTGACCAAATTCGGGAGCGGACAAAAAGCGACATCCGTAAAAATAGGAATCAAAAAGGAGTCCCGGTTTGAAAACCCAACCAATGGCAAATTTGGCAACCGTTCGGTTTCAAAAATCGTTCGTTTTTTTCATTTTGCTTTTCTGCAGCTTCGCGATGGCCGACGATTTCGGTTTCGTGTCGCTCAACAATATGGCGCCACCGCATATCGAAATTTCCTATCCGCCGGAAAAAACCGTCCCGGGGACAATGGTAAACGTCCAGGTTTCCATTCCCGAAGGCTGGCATGTCAATGCAAACATCGCAGCCGACAAATTTTTAAAGCCTTCGACTCTCAATATCAAGGCCCGAGGAATCGAGTTCGACGAACCGGACTGGCCCACGCCTATCAAGGAATACAGCGAAGCGCTGGATCTTGAGAACCTGGTTTTCAAGGGAACATTCCTGATTCGGATTCCGATAAAAAGCCTCGCCAGCGATTACGACACCAGCACGACAAACGTCGACTTTTCCTACCAGGCATGCAGCCAGATATGTCTCGCTCCGCAGACCGTACACGCATCCATGCAGCTAAAAGCGCTCGAGCAAAGCAAGGAAGAGCCTTTCCAGAAAGAGCCTTTAAAAAAAAACTCCGGTGAGCCGTTGATTCTCTTGCTTGGATTTGCATTTTTGGGTGGACTGATTCTCAATCTGATGCCCTGCGTCCTGCCGGTTCTCTTTTTAAAGCTCTTCAACCTGACAAGAAACGCCGGGGAGACGCGGGCGCGACTCTGGAAACTGACCGGGATGCTCGTGTTCGGAATCCTGGTTTCCTTTTGGATTCTTGCGGCAATCGTCATCCTGATCCAGGCCGGAAACGGTCTCGTCGGCTGGGGATTCCAATTTCAGAATCCGGGTTTCATCGTCTTTATGGTTATCCTGATTTCGGCTTTCGCCATGAACCTATTCGGGGCGTTTGAAATTTTCCTCCCGGGATCAACCCTTACCAGGATGGACGCAGCGACACGCAAGGAAGGCCTCGGCGGAGCTTTTGCGAGCGGCATTCTGATGGTTCTCTTGAGCACTCCGTGTTCCGCACCTTTTCTCGGAACCGCAATGGGATTCGCCTTTACACAGCCGGCGGCGATTCTATTCCTCTTCTTTACATTCGCCGCACTGGGACTGGCGTTTCCCTACATTCTCGTCGCGATTTTTCCGTCCGTACGGAAAGTCCTTCCAAAACCGGGAGCCTGGATGGCCAAGGTACAGAAGCTTCTCGGGCTTTTCCTACTCGGAACCGCCGGATGGCTCATCTGGATTTCCTTCCGTATGGCAGGGGCCTTGGGAGCGTTGATCGTCTGCGGTTTCGCAATCCTTGCTGTTTTTCTCTCGGTTGCCGTCGGAAAGTTCGCCCGACCGGACAAGCCTTTCGCACGGGAACCTATTTCGATCCTTGTCATCGCGCTCATTTTTCTCGTCGCGTGGTTTTTGGGCGGAAAACCGGCGATTCACCTTGTCCTAAACGAAAAGGCCCGACTTGCGGCAGAAAAGACCGTCGATGAAAACGGCTGGTATCTGTATTCGGAAGAAACCTTTCAAGCGCTTTCTAGCGAGAATCGTCCGATTTTTGTTGATGTGACTGCAGACTGGTGCCTCACCTGCAAGACCAACGAAGCGGTCGTTCTCTCCAAGGACGATGTCCGCGAAATCCTGTCCCGGGCAAAGGCAATCCTCGTCAAGGCGGATTACACACTCGAAAGCCCGGAAATCACCCGCCTTCTCCGAACTCTCGGCAAAAGCGGCGTCCCCGCCTATGCGGTCTATCATCCCGAATCCGGGAAATGGGAAACCCTTCCCGAAATCTTAACAAAGGAATCCATCGCCAAGGCGCTTTCCGAACACCATTAAGCGGCAAGGCGCCTTGAATTCGGATATATACCCACAATTTCAACGGAATCTTTCTTTTTAAAAAGAATTAAGATAGATTTACCGATATGAAAGTCGCCCTTCTCACCAATGAATTTCCTCCCGACATCTATGGCGGTGCCGGAATCCATGTCCAGTTTCTTTCCCGCGAACTCAAGGCGTTCTGCGAAATCGAAGCGCGCGCATTCGGCCACCAGAACGACACCGAAAGGAATCTCCATGCGCTAGGCTTTTCGCCAAAGCTCGGCATCGTTCCCTCCGATTCCCGGATATCCAAGATCCTGAATCCGCTCGACATCAACCTGCAATGGATGGGAAGCCTTGAAAAGATCGACATCGTCCATTGTCATACCTGGTATAGCCACTTTGGCGGAGTGCTCGCCAGCCGCCTTCTGGAATGTCCTCTGGTCCTGACCACCCATTCCCTCGAACCGCACCGTCCATGGAAAGCGGAACAGCTAGGAAACGGCGGATACCAAATGAGTTCCTGGATTGAACGCACCGCTTACGAAGCCGCCGATGGAGTTATCGCCGTTTCAAACGAAATGAAGCGCGATGTCATGGAACTTTACAATGTCCCCGCCGACCGCATCCAGGTGATCTACAACGGTATCGATCCCGACTTCTACAAGCCGACGTTCGAGCCGGAAGTACTCGACAAGTACGGCATTGATCGCGACAAGCCTTTCGTTCTCTTCGTCGGTCGCATCACAAAGCAGAAAGGGATTTCCCAGCTCATCGGAGCGATTCCGCATATCCGAAAAGACGTGCAAATCGTTCTTTGCGCCGGTGCCCCGGACACACCGGAACTCGCCGCAGAATGCGAATCCAGGATTCAAAGCCTGCAAAAAAGCCGCGACGGGATTTTCTGGATCCAGGAAATGATGCCGCACAAGGAACTCCGCGTCCTCTACACATACGCAACCGCTTTTGTCACTCCGTCGCTCTACGAACCTTTCGGAATCATCAACCTCGAAGCGATGAGTTGCGGAACACCAGTCGTCGGAAGTGCCGTCGGCGGAATCCCGGAAATCATTGTCCAGGGCCAGACCGGATTCCTCGTTCCGCTAGAATCCAAATCTTCGTCGAATTTTTCCCCCAAGAATCCAGAATCCTTCCAGCAGGCCCTTGCCGACAACCTGAACGCGCTTATCGACAATCCGGATCTGTCAAAAAAATTTGGAGAAGCCAGCCGAAAGCGGGCCATCGACGTATTCAGTTGGAAAAGCATCGCAAAACAGACATTTAACTTCTACGAATCCGTCATCGCCAGGTACAAAGCCGAAGGCGCCAGGAAAAAGTAATGAAAAAGGAGTCGCATCGGCGGCTCCTTCTTGATTTTATTCCAGTCTTCCCTTAGCGAAGTTCCCCCTTGTAGTAGAGTGTTTTTCCATTCTGGAAAATTTGAACAAAGTAACTTCCCGATGAAAGCCCGGCACCATTCCAGTCAAGCTGATTCATACCGACAAGACCTTCCACCTCGAGCGATTCGACTTTTTGACCGTGAGCCGAAAAAACATCCACAGTCGCATGACCGGAGGATTCCAGTTCAAACCGGATAAGGCTTCGATCAAATGCCGGCAGGGGATGAATCTTTTTCGAGTCTTTGCGGGAATTCGTTACCGATGCGGATTTTTCGGAAACCTTCGCATACACATCCGCTCGCAGGCCAGGAAGCTCGACTGCATCCAGAAACCGCAACGACTCATCCGCCAACACATTGAACGCCATTCCGGAAAGTTCCCCGTCGGCAGGGGTATTGGCAACGATCGCTTCGCGGCGAACCAATACGCGCAATGTATCTGAATTTCGCAAGACGGTCAATTCCACAGGTTCTTCTGGATTGCCTCTCAAGACTTCCGTATCGAATTCCAATGGCTTTCCCGCCAGCGAAACGCCGTTCGCCGCAACTAGAAAGTCGCCATTTTCGATTCCCGCCAAGTGTGCCGGCGCGCCCTGTACCACGCAAGCGACCTCGGCTCCGCTTTCCGACGGATAGATTGCAAGCCCCAACCCGCCAAACGATTCGCTCGCCATGGCGGTATGAAACGCGACAAGCATTCCTAATATCCATGATTTTTTCATTTTGTCACCTCTGAAAGGATTGTGTTTGTGTAAATGATTGAATCCAGGAAAGACGTGGCGAGTTTCATCACGCCTTTCTGGAAAGCCGCAACGTAAAGAGTGTCCTTTACAATCGTTCCATCTAGAATTTCCGTCACCCCGGAAATTGGAGGCAGATCGTTCCAGCGATTTTTTCCGGGAGAATAGACGGCGGAACCTTCGCCTAAGGCCACATAATGTCCCCGAAACGGAACAAAGCGATAAACGGATGCTGGAGTTCTAGAAATCAAAGAGACATCGCTTTCCCTGTCAAGCAGGAAACACTCCATCTTCTGACGCCAGATTCCCTGCGAAGAAAGCGAAAAGACGCCTTCCAGATTCGCATAGCCCACAAGCAAGCCGTTATCTTCAATTACCGCATCCCGGGCGAGCATCGACGAATCGTTCCAATCGCCATTTTCGCAAGCGACCGTCGGAGCGGGAACAGCATGCCACGCCGTATCCGAAAGATCAAAACGATAGACTCCGTTGCCATAGGTCATAGCGAACAGGGAACCGTTCCATTCCTCGGCACGAATGAAGGATTCCTCGAGCGGAAATCCCCGGTTCCAGTTCTTCCACGTTCCGTCATCCGATTCAAAATAGATGGGATTTTTTTCTCCAGGCATCCCGTGAGAAAACGAGAGTACTAGGCGTCCGCGAAACTTGGCTATGCCGTCTATTCCGTAAGCGGGATCCGAAATGGAATACTTTCTATCTACAACAGGAAGTTCTTCACGCTGCCAAATCTCCTTTTCCGGATCGAATATCCAAAGCCTCGCTCCGCCAGGACTGAAGAAAGTCCCCACGTAAAGGCATCCCGAATCGGCAAAAAGAACATTTGGTACATCACCACCGGGAAGTTCCAGTTCCTTCCAGAAAAGGCTGCCGACCTTACCCTGGAAAAGCTGGTAACGGCGTTTGCCATCGATTTGCCGATCATTGCGCGCAAAAAGATACTCGCCTACGCTTATAACGGTCTCGATACCCGTGCCAAGATTTTCGGCATCGGCATAATCTACGGCAAGTCCCGCCGAACTCCAGACAGAATTCTCGTTTTTCTGCGAGAGCTCTCCGTTTGAAGAACAAGCGATAAGGCATCCTGAAAACAAAAGTACAATCCAATGCTTCATCAGGCACCGCCGACAAGATGTTTCCAATCCACCATGACGATTCCACCGATAACCTTTGCGGGAGCGGCTTCCTTGCGCTTCACCTTTTTCAGGCCAACGGAACATTTGGATTCGTCCAATGCGCAATAGAGATCCGAACCTTTCCGCGGAGCGCCTTCAAATTCGATGCTCTGCAGATGGATATTGTAATCGGCATTGTCGATTCTGCCGTAAGTCAGCACATCGCCATGGGGAACCACATTATATGGATACATGTCCGGAACTTGCGAAAGATAGATGGAATAAGTCTTCGGCGAAAGGAATTCCTTCTGGTATTTTGGACCGAGCCTCTGCTTCTTATCCATAAACTGCTGGCTGTAAGCCGTTACAAGCAGGTCGCTTGCGCCAAGCCATTCCTCCATTAGGTCGTTGTAAAACTTTAGCCAGCTTTCGATTCCCTGGATGTTCTTCAGCTTGACTCCTTGGGATTTATACAGAAGCGCATTGATAAAATTCGACACAGACAGACAGGCGTTTTTCTCGACGCCGTTGGAACTCTTGCAAAACTTGGAACTCCCTTCCGAAAGCTGGTTCATGAAATAGTTGCGAAGACCTCGCATATCCGAAGAATACATCGGGCGCATCTGCACGTTCGTCCCATCCGGACGTTTCGGATATCCTTCCTTGTAAAGTTTCGCCATAAAGGATGAATGTGTCGCCAGATGCGATCCATCGACATGCCACGCCCATAACGAATCGCGAAGCGGTTTCAGGAAGTCGATTTTTTTCGTTGTTGTCTTTTCCCGAAGCCCGAAAAGATACTTATAGGTTGTTTTCAACTTGAAATCGCCGACATAGCTTCCCAAAAGCTTTACGCTCACATCGGTCGATGTTCCCAAAAGCCCGGAAAGGATTCTGTCCGAAGGAATGAAAAGATTTGCGACAACCTTGCTTGCCGTTTTCCCCATGCCGATTTCTTGTAAAATCGATGCGGAAATATCCTTTCCCGCTCCTTTTTTAAAGAACTCGACCAGATCCTTTTTCACTTTTGCCGAAAGCAGCGTTCTGCCCGCATAGCGGTTTCCTTTCTTTTCCCGGTCTCTCTGGTCCTGGATTTCCTTGATGAATTCAGCGACAGCGGGCTTCGATTTTTTAATATTCGCATAGTCATCGGCAAGTTCCGATCCGAAATGAGGCGTATTTACCGTGACAACGCGGCGGATATGATTCGCCGGATTCGCCATTCCCGATGGATAGCGCCTGGAATTCGCCCTTAACCCTCGGAGCATTTCCCGAATGACAAGTCCACCCTGGCTATGCGCCACCAGATCGACCTGTCTTGACGCATCCGTTTTCCAGGAATTTCCATAGTGCGCACTGAGTACCTTTTCAAGATATTTATACAGCGCAAAGGAAATCGACTGCTTGGCGTCATCGTCTTTCCAATGAGGCAGGACCTGGACGTAGTTCTTTCCGGATTTCCGATACGGCGCAGTGAAGAAATACAAGCCGTTGGAATTGATACCCTGTTTCGAAACGTTCAGTTTTTGGTCTCTCGCGATGACATCCGGCAAGGATCCTTGCTCGTAGCCGGAAACTTTTCCGTTCAAGAAATCCGAATTGGTCGCCTCTGCCTTACCGAGCGGTTTTGCTCCAAAAGAAACAAACGAAGAATTATGGCCAGGAACAAAGACAATCGGTCTGCCCAATTTTTTGGAACCCGAAGGAAGCGCCGGGAGCGCCACCTTGCGAACGTTCCATTGTTCAAAGATTTCTTCCTTTGGAACCCGGTTTTCATCCTTGCAAAAACCTTTCTGGTAGAACTTCCCCGTCGAGGCATCGTAATCGCCCAGCGAAACCGTTTTCCATCCCTTATCGACATTGCAGTTTTTCTTGCAACGCCGCACTGCAGCCGTCCATTTCAGTTTCCCCGAATAGGCGAGGCCGTTACCGCATGTGACGCGGTATTCCGCTTCGTTTTCACATGTGATGTAATAGTTCGGAATCGAAGAACTCCGAGCAACGGAACGCATAATGGTCTTCTTGTCCGCATGGCGACGAATCTTCGTCACTTCAAAGGCTCCCGTTTTGAACTTACCGTCCTTGCCGATATCCGTACAATAGGTGTTGAACGAATAAGTCGCCTTGGGATTTTGGATGTTTTCCACAGGAACGGGTGAACCCGGATAAGTAATCGCCGTTCCCATTCTGGAATCGCGATAAGTGATTTCCGTGGCAAAAAGGCTCACGGAAGATAATACGACAAAAGGCAAAGCTTTAAAAAGCTCCATAGATTTTCTCCTAAAAAATGAATTGATTATTTTTGGGAAATCTACGAAAGGACGCTATCCTTGAAGAAATTGCCGCGTCCGGACAAATGCGGATTTTCAAGATAAAAGAAAAAATCGCTCCCGTCAAGGGAACGATTCAATCGAAAAAAAGATTTTCATCGATTAATCATTTTTTACGCGACAAATCTTGACAATCACAATCATCTTCCGGCAAGAATGCCCGGCCCCGAGAGCCTGCTGTGACCGCTTCCCGTAGGAATCACTTCGATGTGGTTTGCGATTTCCTCCTTTAAGCGATTCACGTGCGAAATGACGCCTACCAGCTTATCGCCGCTTTCCCCGAGGCGGTGCAAAAGTTCTATCGCTCTTTGCAATTTACGTTCATCCAGCGAACCGAAACCTTCGTCAAGGAAAAGCGTATCGATGCGTACACGTTGGCTGGCCAGGGATGAAAGCCCAAGGGCCAGAGAAAGGCTTACAAGGAAAGACTCGCCGCCGGAAAGATTTGCCGCAAGCCTAGAGGCTCCGCATTCCGAATCATACAGCGAGATATTCAATCCCGTTTTATCCGTTTCTATCCGATAACGGGGATCTAGACCGTGCAAATGCCGGTTCGCCGCATGGATTAGCTTTCGAAGCGTCAACTGCTGGACATATTCGACAAACTTTTTTCCGTCGGAACTGCCGATCAAATCGTTTAGCGTATTCCAAACGAGGGAAACTTTTTCCTGGGAATCCTTTTCAAGTCTCGCTTCCGCGAATTTTTTCTTGGCGTATCTATTTTCCACGAACTTCTGCTGTTTGTCCAGGAACGCTTCGTTCAGATCTTTCAATTCGCTGGCAAGCGTTTCAATCTTTGAACGAACCGTCTGCAAGGTTTCCCGCCCAATTTCTTTCTGCCGCAACAGTGTCAGCTGTTTTTCCGCCTGAATCAATTGCCCCTTGCGGGTAGAGAGTTCCGTCGTCACCTTGTCGATTTGAGCTATCAGCAAATCGCGTTCCGCCTTGGAAATCACGGCATGGCGCAGATCGTTTTCCGAAGCGAACCCGCCTGTGCGAAGCTTCGTCTGAAAATCGGTTTCCAGGCGTTCCCTTTCCCGTTCATCGGCCATCAGCTGCGATGTTACCGTTTCCAGGCGCGCTTTCAGCTCTCCGAGAGATCTCTCCGCCTGGACATGCCGATTGAACAATTCGGAGCGGGCACTCGATGCGGCATCGATTTTTTCCTGCCAAATGCGCCTGTCTTCCGCAACATCCGACGACCCGAACAGCTTTTGCCGCTCGATTGTCAACGTCTGGACTTCTTTCTTTTTCGAGTCCAGGTCCTTGCTCAAAAGCGAAAGTTCGCCCTTCGTGTTTTCTTCGTTCTCGTCAAGGCTTTTTTCCTGGACCTGCAAGACGGACAGCTGGTGACGGCAAGCATCGATATTCTTGATGCAAGCCGACCACTGGATTGCCCAATCCTGGATTTTCGAAAGAACAAGGTCGGGTTCGTTCAAATCCTTTTCCGAAAACCCATAGGGTTTGAGCATCCCGATTGTCATGGAAACGTATTCCGTAACGACATTTGCCCGATCGGAAAGATCCTTTTCGCACATCTTGACATTTCCGTCCGCAATTTTAAGCCGGTATTCCGCTTTTTCGGTCTCGTTGTGCGCTGTTTCATAACGTTCCTGCAAGTGATTCAAGCGTTCCGCGGTCGCCGAAACTTCGCCAGGCGAAAACTCTTGAGAAACATGCGTCGCATGGAACGGGCTTCCGCAAACCGGACAGCGTGCACCATCTTCCAGCGTTGCTTGCAGGAACAACGTAATTTTATTCATATCGCTTGAAAGTCCCCGATTTCGTTCCTCCTCGGCGATTTTCAGTTCTCGATTCTTGGCGCGAAGGTCATTTTCCGCATCGCCGTACTGTTTTTTTGAAACCGCTAGCGCATCCTTTGCCCGAGCTACGTTTTCCTTCGATTCGTTCAGGAGAGCCAAGCGATCCGAAATGACCGACTTTTCGCTTTCGAGCATCTTATGCGTCGGATGTGCGTTCGCGTATATTTCATTTTTTTCAAGTTTTTTTTCCAGGCCGAAGCGATCGTCATTCAATTTAACTCGCGAAAGGCGGAACGTTTCCAATCGAGAAGCCAACTTTTCCTGTTGCGCCTTTTTCTCGTCGCAGATTTTCCCATTCCGATAAATTTCCGAATCCAGCGATGAAACCCGATTTCGAAGCTCATCGCGCTTTTTATTTTCTTCGCAAAGCTTTTCCTCTTCCTTTTTTTTCGTTTCCAAGGCAAGCTTCACATTTCGACAGAGCAATTCGGTTTCCGGCAATTTCTTGACCAGTTCATCCTTTTGCGCTTTCTGGGCGGCATATTCCTTGCGGAGCCGTTCCAGGTTTTCAAGCGGCGCGATCAGTTTCTGCGCTTCCTCGTCCCGGGACAGGCGTTTACGGGATTCTTCCAGGTTCCGGTTTTCCGTCAGGAGTTCATCTACGGAAGTTCGCAACGTCTGGCAATTTTTTTCAACCGCCATGACGTCCTTCAAGATCCGCTCGGCGTCTTCGTTCCTTCGCAGTTCCGCTTCCTTGGCCCCCCGGGTCTTTTCCGCCGATCCGAGCCACGCCGAAAGATCGTTTTCTTCAGACTCGGGCAGCAACTGGATTTCGGAGATTTTCTGGTTGATTTGCGCCAGCCGCTCGTTTTCCTTCTTGTTCCGGACATAGGCCGCCTTGGAGATCGAACGGTAAATTTCCTGACCGGAAAGCTTTTCGAGAATCGCCGCCTTTTCGTCCCGCTTGCTCTTTAAAAAACTGTCAAAACCTCCCTGGGGAAGCATGACGGCCCGCATAAATTGCGAGAAGTTCAGCCCGATGATTTCCTCGATTTTTCTTTGCACATCGTTGTTTTTGGAAATTTCTTCCCGAGCGGAGAAAACGCCATGCTCATCGAATAAAAGCTTTCGTTCGACCGGCTGCATGTCCCCGTCGGCGCTGTTTCGGCTCCGGTGAACTTTCCATATCGCCTTGTAGCGACTCCCCGAAGATTCGAACTCCACTTCCGAAAAGGAATTCCCGGTTCCCGTCGTCATTACCAGTTCGGGCCCGATTTCCGTATTTCGCTTGTCCGCGACATTTTCCTGGCGAGGAGTCTTTCCGTAAAGCGCAAGCGATATCGCATCGAGAACCGATGTCTTCCCGGAGCCGGTCGGACCGGAAATGGCAAAAAGGTGATTTCGCAAAAAAGCGGGATCGTCAAAGCGGACTGTCCATTCGCCCAAAAGGGAATTGATGTTTGCAAAATGCAGAGACAAGATTTTCATTCTTCGATTTTCCCTTCCTGAACTTCTTTCAAGATTTCCTGAAACGCCGCTTCGATGCGAGCTTTCAAATCCGTCTGTTCGTTTTTAGCGTATCCCGCCTTTTCCAGATACTCTTCAAAAACTTCCGTTGGCGAGAATTCCGAAAGTTCCTTTTCCTCGATTGTACCTTGAAAACGATCGGGGCGCCCCGTATATTCCGCCTGCAGCAGGACAAGAGACGTTCCCTCGAAATCGTTCGCTAGGTTTTGCCGCAAATTTCCGAAGCTTCCAGCCCCCGTAAAGCGGACCCGCACCCATGCACCCGGCGTTTCCCTGTCCGCACATGCGATTTTTTCACGGATATCGCTTAGGGAATCCCCGGAAATCGTCACGAGCCTTTGGAATTGCGGAACGCCGACTTGTCGAACTTCGGGAGACTTTCCTTCTTCAAAATCGATAACCAGGACAACGCTTTCGCGGTTCGCCTCGTCAAATCCCATCGGAAGCGGAGAGCCCGAATAGCGGATGCGGCTTTCCCCGCCGACTTTCTGCGGTCTGTGGATGTGTCCCAGCGCGACATAGTCAAACGCCGGCGGAAAAACATTGGAATTGACATTTTCCAGGTTTCCCACGATTGCATATTCCGAATCGTCCGCATTTTCCGACGGAGACGCGCCAGCGGCAAAGAGGTGAGCCATCGCAACCACGGGAATCGCTCGACCCGATTTTTCCCGGATATCATTCGCCAAGTTTTTCAGTTTCGCGAAATAGGCTTTTGTACCTTTTCGTACAAACTCTTCCTCCGAATCGCACTTCTCGTCCGAAAGGCTCGCCTGCAATGCGGGAGCGCGCAGATAGGGCGCAGCGCACACGATCATCCGGGGATTCTCCGCGTTCGGCAATACAACGATTTCGTTTGCAAAACCGTGTTCCGCATCGGGAGTCGCGACGACATGGACGTTCAGGAGTTCCAAAACGGATCGCGCCGAATTGAGAGTCGCCGGTGAATCGTGGTTTCCCGCCGTGATAATCACATCTTTACAGCAAGTGCCGTTCAGGCTTGTCAAAAAAGAATAGTAAAGCTCCTCGGCGGCATTGCTCGGGGTTCCCGTATCGAAGATATCGCCCGAAACCAGAAGGGCGTCGACCTCATTTTCTTCAATCGTGTCCCTTAGCCAGGAAAGAAACGCCCTGTACTCTTCCACGCGGGAACGTTCATGCAGAGAATTGCCCAAATGCCAATCCGAAGTATGCAAGATGCGAAAGCTAGAATGACTCATGGTTTCAAATTTAATTCTGTTTTTATGTCAAAATTGACAAATTTAAGGAAATGCGAAATCCGTCACACTAAACAACGTTCGTCACTTGGAGAACATTTTCCGCTACCGTAAACTTGACGTTCCAATCCGCAAAGCGAAATCCATAGACCCTATCCGAATCCCGCTGATAGGCTGGACGCGGGTCCTCCGAAAGGATTTTCAACAGAACTTCCCTTTTTTCGGGATGGATTTTTTCCAGTTCGCCTTCCGGGAATCGGACTTCTAGCGGCGTAAATCTTAATTTATCTGTAAATCCGCCGCGCGACTCGGAAATGGCGTCTGCGTACGGTAAATACGGCTTGATATCGACAATCGGTGTTCCGTCCATTAGGTCCGCACCCGATACGACAATAATCGGGCCATCCGGAGACGGCACGATCTTTTCGATTTTCACGACCGAGAGCGCAAGAGGATTCGGTCGAAAGGAAGAACGCGTCGCAAAGACTCCCATTCTCCGGTTTCCTCCAAGTCGCGGTGGACGAACGGTCGGACTAAAACCGCTTCGGATGTTTTCCGAAAAGATCCAGAGAAGCCACAGATGCGAAAAACCTTCCAGACCGCGCAGAGCATCCGCATTTCGAAATCCAGATTCAAGTACGATGGTTGATTTCAAGTCCTTTAGAATTCCGCTTTGCCGAGGAATTCCGAACTTTTCGGGGAAGTCCGACCGGATTCGAGCAATCGTTCGAAATGTAAAAGTTTCTTGCATCGAAACGTATATAGTAAAATTTTCTAGCTTTGCGCGCAATATGAAATTTTCCGAACTACCACTGGACGAAAGCCTCCAGCGAGCGATTCACGATGCAGGCTACACCAACCCGACACCGATACAGGAAAAAGCGATTCCGCCCGTCCTCGAACGCAAGGACCTGATGGGAATCGCCCAGACGGGAACAGGCAAGACCGCCGCATTCGCACTTCCCATTTTACAGAACATCCTCCAGGACGGCGTCTGGAAAGGACAGAAGCCCATCCGCGTGCTGGTGCTGCTTCCGACACGGGAACTCGCAATCCAGGTGTCCGACTGTTTCGAGATGTACAAGAAATTCACGCCCATCACAAGCGCATGTATCTTCGGCGGCGTGAGCGACATTCCCCAGAAAAGGGCGCTTTCCCAAGGCGTCGATATTCTCATCGCGACGCCGGGACGTCTGCTCGACCTAATCCAGCAACGCGTGGTAAGCCTCAAGAAACTGCAGTATTTCGTCCTCGACGAAGCGGACAGGATGCTCGATATGGGATTCATCCACGATATCCGAAAAGTCGTTGCGCTACTGCCCCAAAGCCGTCAAAACCTTTTTTTCAGCGCGACAATGCCTCCCGAAATCACGAAGCTCGCCGCATCGATCCTCCGCACAAACCCTGTCAGGATTGAAGTCGCACCGCAGAGCACGCCCATCGAACGCATCCGCCAGGAACTTTACCGCATCGACAAAAGGCGCAAAGGCGCGCTTCTCAAGGAAATGCTCCTCGAACATCCCGAGATGAAAAAGGTCCTTGTCTTTACGCGGACAAAGCACGGTGCGGACAAAATCGTCCGGGTTCTCGAAAAGGCGAAAATCACATGCGCAGCCATCCACGGCAACAAAAGCCAGAACCGCCGACAGGAAGCTCTCGGGAACTTCAAGACGGAACAAATCCGGGTCCTGGTCGCAACGGACATCGCCGCCCGCGGAATCGACGTCGATAACGTCTCACACGTTTTTAACTACGACCTGCCCGATGTCCCCGAAACTTTCGTACATCGAATCGGTCGGACGGCCCGCGCAGGGAAAGACGGCGTAGCGATTTCATTCTGCGCGCCCGACGAAGAAAGCGATCTGCGGGCTATCGAAAGACTGACACGCATCCGAATTCCCGAAGGCGATCCGGGCATTCTCGAAAGACTGCCACCCCCGCAAAAGGAAACGCCCGAAAGCGAAGCCCGGAATTCCCGTTTTCGGGGCCCCCGCCCAAAAGGGCATTTCAATTCGGAGAAAAAGGCCCGGGAAGAAAATCGCCGGACAAATTCTGCACAGAGTTCGGAGCGACCGTTGCCACGCACGCATTCCGGTAAACGCCTCGGCAGCCGAGCCCGCAAAAGGTTGCGGGAAAAACAGCGAAAGCAGAACCTGGGATAAACCCGCAAGCCGCCATTTCAAAAAGGAAAAGGAAACCGACAGCATCGGTTTCCTTTTTGATTTTCTTCAAAGAAAATTATTTAGCGGACTTCGTAAAATCCACGTAAGCCTTGAGGACATCCAGAAAGACCTCATCCGGCGTGTTGTCGCCCGTGATGTGGCTGATGATCTTCGGATCGTACTTTTCGAGAACCTTCGCCGTAGATTCGCGATAGACTTTCAAGCGGTTCTTGATGACGTTTTCATCGGCATCGTCCTTGCGTCCTTCAATCTTTGCCCGGTTCAGGAGACGCGCGACGATGGTCGCTTCGTCCTTGATGTCCAGGACAAAAATATGCTTGACATCGACAATCGGACGAATCAAATCCACCTGGGATTCCGTACGGGGAATGCCATCAAGGAGAAGCGTGTCCTTGTCCGGATTCAGACGGTTCGTGTTCACGAGACCTTCCACGTAGCGCGCAAAGATCTTGACAGTCGCCTCGTCCGGGACAAGCAGACCCTTGCTCGAATAGGAGGCAAGCAGTTTGCCGGATTCGCTCGACGGAGCGATGCCACGGAAAATATCCCCGGTCGAAAGATGCTTGAGAGCAGTCGTCGCCGCAAGCTTTGCACCGACAGTTCCCTTGCCGGAACCCGGAGCGCCAAAAATCAGAACAGCGGAAATCGCCATATCGGAATCCTCTTGTGAAATTGATTCGCGGAAAATGTAGAAAAATTCTATTTTCGAAGCCATGGAAAAACTTTGGTCAAGAGCCTTCGTCCTCGTCGGCATCACAAATTTTCTCTTGTTTTTCGCTTTCTACGAACTTTTGCCGATTCTCCCCCTATATATTTTTGAAAAATTCCATGCGGGTGCGACCGTTTCCGGAATAATCATTTCTCTCTACACCATCGGAGCGCTGTTCTGCCGCCCGTTCGCGGGATTCCTCGTCGATAGCTTTTCCCGAAAACCGCTTTACTTCGTCATGTACTTTTTATTCACAGCGATGTTCATCGGTTACGCTGCGGCAGGGACTCTTCTCGTCCTCGGAATCGTCCGACTCTTGCACGGAATCAGCTTCGGCATCGCAAGTACAGCGGGAAGCACAATCGCCATTGACGTTCTGCCCTCGAGCAGACGGGGAGAAGGCGTCGGGTATTTCGGCGTCACGACAAATCTCGCCTTTGCGACCGGCCCGATGACGGGAATGTTCCTATACGAATCCCACGGCGCAAGTTCGGTCATCGCCCTATCCATCGCCCTGTGCGTCATCGGGTTGCTCCTGATCCTGCCAATTCGCACGAAAATCAAGCCCATCAAAAAAGACGCCGTTCCGCTTTCCCTTGACCGTTTTTTCCTCACCAAGGCAATTCCGCAGTTTTTGAACATGCTTTTCATCGGCTGCGCCTATGGGCCGCTCACCAATTATGTAGCCCTATACGCGCGCCAAAATGATCTTTCCGGTTCCGGATACTTTTACGCACTCATCGCTGTCGGGCTTATTTCATCAAGGCTACTCACGGGAAAGCTCATCGACCGCGGCTACCTGACGCGCCTCGTTTCCATCGGGCTTGCCCTTGTCACCGCAGCGTATTTTCTTTTTTCGCTTTTTCCCGAACAAATCGTCTTTCTCCTGTCCGCGTTCTTCATCGGTTCGGGCCTAGGCCTCGTATTTCCCGGTTACCAGACGATGTGCGTGAACCTCGCAAGGCACGACCAGCGCGGTACCGCGACCAGCACCTATCTCACCGGTTGGGACCTAGGCATCGGAATGGGAATTCTCGCCGGCGGACCGCTTGCCGAAACCTTCTCGTATGCGACGATGTTTTTCTGCTGTGCCACCCTCCTGCTTGTCTCCGCGATTTTCTTCATGAAGAAGACCGCACCGCATTACCTCGCCAACAAACTGGAAGGATAGCTTCGCTTTTCCGGAAAGCCGAGCTCAAAATTTCTATTTTTATTTCGCTATGAACGAAAAACTTTCCCAAATGCGCGAGGCCTTTGAAGCGGAACTCGCCGAGACAAAGCTCAATGTCAAGGAAGCCGTCGATGCGCTCCGCGTCAAGTGGCTTGGAAAAAAAGGCCAGATTACCGGTCTGATGAAGCAGATGGCGAACCTTTCCGCCGAAGAACGCCCGTCCTTTGGAAAGCTCGTCAACGATCTGAAGCAGAGCGTTTCCGAAAAAATTGACAAGGCGCTCGAAGAAGCGAAGAAGAAGGCTCTCGACGCGGAACTCGAAAAAGGCTGGACGGACATCAGCCTGCCGGGCAACGGAATTCCCGCGGGTTCCACGCACCCGGTCTATGACGTTCGCGAAGAAATCATCGACTTTTTTTCGCAAATGGGTTTCGCTGTCGACTCGGGAAAGGATATCGAAACGGACTGGTATAATTTCGAGGCGCTCAACACGCCGCCCGACCACCCGAGCCGCGACATGCAGGACACGTTCTATCTAGGCGACAAGGTCATGCTTCGCACGCAAACGTCCGATACGCAAATCCATTACATGGAAACGCACAAGCCGCCTTTCCGGATGATTGCGCCGGGACATGTTTTCCGCGTCGATAACGATGCAACGCACGCTCCGATGTTCCAGCAATGCGAAGGCCTGGTCGTCGATGAAACGATTACCTTTGCACAGCTCAAGGGCGTTCTCCAGATTTTCATGAACAAGCTTTTCGGTGAAGGCGTAAAGACGCGTTTCCGCCCGAGCTTCTTCCCGTTTACGGAACCTTCCGCGGAAATGGACGTAAGCTGCGTCTTTTGCGGCGGCAAGGGCTGCAAACGCTGCAAGGGAACAGGCTGGATGGAAATCGGCGGTTGCGGTTCCGTCGATCCGAACGTTTTCAAGAACTGCGGTATCGATCCCGAAAAGTACACGGGCTTCGCCTTCGGCTTCGGGCTTGACCGCATCGCGATGCTTCGGCACGAAATTCCGGAAATCGGGCTTCTGACGTCAAACGACCAGCGGTTCCTGAGCCAGTTCTAAAAGCGGGTTTTAATAAACCCGTTTTTAGAAAAAAATCGTTCCCTTTCAGGAACGATTTTTTTGAACAAGAAATTCTAGAATTGCGTAATAAAATCCCAGGTCGCTTGAGGAACCCAGCTTTCATTAGCGCCTCGGTCCTTATGGTTCCAAATATGTCCGCCATCCTGAGTACACCAGCGGACGGGAAAACGCGAATCAACCGTTTTATAGTCGTAGCATAAATGAATCCCCGATCCGCGAACCGCCTCTTCTGCGGATTCCTGCAAGGCCGATCCGTTTTCCGAATTGTGTTCCAAGATTATATCGCGTGCGTGTCGCCCCATTTCAGGCGTACAAAGCCCATCGTCAAAGCCCAAGACGCCCATCCAGGCTATCGGTTCCCCCGTATGCTGGGGGAGCCAAATGTTCCGCTCCGCGGTTTCATAGACGGCAACGCCACGAAGCCATTTTTGGTGATTCCACGAGAGCCCATTCGTAAACATGGAACCGTAGCTGAATCCCGTGGAAAATACGCGGCTGGAATCGATGCACAGGTTTCCCTCCAAATCCGCCAACAATTCATCAAAGAGCGTATAGTCATCTTGAGCCCACGGGGCCTGGTTCCCGTTTCCCTCGGGAGCTACGAAAATCGTCGTCTTTTCGGTATCTAGCGGTTTTAAACCATAATAACCTTCTTGTTGGACGCCTCCAGCCCAGCCTCCCATGCAGTGCATGCCAAAGACCAAGCGATAAGGCTTATTGTTATCGTAATTATCCGGAATGTCGATGCGAATCGTACGTTTTCCCTTGCTCCAAAAAAAATCGTAACTTCCCGATTTAACCCGGTTCCAGGTTTTCCCGCAACCACGCGTAGGAACAGGGGTATTGCCTTTCGCCCAGCCAAAAGCATACGACAATTCCTTCTTGTGTAGTTTCAGCGTCAAGTTAGTATCTAGATTGGGCAAAGCGATTGTTAAAGTCTCATACGATTCCGCGGATACTTGCAAAGAATCCACAAAAGCAATCTCTTTTTTTAGGTATCGCATTTCGTTACTTTCGCTATTTCCAGAAATTTTCCCCGAACGGTTTTCTCCGGCAGAAAAGAAAAACACTTCCCGATAATTTCCGGCTTGAATACTCGCCACATACTTTCCACGCGATAACCGATTTTGAAAATCCAGACGATGCGCTCCCACGCCACGCCGGTTTTCCGAAAGCATTTCGTTTCCCATCAAATCAAGGACTTTCACTTGAAACGGCAACGGCGTACTCATAAAGACGCAAAGGATTCCACCTTGCAGAGACCAGGATGGCGCACCGATTTTATGCACTTGCAAAGCCGTCTCGTCTTCCTGGATTTCGAATTTACCCATCGCCTCGGTGACAGCCGACTTGTTTTTGGAAAGCAGGAGGACTTTTGCGCCGGCAACAGGATTTCCACTTTCATCCAAGACGGTTCCCTGCAACCGATAGGAATAGACTAGCGAGCAAAAAGCCAATATACAAAGACACGAAACGGAAAATGTTTTCATCGGTTCCTCACAAAAATGACAATAATTAAAATATTATCTAACATTTCCGTCAAGAAAGAGTCCGATCTATTTGCTATGGACAATCTATCCAAGATAGACCATTCTGTAAAAAACGGTCCGCCGACAAGAACCGACGAACCGCCTTCCTGAAGACTGGAGATTCTTCAAGCGCTCTTGACCGCGAACAGACACTGTCCGGAGCGAACTTCCGACGCCGGTTTCGCAAAGATTTGCGTCACCACAAAATCTTCGTCCGCGATAACAGGAATTTCCGTTTTCATACTTTCGAGAATCGCCAGCGTTTCGCCTGCCTTCACTTTGGTTCCGACCTTATCGACGGTCAGTTTCCAGAGACTTCCCGAAACCGGGGAATACACGCCTTCTTCGCCATCGGCAAGGGTCGCTTCGAAAACAGGAGCGGATGCCGCACTGTGGCTTTCAAACGTAAACTGCCCGGTCGCAATCCAGCGTTCCTTTTCTTCTTCAAACGCCTTCTTGCGTCTGGATTCAAAAGCTTCGATAGACTCCACATTTTCAGCGAGGAACTTTTCATATTCCAGGATATCGAACGAACTTTCCTCGATCTTTACGTGGAACTTTCCAACGATAAAGTCCTTGCGCATCTGCAGCAATTCATCAGCCCCCACTTCGTAAAAGCGAACCCGGTCAAAGAATCTCAACAGATACGGAAGCGAAAAATCGCTTGTCCGCTTGAAACGGTTCCACATCTGCACGGTCCTTCCCACGAACTGGTAGCCACCGGGACCTTCCATGCCATAGACGCACATATAGGCGCCTCCGATTCCGACCGCATTCTCGGGAGTCCAGGTTCTTGCCGGATTGTACTTTGTCGTCACCAGGCGATGTCTCGGGTCAAGAGGCGTCGCCACAGGCGCACCCAGATAGACGTCGCCTAGACCCATCACGAGATAATCCGCGTTAAAGACTATCCTTTTGACATCTTCCACGGAATCCAGGCCGTTTACACGACGGATGAATTCGATATTGTTCGGCGAGCACCACGGAGCGCCCGGACGAACCGTCGTCACATACTTCTGAATCGCAATGCGCGTCTGCGGATCGTCCCACGAAAGCGGTAGATAGACTGTCCGGGTGGCGACCTTCGTCATCTTGTTTTTCTTCAGGTGTTCCGAAAGTTCGGCGAGTTTCCGCAACATTTCCCATTGGCGAATTTTCCGGATGTCGTAATGAATCTGGATGGAACGGATTCCGGGCGTCACATCAATGATAAATTCACTCAGTTGTTCCTTTACCGCGAGCATCCAGGCGTGCGCCGTAAAGCGGAGCCGTAAATCGATCCGGTTCGGTCCAAATTCCAGAAGGACATAGTCGTCGCCGTCAGCGCGAACAACGACATGTTCCATTTCATTTTCAGAATGGAACTCCGCGACAATTGGTGTCGTTACCGGAGAGGCTTCCAATTTCGGAATTTCAAAAGATGCCTTTGCCGGATCTTGCAGGTTCGCTTCCCGAGCCAAGCGAATCTCTTCCGCCTTTTGTGCGGAAATCGGAATGAACTTGACCTTGTCTCCACTGCGAAGTTCGCCCATTTTCCACAGTTCCGCGGAAACGATTGTTACCGGGCAGGCGAAGCCGCCAAGGCTAGGCCCGTCAACGCCCAAGATAATCGGCATATCTCCCGTAAAGTCAACCGTTCCGACCGCATACGCATTATCGTGAAGATTCGAAGGGTGAAGTCCCGCTTCGCCGCCATCGGGACGCGCCCACTTGGGTTGCGGTCCAATCAAGCGGATTCCCGTGCGCGAAGAGTTGTAATGGACTTCCCAGGTTGCGGCAAAAAATTCGTCAATGTCGTTTTCTGTCAGGTAATCCGGTGCGCCGTGCGGACCATACATCACACCGATCTTCCACTCGGAAGAAATCTTCGGAACAGCCTTTTCAGCCGGAACAAGCGGTTCGCCTGAAATGTCGTTTCCTATATGCAGAATGTCTCCAGCCAAAAGAGCACGTCCGCCGTGACCGCCAAAACCGCCAAGCGTAAAAGTCGATTTGCTCCCCAGGTAATCGGGAACATCGATTCCTCCTCGAATCGCGAGATAGGCGCGCTGTCCGAGCTTCGTAAGACCGAACTTGAGAACATCGCCGTCCTTGACTGCAACCGGAGCATTCTTCGGACAAGGTTCCCCGTTCAACTTCGCCGGAAAGTCTCCGCCCGTCCATGCGATAAGGGCGTCCGTGTGAAAGCAGAGCGAACAGCCGGAAAGGGTCATTTCAATCCCGGCAGCACCATCCGAATTTCCGACAATCCTGTTTGCCAGGCGGAAACTGTAATTATCCATCGGACCGGAAGGCGGAATGCCGACATCCCAGAGTTTTAGACGACCCGGATAATCCTGGACGGTTGTCTGCAAGCCGGGAGCGAGAATTTCAAATGTCCGATTTTTGTAGCAATAGTCATTTAAAATCCACGTCGAGACATTCCCTGAGACAAAGGCGCCCATCTCGAGGACATCTTGTAAAAGCTTGATATTCGTTTCAAATCCGCAGAGCCGAACTTTCGCCAAGGCAGACTTCGCCTTTTCGATGTTGTCCGCCCTGTCCTTTCCCGCGACAATAACTTTCGCGAGCAGCGGATCGTAAAAAGCGCTGACTTCCGTCCCGCGCGAGACCCAAGTATCCACCCGGACATCCTTCGGAAAATCGGCTTCCGTTAAAAGGCCGCTCGACGGTCGGTAATTCTTTCCCGGATCTTCCGCATAGACGCGAAACTCCATCGCGTGACCTTTAGGGGTAAACGTTTCTCCGATTTCAAACGGGCGAATCCCGGCGGCAAGTTCAATCATCCAGCGAACAAGATCCACGCCGAAGACGGTTTCCGTCACACCGTGCTCCACCTGCAAGCGCGTATTCACTTCCAGAAAATAGAATCTGTCGTCCTTGGCATCGTAGATAAATTCCACCGTTCCCGCCGAACGATACTTGACACCCTGCACAAGGCGCAGGGCTGCGGCATGCAGTTCCCGACGTGTTTTCTCGGGTAGATTCGGAGCAGGCGTTTCCTCGATGACCTTCTGGTTGCGCCGTTGCACCGAACAGTCGCGCTCGCCGAGGACAACCGCATTTCCTTCGCCATCGCCAAAAATCTGCACCTCGACGTGGCGACCGCGTTCCACATACTTTTCGACAAAAAGACCGGCATTCTTAAAGTTGTTTTCGCTCAGCCGTTTGATTCGTTCATAGCTTTCGCGAAGTTCCTTTCCATTGCGGCAGACAGTCATCCCGATTCCACCGCCACCCGCCGTACTTTTCAACATGATGGGATAGCCAATCTTTTCCGCAGATTCTACAGCCTCTTCGACATTTTGCAAAAGGCCAGTTCCCGGGACAAGCGGCACTCCAAATTCCTTGGCAAGTTCCTTGCTGCGATGCTTCAATCCAAATTCCGTCAGCTGCGTTGGCGTCGGACCGATAAAGGCGACTCCGTTTTGTTCCAAAGCTTTTGCAAACTCGGCGTTCTCGCTCAAAAATCCATATCCCGGATGGACCGCATCCGCTCCTGTCTTTTTGATGGCAGCTAAAATCGCATCGACGTTGAGATAGCTATCCTTCGCCGCGAAAGGCCCAATCCGGGCCGCTTCATCGGCCATCAGGACATGCGTTGCACTTTCATCCGGATCCGAATAGACCGCAACCGACTTGACGCCCATTTCCTTCAGCGAACGAATCACCCGACAGGCAATCTCGCCGCGATTGGCGATCAGTACTTTTTGAAACATATTACTTTCTCCAGTTTTCAAGAATATGTGTTAGGGTTCCATTTTCATCTTCGAGTTCATGAAGAATCGTAAAGTGATTTCTGCTTTCGAGAAGTTCGAAAGAACCAGGAATTTTTTCCTCTGCGCGAAGCGTGGCAAACGAAAGACTTTGCCGCTGCAGTTCGGGAAGTTCCTCTTCGCCACATACAATCGCCATCGGTTTGCGAACGCACGGAATCCGTAACGGACTTAAGCGCAAGACATCTTCACCCGAAAGTTTCAATGCCTGGTTCAGGTAGCATTTGGAAATCGGTTCCAGATCATAGATTCCGCTAATGGCAAGCGCACCAACGACAAAAGGTTCCGCTAGCATCATTGCGCAAAGATGCCCGCCCGCCGACCATCCGGAAACAACTACCTTGCGGAAATCAGCCTGAAACTTTTCGGAATAGGCGCAGACGCTCCTTAATGCCATCCGCACTTCGTTCACGATTTCATACAGATTCATTTCCGGGGCAAGCGTATAGCCTACAGATGCTACGTGAAATCCTAGCGAAAGCGGACCTCTCGCCAAAAAGCGAAACGTATCCTTGTGGCGCATCTGCCAATAACCGCCGTGAATGAACACGAAGATTCCTTCATCGGGATTTCCGGGAAAATAGTCGAATCGTTCCCGCGGCCTTGTCCCATAAGGAATGTCCATCGTCTTTGAAAATTCACCGGCCAGTTTTCGGCTGCGAAGTTCAAAGCCTTCGAGAATTTCCGCACTATCCCTTACCGCATGCGTATTGTCGTAAGCGGCATCCAGGGTCTTTCGCGTAAAGCATCTGTAGATATAGTCAGCCATCGAAAACGACCATTCGAATCGGAGTAGGATTGTAATCGTTACAGGGGTTGTTCAGCTGCGCGCAATCCGAGAGCAGAAAGAGCACATCCATTTCGGCCCGCAATTCGATATACTTTCCAGGCCCGGAGATGCCATCGGCAAATTCCAGCCGTCCCTTGTCGTCGAGAATCACCTTGGTGAAAAAATTCAGATTGCAGACCTGATCGCGCTTTGCCATATCGAAGTTTTCCAGCGTCCGAACGAAAGTGTCCCGGCAGCTGTGCATATAGCGCGTCTTGTCCGTATAGCGCACCACGTTCCCTTCTGCGGAACACCCGCTTCCGAGCGTATCGTGTTCGCCGCACGTATCCGCGACAACGGTAAGCATCGGATT
>CAKUXP010000012.1 GCA_934700345.1 uncultured Fibrobacter sp. | reverse complement strand
CCCGTTCTGCGGGGGCCTTTTTTTGCGGCCTTCAGATTCCGCTCAAATTATGCATTAGCAATTTGAATCCGGGTTTTATAAGCCTGTTTTTCTTCGTCTTGAAATCTCCGATTTCCTATAAGACTTTCGTTTTCGAAAAGCGACAAGGCGAAACAACTTTGGCTTTGGAAGGTCGTATGGCTCGCGAAATGTCTCTGTTCATCCGGCAAAATCTAGCCTTCTTTCAAAGTTTTGAGGATGTTGTCCTTTATTATGACAACGGTCAACACGAGTTGAACAGGATTTTGAATTACATCCTTTCAACGGAACTATCCTCTTATACACTCCGAAAAGTGCTTCCCAAGGATTATAAGTTATTCCAAGTTGCCGACTTGATTTGTACCTTACAGCTTCTCAGCCTAAAATGCGAAAGCGGAGAACTTTCTAAATCAGAGCAACTTATATTCCACAGTAAGCGAGAACTAAGGAAGACTTTCTTAGGTCCAATACAAAAGAAACGATTTAATTAGCAATTTTCCTTATTGAAATTTCGCTATCTGTTTTCTTATTTCTGCTTCATTTTTGATAATTGAAGACGTTTCTCCTCGTGCATTCGGTTCGTTGCCACCACCAAAAGGTAACGTATATTTTCTTTCGCAAATTCCACTAAGGGGGTAAAAAAAATAGGATGTTCCAATTTTTAGATTTGAAATCGACCTGATCAACGGCGCGAACCACGTTGGCAACATCTTCACCGCAAACGACAGACAGTCCAACTTCTGCATCCTGGAACCGCTCGCCACAAAGGATGCCAGCGTTCTGGTCGATACCGTGATTGCGGCGTTCGAGCCTTACAGGGAATTCCTGCACGCGATTACGTCCGACAACGGAAAGGAGTTTGCCGGGCACGCAAGGATAGCGAGGGAACTGGAAGTCGGGTACTGTTTCGCAAGGCCCTACCACTCGTGGGAACGCGGAGCGAACGAGAACATGAACGGTCTGATACGGCAGTACCTGCCGAAAGGAACGTCCTTTGGGGACCTTACAAGGGAACAGGCGAAGCGGATCGAGTGGAAACTGAACAACAGGCCGAGAAAGAGACTTGGATTTTTGACCCCGCTAGAGTATATTTCTATACAAGTTAAACAAATTTACTTGGCGACTTAAATCCGCCTACTTGATTGTTTTATCGGGAAAGAATATATTTTCATCGAGATGAATTTGAAAAATCCAAAGATACCATTTTTTGTCTATGCCTTGTTCGGGGCTTTCTCCGTGTCTTTTGCCGATGTTCCGGCAGTGAACCAGCTGGGGTTTTCTCCCGAATCGCAAAAGCAGTTTGTCGTCAAGGGTTCCGATACGGCTTCGGTCGAAATCCGGGAACTTTTGACGAATAAGCTTGACATTCGCCTTGCGGCGCCTCGGGCGGTTTACGATGGAGCGAGCGGCGACACGGTACAGCTCTTTGATTTTTCGTCGGTTCAAAGGGAAGGTTCCTATGCAGTCGTGCGCCATGGAAATGTCCTCGGTTCGCCGGTTTTGATTCGGAAAAATCCTTATCGGGATTTGGCAGAGGCTTCGCTCAAATGGTTCTACTTTCAGCGGGCCGGGATGGCGTTAGAGGCTCGGTATGCGGGAATCTGGGCGCGTCCTGCCGGGCATTTGGATACGGCTGTCCGGATTTATGGGACGGATCGGAAAATCAGTGCGCCCAAAGGCTGGTACGATGCCGGGGATTTCGGAAAGTATATCGTCAATTCGAACATTACCGTCGCGACTCTTTTGAAATTCTATGAAGATTTTCCGGCGTATGCCAAAAGGCTCGAGTGGAACATCCCTCGGGAAGGTAAAAAGTTCCCGGCTCTTCTCGAAGAGGTCAAGTGGAACTTGGATTGGATGCTCTCCATGCAGGATACGGACGGCGGTGTTTTTCACAAGTTGACATCCCTCGATTTTTGCGGAGACATCATGCCGCATGAGGATACGCTTTCCCGTTTTGCCATCGGAAAGGGAATCACGTCCTCGCTTGGCTTCGCGGGCGTCATGGCGCAGGCTTCGCGCGTCTATCGAAAATTTGACAAGGGCTATTCGCAAAAATTACTGGCGGCTGCCCGGCGCGCTTACGACTTTTCACAAAAGAATCCGGCGCTTTTCTATGAGCAGCCGAAGGATGTTTCTACCGGTTCGTATATCGCAAAAGGCGAAGACGGAAAAGACGAGTTTTGCTTTGCCGCGGCGGAGTTGTTCGAAGCGACAAGGGAAAAAAGATATTTGGATGACTTGAAGGCGCTTACCCTGTTCGCGGATAAAAACAGCGGACTTTGGTGGGGCGACCTGAATCTTCTCGCCGTCTTTCGGGTGGCGGAATCTTCCGCATTCGGGGATTCCTTGAAGAACGAGGCGAAACGATTGCTTTTTAACGCGGCGGACGCCTTGCTTGCGGATTATGATTCTTCGGCGTATCGGGTTCCGGTTTCTTCTCGAAAGTGGACATGGGGGTCCAACAGCGCCGTGGCGAACAATGGAATTATCCTGATCCAGGCTTATCGGATTTCAAAGGATAAAAAGTATCGCCGGGCAGCCGAAGAAGCGCTTTCCTATCTCCTCGGAAAAAATCCGTTGCGACTTTCTTACGTGACTGGTTTCGGCTCGCGTTCCCCGATGCACCCTCATCACCGCCAGAGCGAAGCGGATTCCGTTCTCTTGCCTATCCCCGGAATGCTCGTCGGCGGTCCGCATTTAGGAAAGCAGGATGTCGGCGAGGAATCGTGGAAATGTCCCGACTATGCGGTGAAAGGTTTCCCGGCAATCGCTTATCTGGATTCCGCTTGCAGCTACGCGACCAATGAAGTGGCTATCAATTGGAATGCTCCGCTTGCCTATTTGGCGGGAGCCTTGGATGCCATTCCCTAGTTTTTATGGGAAGAAATTTTATATTCTGCCCCGGAAAATATTTGGCATTTCTTTCAAGTTCGGTTGATCGGATATGAGCATTTTTGAAAAGTTAGGACAGGTCCTTCCGTCCGTAGAAAGTCCGGCTCGCTACATGGGTGGCGAAGCGAACAGCGTTGTCAAGGATCCGTCGAAGCTTCTCGCTCGAATGGCGTTCGTCTTTCCCGACCTGTATGAAATCGGACTTTCGAATAACGGCTTGCGGGTGCTGTATCATGTCGTAAACCGTGAACCGGACCTGTTGATGGAAGTCGCTTTTGCGCCGTGGGACGATATGGCGCAAGAAATGCGCACCCATGATATTCCGCTTTATACCCATGCGACGTGGACACCTGTTCGGGAATTTGATGTTGTCGGGATGACTCTCCAGACGGAACTCAATTTTACAAATGTTCCCTATGTGCTGGAACTTGCGGGAATCTCCGCCTTTGCGAAGGACCGCAAGGAAAGCGATCCGATTGTCCTTGGTGGAGGCCCGGCGATGGCGAACCCGGAACCGGTTGCGGATTTCTTCGACGCGTTCAACATCGGCGACGGCGAAGAAATGCTTCCGAAAATTTTGCGGACGGTCGGCGAATGTAAAAGGAAAGGATTTTCCCGGATGGAAATTCTGGAGTCAATTGCGAAAATCGACGGTGTGTATGTGCCTGAGTTTCGCGAAGTTGTCCGGGGGGAATTTGGACAGCTCGTTCCGAAGGAACCGGCGACCGGTTCCTATGCGAATACGAACGGCATTCGGCGCGTCTTTATCCCGGAACTGAAAAGAGAGGATTATCCGGTCAAGAACCTGATAGCCAACATGAGGCTTGTACATAATCGTTACAGCGTCGAGGTGATGCGCGGCTGCACGCAGGGATGCCGTTTTTGCCAGGCGGGAATCTGGTACAGGCCTTGCCGGGAACTTCCCGCGGACGATGTCATCGAACTTTCCAAGGAGGGCATTCGGGCGACCGGCGAAAATGAACTCGGACTTTTGAGCCTTTCGACGGCGGACTATAAACCGATCGAGGCTTTAACCGATTCCATCATTGACGATGCGTTCTTTGACAATGTCGATGTCTCCCTGCCGAGTATCCGCGTAAGCAGTTTCGGACAGTCGCTGGCGGAAAAAGTGGCTGCGTTAAAAGGCGGTCGCAGCGGAACGTTTGCCCCGGAAACGGGGTCGGAACGTTTGCGCAAGATGATTAACAAGACGATTACCGACGAGGACATGTATAATGCGGCGGAACACGCATTTTCGTCGGGATTCAACAAGATTAAGCTATATACAATGGTCGGATTTCCCACGGAAAACGACGACGATATGGAAGCGTTCTGTGGACTGATCGAGAATCTGGTAAAAATCGGGCGAAAGTATTTGCGCGGGGCGCAGATCTCGGTTAGCATGGGAATCCTTATCCCGAAATCCTTTACTGCGTTGCAGTGGGCGCCTTATATGGAAAAGGATTTGGCGCTTTCGCACATTCAGTTTGTCCGTCGCAGGTTCTACAGGAATCCGAACGTGAAAGTCAGTTGGGCAGATTGGGAAACCTCTAGGCTCGAAGCCTTTTACAGCCGCGGTGACCGTTCGCTCGCCCCGATGATCTATGAAGCGTATAAACGCGGAATGATTTTTGAAAGCGATAGCCATCGCATTCGCCCTAGGGACTGGGAACAGATTTGGGCGGATTTCGGCTATGACGAAAAATGGATTTATGCGACGCGTTCCAAGGAAAGCGTTTTCCCGTGGGACTTTATGCATGTCGGCGTGACAAAATCCTATCTCTGGAACGAATACCAGAAAGGCTTCAACCCCGATGTTTTTAAAGACGCAAAACCGGTTCCCAACTGCAAATGGGGCGAGTGCCAGCATTGCGGAATCCCGGGCAACGGAAAGGAAGTCCGCCTCGCTCCGGAACCCGAAAAGTACAGGGCTCCCAGCCGAACTCCGGCTGAAATCAAGGACCTCGTCGCGAAACGCCGGCCTGTTTACGATAAGCGCTTTGCGTACAAGTTAACGTTTCAGAAAACGGGTCTCAGCCGTTTCCTGCCGCATCAGAATATGCTCAGCGCGTTTGTGCGAACATTTGCCTGTGCGGGGATTCCTTTACGGTATAGTGAAGGTTTTAGCCCCAAGCCTCGAATCATCAATATGGGTGCGCTTCCGCTAGGCCTTGAAACCGTTTGCGAGATTCTAGGCGTCGAAACGCTCGTGCCGCTGGATCTTTCGGAAAACAAGCTTCCCGAGTTGATGAAAAAGCTGAACGCTCCGTTTCCGATGGGAATGAAGATTTTAAAAATTGAAAAGCTTTCGTACAAGCTGTCTTCGCAATTCCCGAAATCGATGACTTATTCTTTCCTTCCGGAAAAAATTCCGGAAGGTCTGTTGGAAAAATTCGTCGAAAGGAAACTGCCGGTTGTAAAAAATCACCGTGGACAGGAAGTGGACCTCAACCAGCATATTCTGGATTTGCAGATTCGGAAAGGGAAAATTTACGTCCGGGTCAAGTGCAACGACCAAGGTGGAACGGCCAGTCCCTATCCTCTGTTCGGCGGTTTGATGGGCCTTGAAAGCGATGCGGCAAGCCTCGACGATCTTTCGCGCAGATTCCTGATTCGCAAGGAATCCATGCACTGGGATTAGCCTGAATTTATTCCATCCACGTGTTACGGAAATCAAACCCGATCGAAAACTGGATTCGCGTCGGAGAAACCGCTTTCGGTAAAATGGGAATATCGACGGGTGTCATCTTGCGTCCTCCGTTTCCGTTTTTATCTTCCCCGATTCGGTCTAGGCCGCGGGCGAGATTCAGCGATAGGTTGAACGGCAGGGTGTAGAAAATCCGATTGGCCAGTCGGATTTCAATTCCGACGCTGCGGTCCCAGAATTCCCGCTTTGAAAATCTGGATGCTGGAATTCCGTGATCGTTCCAGGTCGCTCCGATTTGAGCGTATAAATTAACGAATAAGTCTCGCGTCGTAAAGATCCAGAACTGCTTTCGGAAATCTTCAAAGATGGGAAACAGGTAGTGGATTTCCGCCTTGGCCGTTTTCAGCCCGCTGCGGTTGTAATCTTCGTTGGTAATCAGATAGGGATAGCCTTCCAACAGGAGCGGCGTATAATAGTAGTTGTCGAGCGTATCCCGGGAATCCTTTGCTGTCCAGGCTCCGAGACCTTGGACCGTTGCTCCGGCGGCAAGTCGCGCTCCGGAATGGATTGGATTGGCGAGACTTCCGTGCAGGTTGAAGTAAAAATTGTGCAGCGTGTAATTTCGATAAATCGGCTCGATTTTTCCGCTGGGAGAAACGGTGAAGCTTTCCGAGAAAGTTCCCGGGCGATACAGGTCCGAATTGGAAATCTGGTAACTTGCCGTAATGCCGTTTCCCGCTCCTGCCGTATTGGTCGCCGTTTCATCGTCTAAGCCTCCGTCAAAGGAAAATCCGATGGCTCCGGAAAAGCGTTTTTGGTAGGTCCATTTCAGGTTGTCTTCGTACAAATTAAAGTTTGACCAGTCGTAGCCTCCGAGAACGAAAACGCTGTCGCCTTGCTTGAAAACGCTGTAGCTTGCGCTTCCCTGGACCGCGTTGAGGGAAACCGCATAATGGCTTGTGCCGATGGAATCTTCGTAGCTTCGCGGATCTTCGTAGCGAACCGTATCTTTGGAGCGTAAATTCATATTGGAGAAAGAAAGTCCGAGCGTAATCGGGGTCGAATGGTTTTCAAGAGACGCCAGAAACTCGTGTTCCATTTCGGGATTGATGCCGTCTCCGTTGATGTATTTCCAGCCGTTTCCGATTTCAAGCAAGAGCCCCGCCGAGAGGATGTTTTTTTTGAGCGGGTCGGAAAGCGTCATGGCAAATCCCAGTTTCGGAGTTGCCTGGCCGTCTCCGTTTACGCCAAAATCCGGCGAGCGTTCCTCGATGGAAAAAATCGGAGCGATAAGAAGCTTTGTCGGAATCGGCTTGTAGTTCCGTTCGCTGCCGGCAAATTCAATCTCCGAAAATTCCAGCGTCTTTTGGATTTTGGGTTCAAGCGTTCCGTTCAGAACGAGGGGCGGTGTCTTGGGCTTTTTTACCGTAGAATCCCGTTTGGCAATCAAGGTGTCGGTCTGACAGGGCGGAGCGTTTCTTGCGGAATCGGCAAATACGGAATCCGCGGACGAGGAATCCGTTTGCGTAATTTCGGACGAATCCGGAACGGCAATCGCATCTACAGGCTGCGGACAAACCGTATAGGTCGTGTCGAACCGGGTGAAAACGGAATCCGTTGTCGCGTCGTAGTCGGATAGCTCAATCGAGTAGAGCGAAAAGCCGTCCTTGTCGTAGTTGGTGTAGAATACGGTTCCCGAATCGACTGTCGGTGAAAAGGCTCCCCCGAGGACATTTGTCAGGGGATGCTCCGTGCCGTTTGCCAGCTTTTTGGAATACAGATTGAAAATGCCGTTTCGATTGCTCGAATAGATGATGGTTTCGTCGTCGATCCAGTTGGCGTCACGGTAATCGATTCCCTCTTGCGATAAAACTTGAAGATTCGAACCGTCGCTTTGGATGCAGGCGATTCCGCGGTTCCTGTCGTCAAAGAATCCAAAGAGAATTTTTTTCCCGTCGGGACTGAATTTAGGCGTGTAGATGTTGTAGTAGAGAAGTTTTTCGTCGGGAATATAGATATCTTGAATTTCACCCGGGCGTTCATTCTTGAAGTCGGGGGTTTCCACTTTGCTCAGCACGAAACGCGTCGAATGGATTTCGCGTCTCGCAAAAACGATTTCTTTCCCGTCGGGAGAAATATCCGGATAGACCGCGTCGGCGAGAACTGTCGCCTGGGCATTTTGTCCGTTTGTATCGGCGACAGCGATGTCAAAGTGGGCGTGTCCATTTCTGTCGCGCTTCGCAAATGTCGTGTAGGCGAGCAGTGTTCCGCGTCCCGAAACGTCCCGAACGGAAATGCCTTTGTCAAACCACGGTTTTTTTGTTTTGAAAGGATTCCCGGCAAATTGGGAAATATCGATAATGGAATCCTGGACCGAAACGGAGTCGCGGAAATTATCCGGTATCTTAAAGATGCCGCCATCGAACCATGGACTGCCAAAGTTGGAAATTCCATAGAGGTTGCCGCCAGCGATTGCGGGATAGTCCTGGTAGAAAGCGTTCTCCGTCCATTTTTTCCCGGTGATCAAAGTCCCGAGCTTTTCCCTTTCCTGTTCATAGTGCCTGACTGTTGATTCTTTCCATTTTCTGTAAAGCGAGTCTTCATCGATACCGATGACTTTTTGGAGCGCACTAGAAAGGGTGACCCGGTGCATCTTGGAAAGCTCGCGCCAGATTTTTGGAACGGCGTCCGGACCGTATTCGGCGTCGATGTAGCGGACAAGGGAAAAACCTTGGGTGTAGGGGCCGAGTTCCGCTTGGAGCGAATTGTCCGCAAAGTCGTGCATATAGTTTAGGTCGAGCAGCCCGTCGCTCAGGGAGGCGACGCGGAGCAGCATGTCGCGGTGGCTATCCCAGGCGTCAAAACCCATCCGGGCGGATTCAAACTGGGCGGTTCCTTCGGCGAACCAGAGCGGTTGTAGGGTAAAGGGCACGACAATAGCCGCATTTTGCGTCAAACGCTCGTTATAGTAATCCATGTAGGAAAGCTGAAGCCCGTAGATGAAGTGCGGCAACTTGCTTCCGCTTTCGATGCTCACCAAGTGTGAAAACTCGTGGGTGACGACATCGGTTATCCAGGGATGCGTACTTCGGATTTTAAAATCCCAGTTCGAAAGGAAAAGGTTCATCGCGTTTTCGTTTGGCACCGCGGATCCGTTTGCATACAGGGCGTTCTGGAGCGAAACGTCGATTTTGAGCGGCATCTCGATGTGGTAGCGCGAAACGATCGAATCATAGACCGCTTCCGCTGTCGAGGCGACGATGCCTGCATGGGTGCTGTATTCCGCCGGATAGGCAAAGCGGAAATGTTCGGAGGACGCTGCCTTCCAACGGATATCGCTCTGGTTTCCCGAAAAGGAAAGTTCTAAGGCGAAGGCGATTTTGGAAATCGCCAAAAGCAGAAAGATCTTGTGCAGTCTAATCACGGTTTTCCAATATACAAACTAACGGTATCTGTAAAGATCCTGGTTCGAAGGCGAGAGCGTCAGCGCTTGAATCGCTTGTTGATTTCGGAAATGGGAAGGCGCATCAGGGTGGGGCGCCCGCTCGGGGAACTCATCGGGTCTTGCGTAGAAAGAAGGCTTGCCATCAGGTGTGTCATCTCTTCGAACCCGAGCTTATCTCCCGCCTGGATAGCGTTGCTCTTTGCCCAGGCTCGTGACAGCGCCTCGCGGGAAGGGTTTCCCGGATTATCCCCGCAGAGAATGTCGGCGATGAGGGTCTTGAGCGATTCAACGGACCTGGAAAAGGGCAGGTCTCGGGGGGTTCCGCGGAGCTGGTAGGTGTTCTTGCCAAAAAGCTCCAGGTGAAATCCCAGCTTGTCGAGCATCGGGATGAGTTCCGGGATAACGCTTGCTTCTGTCGGGGTTAGTTCGATTATCTCGGGAAACAGAAGCTCTTGGCTTTCCAGGGAGGTCTCCGCATTCAGGGAGGCTAGGGCGCGTTCGTAGAGGATTCGCTGATGGGCCGAATTCTGGTCGATGAGCAAAAGTCCTTCGCTGTCTTCGCACACGAGATAGGTGTTTGACAGCTGGAAAAACTGTGGCGGTGTTGCCTTATCCATGCGGATAGGCGGGCGCAGGTTCTGCGGCGTGAGCGGGATGATGTTTCCGTTTTCGGGCAGGGAAAAAAGGTCCTGGATGATTTCGCTTGGGTCTTCCGTGTTGTACCGCGGCTTGGAGTCTTTGACATTTTTTGTCACATCAGAGGCCGGACTGGATGTGGCCGTATGGGATTTTGTGGCGGAATGCGTTTCGGGAATCGTTTGAACCGGTTGGACTTTTGCAAAGAGAGGCTTGGCCTGTGGTAGGGAAGATAGGAACGCGGAATCCTCGGAGTTCGCCATGCGGCCTTGCGAAAAATCCGCAATGCGAATCGACGGGTGTTTTTCCTCTTCGGATTTTTGGAAAGCGTCTCGAATGGCGTGATGGACTGCTGTGAAGACATCGTTCTCGTTGGCGAACCGGACTTCGCGCTTCGTCGGGTGGACGTTCACATCAACCGAGGTCTCGGGCATTTCCAGAAAGAGGACAACAATCGGTGCACTGGAATTTCCGTATGGCTCATACGCTCGGGCGACTGCCTTTGTCATGACGGGATTCCAGATAGGACGTTTTTGCACATAGAAGTAGAGCTTGTTCCGCTTGTTCTGGAGCGCATCGGGGGGGACCGCAAATCCCGAAACCCGGATACCCGCTTCTTCATAATCGACCGGAAGCATTGACTTCGCGATGGAAGTGCCAAGCGCTTCGGCGATTCGGCTTCGCGAATCGCTTCCTTCGACGCCTGTAAAGATGTCTCGCCCGTTGACCTTGTAATCAAAGCGTACGTCTGGATGCGCCATAGAGATTCGCGTCACCGTGTCGAGTACCCGGGATGCTTCGAGCATATCGCTGCCGAGAAACGTCTTTCTGACCGGGGCGTTAAAGAACAGGTCTTCGATTAGAAATGTCGTTCCGCGTGGCGAGGCGTCTGTCGACTTCGCTTCGAGGTTTCCGCCGACTAGATGCAGCGTATGGGCTTCGGAAGCGTCGGCTTCACGGCTTGTAATGGAAAGCTTCGAAATGGCGGCAATCGATGCGACCGCTTCGCCTCGAAAACCGTTGGTCGCTAGATGGAAAAGATCTTCTGCGGAAATGAGCTTGGACGTGGTATGGGGCTTGTAGCAAATATCCAAATCGGTTTCCGACATGCCGCAACCGTTGTCCCGAATCAGGATCGAGGTCTTTCCGCCGTTCACAATCTGGATTTCAATCCGGCTAGCTCCGGCGTCTAGCGAGTTTTCGACCAGCTCCTTGACTACCGATGCGGGGCGTTCCACCACCTCCCCGGCTGCGATTTTGTTGATGACATCTTCGGAAAGTGCGTGGATTCGAGGACTTTTCATGCCAAAAATATAGAAAAGTCTCAAAAATACCATTAAAAATGCTTTTAATTCAAAAAGGGGGTGGGCAAAACGCGTGTAAAAAAATAAATTATAGCTATGCAGGATAATGAAAATAAAATACCGAATATTTTTCTGAAGTTGGCCTACAGCGAACTCCTTCTTTCCTTCCGGACAGAAGACCTGGTTCCTCTAGTCCAGAACGCAAGTGTCACCAGCCGCAAATTGATTGAAAATGCGTGGCAGGAAGACGAAATGGTCAGCGTGGAGGACAATGCGCTGATGATTGAAGGCTTCTCGAACTGGCTTCTTTCAAAGGGCGAAAACCTGGATGCTTTTGGAAATCGGATGTTTGAAAAGCTGAAGCAATTGGCATCGATTCCGAAGCGTGCGCTGATGCGTTCCTATCTCCCCTATATCCGCGATTTCTACGATATGCAGGATCAGCGTCTGGGAGTTTTGCGCCTTATCGAAAAGCGCAATCTGTTTCATGAAAACTTCCGCTTTGTGGAAGGGAATGTCGAAGGTAACGAACGGCATGACTTCCTTGTCAATCGTTCTAACGGATCCTATCATCCGTCAACGGTATATTCGACATGGCTTCTTCGCGCGTTCCAGCAGAGTCCGTGCCTATTGGACCTGCCTGCGTTCGAAAATATCAAGGTCTATGCTTGCCAGTATTCTGCGGAAGAGTCTTTGGTTGGACGCCTAATCGGAAACCAGGAAGGCGATACGTTCTATGTCAGCGGAATTGCGGTCGGCAAGGTCGTCAAGTTCGCTGAATGCCTAGAAAAGCTTCCGATCGACTTGGGACTTTCCAAGTATGCGGACAAGCTTTGCGTTCGCGCCGATACGGATGTTGTCGATACGTTTACGGGAACCCGTCTCCTCTACAAGGATCGCTACTACGGCGCTCCGGTCACCATTGCCGAGTTTATCTATGCAAAGGATGTGAAGACGAAGGATCCGTTTGCGGGACTGATTTCTTCGCTGGTCCAGGAAGAATACAGCGTCTGGCCTCCGGTCCAGAAGGCTCATGACGAGCTTCTCCACAAGATAAACCATGTCGCGGAAATCGTTTACTACGAAACGGACGATTCCATTTCGGTAAATGGCAAGCACCTGATGCGCAACGTTCCGGCCCGTATTCTTCGTAATATCTTGCGCGAATATACGAAAACGGGACGCGAAGAATTCGAGAACCGCGAATTTAAGCGGGATCCCGAAATCTGCATCGACCCGGTAAACCCGAACTTTGAAAGCCGCTTGAACCGTGTTGTGGATCATCTGGAAAAAGTCTCCGACGTGATGGGACTGAATCGCCACCGTCGCGGAGGATTCCGTTTTGAACCGCACTGCCACATCGAGTTCCACGAAGAACTCGCTGTTATTCGGAAACCGCGGAAGTAAGCAATAAATACTAGCCCTTTAAGATAGATTCTTCTATATTAGGGTCTAGAGTTTTGGCGGAAAGGTAAATCCTCTAACAACTCTATCATTGCTCCCCTCCTGGTAAGTTCGGGGTTCGATCCGCCATCTTTTTGATTCCTGTGAAGTTCTCACAGGAATTTTTTTTGCAACGGAGTCGTCTCATTCTCGTGAAAACTGTTTTTTGTATTCGAAGTGAATACATTTAAATAAAATTTTACTGGCTGTTTTGTTTGGTCCGGGCTAAATTTGAAAGGTATGAAATCTGTTTTCGAGTATGAAGATTTTCGTTTGTTCTTGCGCGATTTTCACGATTCGCAAAATCATGCTCGATTTTCCTGGCGCGCCATTGCGCAAAGGGCGAGAATTGGCAATCCCAATTTTTTGCGCCAAGTGATGCTCGGGGAAAGAAATTTAAGCGAAAAAACGATTGAAACGGTCGGAAAGGCGGTAGGCCTTTCTGGTTCGGAACTGGAATATTGGCACAAGCTGGTCCGTTTTTGCCAGGCGAAAGAGGGCGCTCAAAAGGAGCGTTCGCGTCTGGAACTTTTGCAGATGCGAGGTTCCATACGCCCGGTGGAAATTTCGTCGGGATTTTCCGAGTATTACAGCCGTTGGTTTATTCCCGCAGTCCGGGAACTGATTACGCTGTTTGATTTCAAGGACGACTACGCACTGTTGGCGAAGTCCCTGAAGCCGGCGATCAGCGAAGACGATGCGAGGCTTGCCGTTCAAATTTTAAGCCGGTATCATTTTATCGAGAAAAATTCCGAAGGGTTTTGGGTGCAGACGCATCGCGCCCTTCGGAGCGGGAGTCCCCAGCACAGGACTTCCCTAATCAGGTATCATTGCGATATGCTGGGCAAAGCTTCGCAGGCGGTTCAAAAGTGGAAAAAGGATAGACGTTTTGTCGTCGGGATGACCGTAGGCGTTTCCCGAACCTGCTTTCGGATGATCTTGGCGGAAGCGGAAAAGTTCAAAAGCCGGGTCGCTTCGTTGGTGCACAACGATTCCAATAGCGATACGGTGATGCAGATCGCCTTGCAGATTTTTCCTGTCGCGGCAACTCCGACAAGTGAATTCGAAGCCGAAAAAGAGATTGTGGAATGATCTGTCGGCTTTGTATTTTCTGTGTCTTGCTCTATCTTTTCAGTTCTTGCGAGAATCATGTTGCCGGAGGGACCAGCGAACACGAAAATGTGATCAAGGCTCAGCGTCTAGTTCCGTTGGAGGATTCCATCTTGGTGGTGGTCTTGGATGCCCATGGTGCTCCGATTCCCTTTGCTGTCGTCCAGGTAGCCGAGCGGAGAAATTGGGCGGCTAAAACCGAGCAAGGGGAAAGCGTTGTTCGGGATTCCGCATTTATCTCGGATAGGAATGGAATGTTTTTAGTGGATGCCGGCCTCTGTGCGCACGTGGGATTAATTGTCAATGCGCATGGCAAAGGTTTGGGGTATGCCCCGTGTGCACAAGCCGGATCCATTGTGAAAATTGAAGTCAAGAAACCGCCGAAGTTTTTTGGAAAGGCGAAAGCGAATCAAAGAATAGCGGTCTATGGGACGGGATTTTTTACGCGAGGCGATAAGTTCGGGAATTGGCATTTGCCGCTTCCGGGAAATTTAAGACGGGAAGATATCGTCTTGATGAAAGATGGCAGCTGGCATCTATTAGAGGAAAGTTCCGGTCGGATTGTCGTAGAAAATTTTTCGGACAGGGATTCTCCCTATACCCTGTTGCACCGCTTTAATGGCGGGAGTCGGTGGTGGGCTGCATTCGATTCGGATTTTACGAACGACTCCACGCATCATTTGACATCGCACCGGGTCTTTGCCGACGAAAGACATGGGAACGCCTTGCACATTAATCTTGTCGATGCTTCGGGCGGAAAGGCGATGGTCGGTTTTAACTGGGGAATGGATGGGAGCTATCCCGATGCAAAACGCGTCTATCGGGACTTGTCCCGTGTGGATTCCCTGTTTTTTGCGGCAAAAGGCGAAGGAACCGTTCGAATACAATTTGTCTGCCGCGCCGAAAACCTGCTGAAAAATACGGTTTTTGAGACCAAGGTCGTGCTGGATTCTTTTTGGACGGATTATGCGCTTCCCGTAAAAGATTTCAATGCCGTGCGCGGATCTTCCTTGGATGCCTCCTATTCGTGGGACGAGGTAAATCAACATTGCAAGGCTACGGTTTTCTACGCTGCCGATTCTGCGGATTTATGGCTGGACGACATAGCGGTTCACGGCGCCTTGTTGAAAGACATCGAATAGAGTTCGCCGATAAGAATTATTTTTAGGCTATGCGACAGACAATTCTTTGGCTTTTTCTTCTCTCTTGGACGCTTTTCGCTTCGGATGTGGAACAGGCGATTCTCGCGCTCCCGCCTTCTGCAGAAGAAATGGTGCGTCGTGGGCGGACGCTGCTGCTGAAATCATTACAGGACGGAGATTCGGCTCTTGTCTTGCAGACGGTTTCTTTTCTGGATGGAATGTATTCGGACAATTTTTGCCCTTTTTCCCGGATGGAAAAGGGGCTAATCTACTTGCAAATCCAGAGATACGATTCCGCATGGTCGGAACTTGTTCGCGAACGTCGGCTGTTCGCTCCGCAGGCGAAGTGGACGAGTACCGTTGCTGATCGGTGTGCTTTCGAATCGTTTAGTGAAAGCAACGGTGTCACCTATTTTCACGACAAACTATTTGCCTATCTAGAGCGAAATTTTACGTGGACGGAACAAAAGATGGATAACCTGTTTGTGCAAGTTCAAAAGTCTCCGGTAGATGAGTTTTACAAGGATGCGATTCCCGCGTTTTTCCCGGTAATCTTTTCTTGGGACCGTGGCGATTCGCGCAATCGGACGTTTTTCAAGTCGGGTGAAGACTTTGTCCGGAAATACCCGAATGATGAAAACGGGATTTGGCTTCGGGAAAATTTCTTGGTGGAGACGCAAAAGGAAAAAGCCGATCTTTCGACCGATGTCTTTCGTGCGCATTTATACGGCAATGGCATTGGCTTTGAATTCTTGGCGGGCATCGGATTTCTGACATCGGATTTTAAAAAGGATTTTCGACATCGCTATGGGAATTACTATGTGGCGATTCCCATCCAGCTTTATCGGATGGTTTTTACGCCGTTCTTTTCGTTTGGAGTGTTGGAAACGCGCGGGAACCGTCAATTTGCCGATGTCCTCTGGGAGAAGGAAAGCGATCTTGCCTTTCTGGAAGGCGGCATGACGTTCGGCTTTGTCGTTTTTGACAGTCGTTTTTTTAAGGTGGAACCTTTTCTCGGCGTTGCGTCGGCGGAACTGATGCTTCCGGATAATTCTGCGGACTATTACTATTATGCGGACAAACCGAACAACAACTATCATCTTCTCAGACGTTATGTAGAAGACAACCGTTCGACAGCCTATCTGGCTGGCGTTTCGGGAGAGGTGCGCTTGCTGTCAATCCATTCCCGGCGGTCCGAAGCTCCGATTTCTTCGATATCGCTGCGTTTAAAATATCTGGCGAATTTTCTGGATCACGATCTGGGCTTTCGAAAGCTGAAAGGTGTTTCTCACCAGGTCTTGGCGGGCATCGGAGTTTTTATCTGGTGACGCGTTATTCGTCGATAAACTGGTAAACGATTTCGTCCTTTTTTGCCATGCCGAACTTTGTACGGGCTATTGATTCGATATAGAAGGGGTCCTTGAGCAGGCGATCCCCTTCGTGGTGCCGGACAAGGAGCTCTGCTTGGAGCGAATCTTTTTCCTGTTCAAGGCGTATGATCTGTTTTTTTAGTTTGTGCTGATTCCACAGACCGTTTTCGCCTAGGATAAACGACCAGAAGAATGCTCCGGTGACGACGACCAATACAGCGCTTAAAATTTGAAAAAATCCGATTTTCCGAACGATCACGACGCCTCCGCAGCTAAAAAGTGAAATTCATTTCCGTCTCTTGAATGGACCAGTCCTGCAATTTCCAGTTCCGTCAATATAGCTAAAAGTCTTGAAATGGAAATGTCAAAGTCCTGTCGGAGCGTTTCTATGGAATAGGTAAAGCCCGCGCATTTCCGGAATAGGTTCTGGGCGTCGTTTTCGAGCCGGATTCCCGTTTGGAGCAAATCCTTCGGCGTCGGATCGGATAACCGTTTCGCTCCGCAAAGATCCGGAAAGTCTTCGGGTTGCCAGATGGGGATGGCTTCTTTCTTGGCGATGCTACGGTTAGGACCTTGCGAGGTTTCAAAAAGAATGTTTCCCGGTACGCAGAGAACCGGTCGCTTGAGTTCCCGGGCGAAGCGAACTGTCAGCATCCCGCCGCCGGATTCCCTGCTTTCGACAAGGGTCGTGCTCTTGCAAAGTCCCGCGATAATGAGGTTTCTTTCGGGAAACATGAATTTCCGGGAAGGAGTCTTGCCCGCATATTTGGAAAGGATAGCGCCCCCGTTTTGCAGAATTTGCCTGGCGACGTTTCCACGGGAACCTCCGATGCTCGCGTCGATTCCCTGGGCGATGACTGCGACGGTCGGAATGTTTGAGCGGATCGCATGCATGTGACAGAAACTGTCGATTCCCTGGGCGAGGCCGGATACGACGACGGCTTCGGTTCTCCGCAGATGGGCGATTAGCCTTTGGCAAATGTCTTCCGCGTAAGGACTCGGGCGCCTTGTTCCGACCATGGCAATCCATGATTTGCCGAAATCGGGGAGGGTTCCGCGGAAGTAAAGTCTCTCTGGTGGCTTTGGAAGTTTGAGGAGGCTTTTTGGGAAAGATTTCCGGTCGAGAACTTGGACAGGAAAATTGCTAGTTTTGCATTCCATGAAATATTCCTTTGCTGATCTTGTGGATATTATGAAACGGCTCCGGGCGAAAGACGGATGCCCGTGGGACAGGGAACAGACGACACAAAGCCTCTTGCCCTATCTGATAGAGGAGTCGTCGGAGTTTATCGATGCCGCCCAGGCGGGCGACAAGGCGCACATGTGCGAAGAACTCGGCGATGTATTGTTTCAGGTTGTCTTTAACGCACGGATCGCCGAGGAACATGGAGACTTTAGCATTGACGATGTGGTGCAGGCGGTGTGCGAAAAGATGGTTCGACGGCATCCGCATGTATTTGGAAACGCCCACGTGAACGGAACGGGCGAAGTCCTTGTCCGTTGGGAAGAAATCAAGGCGACCGAAAAGAACAATGCGGGCCTGAAGGAAAAATCGGCGATGGACAAGGTCTCCCGAAGTATGCCGACGCTTGCGCGTGCGCAGGAAATGGGGCGCAGGGCATGGAAGGACGGTTTCGACTGGAAGTCCGACGAGGCGGTTCTTGAAAAGGTTCGCGAGGAATACGGCGAATTTCTGGACGAATACGGAAAGGCGACTGCGGAAAACCCCAACAGGGAACGTATGGAAGAGGAGCTCGGCGACTTGCTCTTTACCATCTGCCACTTGGCGCGACATCTCGGCTTGAATGCGGAAACGGCCCTGATCCGCGCAAATACCAAGTTCGACGCTCGCTATCGGGCGCTTGAAAAAATTTCCAAGGCGAAAGACTCCGAAAAATCCCTCAAGGAGCGTTCTCCCGAGGAACTGCTCGCTCTGTGGAGCGAAGCGAAGAAGGCGGTCAATCAAAAATGAGATTGTTTACCGAAAGACCTACGAAAAATACGAGCAGGTAGCCGTACCAGAGGATAGTAAGCGGGTAGTTCAGAATCCGCTTGGACTTGCTTTCGATAGACCTGTTCTTTTCGGCGATGCGGACGAGGTTCCGCTTGAAGTAGAAAACGGTTCCGGCTGTGCCGATAAGGCTGATCAGGATGAGGATAAGTCCAGAAAGCATGGCGCAAAGATACAAAATTTTAGTGTCGAATTCTCCGGATTTGAGGCTTCAGGCGGCAAAAGGCCTGGATTTCGCGATTGTCGGTTGCCCGATACCGTCAAATTTTCTCTATTTGACAATGCCTACGGTTCGTTTATGTAAACGATCCTTTCTTTTATGAGGTGTATTTGGATAATCGGGAAAAACTGGATTCCCTGATCGCCGAAGCTTGCGACGCTGTCGGTGTGGAGCTTGTCGAATTTGACATGTTCAAGGCCGGGAAACGCGAGATTCTTCGCATCTATATCGACAAGGCGGATGGCGTCGATGTCGAGGACTGTGCCGCGGTCAGCCGTCATCTTTCCGATGCGATGGATGGGGACGAATCGCTGATGGCTGGCGCCTATACGCTGGAAGTTTCTTCTCCGGGGATAGACCGTCCCCTGAAGTCCACTCGGGATTTTGAGCGCAACCTGAACCGTCTCCTGCGGATTACGCGCGAATCGGGAAAGCCGATTTCCGGGACGCTTGTCGCTCTCGATGAACAGAATTTAACCCTGTCGATAAAAGGCGTGACAGAACAGGTCTTGGTTCCTAGGTCCGAGATACTCTCTGCCAAAGTAGAAGTTCAATTCTAAAAACAAAGGCTCTTATGACAATGAAGAACAAGGAACCCAAAATCAATCTGATCGAAGCCTTGAAGGCCGTGGTCGATGTTAAGAATATCGACGATTCCGTCGTGGAAGAGGCGCTCAAGGATGCCTTGATCACCGCAGCCCGCAAGTACTTGAATATCGACAAGCATTTTGAAGTGCACATCGACAAAGAGACGAATGAAATCTCGATTGCCTTGGTGGTCGATATTGTCGATGACTACCCGGACTATGATCCGTCGCTCGATGCCGCGGCTGTCCAGGAGATGGATGAGCATTATATGCTAGTCGAACAGGCGCGCGACGTGAACCCGGATGTCCAGGCCGGAGACCATCTTGAAATGGAACTTCCGGTTTCCGCATTCGGTCGCCAGGCTATCCAGACGGCGAAGCAGTTTCTGATTCAGCATATCCGCGATGCCGAACGCAACAAAATCGTGGAAACGTATCGCGACCGAATCGGCTCGATTGTCAATGGCGAGGTCCTCCGCATTGAAAGTCGCAATGCCATCGTCTCTATCGGTCGGCAGACCGAAGCGGTCCTTCCGTTCAAGGAGCAGCTTCCGAAGGAACGCTTCCAGCAGGGAAGCTCGGTCAAGGCGGTCATCAAGGCTGTCGCCGAATCTGCGAAGAACGGGGCGCAGGTCATCCTTTCGCGTACGAGCGAGATGTTCCTATATGAGCTCTTCCGCCAGGAAGTCCCTGAAATCTTTGACGGCTCCGTGGAAATCAAGGGCGTGGTCCGCGATCCGGGCTACCGCGCAAAGATTTCCGTTTTGGCTCGCGATGCGAGAATCGACCCGGTCGGAGCGTGTGTCGGCATGAAGGGCGCCCGTGTCCAGGCGATTGTTCGCGAACTCGGGAACGAACGCATCGATATCGTCCATTGGGATCCGGATCTGGTAACCTTTATCCGTCACGCCCTTTCCCCGGCGAATATCGTCAAGTTTTTCGAAGTGCCGGGAACTTGCCGCGTTGTCGTGATTATCGCCGATGAAGATCTGGCGCAGGCGATCGGTCGAAACGGACAGAACGTCAAGTTGGCTTCCCTCCTGGTGGAGCACGATCTGGATGTCTTCGGGGAAAAGGAATGGTCCGAAAAGAGCGATGAGGAGCGCCAGCGGATTACGACTGCGCGTTCGAGCGAAATCGCCAAGGCAAACGGACTGCGGTCGGAGGATGCCTCTCCTTTCAAGGAAGATGCTTCTAGCGAAACCGAACCGCCAGCCGAGGATGCTCCCGTTTCCGAAAACGAAAATGCGGAAGTGGAAGGTTAAGGAAGTCTAGAAGTTCGTTACATTGGAGCAAAAGCATAGATGAGTAATGAAGTTATGATCACCCCGGGCGAATGGGCCAGGAAACATGGCGTCGATGCGAGCCGCGTTGTCGCGCTCTTGCATGAAAATGGTGTACAGGTCTTGACACCGTTTTCCCCAGTTCCACAAATGTCTTTTGCTTCGATCGAAGCGCAAGTGATGGACGAAAAGGCAAAGACGGAAGCGCGCCGGGCCAAGACTGCCGGTTTGCGCAAGAACCAGAAAAAAATTGCGGACGAAAAGGCTGCTTCTTCCCGGTCGGAGGCTCCGACACCAGCGGCATCGACAGATTCCCATCGGGTTGTCAAGGGTAAGTTTGGAAGCGTCAAACTGTCGCGTCCAGAAAGCGCTACTCGGCCAAATTCCAAGCCGATTGCCTCGAAGCCTGCCGAAGGTTTGCAGGCGAAGTCCGCTTCTCCGGTAAAGCCTGCTGTGGCTAGCGCAGTGGCGGAAACGCCGAAGGTTACGCCGCCGGTTTCGAAACCGGAGAACGGTAATCCGGTTAATTCGACTGCAGAGTCTGCCGCTCCCGCTCCGTCAGAGACAAAACCCGTTCCCGCAGAAAACAAGCCGGCGCTTTCGGCCCGTCAGACGCCAAAACCCGTGGAAGTAAAGTCTTCCGCTCCGCAAGCTCCGATGGCAAAGCCTTCTCCTGCAGCGAAGCCCCAGACTCCTCCGTCGAGGCCTCAGGTCCATGCGGTACCTGTCGGCGAACTGCGCCAAGTGGAAATGAAAGCGCAGGTTTTCAAGCCGGATGCGGCGATTCTTGCCCGTATCGAAAAATCGAGACAGCAGGCTGCGGCGCAGCATCGGAATCGCAATGCCGGTTCAAGCCAAGGCTATACCGGGCATTTTGGACCGGGCGCAGGTCGCGGTACGGGAGGACCTCATTACCGGAACGGGACTTCGGGTCCTGGAAACGGTTCGCGTTCTTTTGGCGGCCAGTCGCGCGGCGGACATTTTTCCGGCCAGGCGATGCAGGACGTCTTTGCGAATGCGCAGAACAATGCGAACGGAAACAACCGTTTCGGCGGTGGCAAGGGCGGCCCGAACCATGGCGGAACCCAGGATCGCTTCAAGGGCAAGCGCGGCAAGAACGGTCGGGACAACAAGGACAATCGTTTTGAACAGGGCGAACAGCAGGATGCGATTCGCCAGAATGTTTCGCGCGTGATGGCTTCTCTTTCCAAGAACCCGGTCAAGAAGGTTTACCATAAGGACAAGAGCACGGCAACGGATGGTGAACAGCGCAAGATCTTGAAGACGTCGGATTTCATTACGGTCGGAGAACTTGCCGGAATGATGGATCAAATGCCCGCACGAGTCATTGCGAAGTGCATGGAAATGGGCATGATGGTGACGATCAACGCGCGGCTTGACTTCGATACGATTCAGATCCTTGCCGATGAATTCGGTTACGAAGCGCAGCTGATGGAGGAGTATGAAGAGGAATCTCTCGGCGGCGTGGAAGATGAAAAGTCGGAGGACCAGGAACCGCGTCATCCTGTCGTTACGGTGATGGGACATGTGGACCACGGTAAGACATCTCTTCTTGACTGGATTCGCAAGACGCATGTTGTTTCCGGGGAATCCGGCGGTATTACGCAGCATATCGGCGCTTACGAAGTGACGACATCCGTAGGAAAGGTTACGTTCCTCGATACACCGGGCCATGAAGCGTTCAGCGCGATGCGTGCCCGCGGTTCCCAGGTAACGGATGTTATCGTCCTTGTCGTCGCCGCGGATTCGATGGTGATGCCCCAGACGGTGGAGTCCATTGAACTTGCCCATCGGGAACAGGTTCCTATCGTTGTCGCGATTACCAAGATGGATCTTCCGACGGCAAATCCGGACAAGATTCGGACGCAGCTTGCCGAACGCGGCGTCGAAGTGGAACAGTGGGGCGGTAACGTGAGCTGTATCGAAGTCTCGGCGCGTACCGGTGCCGGAATGCCGCAGCTCCTCGAAACCCTCGCTCTCGAAGCGGAAGTCCTGGAACTCAAGGCTTCGAAATCTGCCCGTGCCCGCGGCGCGGTTGTGGAATCGAAGCTCGATCCGGGCAAGGGTTCCATGGCGACGATTCTCATCCAGAACGGTACGCTTCATGTGGGTGACCCGTTTGTCTGCGGCATCTATGCCGGACGTGTGCGTGCGATGTTCGACGATCGCGGCAAGCAGATGAAGGAAGCGGGACCGTCGACTCCGTGCCAGGTTTTGGGCTTTGACGGAACTCCGCAGGCCGGTGACGAACTCGCCGTGGTCGAAGACGAAAAGTCCGCACGTGAAATCGCTTCCAAGCGCCGGATGGCTGCCCGTGAACGCGACCTGCGCGCCCGCAAGTCGATTTCTCTTGAATCGACATACGAAGGCGTCAAGAACGGAACCGTCTCCGAACTCAACCTGATTATCAAGGCGGACGTGGGCGGATCTTCCGAAGCGATTGCCGCAAGCCTTGAAAAGCTTTCGAACAGCGAAGTCAAGGTCAATATCATCCGCAAGGGCGTCGGAGCGATTACCGATTCCGATATTCTGCTTGCATCGACTTCCCAGGCGGTGATTATCGCGTTCCATCTGATGCCGTCGCTTTCGATTCGCGAAATGGCGCAGAAGGAAGGCATCCAGATCAAGAATTACCGCGTCATTTACGAAATTATCGACGATATCAAGAATACGGTCGAAGGACTTCTCAAGCCGACGACTCGCGAAGAGCTTACCGGCGAAGCGGAAATCCGCCAGGTGTTCAAGATCCCGAAGGTCGGCATTATCGCGGGTTGTATGGTTACGGACGGCGAGGTCGATCGCAACAGCCGTGTCCACGTCTATCGCAATGGCGTAGAACTCGGACAGACCGAAGTCCAGTCGTTGAAACGTCACAAGGACAATGTCAAGTCCGTGGCGCGCGGTTTCGAATGCGGTATCGGCTTGAAGGGCTATGACAATCTGCAGGAAGGCGATACGCTGATGTTCTTCAAGGAAGTCACGGTTGCCCGTACTCTTGCCGATGTCGCTCGCGATGAAGCATTGGCCAAGGCGAAGAAAGACGCAGAAGAAAAGGCGAATGCCGAAAAGAAGGATGCCTGATGCCTAGAAATTCCCACGGCCACGGAAATCGTCGCGTGCCGCGAACCGTACGGCTAGACGAACAGTTCCGCGAAGAGATCAGCAAGCTCCTGATGAAAGGGCTCAAAGATCCGCGGGTCGGCTTCGTGACGATCAGCCGGGTGGAAATCACGAATGATCTGAGCTATGCGAAAGTCTATATTTCGGTACTCGGGTCGGACAGGGAAAAGGCTTCGTCCCTCATCGGACTTCGGAATTCTTCGGGATTCATTCGCACTTACTTGGGCAAGGCGCTCAAGATTCGCAAGATTCCCCAGCTGAATTTCGTCCTAGACGAAAGCCTTGACCATGCGATGCACATCGAAGAGATCCTTGCTGAATTAAAGGATTCGGGTGAACTCTAGCCCTTCGCTCTCGGGCTTGATTTTACTGGACAAGCCTTTTGGCGTTACCTCGTGCAACGCCCTTTTTCCCTTGCGGAAAATCTTCAAGACCCGACGGGTCGGGCATGCGGGTTCGCTGGATATGCGGGCTTCGGGGTTGATTGTCGCGGCGGTTGGTCGATCGACAAGACTCTTGCCCTTTGTGGAAGCAGGCGAAAAATCCTATACCTTTTGCGCCCACTTTGGGTATTCGACCGATACGGATGAATGGGACGGCGAGCTTCTTCGGGAAGATGAATCTTCCCGTGCGATTTTCGAAGAGGAAATCCTCAAGGTCTTGCCGAATTTTACCGGGGAAATCGAGCAGGTCCCGCCGGGATTCAGCGCAGTTAAGCTCAACGGTCGCCGGGCTTCGGATCTTGTGCGTAAAGGACATTCGGTCGAATTGAAGGCTCGGAAAATTTTCATCCGGAACTTGCGCTTGGAAGGTCCTTGCGAAGCTCCCCAAAATGCCGCGGGAAAGATTCGGTCCTCTTACCGATTTTCCTGCGATTGCTCCAAGGGAACCTATATCCGTTCGCTTGTGCGGGATATGGCGCTTGCGCTTGGAACTTTCGGGACGGTTTCCGAAATTCGTCGCACGCGAATCGGGCATCTGAAACTGGAAGATGCCGTGAAACCGGAAGAACTTTCCGAAAAATCCCTTTTAAAACCCCAGGACTGTATGGATTTCCCGGTGGTCGAACTGACGGACAGACAGGTTCGGGCGTTTCAAAACGGTCGCGCGATTACGTGGAATTCTTCTGAACTGGCAAATTCGGAATTGATTTTTGCTGTCGATAAATGTGGGGAACTCAAGGCTGCGTGCGTTCTTTCTGAAGGAGTACTCGCACCCAAATTTTATCTTGGAATGGAAAATGCCTGAAGAACGAGCCGTTACGGTGGGCAATTTCGATGGATGCCATCTGGGACATCAGGAAATTTTCCAGATTCTCCGTACAGAGGCCAAGGCGAAGGGGCTTCTCCCGACAGTCGTGTCCTTTGAACCGCATACACGCCATGTTCTTGGCGTTCCGGGACATCCCGCGCTTTTGACGACAACCGAGGAAAAGGAACTGTTCATCCGTTCGTTGGGACTTGATTTCGTCGCCTTGCCGTTTTCCCGGGAAGTTGCCGAAGAGCCTTTCCAGCGTTTTGTCCAAAATGAAATTTTAAACAAGTTGAACGCGAAGTTCTTGGTGCTCGGACACGACCATCGCTTCGGGGCTGCTGGCAAGGGAAGCTTTGAAGCGATCCTTTCCGCTTTTCCGGAACTCGCTGCCATCCAGGCGTCCGCCAAGTACAGGGACGGCGAAATTTTAAGCTCGTCGAGAATTCGAAACGCTCTGGAAAATGGAGCCGTGGAACGGGCGAATGCTTTTCTAGGAAGGCCCTATCGGATTTGCGGGAAGGTTGTCGTGGGAAAGCGGTTGGGTCGGACGATTGGATTTCCGACGGCAAATGTCCAGACGGGGGCGTATAAATTAATTCCCAAGTACGGTTCCTACGTCGCGATAGTTCGCTTGGAAAACGGCGAAGCGTACAAGGCCGTGGTGGGAATCGGACTCCAACCGTCGATTGGAAGCTTGCCGCTCGCTGTCGAAGCGCATCTTCTCGATTTTTCGGGAGATCTCTACGGGCAAAAAATCAGCGTGGATTTGCTCACGTTCATCCGTCCGGAACAGAAGTTCGCGTCGATTGAGGATTTGAAGCGTCAGATTGGAATGGATGCGGACTTCGCGCGAAACTATTGAGAAATTTTTAGACAGCGGATCGCATTGAGAACGGCGAGAACCATCACGCCGACATCTGCAAAGATAGCCATCCACATATTGGCAAAACCGAACGCTCCGAGGACTAGACAGATAGCCTTGACCGCGATGCAGAACGCGATGTTTTCCCGGACGATTCCCATGCATTTTCTGGAAATTCGGATAGCTGTCGAAATCTTTAGCGGATCGTCGTCCATCAGTACAATGTCTGCGGCTTCGATGGCGGCGTCGGACCCTAGCGCTCCCATGGCGATTCCGATGTCTGCCCGGGAGAGTACGGGAGCGTCGTTGATACCGTCTCCGACGAAGGCTACCGCTTCTTCCTGCGATTTTTTCTGTTGCAGGAATTCTTCGACTTTTCTTACCTTGTCGGCGGGTAGAAGGCCAGCGAAAAAATCGTCAACTTTTAATTTGTGCGCAATGTCCTCGGCGACTTTGGGAGAATCCCCGGTGAGCATCACCGTCTCTCTGACTCCACACTTTTTCAGTTCCTCGATTGCTTTTTGCGCATGGGGTTTTGGCGTATCGGAAATGACGATATGCCCAGCGTATGTCCCGTCAATGGAAACGTGGATAACCGTTCCGGCATGATGGCAGCCATGCCACTTGATGCCGAGATCATCCATCAGCTTGCTGTTTCCGGCATAGACCTTTTTCCCGTTGACCCTTGCGGAAATGCCGCGACCCGAAATTTCTGAAACATCTTCGACCGCGCAAAGGTCGTTTTCCTTGCCATAGGCTTGCTTGAGCGACGAGGCTATCGGATGCTTGGAGTAGCGTTCGACATGGGCGGCGATGTGCAGAAGCTCTTCTTTGTCGAGAATGTCGGGGTGAATGGTCGAAACTTCGAAATTTCCGCAGGTCAGGGTTCCCGTCTTGTCAAAAAAGATAGTTTTTGTCTGCGAAAGCCTTTCTAGAAAATTGGAACCTTTGACGAGAATGCCCGATCGGGATGCACCGCCGATACCCGCAAAGAACGAAAGCGGAATGCTCACGACAAGCGCACACGGGCAGCTGATGACTAGGAAGGTCAATGCCCGATAGATCCAGACGGTCCATTCGGGAGGTTTTCCGAGGAAGAGCGAGATTATCGGGGGAATTGCGGCAAGCGCAATCGCGAAAAGCGTGACGATTGGCGTGTAAACCCGGGCAAACTTGGTGATGAAATTTTCCGATTTCGATTTTTGGGAACTGGCATCTTCGAGCAGGTCGAGAATTTTGGATGCAGCCGATTCGCCAAAGTCCTTTGTCGTGCGGACCTTGAGAAATCCCGAAAGATTGACGCTTCCCGAAAGTACCTCGTCGGAAACCGAGATGTCGCGAGGAAGCGATTCCCCGGTGAGAGCAACCGTATTGATTGCCGAGGATCCATCGACGACAACGCCGTCGATGGGAATTTTCTCTCCCGGCTGGATGGCGATGACCGTTCCAACGGGAACATCGTCTGGCGAAACTTTTTCCAGCGAACCGTCTTCCTTTTCGATATTCGCATAGTCCGGTCGGATATCCATCAGTTGCGAAATGCTCTTGCGACTCTTGCCGACGGCATAACTTTGGAACCATTCGCCGATCTGGTAAAAGAGCATTACGGCGACCGCTTCGGCATAGTCGCCCGTTTTAAAGAATCCAATTAAAAAGGCGCCGAGGGTCGCAATGGACATCAGCAGGTATTCGTCGAAAGGATGTCGGTGCAAGAAACCTTCGAAAGCCTTTTTGAGAACATCGTAACCGACTACCAGATAAGGAATCGCATAGAATAAAAACCTGGTCTTTTCGCCGCTAGGGATAAAGTGTACTGCTACGAGTAGGAGTGCGGCAATAACTATCCGGCAGAGATTTTTCTTTTGCTTTTTATCCATTGGAATAATTCCGGAGTTGTCGGGGAAAGTTCTAGAAGATGACTTCGCAGTCGGATTCGACTTTCTTGCAGTTTTCGCGGACTGCGTTCATCACGAAATTTTCGTCTGCGCCTTCGTCAAATTCCACTTTCATCTTGAGCAGCATGAAGTTGACGGCGGCGTCCTTGACTCCGCTTGTCTTCTTAGCGGCATCTTCCATCTTTTGTGCGCAAACCGGGCAATCGACAGCGATTCTGTAGCTCTTTTTCATCGGGACCTCTTTGGTTTGGTTTATCAAACGATTAAATATTTGTTTAATCGTTTATCTCAAATATAATTCGGGACTTTCCCCGTGGCAAGATGAAGTTCGGAGAAATTTTCGGATTTCCGTATCGGAACGAGAATTTCGAGTTTTGAAAACCGCGATTCCTGGTGTGGCTTTTTCTATCTTAAAGAGAAATTTTTTCACCGGAAGGACACTAAAATTGTCGCACAATCATCCCGTTACCGAAAAAGAACTGATCCTTGCGAAACGGATGCCTACCGAGCGCGCGGCAACGCAGGTTGCGGGCGCGCTGAAGCAGTTGGGAGATGTTTCCCGTCTGCGGATTTTCTGGCTGCTCTGTCACGCGGAGGAATGTGTGACGAATATCGCCGAACTGGTGGGAATGTCTAGTCCGGCGGTATCGCACCATCTGCGTCTCTTGAAAGCGGCTGGTCTTATCGAATCGAGCCGGCTCGGGAAAGAAATGTTCTATCGGGCTGCGGGGACTCCGCTGGTCAGGCAGCTCCATGTCACGATCGAATCGGTCGCGGAAATCACATGCCCGGAAGGTAAAAAATGATGGAACAGGATCACGGATTTCTGCCGATTTCCAAGGAAGACTTGGAGGCTCGCGGCTGGGACTTTGTCGATGTCGTTGTCGTTTCCGCCGACGCCTATGTCGATCACCCTTCGTTTGGCCATGCGGTCATGTCTCGCCTGATCGAGCACGAGGGCTACCGTGTCGCGATTCTTCCCCAGCCGAACTGGCGGGACGATTTACGAGATTTTAAGAAGCTCGGGAAACCTCGGCTGTTCTTTGCCATATCGAGCGGCATGGACAGCATGGTAAACCATTACACGGCGGCAAAGCGGCTTCGGAGCGACGACGCGTTTACTCCCGGCGGCAGGGCTGGATTTCGACCGGACCGTGCGACTAGTGTCTATGCGAAAATTTTGAAACAGCTCTATCCGGATGTTCCGATTGTCATCGGTGGGCTGGAATCGAGCTTGCGACGCATCAGCCATTATGATTACTGGGGCGACAGAATCTTTCCGTCGATTCTCGCAACGACGGGTGCGGACATGCTCATCTACGGAATGGGCGAAAAACCGATGAAGGAACTTTTGCGCCTGCTGAAGAAAGGCGTGCCTTTCTCGAACATGAATTCCGTTCCGCAAACGGCCTTCCTCGTTCCCAAGGGACATGTCCCTAAAAATCGGGAATATGAGGATTTGGTCCTTCCTAGCTATGAGGATTGCGTACAAAGTAAGAGAAAACAGTTCGAAGCGTTCCGGAAAACGGAAGTGGAGTCTAACCGGATTCATGCGCGGCGAATCCTGCAGGACGTTGATGAATCGACTGTCGTAATCAATCCGCCGTATCCGCCGTTGAAGGATGGCGAACTGGACGAAAGTTTTGAATATCCCTATATGCGGGCGCCGCATCCGCGCTACAAGAAACGCGGCCCGGTCCCTGCGTTCGAGATGATCAAGTTTTCCATCAATACGCATCGGGGCTGTTTCGGCGGATGCAGTTTTTGCGCGATCAATGCGCACCAGGGAAAGTTCGTGGCGAGTCGCAGCCGGGAAAGTATCCTTCGCGAAGTGGATATCGTGACGCAGATGCCCGGTTTTGCGGGGACGATTACGGATTTAGGCGGTCCCAGTGCGAACATGTACAAGATGCGGGGAAAGGATGTTTCCCGCTGCGAAAAATGCGCACGCCCGAGTTGCGTATTTCCGCGGATTTGTGACAATATGAATACGCGGCATCACGAGTTGACGGAACTTTACCGCGAAGTTTCCCAAAATCCGAAAGTCAAGCACCTTTTTATCGGAAGCGGTGTCCGCTACGATTTGCTCTTGCAGGAGACAACCGACAAGTCGCTTCAAGAAGACCATCAAGAATATACGCGCGAGCTGATTTGGCATCATGTGAGCGGGCGCTTGAAAGTCGCCCCGGAACACACATCCGACAGTGTCCTGAGCCTTATTCGCAAGCCGTCGTTCAGTCTGTTCTACAAGTTCAAGGAAATCTTTGACAGGGAAAGCGCTTCCGCAGGAAAGAACCAGCAGATAATCCCTTACTTTATATCGAGCCATCCGGGCTGCACCGAAAAGGATATGGCGGAGCTTGCGCTCGAAACGAAACAGCTCGGTTTTCGGTTGGAACAGGTCCAGGACTTTACGCCGACGCCGATGACAATTGCGACGGAAATGTACCATGCGGAAATGTACCCCGACGGAAAGCCGCTCTATGTGGCGAAAACCCCGGCCCAGAAAAACAACCAGAAACGCTTCTTCTTCTGGTACATACCCGAGAATCGCGTCTGGATCCAGCAGACGCTCGAACGCCTGAAGCTCGGAAAGATTTCAAGACTGCTGCTTTCCCGAACGTCTTACAAGGAAGGTCGCGTTTACGAACCGAGCAAGGAGCGCGCCTTGGAGAGGCGCCGCTTTAAAAAAGAGCGGAACGAAAGGCGTCGCGGACGTTCGCATTAAAAATCTAACGGTCTGAAAAACAGAACGTAATTCGGAATACGGATTTTACAAAGTATCCCGGAATATAAATAGCTCTAGATGTTTGACGAAACTTTGCGAAATTGTTATTATTGAATGTATATTTTTTAAAAACCGAAAGGAAAATATAGATATGACGAAAAATCAAATTTTACACTTTCGGTTTTTGCCGTTTTTTCGCAACATCAAAACAAAAGGAACACTATGAAGAAAAAACATCTGGTTTTATTATCGACAACGGCACTTCTCCTTGCCGCCTGTGGCGATGACGTAACCAACGTAACGAACGAAACTTCGGGCGTGGAAATCGTTTCGTCTAGTAACGAACTTGGAAAATGTACCGGAGAATTCGAAGGCGAAATGAGGTTTGTATCGAAGGAAAACGCGATCTTTGTCTGTGCAGATTCTGCATGGAAAAATGTTTCCGCCGCGGGCAAGGGCGACTCTTCTTGTTCCGTTTCGGCACTTGCCGATAGCTCGGGATTTAAAATCGTCTGCGATGGGGATTCGGTTGGAACGATAGCGTCCGGTTGCCGAATTTCGGACAGCGGAAATGGAACGCTTGTGCAGGTTTGCGGAGACGATTCGACAACTTTCCACATTGCGCTTTGCGGTAACGTTCCCTACAAGACGGATTCCGAATTCTGCTATGAAAATACGGTCTATGCCAAGTGCGGCGAAGAAATTTATTCGGTCGGGAAGGACGTCTGCCAGGATAAAAAGGTCTATAAGAACAAGGCGCTTGCCTGGAAGAATATGAACCCGGATATTGATTACGAAGTGTTTACCGATGACCGAGATGGGCGGGTATATCGTTCGGTAACAATCGGCGAACAGACCTGGATGGCGGAGAACTTGAACCTGGAATATGCGCATGGTTACGGTTATGGATGTGCACTGGGGTTGGAAGAATCCTGTAATCAGTTTGGCCGTTTCTATTCATGGTCAGCCGCAATGGATTCGGCTGCCGTGTATGGAGAGATGGGAAAGGGGTGCGGCAATTGGGCTAAGAAAGATTCAGTATGCGTTGATAGCATCCTGGCGGGACTTCGAATTCGAGGGATCTGTCCGGAAGGTTGGCATTTGCCGGACACAACCGAATGGAATCAACTGATAGGGTTTGTTATCGATAAATTAGATTCGACCGACCTAAAAAATAAAATGATCAAAGCGCTTGTTTCTAAATCCTCTGGGGGAAATGATGAATTCGGCTTTGGAATCCAGCTTGCGGGGGTACAGATCGATGTGCTATATTATAAAGGAATTGGGGAAAGTTTTATTTCTTCGTCGTTTGATTATGATAATTCCGAGTTTTATAGTTTTTTTGTACTCGCAAGTAACGATATGTGTGAATTGGCTTCAGCGGAAATGGCCGCCTATTCGGCATCTGTCCGCTGTATCAAAGACTGATAAATACCTTGTCTAAATAAAAACGGATGCTCGTTTGAGCGTCCGTTTTTCGTTCTTAAAATTTGTGGCTAGATTTTGTCGAGCGCTTGCGAAAGATCCTCGATGATGTCCTGGACATTTTCCGTTCCGATTGAAAGGCGAATCGTATTCGGCTTGATTCCCTGGTCGAGAAGCTCGGCTTCGGTCAGCTGGGAATGCGTCGTAGATGCCGGGTGGATGACGAGGCTCTTGACGTCGGCGACGTTTGCAAGCAGCGAGAAGATTTCAAGGCTGTCGATAAACCGGAACGCTTCCTTCTGCCCACCTTTGATTTCGAACGTAAAGATGGACGCCCCGCCGTTCGGGAAGTATTTCTGGTAGAGGGCGTGGTCCGGATGGTCTGGGAGAGACGGATGGTTCACCTTTTCCACTTTCGGGTGGTGTGCGAGGAATTCGACGATCTTTTTCGTGTTTTCGATGTGGCGGTCAAGCCGGAGCGAAAGCGTTTCGGTTCCCTGCAAGAGGAGAAACGCGGCGAACGGCGAAATCGTCGCGCCTTCATCGCGGAGAAGAATCGCGCGAATGTAAGTCGTGAACGCCGCCGGGCCTACGGCATCCGCAAAGGAAATCCCATGGTAACTCGGATTGGGCGCAGCGATGGGAGCGTACTTGCCGGACTTTTTCCAGTCGAACTTTCCGGATTCGACGATGACGCCGCCGAGAGTCGTTCCGTGTCCGCCGATAAACTTTGTCGCCGAGTGGACGACGATGTCTGCGCCGTGTTCAATCGGACGGATCAGGTAAGGCGTTCCGAATGTGTTGTCGACGACGAGCGGAAGTCCGTGCCTGTGGGCGATTTCAGCGATTGCGTCGATGTCGGGAATGTCGGAGTTGGGATTTCCGAGAGTTTCGATATAGACAGCCTTTGTATTTTCTTTGATGGCCTTTTCGAGTTCCTGCAGATTGTGTGCATCGACGAATGTCGTCTGGATTCCGAACTGGGGAAGCGTGTGCTCGAGCAGGTTTGAGGTCCCGCCGTAAATCGTTTTTTGCGCGACGATGTGGTCGCCGGCTTGAGCCAAGGCTTCGATGGTGTAGGTGATGGCGGCGGCTCCGCTTGCGACGGCAAGTCCCGATGTTCCGCCTTCTAGAGCGGCGATTCTCTGCTCAAAGACGCCTTGGGTTGAATTGGTTAAACGCCCGTAGATGTTTCCCGCATCGCGGAGACCGAAACGGTCGGCGGCGTGCTGCGCATTGTGGAAAACGTAAGAGGTGGTCGCGTAGATGGGAACGGCGCGGGAATCGGTGACCGGATCGGCGTGTTCCTGTCCGACGTGAAGCTGGAGTGTTTCAAAATGGTATTTCTTGTTTGGAATTGTCATTGTGTTAATTCTCCTTGGCGCTTTCGCCGTTGATTGTTTACGCGCTACAAATTAGAACGCTTGAAGCGATTTGTCCAATACTGTTTTTTGATGTTTGGCTATAGTTTTTTCCTATAAATCATAGGAGCGAGAGAAGACATTTGCAACCGTCTAGAATGTCGTTCCATGTCGTTTCAAAATCGCCGGTGTACCAAGGGTCTGCGACATCGCGCGGATTTTCCGTGTAATCGAGCAGCAGGGAAACTTTTTGCAACCGTCGGGAAAAAGGTGCGTTCATTTTTGGAAGACACTCTTTATCGTAAATTCCCCGGGGAAGGATCCCGCGCAGGTTTCTCAGATTGTTTTTGTCCATCAGCACGATGTAATGGAATTTTTCGAAATCGCGAAAGGTCATTTGTCGAGCTGTTTTCCCATTCGCGTCGATGCCATGAAGCTTAAGGGTTCTTTGTGCGGGCGGATAGACGGGGTTTCCGATTTCCTCGGTGCTTGTCGCCGCGCTTTCGATGAAAAATTCATCCTGTCGATTGGCTTTTTTGACGAGCTGTTTCATGATGAATTCCGCCATCGGGCTGCGGCAGATATTTCCGTGACAGACAAAGAGAATTTTAGTCATTTGCAGTTGTTTCCACATAATGCAGGTGGGAATCGGCGGCCATCAAATGAGAATTGTGGTTTTCATTTGGTGGCGAGAATGAGTCATGTTCGACAATACCGAAGTATTTCTCGAAAAAGGCTTTCAGCTTTTCGATAACACCTTGCTTTTTCTTGGCTCTGCCGCCACCGCCAAAGCGTGAAATCGGGGGCATGATCTTGTCGATTTCTGTTCCTGTCGTTTTGAACGCTCCGTCACGGAACGCATTATCAACAAACTTTCTGGTCTCTTCTGACTTCAGTTTTTCGCTTGTGATGATCTCGGTCAAATCACTCTCTTCCTGTTCCAGAACAAATCTGCGCCAATCATCAGTAACCTGCGTGTCCACATTGACATGGCTGATAAATGCTTCGATAAGATCCTTCTTGCTGCGAAGCTGTATGCTTGCATCAACCGCCTTGCGGATGGAAGCAAGGATTTCTTTATCTTCACAGTTTCCGTCGTGATATTTTTCAACCAACATCAATATGTAGTCGATATTGATTTCTACCTGCTTGATCAGCTCGATTTCAAATTCAATATCGTCCGTTATATCCTCTTTTTCGGCATCTTCCTTTCTGCGGTACTTGTCGTAGAGATCAAGGTAGATACTCTGATAATTTTGCAAATCTTGTGTGACAATGCTGTCCATTTCTGCAAACTGGTCAAAGGACGAAAGAATGTTTCTTATGCTAAGAATTGTGCCGAACAGTCTGATAAAGTCCTTCTCTGCCTGTTCTCCGACAATCTGTGTGCCAAGAGGGAATTCTGTTTCCAGCTTTTCGAGCAGGTCCACATAGCCCGGATGATATTTCCCGTGGTTATCCTCGTAGCCGTTCCAGTAATCATGGAAGCTCTTGAGCAGAACAATGCCGCTTGCATTCTTATCTCCAAAGAGAGCGATGGCATCATCCGTAGCCTTCTGCAAATCACGGAAGCAGACAATGTTGCCGTAGGTTTTAACGGAATTCAAGATGCGGTTGGTTCGGGAATAGGCTTGGATCAGCCCGTGCATTTTGATGTTCTTGTCCACCCACAGGGTATTCAGCGTAGTCGCATCAAAACCTGTGAGGAACATATTGACAACAATCAGCAAATCCACTTCCCGGTTTTTCACTCGCATGGACAAGTCTTTGTAGTAGTTCTGGAACTTGTCCGAAGAAGTATCAAAGTTTGTGTTGAACGCAGCGTTGTAATCTTGAATTGCACTTTCAAGGAAGTCACGGGAAGTCTGGTCAAGAGCATCGGTATCAAAGCCTTCCTCTTGCAGAACACCTGCCTGTCCGGCAGGCAGGTCTTCGGGGTCATCCTCATTTGCGGAGTAACTGAAAATGGTTGCAATCGTAAACTGTCGATGACTTTCGGCAAGCTGCTTCTTGAACTCCGCATAATACTTCATCGCCATGGGGATGGAGCTGACAGCGAACATGGCATTAAAGCCCGCCATACGCTTGCCCTTCAAGGAATAGAAGCTGTTGCGTTTGGTTTTCTGGTCAAAATGCTCCAGCGTGTATTTGACGATTTCCCGAATGCGCTCCGGCGCACCCATCGCCCGTTCAATGTCGATTGCCGAAACATTCTTGTCCTTGATGTTCTCTTTTTCCTTGACCGTATTCACATAGTCGATACGGAACGGAAGCACATTGCCGTCATTGATGGCATCCACGATGGTGTAGGTGTGGAGCTGATCGCCAAAGGTCTGCGGCGTGGTCAGCAGCTCCATGTGCTTGCCTTTTCCTGCATTGGCGGCAAAAATCGGAGTGCCGGTAAAGCCAAACAGATGATAATTCCTGAACGCCTTGATAATCTTAGCGTGCATATCTCCAAATTGGCTGCGGTGGCACTCGTCAAAGATGATAACACAATGCTTGCCGAACACTTCGTGTCCCTTGTTTTTCGAGATAAAGTTGTCCAGCTTCTGGATGGTCGTGATGATGATTTTATACGGATGATAGCCGCCTTTTTCGTCCCTGTCCTCAAGCTGTCTCTGCAATACTCTGGTAGAAGCGTTGCTGTTGGCAGATCCTTTTTCAAAGCGATCGTATTCTTTCATCGTCTGATAGTCGAGGTCTTTTCTATCGACCACAAACAGAACCTTGTCCACATAAGGAAGTGCGGATGCAAGCTGTGCTGTCTTGAAGGAAGTCAGCGTTTTCCCGCTTCCTGTGGTGTGCCAAATATAGCCGCCTGCGTCAATCGTTCCCATCTTCTTGTAGTTGGTGGATACCTCGATGCGGTTCAAGATGCGCTCGGTCGCTGCGATCTGATAGGGACGCATGACCATCAGAATTTCTTCCGTTGTGAAAACACAATACTTGGTCAGCACATTCAGAATGGTGTGCTTGGCAAGGAAGGTTTTTGTAAAATCAATCAGGTCGGCAATCACCTTATTGTTGCCGTCTGCCCAGAAGGAAGTAAACTCAAAGCTGTTGCTGGTTTTCTTCGATTTCTGTTTTGCAGAGTCTCCCATTTCCTTGATATGGCTGTTTCGGGTGGTGTTGGAGTAATACTTGGTATGGGTTCCGTTGGAGATAATGAAAATCTGCACATACTCGTACAAGCCGCTCGCCGCCCAGAAGCTGTCTCTCTGGTAGCGTTTGATTTGGTTAAAGGCTTCCCGGATGGCAACGCCCCGACGTTTCAGCTCCACATGAACAAGAGGTAGGCCGTTGACCAAAATGGTCACATCGTAGCGTGTATCGTGCTTGCCATCGGATTCCTCATACTGGTTGATCACCTGCAAGCGGTTGTTGTGAACGTTCTTTTTGTCGATGAGCTGAATGTTCTTGGAAGTTCCATCATCCCGGCGGAGTACCTTGACATGATCCGTCTGGATGGTTAGACTCTTTTCAACAATTCCATCGTTGGCGTTGGCAAGCACTTCCGTGAAGAAACGCTTCCACTCGCTGTCAGTAAAGGTGTAATTGTTCAAAAGCTCCAGCTGCCGTCTGAGGTTGGTGATCAGACTGTTTTCGTCATGAATGGTAAGGTACTCATATCCCTGTGTGGTCAGCAGCCGGATGAACTCTTTTTCAAGAGCCGCTTCGCTCTGAAAGCTGCCAGAGTGTGAGCTTTCCGGCGTGTATTCAGCGACCACGGTACTTTCGTTACTGGCTGCTATAATGTTGAATTGACTCATTTTGAAGGGCTATGTTCTATTGCCGGCAAATGAAATAACTGCGATTCCCATTTGGTTCTCGACGATTTTTATTGCAAGTGAATTGGCGAATGTATGCATATAACAATGATGAACTGTTAGTAAAAGATCTTGGAGCTTGGAATCGTTTTCCAACTCGACTATTTTTAATCCACATTGTTTTGCTACATCGATGGGAAGGTGTCTTACGTGAAGTTTTGAATTTTCATGCTCGTTTAATTTTTTTATGACCATTAGTGCTTTTTGTTTGTTATCCGTTTCTCCTTTGAACATGACCGTTTCTAATTGTTTTTGAACGATTTCACTAGACAAATCAATTGCGTTCTTGCATTCCCCTAAAAGTGTTGGATAATACTTTGCCAAAATACATTGCCATGCTGGTAGGGATGCTGGATTCTTTTCGATACTTTTTATCGCATCATCAAACTCTTTAAGAATGGAGTGACAGGGCATTCCTCCGAGTTGCGGATCTATAGGTCCAATAGAAGACTGTTTGCCCATATAAATTTGTTTTGTCGAACAGGCTATCATTGTTCCCGCAGACATTGCTAGTTGGGGAATAAACGCTTCGATATTTCCGTTGAACATCTTTTGGAGATAATCAATGATGGATTCCGTGGCCGCAATATCACCGCCAGGTGTGTGTAGAATGATATCGAGACCTTTAGAACGATCCATTTTATTGATTGTTGCCATAAATCCATTTTTGTCGTCGTCGGTAATGGATGTTTTGGCATTTCCACTTTTTTGCAACCAACCAGAATAGTACGCAATCGCATTTCTGTTGCGATATTTTGAAAACTCTTCTAAATGTTTTCTTCGGACAAAATCCAGCGCATCTGTTCGACGACAAGAATTTATCTCGTTCAAAACGTCATTCCAATTTGCCATAGCCCCTCTTTTTATCTTAGAATGGTGTTGTATTTACTGAATAGCTGATATCGAAATCCTCGTATAGGGAAAATTTTTTGAAGTTTCCGTTACCATCTAGTGCAGAGTCTTGTGGAAAGTGTTCCGATTTAAACATTTTGGTGACATTGAGTAGGGCTTTGTCCAATTCTTTAGCTGTCATTTCAGAAACATTTTTCATGGAGACCTCTCTTATCTAGAATATAATAAAAATTTTCATAGAGGATTTTGGACAAAAACGATTATTCTAAAAATACTTGCCTTGTGGGGGTTATTTGCATTTAAACGACAGCAGCCTATCCCTGTAAAACTCGTACTGTTTTCTGCGCATTTCGATTTCTGCCGGAAGCCCGATTTTCAGGTTAGAACAGATGGCATCGAAGTTGTCGAGGACATTGACAATGCGATTCTGTACACTTAATGATGGAACTGGAATCTGAAGTTTCCGCATTTCAGCCATTGGAATGCTTTTTACGGTTCCTCCCGCAACTTTTTTCGCAATAGCGGCTTTCATAACATCTGTCCGAAGAATGTACATCAAGAACCGGGAATTAATCATATCCTTTCGGGGCTTAATAACATAAACACCCTCCTTGATATTCCAGTTCGTCGGTGGCTTGCTTATTACAGCTGTTTCGCCAATTGTACCCGTTCCAGAGAACAGAACATCACCAACCTCAAGGTTAGAACGATTATTACAAAGCTTTAAGGCTTCGTCGTTTATCTTGTCTGTTTTATCCGAAAAGACAATCGTTCCGTTTTGAATCTCACGGATCGTCACATAGTAATTGCAGGCATCATCCGTATTCAGTTTGAAGAATTGTCGAGGATTAAGTCCTGTGTTAAGCGAAACAATAACCTCGCCCAAGGTCATCTTCCTTACTTCTTCGTTGTTCAGTCCAAATGTTAGGGGGGGCTAACTTTCCCGAAGGACAACAGCGCGTCGCGGTAGTACTCGTACTGCTTGCGACGCGCTGTAAGCTCCGCTGTAAGCTCCGCTGTAAGCTCCGTGAAATTGTCCAGAATGCGGACAATTTCACTCTGCACAGGCAGAGGCGGGACTGGGATTTTTATCTTACCAACATCCTTTAAGTAAATACCCTTTTGAGCTGCTCCGTGTGCATTGATTTGTATAAAAGCTTGAACAGTTGTGGATTCTAATGCGTAGCGTAAATATCTTGAAGTTACTATATCGTTGTTGGGCTTGATAACGCATACGCTACGCTGAAATAATGCTTTTAGATTGTTCTCCACCACTGCCACTCGCCCTATTGCACCAACAATCGTTAGCAGCAAATCGCCTTTTTCCACATTGGTACGCTTGTTTTCTCTATTAAATGTATCTTCATCAACATATTTACTGGCATTCATATCAATTAAGCCATTGTTTATATTCTGTGCGCTGAGAATAGGATAACCTGATTTCTCAATGGAAGTTTTGGGAAGATTGTGCATACCATCCGTAAATTTCAGTGCTATATCCGAAATGGTGAGTATCTCTACCCCATCCGGGCAGTACTCCTGAATCAGTTCATCCAGCTTGCTCTGTTTTCTCTCATTGCTCATTGCTAATTGCTCATTGCTAATTGCTAACTGCTCATTCCTCATTCGTCCTCACCGCCTTCCTCTATTTGAAGCGGATTGTGAACGCATGAGTTCACAATCTCGGTTTCACTCGCTTCCGGCAGGCTCGGCGCTGCTTCCTCCAGCAGTATCCTGTCGAAGTCGCTTTGATAGAGCCGATCCTGCACGATGCGGTATTTTTCAAACTCGCTCAGGGCGTGCTGTTCCGCAATTTTGGCAGAAATGCTGCCCGCATTGGTCAGGATTTCCTTTCGGCTCAGCCGAAGAACGCCCTCGAACTGTTCTGCCCAATCCTCCATCGTCATAGGAACTTGTTCCTCAGCTCTTAGCTCTGCCAAATCAAGATAGGCGTTGACGATTCTCGCCATTGCAGAAAGCTCTTCCTGTGTCAGATAATTCTTGGCAATCACCACATCGTATTTCTGAATTTTGCCATTGGGAGCATCCTTCCAAGTGGTCAGCCCCATGTGCTCTTTGCTGCTGTCGGCACGGCGATAGATGGTCTCTGCCGCCGTTTCGCCATGGATCGCCCAATGAAGCTGATTCTGCACCCGTGCGAAAAACAGCCTTGTCGTTTCTGCCTTGGCATCGTAGTCAATACTAGTGGCATAGATGTCGGTGATCTTCTGGTAAAACCGCCGTTCCGAAAGGCGAATTTCACGGATGCGTTCCAGCTGTTCTTCAAAATAATCTTTTGTCAGAATAGTTCCACCGTTTTTCAGGCGCTCGTCATCCATAGCAAAGCCCTTCACGGTAAATTCTTCAATGATACGGTTTGCCCACTTTCTGAACTGCACCGCACGGGGAGAATCCACCCTATTGCCCACGGCAATGATGGCGCTCAGATTATAGTGATTGGTGTTGTAGGTTTTGCCGTCCGCAGCAGTTATTCGAAATTTTCGAATAACTGAATTCTCGTCGATCTCTCCGTCGGCAAAGATTTTTTTCAAGTGATAATTGATGGTGTGCGTTTCCACATTATACAGAAGTCCCATCATTTTTTGGGTCAGCCATACATTTTCATCACAATATACTGCATTTACATCGCTTTCCCCGGTGGCAGTGATGAATGTCAGATACTCCGCAGCGGAGGAACGAACGATGCTGATTTCACGCTTGTCCTTCTTCATCATCCCACCTCGATCTCTGCAATAATCTTTGCGATTTCATCACGGAGCACCTGTTCACGGGCAACGATTTGCTCAATCTCGGCATTAAGCTTTACAATGTCGATTTTCTCTCTGGTGCCCTCGGCTTCCACATAGGTGGAAACGGAGAGATTATAATCATTGTCCGCAATTTCCTCATAGCTTGCCAGATGCGAGAAGTGTGCTTCCTCGGTACGCTTGGCAAAGGTGTCCACGATTCTTTCGATGTTCGCCTGTGTCAGCTTGTTGTTGTTCGTTACCTTGATACACTCAGCGGAAGCATCAATAAACAGCGTTTTGTTGTCGGCCTTGCCTTTTTTCAGCACCATAATGCAGGTCGCAATGGAAGTTCCAAAGAACAGATTGCTCGGCAGCTGAATAATACAATCAATAAAGTTGTTGTCGATCAGGTATTTTCTGATTTTCTGCTCTGCACCGCCACGGTACATAATGCCGGGGAAGCAGACGATCGCTGCCGTGCCGCCTGTTGCGAGCCACGCAAGGGAGTGCATGATAAAGGCAAGGTCGGCTTTAGACTTTGGCGCAAGGACGCCAGCCGGAGAAAAACGAGGGTCGTTAATCAGCAACGGGTTATCATCGCCGGCCCACTTGATGGAATAAGGTGGATTGGAAACGATCAGCTCAAACGGTTCATCGTCCCCATGCTGCGGTGCGATCAGTGTGTCCTCACAGGCAATGTCAAACTTATCAAAGCCAACATCATGCAGGAACATATTGATACGGCAAAGGTTGTAAGTCGTGATATTGATTTCCTGCCCATAAAAGCCGTTTCTGACGGCATCTCTGCCCAAAACCTTCTCCGCTTTCAGAAGCAGGGAGCCAGAGCCGCAGGCGGGGTCATAGACTTTATTGATTTCAGTCTTGCCCACTGTGCCGAGACGGGTCAGCAGTTCGGAAACATCGGCGGGGGTAAAGAATTCGCCGCCGGATTTTCCTGCGCCGGATGCGTACATGGTCATCAAATATTCGTAGGCATCGCCAAAGGCATCGATGTCGTGATCCTTCACCTCGCCAAGGTTCATGTTGGCTACACCATGCAGAAGTTTTGCAAGGCGTTCATTTCTCTTTGCAACGGTAGAACCGAGCTTGTTGCTGTTCACGTCAAAATCATCGAACAGACCGGCGAAATCGCTCTCCGCCTCACTGCCTTTCGCCGAATCCTCGATGTGGCGGAATACTCGCTCCAATGTTTCGTTTAAGTTTTCGTCATTCGCGGCATTGGCGCGGACATTACAGAAAAGTTCGCTCGGAAGGATAAAAAATCCTTTTTCCTCTACCAAATCTTTTCTGGCTCCTTCTGCTTCCTCATCCGGCATTTTTGCATAGTCAAAATCGGCTTTCCCGGCTTCATGTTCGCCGGAGTTCACATAGTTTGTCAGGTTTTCGGAAATGTACCGGTAGAACATCGTGCCAAGGACGTAGTTCTTGAAATCCCATCCATCGACCGCTCCACGAAGCTCATCGGCAATCGCCCATATTGCACGGTGCAGCTCGTCCCGCTCTTGTTCTTTCTTTGTATCAATCATTTTGGAGTCTCCACATATCGGAAAGATAATTTATTTTGATTTGGAATGATTGATTTGGATTTCTCTCCTTTTGGTGATGGGGAAAAATTTCATGAAAAAAAGCTATACTTGTTCTAAAACTTTAACAAGGACACTCTATGAGCCGTTTGACCGAATCGAAAGAATGGAAAGCGCTTGAAGCGAAAGCTTCCGACGCGAAAACCTGGAATATGCGCGAAATCTTTAAGAAGGACGCGCAACGTGCCGAAAAGTTCAGTGCGGAAGCTTGCGGAATTTTCCTCGACTATTCCAAGAACTTGATCGACGACGATGCGATGGCGAATCTTCGCGGGCTCCTTTCGTTCGCTGGGTTTGACGATATGCGCAAGAAGTTTTTCTCGGGCGAAAAGATCAACACGACGGAAAAACGCGCTGTCTTGCACACGGCACTTCGCTACAAGGGAAACTCGCCGATCCTCGTTGATGGCAAGGATGTCATGCCGGAAGTTCGCGCGGTGCTCAAGCACATGGAAGAGTTTACGAACCTGGTTCGCAGTGGAAAGTGGCTGGGCTATACCGGCAAGAAGATTCGTTCGGTGGTAAACATCGGTATCGGAGGCTCCGACCTGGGACCGGTGATGGTGACGGAAGCCTTGCGGCATTTCGCCTCCCCTGATTCTCCCGAAGTTTACTTTGTATCGAATATCGATGGAACGCATATTGCGGAAACCCTGAAAAAGGTGAACATCGAGGAAACGCTTTTCATCGTCGCTTCCAAGACTTTCACGACGCTCGAAACGATGACGAATGCGAACACGGCAAAGGATGCCGTGCTCAAGGCTTTCAATGGCGATAGGAAAGCGATTGCGAAACATTTCGTCGCCCTTTCGACGAATGCCGAAGCGGTTGCCGAATTCGGAATCGACACGGCGAACATGTTTGAATTCTGGAACTGGGTCGGCGGGCGCTATTCCCTGTGGTCCGCTATCGGACTTTCCATTGCGCTCCGCATCGGTTTCGACAACTATATGCAGCTTCACCAGGGCGCCTATGAAATGGACGAACATTTCAAGAACGCTCCGGTCGAAAAAAACCTTCCGGTGATTCTCGCGCTGCTCGGCGTCTGGTATGACAACTTTATGGGTGCGCAATCCTATGCGATTTTGCCCTACGACCAGTATATGCATCGCTTCACGGCTTATTTCCAGCAGGCGGACATGGAGTCGAACGGCAAGACGGTCGATCGCGATTCGAAGCGTGTCGATTACCAGACAGGCCCGATTCTCTGGGGTGAACCGGGAACGAACGGCCAGCACGCTTTCTACCAGCTGATTCACCAGGGAACAAAGCTCATCCCGTGCGATTTTATCGCTCCGGCAAATTCCCTGAACCCGGTCGGCGATCACCATCGCAAGCTCCTTTCGAACTTCTTTGCCCAGCCCGAAGCCCTAATGAACGGCAAGACTCTCGCCGAGGCGACGGAAGAACTCCGCGCGGCGGGCAAGTCCGAGGCGGAAATCCAGATGCTCGCTCCGCACAAGGTTTTCGAAGGCAACAAGCCGACGAACAGCCTCTTTGTCGATACGCTCGACCCAAAGACTCTCGGTGCGCTAATCGCTCTCTACGAACACAAAATCTTCACGCAGGGCGTTATCTGGAACATCAACAGCTTTGACCAGTGGGGCGTTGAACTGGGCAAGCAGCTCGCGAAGAAGATCATCCCGGAACTCGAAAAGGGCGAAAAGGATCCGAACGTGGAACTTGCCCACGATTCGAGTACGAACGGTCTTATCCGCTGGTATTTCAAGCACCATCGCGCCTAATCGTTCGAAAGGAATAAAACAGAGCGTTCGTCGTTTTCGGCGGGCGCTTTTTTATGTGTACCGCTTTTTTGATTTTAGTTCCGTCTTCTATTTTCTAACTTTCCGCCTGATGCAGAACATTGAGCAAATCATCCGCGAACGTTCGCCGTTTCTAAAACGCGATTCCGTTGTGTTTGTCGAACTGTTAAATTTTTTTGGGAACGATGCCCGGATGGCGACCGATGTGCGGGATCTTCGGGAATTTCTTTCGCCTAAAAGGCTTTACAAGGTGGTAAAAGTTTCCGAAAATTCGTGGATGAAGTGCGCCTATTCCTTTATCGACCGTTATCCGGAATGTCTAGAGGCTCTCGGGATGCTTCGCTACTATTCTTCGCCCGGGAAGTTTTTTTGGCAGGATGTGGAAAAATCGGAAAACATCGTGGCGAATTCCTTGACGTTTGGTTCTTACGGCTGGGCGCCAGATGCCTTTACCGTGTTCGAAAACCCGCAGGATGAAAATTTCTCCCTTACCGCTATCGTTGCCCTGTAAATTTACGGACAAATGTTTTTTGTGTTTTGTTTCGCAAACTAGGAAAAGATTTCCCCGGTTGTCTTCTCCGTTTTGTTTGTCGCTTGCGGTGACAGCGGCAGTTCGAACAGAGCAAACGGTGCCGGCGATTCCGAATGGCTATCGAGCAGAAGCAACCGATTTCCGGTCCGGAATTTCGAAACCTTGCAGACGGCTGGCGAAAATTTTTTTAGATGTTTAAATATGAAAATTTCCCGGATTTTGATTTTGGCTGTCGGATTTGCCTTTTTTCCGCTTGCCGCAGAAGATATGGAATCGATGGATTCCGAAGACCGCTTGACCGCCCAGGAAGAGGATTTGCGTTCGATCAAGGATTCCTATGACAGCCGGATCAACGGGATAATGGAAGAAATGGGCGATAAGGGGCCGGAAGCGTGGTTTGCCGCTCGTGCCGCGGAAAACTATGCGACGTGGAAAGATATCGGGTTTGAACTTCCCGAAGTGAAGATGTTTTCCGTAAAGGAAGTTCCCTATGGATTCTCGGTGAAGGGAAAGGGGCGATCGCAGGAGGCGGCGACGGTCCTTGTCTATACGCGGGATGAAGACCTGTATTACTATGTGACGGTCGGAAAGAAAGCGTCGTTTGATTTTAAGCGCATGGTGCAGGCCGTTTTTGAATCGGACGGCGAATTTTCCTACCGCGAAGGGACACCATGCAACAGTCGGGCGGTTTCCTGTCTAGGTGGATACGAAAAGGGAACTTCCGGCAAGCTAAAAAAATAATTTGAGGAGGCTTATCATGGCAGAACTAGGAACGATTGGAACTCCGCTTTCGAAAAGCGCAACGCGAGTCCTTTTTTGCGGAGCGGGTGAGCTTGGCAAGGAAGTCATTATCGAGATGATGCGGCTCGGCGTCGAAACGATAGCCGTCGATCGCTATGCGAATGCGCCTGGAATGCAGGTCGCGCATCGGTTCCATGTCGTCAATATGCTGGACGGCGCAGAGCTTCGCCGAATCGTCGAATTGGAAAAGCCGGATTACATCGTCCCGGAAGTCGAAGCGATTGCGACCCCGACGCTTGTGGAGCTCGAAAGGGAAGGCTACCATGTGATTCCGACGGCGATGGCGACGCGGCTTACGATGAACCGCGAAGGAATCCGTCGATTGGCGGCAGAGGAGCTCGGGCTGAAAACCTCGCCGTATCGCTTTGCGGATACCGAGGAGGATTTCAAGTCTGCGGTAAAGGAGGTCGGGATTCCCTGTGTCGTAAAGCCCGTGATGAGTTCGTCGGGGCATGGGCAGAGCACGGTCAAGTCCGAAGCGGATATCGATCGGGCGTGGAACATATCCCAGAGCGAAGGCCGCACGGGGAAGCCGTCTCGCGTTATCGTCGAGGGCTTTGTTCCGTTTGATTACGAAATCACGATGCTCACGGTGCGCCATATCGGCGGAACGAGCTTCTTAGAGCCGGTGGGGCATCACCAGGTAAACGGCGACTACCAGGAATCCTGGCAACCGCAGCCGATGAGCGCGGCCGTTCTCGAAAAGGCGCACGACATTGCGAAGAAGATTACGGATGCGCTCGGAGGTCGCGGAATCTTTGGTGTAGAACTTTTTGTCTGCGGCGAAGACGTCCTGTTCAGCGAAGTCAGCCCGCGTCCGCACGATACGGGCATGGTGACCTTGATTTCCCAGGACCTTTCGGAATTTGCGCTTCATGCGAGGGCCATTCTCGGCTTGCCGATTCCGAACATCGCATTCCGCGGACCGTCCGCTTCGAAGGCTATCGTCGTCGAGGGCGAATCCGACCAGGTGCGGTTTGAAAATCTGGCGAAAGTTCTGGAAACTCCCGATACGGGTATCCGGCTGTTTGGAAAGCCGACCGTCGGCGGACATCGTCGCATGGGTGTCCTGCTCGCCCGGGCCTCTTCGGTGGAAAAGGCTGTGGAAACGGTCAAGGATATGCGCGAAAAGCTGCAAGTCAAACTGTAAAAAGAATTTCTACCTCTGAGGAGGACCGGTGTCCGAACCCCGCAAGCTTTTTCTTCTGGATTCTTTTGCCCTCGCCTTTCGGATGTTTTACGCCTATGCGAAAAATCCGCTGGTGAATAAAAACGGTGACGACGTTTCCCTGGTGCACGGTTACTGGGGAACGGTTCTTCGCCTCCTTTCCAAGCACAAGCCAACGCATTTTGCGATTGTGTGCGATGTCGGCGCCCCGACCTTCCGGCATGAACTCTACCCGGAATACAAGGCGAACCGCGGACCGATGCCGGAGGAGATGGCAAGGCAGATGCCAATGCTTAACGAGGTTATCCGGGCGAGCGGTATCCCGATGCTTTCGGAAAAAGGCTTCGAGGCGGACGATGTGATGGCCGCTGTCGCGGAAGCCGCCTACCGTGAAGGCTTTGAAAAGATCTTTCTCGTGACAAAGGACAAGGACCTTTCCCAGATAGTGAACGATCGGATTCATCTGTATCAGCTAGAAAAAGGCGCGGACGGCATCGATTTTGGACCGAAAGAGGTCAAGGAAAAATATGGGGTTCCGCCGGAGCAGATTCGCGATTATCTCGCCCTGATGGGGGATTCTTCGGATAACGTTCCGGGCGTTGCGAAGGTCGGTCCCAAGACGGCTGTCGCCCTTCTGGAAGAATTCGGAAATATCGATAATTTGTACGCAAACCTGGACAAGGTAACGAAAAAGGGATTGCACGATAACCTGGAAAAGGGAAGGGAAAACGCTTTCCTTTCCCGGGAACTTGTCACGATCCAGTCTTCGCGCGGTTTTAAAGGATCGCTAGGCGAACTCGAATTCCGCGGAATCGAAAGCGATGCACTTGGGAAGATTTTTCGGGAAAACGAAATCAACAGTCTGGTCCGTCTTCTCGACGGCGTCCCGTCGAAGGCGGGATTTTTCCCGGAGATGCCCCAGAGGAATGCGAAGCCTTTTGAAACGGTCGTTGTGCGGACGACAAAGGCTTTTCAGGAAATGTCCGCGACGGTCGAGGCATCTCCGTCTCCGGCGATTTCGGTAGTCTATGACGGAACGCGTCCGCTTTCGACTGCGATTGTGGGCGTGGCGCTTTCCACCGAACCGGACAAAGGCTTCTACGTTCCGCTCGGACACACGGATGACATGGGAATCCCGCTGAACAATATCGACACAGAATATTTTGCGGACTGGTTCATTCCGGTGTTTACCGTCGCCGAGAAGCCGTGGCGAATGTTTGCTGCGAAATCAGCCTTGCATGTCCTTTCGTGGGCTTTTGACGAAAAGATTCTTCCTTCGCTAATCCGGGATGCTCAAATCGGAGCGTGGATGCTTTCCCCGGGAGAATCCAAGTACGAACTGGAAGAACTTTGTAGTCGAAACGGTCTGCGTGAAATCGGTTCGCGCGAGGCGCTTGTCGGGCACGGGAAAAACGAAATACCTTTTTCGCGCGTGCCTGTCGAAGAGCTTTCGGAATATGCGGCAAAGTCCGCAGCGGCGATTTTCGAACTCTGGGATGTCGTGCACTCGAAGCTCGAAAAAAACGGGCTGGAAAAGCATTTTTTGGAAACGGAAATGCCGATTCTCAAGGTCCTCTTTGCGATGGAGGAATGCGGCGCGGCAATCGACGAGGACGCTCTCAAGAATCTTTCCGCGGATTTTTCAAGGCGAATCGAAGAGACCGAGGAGAAGGTTTACGCGCTTTCCGGCGGGAATCCTTTTAACATCGCCTCCCCGAAACAGCTTGCCGAAGTTCTCTACGATGATCTGGGGCTGAAGGTCCTGAAGAAGACGGCGACGGGGCGCAGCACGGATAGCGCGGTTCTCGATCGCCTGCTCTCCGAGTTCGAACTTTCCGAACGGGAAACAGCACTCATCGAATCGATCTTGAATTACCGCGAACTGAAAAAGCTCCAGAACACCTACATCGAAGTTCTGCCGACTCTCGTGAACAAGGAGACGCACCGGATCCACACGAACTTTGTGCAGTGGGGAACGGCGACGGGAAGGCTTTCGAGTCGCGAACCGAACCTGCAGAACATCCCGATCCGTTCCGAGGAAGGGAAAAAGATCCGGGCTGCGTTTATTCCGGGCGAGAAGGAAAACGTCATTCTTTCCGCAGACTATTCGCAGATAGAATTGCGGATGCTCGCGCATCTTTCCGGCGACGAAAAACTTGTACAGGCGTATAACGATGGGGTGGATATCCATGCGCTGACCGCCGCTGCGGTTTTCGGGAAGCTTCCGTCCGAGGTGACCGCGGACGAGCGCCGCCGTGCGAAGGTGGTGAATTTCGGAGTCCTCTACGGAATGACCCCGTTCCGGCTTTCCCGCGACCTGCATATTCCGATTTCCGAAGCGAAGGCGTTCATCGACGGATACTTTAATTTGTACAAAGGCGTCGAGGATTACGTGGAACGCATCAAGGCGTTTGCCCATGAACACGGCTATGTCGAAACGCTGACGGGGCGCCGCCGTGCGATCCTCGGAATCGATTCCGGCGACCGTACGGAGTGCCAGATGGCGGAACGCATGGCGGTAAATACGCCGGTCCAGGGAAGCGCCGCAGACTTGATCAAGGTGGCGATGATCCGCGTGGCAAACCGCATCGAGAAGGACTCGCTCCCGCTCCAGATGATGCTCCAGGTGCACGATGAACTTGTATTCGAATGTCCCCGGGAGCAGGCGGAAGGCCTCGGCCAGATCGTCCGGTCCGAAATGGAGCAGGCGATGGTCCTGAAAGTTCCCCTGGTCGCTTCGGTGGGGTTCGGGGCGAACTGGCTCGCTGCGCACTGACGTAAATTTTCTAGATTTCGACCCACTCGGACATGCCGTCCGGGAATACCAATCACCGGTATGTGAAAAGTCGCTTCGGTGGCCTCTAGGCTTTGCGGCTTCTGCATACCGGGACGTTTAACCGAAAAAAGGAAAACATCATGGCTAATTTGCCTTCCGTCGAAGACCTGCTCGCAGCAGGCGCTCACTTTGGTCACCAGGCTCAGCGCTGGAACCCGAAAATGAAACCCTACATCCTGGCGAAGAAGAATGACATCTATGTCATCAACCTCGACAAGACGATCAAGCAGCTCGAAGAAGCCGGCAAGGTCGCCGCCCGAATCTCCAGTGAAGGGAAGAGCGTTCTTTTCGTCGGTACAAAGCCGACCGCCCGCGCTATCGTAGAAGAAGCCGCCCAGAAGACGAACCACTTCTTCGTTTCGAACCGTTGGCTCGGCGGTATGCTCACCAATTTCCAGACAGTCCGCAAGTCCATCAAGCAGATTGACAAGATCGACCAGATGGAAGCCGAAGGCCTCTTCAAGGAACTTTCGAAGAAGGAAGTCCTCGACAAGACCCGTCTCCGCGAAAAGATGCTTGGCGTCTTTGGCGGCATTCGCGAAATGGCGACCCTTCCGGGTCTTGTGGTCGTGACCGATTTGCACCACGAACACATCGCGGTTGCGGAAGCTCGCCGTCTGCACATTCCTATCATCGGCATCTGCGACACGAACGTCGATCCGACCCTCGTGGATTACCCGATTCCGGCAAACGACGATGCGGTGAAGTCCATCAAGATTATCGTGGACTATCTGGCGGACAACGTAACGACCCGCTCCGAAGTAGCGAAGAACGCCGATGCGGAATCCGCCGCGAAAAAGTATGACGATGCGCCGGCCCCGCGCAAGCGCACTTTCAAGCCGCGCAAGGCTGTCGCCGAAAAGACCGAGGACAAGTCTGAAAAAACCGAGGGAAAGTAACAATGGCTGTTGAAATTACCGCTGCAATGGTGAACCAGCTCCGCAAAGCGAGCGGCGTTGGAATGATGCAATGCAAGAAGGCTCTGATCGAAGCCGAAGGCAATCAGGAAAAGGCTTTCGAACTTCTCCGCAAGCAGGGTGCCGCGGTTGCCGCAAAGCGTGCTGACAAGGCTGCGAAGGAAGGCCGCGTGTTCCTCGTGAGCCGTGCCGACCGCGCTGTCGCCTTTGAACTCGGCTGCGAAACGGAACCTGTTTCCCAGAACGCGGACTACGTCGCCCTGGCGAACCTCGCCCTCAAGGCTTGCGAAACGCAGGACATCAACTCCGTCGAAGAACTGAAGAATGCCGAAGTCGATGGCGTGAAGATCAACGACAAGCTGCAAGACGTTCTCGTGAAGATCCAGGAGAACATCGACTTCCGCAAGCTGGGCGTCATCAAGCGTTCCGGTTCGGATGTCATCGGTCTTTACTCCCACATGGGCGGAAAGATCGGCGTTCTCACGCGTCTCACGTTCGAAGGCACTCCGAGCGACAAGGAAGCGCTCGAACGCACCGCAAAGGAAATCGCGATGCAGGCCGCCGCGTTCCCGCCGGTCGCCTTGAACAATGCGGCAGTTCCCGAAGAGTTCATCGCGAAGGAAAAGGAAATCGCGCTCGCCCAAATCGAAAATTCCGGCAAGAAGACCAAGCCGGAATTCGCCCAGCGCCAGATCGAAGGCCGCGTCGCGAAGGTCCTCAAGGAAGTCGTTCTCGAAGACCAGGAATTCTTCATTTCCGACAAGAACCCGAAGAAGCTTTCCGTCAAGGATTATCTGCTTGCTGAAGGGGAAATGCTCGGTGTGAAGAACCTCGCCGTCGTCGATTTCATCCGCTTCGAAAGGGGCAACTAACTTAAACGCGAAAGCGTTGGATTAAACTCGGTCGTCCCCTAGCGGGGGGGCGACCTGTTTTTCAAAGAAGCGACCGGATATGGATATACACATACAGAACCACCTGGATTCCAATGGACGGGTAAATCTCGGGAGTTTTTACACTCCGTACAGGTATGTGCTCCTTGTCCGGGACTGGCTTGTAAAATACGGCTTGACAAGCGGGAAAACCGTTCTCGACAGCTCTTGCGGCTACGGGGCCTTTTTTGAACTGCAGGAACACCTGCCGGAAAACAGGTATATCGGAAACGACATCGATTCTCTTGCCGTAAACAAGGTTTCCGAGGTCTTCCCGAAGGTGCAAACGTTTAACAAGAATGCGCTTGCTTCCGTTTCGCGCGAACAGTACGGGATAAAAGATTGCGACTGCCTGGTTGTTGTCGGAAACCCGCCCTATAACGATGTCACGTCGCAGATAAACCAGAGAATTAAGTCTTCCGGCATGGAAATGGATGCGGACATCAGGACGCGGGATCTGGGTCTTTCGGCCCTCCTCTCCTACGACAAGCTTGCGGCGGATTATGTCGCCGTCTTGCATCCGCTCTCGTATCTGGTAAAGCGCCAGAACTTTTCCTCGGCAAAGAGATTTTTTGCGAATTACAGGATGCTCGAACATGTCGTTTTCAACAGCCAGGAATTTGCGAATACTTCCAAGACGACCGGTTTCCCCGTAATCGTCGCCCTATACCGGAGAGAGCCTTCCGCGGGTCTTTCCTATGACGATGTTTGTCGGATGACGTTCAAGACCGTCGAGGGCAAGGCCTTTTCACTATCGGACTTTGACTATGTGGCGGATTTCATCCAGAAATATCCCCACAAGGAACGCTACGAACCGGAAATCCTGTTCTATACGCTTCGGGACATCAACGCCTTGAAGCGGAGCCGCACGTTCATCAAGGAACGCTGCGCTAATGCCGTGGATGTAAACCCCGAAAAACTTTCCTATTACTGCTATCTCGATTGCTTCAAACGGTATGCGGACGTCCCCTATTACATGGGAAACTTCGACGTGCCGTTTTATCGTAACCGTTTTTCTCAAATCGCAGAGGCTGTGCGGATTATCGCTGAGCACAATCACCCTGAAGTTTTTGGAAAAAGGGCGGAACCGTCGCCTGAAATGGAAATAGCTGTAAAAGGCTATATTTCGGATGTAATCGATGCGAAGAATGCGTAAGTCTGGAAGCCCTTGAGTTTTTTGCGGATTGCTTTTTGAAAATAACAAGGGGGGGATTGGAAATTTCTAAATTGACAGCAGGACGGTTGGTATGTCTAAATTCAAACGAATTCTTCTCAAGCTTTCCGGTGAAGCTCTCGCCGGGGAAAAAGGTCACGGCATCGACTCCGAAATTTTGACGTCGATGGCTTCCGAAATCGCTTCCGTCGTGAAGTCGGGCGTCCAGGTGGCGCTTGTCATCGGTGGCGGAAACTTGGTGCGCGGCATTTCCGCGTCCGCTGGCGGGATGAACCGCGCCCAGGGCGATGCGATGGGAATGCTCGGCACGGTGATGAACGGACTGGCGATGCAGGATGCCCTTGAAAAACAAGGCGTTCCCTGTGTCGTGATGTCCGCTGTCCGGATGGAACCCATATGCGAGTTCTTTGACCGCAGACGGGCCGTTTCCCTTTTGGTTTCTGGGACAGTCGTGATATTCTCCGCGGGAACCGGCAATCCATACTTTACGACCGACAGTGCCGCGGCGCTCCGCGCAAGCGAAGCGGAATGCGACGTGATCATGAAGGCGACGAAGGTCGATGGAATCTATTCGGACGATCCGGTCAAAAATCCTTCGGCAACGCGTTTTGACGACATCACCTATTCCGAGGTTATCCGTCGCGGGCTAAAGGTGATGGATACGGCGGCTGTCGCCATCTGCCTCGAACAGAAAATGCCGATTCTCGTGTTCAAAATGACAGCGGGGAACTTGACGAAGGCTGCCGCGGAAGGTAGTTTAGGAACACTCGTGCATTGCTAGTTTGGCAAGGCGCACTCGTAAAGTTTTTAAATTGAGGACCTATGGCCGAAGAATATGAATTGAAAATGCAAAAAGCCGTCGAAGCGACTGAACGCGAATTCTCGAAGATTCGCACAAGCGTAGCGACTCCTGCGATTTTGAACAATATCCGCGTCGATTATTATGGAACGCCGACCCCGATCCCGCAGGTGGCGAAAGTCTCTGTCCCGGAACCGCGCATGCTCCTCGTGACCCCGTGGGAAAAGGCGATGGTCGAGCCTATTAACCGGGCGATTCTCATGGCGAATATCGGGGTCTCTCCGCTTATGGAAGGCAACGGCATCCGCGTGTCCATTCCGATTCTCACCTCGGAACGCCGCGAGGAACTCGCAAAGCTCGCCCGCAAACATGCGGAAGAAGGCAAGGTCGCTATCCGCAACATCCGCCGCGATGCGAACGACGCCATCAAGAAGAACAAGGATATCGCCGAAGACGAAGCGAAGAAGCGCCAAGAACAGATCCAGAAGGTAACCGACAGCTATATTGCGAAGATTGACGAAATTCTCAAGCTGAAAGAAGCGGACCTTCTCGAGGTTTAATCAATGGCTAACGGACTGAAGCATGTTGCCATCATCATGGATGGCAACGGCCGCTGGGCGCGAAGCCGAGGTCTCGAGCGTTTTCTGGGACACCGCAAGGGAACCCAGGCGACAATCGATGCTGTCAAGTTCGGTTGCGATCTGCAGCTGGAACATTTGACCCTGTATGTCTTTAGCTCCGAGAATTGGCAGCGCCCTTCCAAGGAAGTCGATTACCTGATGAAGCTCCTTGTGGAAATGGTTCACAAGGAACTTCCCGACCTGATGGAAAAAAACGTGAAGCTTGCGGTCATCGGAAACATCAACCGCTTGCCGGAAGCTCCGCGGAAGCAGTTGCAGCATGCAATCGACACGACGTCGAAAAATTCCGGGATGCAGCTGAACCTCGCCATTTCCTACGGCGGGCGCCAGGAAATCGTCGATGCCTGCAAGGCGATTGCTGCCGAGGTCAAGGCGGGAACGCTTTCCCTTGACGCAATCGATGAAAATGTCTTTTCACGAAATCTGTATCTGCAAGACGCTCCCGATCCGGACCTGGTCATTCGCACCGGCGGGGAATTCCGTCTTTCGAACTATCTGCTTTGGCAGGCCGCTTACAGCGAATTCTACGTAACGCCGACGCTCTGGCCGGATTTTACGAACGAGGAATTCCAGAAAGCGGTCGATTTTTACAACACGCGCGAACGCCGTTTTGGAAAGGTCCTTGATGAGTAACTTGACAATCCGAATCCTGTTTGCGGTCATCGCCATTCCGGTGACCTTTTTGCTGCTTTGGCTGAACGATGTTTCCCGCTTGGCGCTGATGTGCTTTTTGAGCGGGGCCGGAGCCTGGGAGTGGGCGCGGATGGCTTCGAAAATGTATAAGGGACCGTCGATGCAGGCTGTCGCCCCGGTGGCTGCGGTCGCTCTCACGCTTGCCTGGATTTTCCAGTCCGGAAAATTTTTCGGGATTCCTGCGCTTCCGCATCTTGTCGGGATTGTCTTTGTCTGCGTCTTTGCGTTTTACATCGTCATCGCGTTTTCCAAGGTTTCCATCGACCATCTGTTCCCGTGGCTTGCCATGCAGCTCGGCGCTCCGCTTTACCTCGGTCTCTGGGGTGGGCTCGATGTCTATCTGCTCGGGTCGGGAAACGGTTCCCTCGAACATTCGTACAAGTTCATCCTGGTGATGACCGCGATGTGGGTTTGCGACACGATGGCGTATTTCGGGGGAAGGCTTTTGGGAAAGCATCGCATCGCGCCGGAAATCAGCCCGAAGAAAACCTGGGAAGGCGCCGTCTGCGGAACACTCTTTGCAATCGGCTGGGTGATGTTCTTTGCCCCGTCGGTATTTGGTTTGAACGATGCCATGTCGGCGGTCTTGGGCATTGTTCTCGCCATTGCGGGGCAGGTGGGCGACTTGCTCGAATCGACGCTCAAGCGCTGGTCCGGCACAAAGGATGCAAGCCAGATTTTTCCGGGGCACGGCGGCGTCCTCGATCGGGCGGATTCCTTTTTCCTTTCGGCGCCGGCTGTCGTGCTGGTGATGACTTTTATCAACGGATCGGTCTAAAATGAAGCAAGTCTGTCTTCTGGGGGCAACAGGTTCGATAGGAACTTCGACCATCGGTGTTTTAAAGCAGCATCCCGAACGTTTTCGGCTGTATGCGGTGGCTGCGAACAGGAACTGGAAAAGCGTTGCGAAAATCGCCCACGAAATGGATGTGGAACGTTTCTGCATGTTTGACGAATCTGCCGCCAGGGAACTTTCGAAGGAACTGGGAAGGCCTGTCCTCACCGGAATGGAAGGTCTCTGCGAACTTTCGAGCGATCCGAATGTGGATATCGTCCTGAATGCTCTCATGGGCTCCGTCGGCTGCCTCCCGACCCTTTCCGCTATTCGGGCTTCCAAGCACATTGCGCTTGCAAACAAGGAAACCCTCGTCATGGCGGGCGAAGTCATTACGGATGCGCTACGCGAAAATCCAAAGGCCTGCCTCACGCCTGTCGATTCGGAGCACAACGCGATTTTCCAATGCCTGGCGGACCGTCCAAAGACGGAAGTGGAAAATTTGCAGATTACGGCTTCGGGAGGACCATTTCGCGAATGGCCGTTCGAAAGGTTCAAGGACATTTCCGTCGAAGATGCCCTGAACCATCCGGTCTGGAGCATGGGACGGAAGATCACGATAGATTCCGCAAGCATGATGAACAAAGGCCTGGAAGTCATCGAGGCGCATTTTCTCTTTGACATTCCTTACGAACAAATTCAAGTCGTTGTCCACCCGCAGAGCCGCGTTCATTCCCTGGTGCAGTTTCGCGACGGAAGCCTGATGGCGCAGCTAGGCGCTCCCGACATGAAAATCCCGATCCAGGTCGCGCTCACGTGGCCGGAACGCATTTCGCTCGAAACGGAACGGCTAGATCTTGCGGAAATCGGCAAGCTCACCTTCTTCAATCCGGACCTGGAAAAATTCCGCTGTCTCGCCCTTGCGATGGAATGCGGCAAAAGGGGCGGGCTTTACACTGCGATGATGAATGCGGCAAACGAAGTTCTCGTCGGCGCGTTCCTCGAACGGAAAATCGGGTTCATGGACATTCCGGCTGGCGTGGAAAAGGTCGTGGAGAAGACCCCGACTGTTTCCGGGACGCTTGACCTCGATACGATTCTTTCGGCGGACAAGGAAGCGCGAAGGCTCGCCTCGGGCTTGATTTGAAAATCCCGGACAGAAGAATTTAAGAAGCGGCTCACGGGTCGCTTTTTTGGTTAGGCCAAAACCAGAATTTCTACATTGTGACGCATGGACAGTATCCTTTCGAATATCGCCATGTTCGCACTCGGGCTTCTCAGCCTGAGCTTTCTCGTCTTCATCCACGAACTGGGACATTTTCTGGTCGCTAAGTGGAACAAGGTCAAGGTCAAGACATTTTCCATCGGATTCGGCAAAAAATTGTTGCGCTTCAAGAAAGGCGAGACGGAGTATTGCATTTCGCTGATTCCCTTTGGCGGCTACGTTGCCATGGAAGGGGAAAATCCCGAGGATGCCGATTCGAACGATCCGAATTCGTTTGTGTCGAAAAGCGTCGGGGCGCGGGCGGCGATCGCCTTTGCGGGACCGTTTGTAAACATCGCGTTTGCCTTTCTTCTTTTGGTGGGACTTTACATGAAAGGCGTGGAGGAACCGGAATCGTCACGTCTGATCGTGGGACTGGTCGCACCGGAAAGCGCAGCGGAAAAGGCCGGAATCCTTCCGGGCGATACGATATTCGAACTCGACGGTCGTCCGACGAACGGCTGGGATGATTTTCGCGAACAGGTCGGTGTACGGCTCGGCGCGAATGTCCCACTAAAGCTAACCCGCGGCGCGGATACGCTTTCTTTGACCCTCGTTCCGCAAGAGATGATCATCCCCGGAAAGGATTCTCTCGCAGACGATATCCATATGGGAGTCGGCGAAGCGGGCGTCTATCCGCGGCATCGCGTCGTCATCAACGGAAAGCCTCTTGCCGGCAGTGCGGCGGAAAAGGCGGGATTCCTTCCGGGCGATACGATTGTCGAAATCGACCGACAGAGAATTTTCAGGTATCGGGATGTTGTCGATCTGGTGAACGGTTCCGAAGGGAAGCCTCTCACGATAACGATTCATCGTGGCGCGGACACGCTCGAAAAGGAACTTTCCGCACTTTACAGCCCGGAGCACGGGCGTTACATGATAGGCATCCAGATGACCTACGTGATGTTCAAGGAAACGCATATCGTAAGCCGTAACTTCCCGGATGCCGTTCTCAAGGCCTGCGGCACCAGCTGGAAAATGACGACGAGCGTTTTCCGCTATCTGAAGCGGATGTTCCAGGGGCAGGTAAAGGTCGATGCGATGTCCGGGCCCGTCACGATTGTCGCCGTGATGGGAAATGTCTGGCTTTCCGGATTCGAAGACTTCCTGATGATTCTCGCGCTCATCAGTATCAACCTGGGAATCATGAACCTCTTGCCGCTTGCGATTACGGACGGGGGAATCCTTCTCTTCCTCTTCATCGAAGCGGTCCGCGGCAAGGCGATTTCGCAGGAAAAACAGGCGGTAATCCAGAAAATCGCCATGGCGCTGTTTATCGCCCTCTTCGTTTTCATCACGTTCCTCGACTTCGGAAAAATCGGACTCTTTTTAAAGTAGGGCGGGAATTTTTTTCCGGGAATTGAACTTTGCGATTGATGCGGAATATTTTTATTCCGTTTCATCAAGGATGTAAATGATTGCTTTGACAAAGAGTGTCGTAAAATTATATGTATTTTTGGAACGCATAAGGAAATAAGACCGAAATGAAGCCGAAATTTACATTCATCGATTTGTTTGCCGGTATAGGCGGTATGCGCTTGGCTTTTGAATCGGCAGGCGGCAAATGTGTTTACACCAATGAATGGAATAAGTTTTGTCAAAAAACCTATTTTGATAATTTTGGAAATATGCCTGATGGCGACATTACCAAGGTTGATGCAAAAAAGATTCCAGATCATGATGTTTTAGTGGCTGGTTTCCCATGTCAACCGTTTTCTATTGCCGGTGTTTCTAAAAAAAACAGTCTTGGGCGAGCGACCGGTTTTGAGGATAAAACCCAAGGAACATTGTTTTTTGATGTTTGCAGAATTATAAAGGCTAAAAGACCGAAAGCGTTTATGCTTGAAAATGTGAAAAATCTTTGCAGCCATGACAAGGGCAATACATTTAAAGTGATCCAAGAATCTCTTGGTGAATTGGATTACGACATCTTTTATAAGGTTTTAGATGGTCAAAATTTTGTGCCACAGCACAGAGAACGCATTCTTATTATCGGTTTCGATAGGAAATACTATAAAGATAAAGTGAATTTTGAATTTAAAATTATACCTAAGGTTCCAAAGCCAGTCATGAAAGATATTTTGGAAAACAAACCAGATTCAAAATACACTCTTTCCGATAAATTATGGATTTATCTTCAAAATTATGCAGCGAAGCATAAGGCGGCAGGCAATGGTTTTGGGTATGGGATGGCTCCGCTTAATGGCGTATCAAGAACTTTAAGTGCGAGGTATTACAAAGATGGTTCTGAAATTTTGATTGCGCAAAAAAATAAAAATCCGAGGCGTTTAACACCTAGAGAATGCGCGAGACTTCAAGGGTTCCCGGACACTTTTAAAATAACGGTATCGGATGTTCAAGCTTATAAACAGTTTGGTAATTCGGTTGTTGTCCCGTTGATGGCTACTGTGGCGAAATTAATTGCATCTCATTTAAAATGAAAATGTTTGGAGGATAAATGCAAGGATCGTTAGACGCAATAAATGCTTCGATTTATGGGGTGAAAACATTTTGCAAATTTTTGTCTGCGAATGATACGAGTCCAGACCAAAGCCATCAAGCTGGCGTTTATATACCGAAAAATGCTTGTTCTATATTGTTTGATTCTCCGGGTGTTAAAGGAGAAAATAAAAGTCGAGTAGTAAGCATATTGTGGAATTTTGAGGATTCTTGCTTAACGGAATCTCGATTCATCTATTACGGAAAAGGAACAAGAGACGAGTACCGAATGACTCGAACTCCGGTGTTTAGGCCGGATTATACCGGGGCACTTTTTGTTCTTGTCCAACGAGATTCAGAAAATTATCAAGGTTTTGTTTTAAATAGTGAAATTGATATTGATGAATATCTAGATACTTTTGGACTTTCACCTTCTGAAACAAATGCTTTGGTAAATACAGGCCTTATTTCTCCTACGGCGAATGAAAATACACTAATCAGCGATTTCATCAAGGATTTGGACGCTTCAAAAATTGAGTTTCCGAGTTCGGAAAGAATGTCTGCAGCCGCAAGAGAGATTTGCGATAAAGCTTATGACCATATTGAATATGTGGTGACAAATCCCGATCAGAAAATTATCGATTGGACAAATGTTGAATACAATGTATTCAAAAGCCTTGAATATTCACGCTATGGAACGATGATAAGAAATGGATTTACTTCCGTTGATTCTTTTATCAATGTTGCAAACCAGGTTTTGAATCGTCGAAAAAGTCGAGCAGGAAAAAGCTTGGAGCATCATTTGGCTGCCATTTTTAGAGACAACCAAATCCCATTTGAAGAACAAGTTGTAACGGAAGGAAATAAGAAACCCGATTTCATATTCCCTTCAGGAAATGCTTATCATAATTTATCTTTTCCGACAAATAAACTTGTTTCTCTTGCCGCAAAAACGACTTGTAAGGATCGTTGGCGGCAAGTTTTGAATGAAGCCAATCGGTTGAAAGACGATAACAAGTATTTGTGTACTCTTCAACAGGGAATTTCGGCAAATCAAATGGATGAAATGGCTGCGGAAAAAGTTGTTCTTGTTGTGCCGAAACCATATATAAAGACTTATCCGAAAGAAAAGCAAGAAAGCATTTGGACTTTGGGTAAATTTGTTCGGTATGTGAAAAGCTTGTAATTTTTTTTGACACATTGGAGAGAGTAGGGATTCCATCTGGTTTCATATATCAAGCGCATTGAAGAAGCGGACAAGGATTTATACTTGTGCTCTAGAGATGAAATGCATGAGCTGATAGGTTCCTTTCTCAAGTGCCGCAAGCCGGTCATGTCCGATTATGCCAAAAGTTTGAAGCCTTGATTGCCGATGGGCAAAAGGATGAATATCAAAGCGAAGTGAAAACTTGTGCAGTGGGTGCAATGCCCGAAAAACCGGCGGGAACAACTGTCGCAGAACGTAAGTGCCCGCGTTGCGGCGCTCCGCTTGTATTGCGGACTTCGAGGAAAGGGGAAAATGTCGGCAGACAGTTTTGGGGATGTTCCGCATTTCCGAAATGCTGGTATAAGGAGTTGCCTAGAGACTAGGAACGATTTGACGTCTTTTCGGATTTTCTTATCTCGTTTCCGCCTGCTGTTTGCAAAATGTGCGCATTTATTTTTCTAGATTTTCGCGGAACGAAAAAGGAATTGCCCATGAATATTCTCGTTATCGGCAGTGGCGGTCGTGAAAACGCGATTGCGCTTGCCGTCAAAAAGTCGCCTCTTTGTTCGAACCTGGTTGCCGCTCCGGGAAATCCGGGGATGGAACGCCTTGGAAAATGCGTACCTGTCGATGTCAATGACCCGAACGCGATTGCGGATTTGGCGATGCGTGAAAAAATCGATTTGACGATTGTCGGACCGGAAGTTCCGCTAGTAAACGGCGTGGTCGATGAATTTCGTAGGCGCGGGCTTCGTGCGTTCGGTCCGGTAAAAGGTGCGGCGGCTCTCGAAGGCAGCAAGGCGTTTTCGAAGAATTTCATGAAAAAGTACGGGATTCCGACGGCGGCTTACGAGACTTTTACCGATTTGAATTCGGCTCTTGAATTTTTGAAAAAGCATCCCGCACCGATTGTCGTCAAGGCGTCGGGGCTTGCCGCCGGGAAAGGTGCGGTCGTCTGCCTGACCGATGCGGAAGCGCGGGATGCGGTCGAGGAAATGCTCGGAGACAAGGCCGTATTCGGGGAATCGGGCAAGACGGTCGTCATCGAGGAATTCATGGAAGGCGAAGAGGCCTCTCTCTTTGCGGTCTGCGATGGAAAGGATTACGTCCTGCTCTCGTCCGCCCAGGATCACAAGCGGGTCTTTGACGGAGACAAGGGACCGAACACGGGCGGAATGGGAGCCTATACGCCGGCACCGGTTGTCACCCCGGAAATCCTCTCTCAGGTAAAAAGGGAAATCATCGAACCGACCCTTCGCGGTATGACACAGGAAGGTTCTCCCTATACGGGCGTCCTCTATGTGGGAATCATGGTGACGAAAAACGGTCCGAAAGTGGTGGAATACAATTGCCGCCTAGGCGATCCCGAATGCCAGGTCGTTCTCCCGGTCTATGACGGAGACATCCTTGCGCTTTTCGATGCGGCGGAAAAGGGCGAGTTGAAAAATTTCAACGCTCCGACCGAGCCGAAAGGTGCCGCGGCGATTGTCGTCATGGCGAGCGAAGGCTATCCCGGAAGCTATGCCAAGGGGAAAAGAATTTCGGGCGTCGAGGCTGCGGAAGCTCTCGGTGCGATGGTCGTTCATGCCGGAACGAAGATGGCGGAAGGCTCGCTCGTAACCGCGGGCGGGCGTGTCCTCGGCATCGTCGGAACCGGTGCAGACCTGAAGGCTGCCCTTGACAAGGCTTATGAAGGCTGCGAAAAAATTCATTTTGATGGCGCTTTCTATCGCAAGGATATTGGACAAAAAGGACTCGCAAAATGCAAGAAGTAAAAAATCCCCTGGTAGGTATAGTCACCGGCAGCGCTTCGGACAAGGCGATTGTCGATAAGGTGACCGGCGTTCTCGACGAATTCGGGGTCGCTTGGGAATACAATGTGCTTTCGGCTCACCGTACGCCGAACAAGACGGCGAAATATGCGCAGGATGCCGCTGGTCGAGGCGTGCAGGTCCTTATCGGGATTGCCGGCCTTGCCGCGGCCCTTCCGGGAACTCTCGCCGCGAATACGCTTCTTCCGGTTATCGGTGTCCCGGGCGATGGCGGCCCTCTTTCGGGAGTGGATGCCCTGCATTCTATCGTGCAGATGCCGTCCGGGATTCCCGTGGCGACGGTTGGCATTGGAAACGGCAAGAATGCCGCCTATCTTGCGATAGCGATCCTTGCCCTATCCCATGCGGATATTCGCGAGAAGCTTGCCGATTACCGCAAATCCCTGGGCGATATCTAAGTGCTCCGAGCGTTCTCCCTGGTCCTCTTGCTTGTGACGGCGGCGTTTTCCGTAGATGCGTCGAGCGTTCCTTGGGCAAAGGGGGAACGACTTTCCTTTCGTCTGAGCTGGGGTTTTGTCACGGCTGGTTCCGCAGACATGAACGCTTACCCGCGCGACGGTGGAAAGATGAAATTTGAAAGCATCGCAAGAAATAACGGGGCGTTTAAATCGATATACCCTGTCGCGGATACGATTCGGACGATTTCCTCTGCGGAAACGCTCCTGCCCGAGACTTTCGAGAAAATCCTGAACGAAGGTTCCTTCTTCAGCTCGTCCCGAATCCTCTTTGACCGGAATTCCCAAAAGGCTGTCCTCTCCGATACGGTTTTCGCAAGCTCGCGCAGGGACGCATTCAAGTCGAAGGTGGATACGTCCATTGCCCTGAACGGGGACGAACATTGCATCATTTCGGCTTTCTACCGGGTCCGCAGCATGGACCTGACCGGGAAGAAAGAAACCTATTTTTCCGCAGTCAGCGGCAAGAAGCGTTATGCCCTCCGGGTAATCGTCCATGGGAAGGAAACCGTCGAGACGAAACTCGGCAAGTTTGCATGCATCAAGGTGGAACCCGTTTTAGGCGATGACGGGGCGTTCAAGGCGTCGGGGAGGCTTTTCATCTGGCTTTCGGACGACAGCAGGCGGTTGCCTGTTCTAATGCGTGTGAAGATTCCCATCGGCTCCATCAAGGGCGAACTGGTAAAATTTGAGCAAGGACTTTCGAAATGACCGGTGCCAAAGTAATTTCAATTTTCTTTTTACAGAAATATTTTGCTTAAATCCTTAAGAATAAGCTATATTGGAAATGGAACTGTTCTATCATAAATAGAGGCTCTTTAGCGATGTTTAAAAAGATAAGTGTTCTGTTTTTTGCGTTGGCTGTGGCCAGCTTTGCCCAGAACGATGGTGGCTACGAAGCCGGCGCTTCGGATAAAGACGCCTATGTTTCGGAATCCGAAAATAGCGCTGTCGAGGAATCCGATTCGCGGGCCATTGACCGAGCCAAGCGGCGGGAATTTGAAAAGGATCAACGCCTAGATGAATTTGCAAACAACCTGCGGCGTCGTGACTGGTTGAAGGACCGCCTGGTATTTCAACTCGGCATGGGTTCCCGCCAGCCTGTCATGGGCGAAACGGGGTTGGGCATGGGCTTCGGGTTCGGGGCGGAATACATCACGCGCTGGCATCTCGGCCTTTACGGCTCGTTCGGCTTTATCCCGAGCGGTGACGACCCGGACTTTTCGAACTTCTCCTTGGAGGGCGGTACGGGTTGGAAGGTCGGTCTAAACTACTACCTCTTCCCGAAGAATCCGCTACATCTGGGCTTTTCCGCTTCCTATGGTACGGTCTATTATGACCATGACGTTGTTGCGGATTCCACCAACGACTTTACGCGGAAACTTCTCACGACGATGGGTTTCCAGTTCGATGTCCTCATCACCTATTTGACAAACGAATGGTACTATCTCCAGTTTGCTGTCGGCATGTATTATGCGCCAAATGCCTATGACGATTCCCATAAAAAGAACGTAAAGAACGAAGAAGTTTCCCGCGTGATTGACAAGGACGGCATTTCGAAGTTCGGTCTTGTCTTTGGCATTACGATAGGCTTTGCCCTGCCGGAATTCTTCCCGGATGCAACCGAAATTCGCCGCCGCGAACGTGAAAAGAAATACGACGATTAAGACGATAAAAAGTTGAATTCTAGACCCTGCCGTAAAGGTGGGGTATTTTTATGCCATCGGGGATGATTCTAAATTTTTACTAAAATCCGGACTCTCGAAATTCCCAAGTTCGATAAGGAACTCGGGGCGCTTAAAACGACTCTTGACAAAGGGCGTGTCATTTCAAAGTGTTCAGGCCTTTCGGCGGAAGAAGTTGCAATGCTCTCATGTCGTTTTTTTCCAAAAAACTCGAAACATTAAAAAAAACAAAAGACAAAAGACAAAAAATAGACTATATTCGTGATTGCCTTGTCCGCGTAGCTCAATTGGATAGAGTGTCAGTTTCCGAAACTGAAGGTCACGAGTTCGACTCTCGTCGTGGGCACTGAAAAACGCACCGATTCTCGGTGCGTTTTCTGTTTTAGGCTTTGCGGAGAATTTTTCCTACCAGTTCATGCGGCTCCGCATCGATAATTTTCACGATATAGAATTGGCCGGGGATGGCGTCCCCCTCGACGATTTTAACAATGTCGTCGGCATCGAGAGAGTTTCCTTCCGTGCGACCGATAAAGTGGTAGTCGCTTTCTTCGGCGACTTCATCGATAAGGACCTTGATTTCTTTGCCGATGACCGCTTCGTTCGCTTCGGTGGATATTTCTTCCTGGACATCGTTGATGGCGTCTAGGCGTGCGCGAGCAAGGTCTTCGGGAACGGTCTCTTCTTCGAGTTGCAAGGCGGGTGTTCCTTCTTCGGGGCTAAAGACGAAACCACCTAAGTGTTCAAACCGAACCTCCTGGATGAGTTTCATCAGTTCGTCGAAATCCGCATCCGTTTCTCCGGGAAAGCCGACGAGGACTGTTGTGCGGAGCGTTACTCCGGGAATTTTTTCCCGCATCGCCAGAAGCATTTCGCGCAAGCTTTTTTGCGTGTAGTGGCGACGCATCAGCTTGAGGATCCGGTCGCTTGCGTGCTGGATCGGCATGTCGATGTATTTGCAGAGGCGCGGCTCGTTTGCCATCAGATCGAGCAGCTCGTTATCGATGAACTGCGGATACCAGTAAAGCGTCCGAATCCAGGGAATGTTTGTCTCGCGGAGGATCGCTTTCAGAAGCTTCGTGAGCGTCGGTCCGTTTTTCCCCTGTTCGTGGCCGTAAAATGTCGTATCCTGGGCGATGAGCGTCAGTTCCTTGACGCCTTGCTTTTCTAGTTCTTTCGCTTCGCGGACGATGCTTTCGATGGAAAACGAGACTTGCTTCCCGCGGATGTTCGGAATGGCACAGAATGCGCAGCGTCGATCGCAGCCTTCTGCGATCTTTAGGTAGGCGTGGTGTGGAAAGTCGCCTAGGTTTAGCCGCTTGAAATTTTCCGTACCGCAGGACTTTTCCCCTAGTCCGAGGACTTTCAGGATTTTTCCCGGTTCGTATGTGCCGAGCCAAAAATCGACTTCGGGCATTTCCTTGGGAAGTTCCTGGATATAACGTCCGGAAAGGCAACCGGAAACGATGAGCTTTTGTGACGGCTTCTTCGCTTCGATAAAGGACAGAATCGTGTTGATGGATTCTTCCTTTGCCGCTTCGATGAATCCGCAGGTATTGACCAATATATAGTCGGCCTTGTCCATGGATTCGGACGAACGGAAACCTGCGGAATATAGTTCGGTGAGTAGATGTTCCGCATCAACCTGGTTCTTGGCGCAGCCGAGTTGCGCAGCGAAAATAGAGGCGTGCTTCAAAGATTATTCCCAGTCGTCATAAACTTCTTCGGTGGCGGCTGCCGGTGCCTGTTCTACGGGAACAGTGGCGGATGTTTCGGCGGAGGCGGCCGGTTGGGGAATTTCTGCCGGCTGTTCGGGCTGAGAAACTTCGGCGATAGCCTGCGACGAGAAACCTGTCTCCCCGGAAGATGACGAGGGTTCTGCTTCTGTCGAAATTTCCGCATCGGTCGGAATGCTTTCCGCAGCTTGCGGTTCGGTGTATGCGGGCGTGTTGCTGTATGTGTCGGACGATTCGCTTGTTTCCGGCGACCCGACCGCATCGTTTGCCTTGTTGTCAATCCACCAGGCGTATCCCAACGGTTCGAGCCTGTTCTTGCCGAAAGCCTTGGCGTCTTCAAGTTTCTTGAAATATCCGACGCGGATGCGGTAATAGGTGCCTTCGAGTTCTCCCGGATTCTCGACCTGTGCGAGATAGCCCTTGATGCCTTTTTCTTCGAGCTTCTTGAGAATTGCGTTTGCGCTCCGTTTGGATGGCTGGATGCTCACCTGGATAGTCACCGAACCTTCGGTTCCCGGTTCGACAGCATCCTTGGCGCTGCCGGTTGTAAAGGTTTCGGCGGGTGTCGAAGAATTGACGGAAAGCGACTGGATTGGCTTGAGTTCCGGCATGGAATCGGTTTTAGGCGTGGAATCTTCGGAGACCTTGACCGTTTCGGTTTTTTTTGTCGGGGTGATTTCCGGGATGACGTCGTCTTCGCTGTTGCAGCCGATGAGTGTGGCGGCAAAAATGGCGGTAAGCGCCGTAGAAAACTTTACAAGATTCATTTTCTCTCCTATGGGACGAGCTAGAAAGGCTTTCAAAAAATATATATAAGTCTTTGGTCTGTCGCAAGTTATGATATGTCAAAAAGTTCCCGAATTGGGCGGTAGAGGTCCCTGGCGGACCGTGAAAGCGGAAATCCCTTGACGAATCAGGGGGGATAAGGTATATTTGGGACGCATTCCAAAAATTTTCAACCCGAGGAATCTGAATGATCGGTGTCGTAGTAAAACCCAATGAACCTTTTGAACGCGCTCTCAAGCGTTTTACCAAGTCTTGCGAAAAGAACGGAATTATCTCCGATGTGAAAAAGCGCCAGCGCTATGAAAAGCCCTCCGAGGAAAAGAAGCGCATCGAAACGGCTGCCCGTCGCAAGCGTCTCAAGGAAATCGCGGACGCAAATCGCAAGCGTCTCTACTAATTCGATTTCTTTTCGGAATGCCAAGGGAAAGTACTAAACTTTCCCTTTTGGTATTTGTATGCTTTGAAAGGCTTAAACCCCGAAACGGGAAAGGATAAATATGGCAGATTCTCTAGTAAAAGCGGATAGTGGACTTCTCCAGCAGATTCTTTCGGATATCAAGACCGCGATGAAGGCGCACGATTCGGCAACTCTCGAAGTGCTGCGCACGCTTCATTCCGACATCAAGAATGTCGCGATTAACGCCAAGAAGGACGTGACGGACGAAGTGGTACTCGATGTACTGTCGAAAAGCATCAAGCAGCGGAACGAATCCATCGAAATGTTGCGGAAGGGCGGTCGCGAAGAAAGCGCAAGGGAAGAGGAGACGACGCTTGTCATCTACCAAAAATATTTGCCGAAGCAGCTTTCCGAGGATGAAGTCAAGGCGCTTATCGCGGATATCAAGGCGCAGGTCGGCGCGGAAGGTCCGAAGGATATGGGCAAGGTGATGAAGGAAATTTCCCCGAAGACGAAAGGCCGCTTTGATAGTCGCCGCCTGAGCGAACTGGTCAAGGCCGCGCTTGCCTAGATTGTCGATTCTTTAACATAAAAAGAGCCCGCTCCGCGGGCTCTCGCTGTTTTAAAACTCCTCGAGTCCGTCGGGTGCGGCGAGGATGACCTTGTTCGCCATGCCGATGAAAAGTCCATGTCCGAGAAGTCCCGGAATCCTGTTCAGTTCGAAGTCGAGCTTTTCCGGGGCGGCTATCGGGCCGAACTTGGCGTCGGCGATGAGGTTTCCGGAATCGCTGATGACGGGACCGTCTTTGCCGGGAGCGCCCATCCGGACGGCAAGGGTCGCTCCGAGTCTCTTTACTTTGTATGTAACCGAGCTGATCGCTTCCGGTAAAACTTCGAGCGGAACGGCGAACTTTTCACCGAGAGTCTGGACCTTTTTGCCGGAATCCGCAATAATGACATAGTTGTCCGCCATGGAGGCGACGATCTTTTCGAGTAGATGCGCCGCGCCTCGCCCCTTGATGAGATTTTTTTTCGGGTCGATTTCGTCTGCGCCGTCGATGGCGATATCGAGGTGGTTCGCTTCGCCTAGATCGATGAGAGGGATATTCAGTTTGCGACATTGGAGCGTTGTGCTCCAGCTGGTGCTGACCGCTGTGATTTTTAGGTTTTCCGTGCGGATGCGTTCACCGATTCGTTCGACCATGAATGCCGCGGTGCTGCCGGTTCCAAGCCCGACGGTCATACCGGATTCGATGAGGTTAGCCGCGCGGACGCCTGCCGCTTTTTTTAGTTCGTTCAAGTCAGCCATTATCGCCAATGCCTCCCGAAATGATTTTGTTCGTCTCCTGGGAAATCTTCGTCTTCGTCGAAGCCGTCTTCCTCGTCGTTAAACTCTTCGTCGGGATATCCCGTCTCGAGTTCGGTCGCGGAAGCTTCGGCGATATCGACAATCGTCACTTCGAATGTCAGATCCTTGCCGGCAAAGGGGTGGTTCCCGTCAAGGGTGACCGTATCTTTCTGAATTTCCCGGATGACGTAGATTCCCGTCTCGTCTTCGTTTGTCTGCGAATAGATGTCTCGCGGATCTTCGGGAATGGAAAACTCGGTGTTGTTGGAATCCTGGACCATTTCCAGTTCCATGCCTAGCCACAGCTCCCCGATATTCTGGAGTTCCTGCTTGGAAACCTTGATAATCAGGTCCTTGCGGTATGGCCCGTAGCCTTTGTCGAAAGGTACATGGGCGATGACCCTCTCTCCGATATGATGCCCTTCGAGCGCTTCTTCGAGTCCTTCGATGACGCTGTCGCAACCGTGCATATAGACAAACGGAAAACTCGTCGGGACTTCCTCGACAATCGATCCGCTTTCGTCCCTTAGGGAGTAGCCTATGCTAACTTTCTTGTTTTTCTCGACTTTTTCCATCAACACAAATATAGAAAAGCTATATTGGTTTCCATGCTATACGGGATTTTTTCCGACATTCATGCAAACCTGCCCGCTCTGGAAGCCGTCCTGGAATCGATGCGAGCGAACGGGGTGGAACGCCGTGTCTGTTTGGGTGATATTGTGGGCTATGGGGCAAGCCCTAACGAATGTGTCGCGCTGACAAAACAGACTGCCGATGTCTGCATCTTGGGAAATCATGACAGCGTCGCTATCAAGTGGGACTCGGATGTCGGATTCAATCCGTATGCGAAGAAGGCCATCGAATGGACGCAGGCGAACTTGAACGAGGAATCGAAAGAATATCTTCGCTCCCTGCCGTATATGGATGAAGAAAACGACATCTGCTTTGTCCATGCGTCTCCAATGTCTCCGGCGGACTGGATTTATGTGACCGACTTGGAAGATGCCTTGGACGCATTCGACCATTTTTCGGAACGGCACTGTTTTGTCGGGCATACGCACAGTCCGGTGATCGTTGCGATGCGGGATGGCGAAATTCCGAAGGTGATCGAAACAGGTTCTTACCGGCTTGAAGACGATGAGCGGCTCCTCGTAAATGTCGGAAGCGTCGGGCAGCCTCGGGACAGGGATTCTCGGGCGAGCTATTGCCTGTACGATACCGAGGCGCAGACGGTGAAACTGGTCCGGCTGGAATACGACATAGCTCGGACGCAAAAAGCGATGCGTGACGCGGGACTTCCGGATTTTCTCGTAGAGCGTCTGGAACTCGGACGATGAAACTTGTCATTGCGGTATTTGGAAAGCCGGGCTCGCCTTTTGTAAAGGATGAAGTGGAAAAGTATTCGAAAAGGCTCCGTTCTTCAAGTGTGCAGATCGAAGTGGTGGAATTGAAGCAGAGCCGACGAGACGACAGGACGAAAAGCCTTGCGGAAGAAGCGGTAGAATTTTCGCGTCGCTTTCCCAAGGAAAATTTCCAGTGGATTGTTCTTGCCGAGGAAGGCAAGCTGTTGAATACGGTCGGGCTCTCCGCATGGATAAAACCGCGGCTTGCATCGAATTGCGTCTTTCTGATAGGTTCCGCCTACGGCATTGCTCCGGAAATCAAAAGGCAGGCAAATCTTCTGCTTTCCCTTTCCCCGCTGACTTTTACGCACGACCATGCGAGGGTCCTTTTGACGGAACAACTTTACAGGTGTCTGATGGTCATTGCAGGGCATCCGTATCATCATGTTTAATTTGTATAAAATCCGATGGGAGATTTCTATTGAACGCGAATCTGGAAAAAAGCTTGAAGATTGTCCTCTCGACTCTTGAAACCGCAGAACGCTACGATCACGCCTGTCGAATCCTTGGCTACGACCAGCAAACGATTTGCCCTGCGAAGGCGATGGAAAATCAGGGCGAAACGCAAGCCTTTCTTTCCAACCAGGCCTTTCGGCTTTTGAAATCCAAAAAATTTACCAATGCCGCCGAGACGCTTTATGAAAACCGCAAGGATTTGGAAAATCGGGAACGGGTCCTTGCTGAAGGCTTGCATCGCGACTATCTGCGCAAAAAGAATATTTCCGCAGCGCAGGACAGAAAGTTTTCGCTGGTTTTCAACAAGGCCTTTGTCGATTGGCTGGAGGCAAAGAAAAATGCCGACTTTTCCCTGTTTGCGGAATCGCTCGAAGATGTTCGCCGGGTGAACTTGAAGCAGATAGCTCTGATGGAAAACGCGAAGCCTGTACCTTACGACAACTTGCTCGAACTTTATGAGCGTGGGATGACGTCGCGAGATTTGGACAGATGCTTTGCCGCCTGCAAGGAATGCCTAATCCCGCTGCTCAAAAAAATTCAAAAGAGCAAAAAGAAGATTCGTACGGATTTTCTTTCGCGGCCCGTTTCGGACGAATCGCAGAGAAAAATGGCTCGGTATCTGTTAGACGTCATCGGGTTTGACTTTACACGGGGCGCTTTTACGACAAGCGAACATCCGTTTACGGATGGACTTGCGAAAGACGATGCCCGCGTGACGACGCATTATTACGGGAATATGTTCTATTCGAATATATTTTCGATCATTCATGAAGGCGGGCACGCCCTGTTCGAACAGAACCAGCCGGAGGAAGATTTTGCGGCCCACATCACGGGTTACAAGACGCTTGGCCAGCATGAATCCGTTTCGCGCTTTTACGAAAACCGCATCGGGCGTTCCAAACCGTTCATCCATTTGATTTTTAAAAAGACCCGGGAACTATTTCCTGACGTTTTTTGTGGAGTATCGGAAAGGCAGTTTTACGAAGCGATGAATGTCGTTTTGCCGAGCCCCGTTCGGACTGAAGCGGACGAGTTTACCTATACATTTCACATCATCATCCGCTATGAAATCGAACAGTTGCTTGTGAACGGAAAAATTGATGTCAGGGATTTGCCGGAAATCTGGAACGACAGGTATGAGGAATATCTGGGAATCCGTCCATCGAACGACAGGGAAGGCGTCTTGCAGGATGTCCACTGGACGTCGGGATTTGGATATTTTCCGACTTATGCGCTTGGGAATTTTTACGGTGCGATGTACTACAATAAAATGAGCGATGAACTCGATATGGAAAACGCTATTTTATGTGGAAATTTCGAACAAATTAATTCCTGGATGAAGGATAATGTCTGGAAAGACGCGAACAGTCTCGATGCGAAATCCTGGATAAGGAAGATCACCGGAAAAACATTTACCGCAAACGACTTCTTGGACTATCTTGAAAAGAAGTACGGAGAGCTTTACGGAGTCTGAAGATGCCCGGTGAAGAATGCGAACGGGAAAATCTGCACGAAAAATCCCTTTCTCTTGCGCAAAAGGCGGAACGGAGCATTTCGAAAAAGTTTCGCAGCCGGCTGTGGAGTCCCTTTATTTCGGCGGTCAAGCGGTATCGGTTGATTGAAGCCGGAGATAGGATCGCAGTCTGCGTTTCGGGCGGAAAGGATTCCATGCTGCTCGCAAAGCTCATGCAGATGCTCCATCGCTATACGGAAATCCCGTTTGAAGTCCAGTATCTGGTGATGGATCCCGGATACAATGAAATTAATTTGTTGAAAATCAAGAAAAATGCGGAACTTTTGGAAATCCCCGTCACGATTTTCAAAACGGATATTTTTGACGTGGCGAATACATTTGAACATTCGCCATGCTATATTTGCGCTAGGATGCGACGCGGACATCTCTATCACCAGGCAAGGGAACTAGGCTGCAACAAGATTGCGTTGGGACATCATTTTTCCGATGTCATCGAAACGACCGTGATGAGCATGTTTTACGCTTCGCAGTTACAGGCGATGCTTCCGAAACTTCACAGTCAAAATTTTAAAGGAATGACGCTTATCCGACCGCTTTACCTTGTACACGAAGACGATGTAATCGCATGGACGAAAGCGAATGGATTGGATTTTATCCGCTGCGCATGCCGCTTTACGGAAAATGTCGAGTCCGGTGTCGGGGAAAGCAAGCGGCAAGAGGTCAAGGAACTGATTCGTCGCCTAAAAAAGGAAAATCCGAATATCGAGAAGAGCATCTTCAACAGCCTGCATTCCGTTTGCATCGAAACATTTCCCGGTTACAAGGCGGAAGGAAAAAAATATTCCTTTATGGAACGTTTTGATTTGGAAAGCCGTCTGCTTGACAAATCGTCGATATGAAAAAAGCCCGCGACAGATACTGTCACGGGCTAATGTCTGAATACAAGGATTACTTTGTACCAAAAATTCGGTCTCCGGCATCGCCGAGGCCCGGGCAGATGTAGGCGGCTTCGTTCAGTTCGCGGTCGAGATGCCCAACATAGATTTGCACATCGGGATGGGCTTCGTGAAGGCGCTTGAGACCTTCCGGAGCGGCGATAATGCACATAAACTTGATCTTTTTTCCGCCGTGTTTCTTGATCATTGTAATCGCATCGACAGCGGAGCCTCCGGTGGCGAGCATCGGGTCGGTGACGACGATAACGCGTTCCTCGATAGGGCTTGGAAGCTTGCAGTAATATTCGACGGGTTCGTGCGTGACTTCGTTGCGGTAAAGCCCGATGTGGCCGACCTTTGCCGATGGCACCAGAGCCTGGACGCCCGAGATCATGCCGAGGCCCGCGCGGAGAATCGGAACCAGGGCGAGCTTTCTTCCGGCAAGCATCGGAGTGCTGCATTTTTCGAGCGGCGTTTCGATTTCCACATTCTTGAGAGGCAAGTCTCCGAGCGCTTCGAAGCCTTCGAGCATGGCGATTTCTTCAACCAGCTTGCGGAAAACATTGGTACCCGTTTTCTTGTCGCGCAAGAGGGAAATCTTGTGCTGAATCAGCGGATGCGTAAAGATGGTGACGTTTTCTGTATGTTCAAAATTTTGCATGGCCACTTCCTTTCTGACGTTTTTAAAACTGTTCCTCTTCGTATTTCTCGCCGGAAAGCATGGCGTTTACGATGATTCCGAGGATGAGCGAAGCGGCGATGCTTGTGAGGGTAACCGCTCCGACGGTAATCGTTAATCCGCCAATGCCCGAGATGAAAATGGTCGAGGCGACAAAGAGATTTCGGTTCCTGTCCAGATTGACGCGTTGGAGCATCTTGAGACCGGAAACAGCGATGAATCCGTAAAGAGCGACGCAGACTCCGCCCATGACGCAAGCGGGAATCGAATCGACAAAGGCGACGAGCGGGGTGATGAAAGAGAACAGGATGCAGCCGATGGCAGCGGCAAAGATGGTAATCGTCGAAGCGTTTCCCGTAATGGCGACACAGGCGATGGACTCCCCGTAGGTCGTGTTGGGGCAGCCTCCGAAAAATGCTCCGACAAAGGATCCGACACCGTCGCCGCGGAGTGTTCTGGAAAGTCCCGGCTTCTTGAGCAGGTCCTTGTTGATGATGGAGGAGAGGTTCTTATGGTCGGCGACATGTTCCGCGAAAACGACAAATGCGACCGGCGTGTAGGCGACAAAAATTGTCGCAATATAGGAGGCGTTCAGTTCGGAAATTCCCTGGAACGCGTGGATGAAGACGAAGTCGGGGATGCTCACAAGCGAGGAAATCGAGAGGTTTCCTCCGGCAAGCATGTATTTTTCAAAGATGGAAAAGTCGATGACTCGGAACGCTTCGATGCCCGAACAGTATCCGATGACGGTGAAGAGCGCAGCGACGGCGTATCCGGCGAGAATCCCCAGGATGAAGGGAATCAGCTTCGCCATTTTCTTTCCGTAGGTGGAGCAGAGCATGGTGACAAATAGCGTGACGATTCCGCAGAGAAGTGCGATATACGAGGGCGAAACGGCTCCGTTTTGCGGAACGACATCGATGCGCATCAGGTCGGAAACCGCGTTCCGGGCAAGGCTAAGTCCGATGATGGCGACGGTCGGTCCGATGATGACTGCGGGCATGAGACGGTTCAGCCAGCGAACGCCCGTGTACCGGATGACGATGGAGATAATTACATAGACAAGTCCGGCAAAGAAGGAACCGATGATAAGCCCGAGCATCCCAAGGCTCATGGAAACGCCTCCGGCAAAGGCGGCGAACATGGAACCGATAAATGCAAAAGAGGAACCCAGGAAAACCGGGCTCCTCCTTTTGGTGAAGAACAGATAGACGAGCGTACCGACGCCTGCACCGAACATTGCTGTCGCCGGTGTCAGACCGTTTCCGATGATGGCCGGAACCGCGATGGTCGCTGCCAGGATGGCGAGCATCTGCTGGACGGCGAAGAAAATCAACTGGACGAATTTTGGCTTGGAGGAGACTTCGTAAATCAGTTTCATGGAATTTCCGTGGAAAATGTTTTGGCGAAATTATAGAAACAGAACTCGAATAGGGCAAGGAAATTCTTGCCGAGGCCACAGGAAAACGGAATCGGCTTTGTTTCGAAATATCGTTAATTTTTAAAAACGGACAAATTTGTATGAAATGAATGGGAAAAAATTTAAGTGTTTAAGAAATGCAGCAGGATCGGGACTAACACCGATGTGAGAATCCCGGCAATTCCGATGGCGAGCGAACTCATCGCGCCTTGGACTTCTCCCATTTCGAGCGCTTTCGCAGTCCCGATGGCGTGCGACGAAGTTCCGATAGCAACGCCTTGGGCTACAGGATGCTTGATTCGGCAAATTTTGCAGATGGTCGGGGCGACGACTCCACCGGTGATTCCCGTGATGACGATGGCGGCAATGGTGATGGCGGGAATCGCTCCGATTTCGCTTGAAAGCTCGATTCCCATCGGAATGGTGATCGATTTTGGCAGGAGGGAAATTTTCAGTGTCGGTGAAATTTCGAGCAGCTCCGCAAAGAACATGATGAGGGTGAACGAGGTCAGGCATCCGACTAGAATTCCGACGACAATCGGAATGAAATTTTTCTTGAGGCTATCGAGTTGCCTGTAAAGGGGAACGGCCAGAACAGCGGTTACCGGAGCAAGAAAGATGGAAATGTAGTCACCGCCGATATTGTAGGTTTCAAGATCGATTCCGGTGAGGAGCAAAAAACCGATGATGAGAATGCTTGCAACGAGCATCGGGTTGCAGATGGCGAATTTGAATTTCCGACTGAGGAAAACGCCGGTTTCGTAAGCGACTATCGTGAGGACGATTCCGAAAAACGGCGTGTTCAGAACTTCATTCATGATGTTTCCTTTTTTCGAAACGTTCAACCAAAAATTCGGTAACCTTTCCGGTGACAGCCATCGTGAGGATTGTGGCGACGATGCAAAGCAGGATGAGAAGCAGGATGTTTCCCTTGAGAATCCCGTAGATGGCGAGAATCCCGATGCTCGGCGGCAAGAAGAAAAAGGGGAGTCGCTTGAGAAAGAAGTGGGACATCTCCGCGATCTGATCGACCTTGACGATTTTCGTACAAAGTAACAGAAAGAGAATCAGCATGGCGGTGATGTTGCTCGGTAGCGGAAAGCCGCAGACCCGGTGAAAGAAGTCTCCGATGAAGCAAACGGAGAGAATCAGGGCTAATTGAAGTAAAAGTCTCATTACGGCGGCAAAGATAGCAACTTGGAGGCGAAAAGAATTTAAATTTTCCGCACCGCCAGATGTCGTATTTCTGGGGAACCGGGCGAGAACCGCCCACAAAAAGGATTATTTATGTCTCAAATCGAATTAACCTTTCCCGATGGCTCCGTACGTTCCGTAGCATCGGGCATTACCGGCAAGGAAATCGCAGAGGGAATTTCCCAGGGGCTCGCTCGCAAGGCTCTGGGTGTAAAGCTCGGAGACAAGGTTCTAGACCTTTCCCGTCCGCTCACCGAAAGCGGGAACATCCGGATAATCACGCCTTCGAATGACGATCCCGATGCGCTTATGCTTTTGCGCCATTCCTGCAGCCATGTCCTCGCGGAAGCGGTCTGCGATCTGTTTCCGGGGACGAAGCTCGCTTACGGTCCGGCGATTGAAAAGGGGTTCTATTACGATTTGATGACGCCGACACCGCTCAAGGAAGAGGACTTCCCGAAAATCGAAAAGCGGATGAAGGAAATCATCCAGGAAGACCGTCCGTTCACCCGCATCGAGGTTTCCGCCGAAGAAGGTCTCAAGCGTACCGAAGGCGACAAGTACAAGCACGACAACGCCGAGCGCGCGATTGAACGCGAAGGCAAGGACTGCAAGATCAGTTTCTATGTGACGGGCGAACCGGGAAAGAACTGGGAAGATCTCTGCGCGGGTCCCCATGTCCCCAGCACGGGAAAGCTCAAGTGCTTCAAGATTTTGTCGCTCGCGGGCGCCTATTGGCACGGGGATCAGAAATCCGACCAGCTGACGCGCGTCTATGGGACCTGCTTTGCGGACAAGGACGGTCTCGCTACTTACGTAAAATTTCTGGAAGAAGCCGCCAAGCGCGACCACCGGAAAATCGGCAAGGAAATGGATCTCTACCATATCGAGGACCATTCGCCTGGCATGGTGTTCTGGCATCCGAAGGGAACGAAGATGGTGAACGCCCTCAAGGATTACATCCGCGGAAAAATCGACCATCGGGGCTATCAGGAAGTCATCACGCCGGAAATCGTGAACAAGGTCCTGTGGATAAAGTCCGGCCATGCGGACAAGTACAACGAGAACATGTTCAAGACGCTCGCCGGCGACGTGGAAATGGCCGTGAAGCCGATGAACTGCCCGTGCCACATCTTGATTTTCAATTCCCAGCTGCGGAGTTGGCGCGACCTTCCGATGCGACTCGCCGAGTTCGGCAAGTGCCACCGCTACGAGCCTGCGGGAACGATGCACGGGCTGATGCGCGTCCGCGGATTTGTGCAGGACGATGCGCACATCTTCTGTACCGAAGACCAGATAGCAAGCGAGGTCGCGGATTTCTGCCACCTGGTAAAGGAAATCTATCACGACTTCGGATTTGACGATGTGAAGGTGAAGTTCTCGACACGGCCGGCAAAGCGCGTGGGAAGCGATGAAATCTGGGACAAGGCCGAAGCGGCTCTCGCCGAAGCGACAAAGCTCGCCGGGCTCGATTATGTGCTGAACCCGGGCGAAGGCGCGTTTTACGGTCCGAAGCTCGAATTCACGCTGAAGGATTCTCTCGGGCGCGACTGGCAGTGCGGTACTATCCAGGTGGATTTCAACCTGCCGCAACGTCTCGGCGCGGAATATGTTGGCAAGGACAACCAGAAGCACATCCCGGTGATGCTCCACCGCGCAGCGGTCGGTTCCATCGAGCGATTCCTCGGCATCCTCATCGAGGAATACATGGGGGATTTCCCGCTGTGGCTTGCGCCTGTGCAGGCTCGCGTCCTTCCGATTTCCGAAAAGTTCGTCGATTACGCAAACCGGGTGAAGTGCGAACTTGAAGCGTCCGGCGTCCGCGTGGAAGTCGATGAATCGAACGAAAAGCTCGGCTACAAGATCCGCCAGTGCGAACTCCAGAAGGTGCCGTACCTGCTCATTGTCGGCGAAAAGGAAGTGACAGAAAATGTCATATCCGTTCGCAAGCGCAAGGAAGGCGACAAAGGCCAGATGACCGTTGCGGACTTCCTCAAGATGACCGCAGACGATCGCAAGGTTGTGCGCTAATAGCTAATTGTCATCCTGAGCGAAGGCGCTTTGCGCCGAAGTCGAAGGATCTAAAATTTAAAACGCAAACTCGAAAGAGCCTGCGTTTTTTCTTTTACCCATTCTCTTAAGAACGCCTTTCCAGAAGAGGGTAATCTTGAAGATAGCCGTATTGTCTAATATGATTAATGATTTCATTGTGCCAGAAGATAATTTCTTCTGTGTCTGGGAATGTTCTATCATATACGACACACAGAGTTTTCCCGAAAAAAGGATTTCTGTAAAACAACCATCCGTAATGCCTTGGCAACATGTATCCTCCGGCAACGCCGAAATCCGATTGTCGTTCACCTTTATTAACTCGGCGACCTCTTCCGCCATTTTTGAACTTGTCCCAAGCAGATTTCATGTGGTGTTTAACGAGGCTTTCTTATACAAAAAGATTCGTCCGTCGGAACACAGAACATATCCAGAAGGCAGCCGTCCCCAATTTCCGCCACTAATTACGGCAAAGAGCACTTCATCCCTTTGGGGGTGCGGAGAAAATATATCGTCTATGAAAGACATCGCTAGTTTCCTTTGTTAAAGTTCATGGTTTTTTAACCATTTCCCATGTTGCAGCCGAATTGCAAGAATATGGACGTCTTGACAAGAATCCCCGATTTCTGTTTACTGTTATTTTCGCAATACCACAAGAACGTTCTACTCGTTTATAGGTTCGATAAACGTCAATAGTAGACAAGCACGCTCTATATTCTGTATAGTTAAAACCAGACAACAATTTATCAGCCGATTTTTTACATATTGCATCACAATAAGCATAGGCCTCTACTTGTGTAGAATAGTAACGTGATTGAGTTTCACCATTCTCAAAACCTAGTTTTTCTGAAATTTGTTGAATTTTCGAGGGTGTTGCAGGCAAAGAGCAATAAAACTGCGGAACAATTACAGTATCATACCATTGGGCGCGAGCACCATCAAAGAAAAGATCGTAAAGATTGGATTCATCCTTTTCTGATTGAGGTTCGTTTTCAAATTGAGAATATGTTCTCACCCCATTTTCGTTATATTCCATTATAATGAATCGAGTAAATGGTTTAGATTTGCTACCTTCGAAATATTTTTTCTGCACATCCACAAGAATTGGTTCTCCACATTTTAGCTTATATCCATCAACATATGTTTCAGGCATTATACTATATTGTCTATTCAGTTGTGTATATGAAAAAGCGGGATTTTTGTGTTTTATCGTATCATCATGATTTCTCATAATTCCCCAACTATATCGATAATGCTTGATCGTGTCAAGAGATACATCGTGTTCAACAAAACGTTGAATTGAATCACATGACATTCGTTTTGAAATTTCCCTGTCAGGAAGTCTTTGTGCTTGAATTGTTTCAACGGTTTTTTCGGGTGATATTTTTTCAACTGAAAGGAGCAAAGCAATTATTATTCCCCAACAAAAAAGCATTCCGAACAACACAATTATCCAACTATCTTTCAGAAATTCAGTAATATCTTCCTCAATAACATCCTTTTTTTTCAAAAAATAGAGTATCCAAGCTCCAAACAAAACAACCACCACAATTGACATAACAATTGCAGATGTTACATTCAAGAAAAACTTAAGACAAGCATAAAAAAGGACAATAATGAATAAGATTAATGCTAGTATGCGTGCCGCTTTCTTTGAAAGTTTTTTTCTCATTCTTACTCACCCCATTGATCGATAAAAATTAAGAGAGCATAGTATAAGCCATAAGATAGCCCCTGCAACAACACCTTTTTTTTCCTTTTGATTGTAGTCATCAATATTGCAATAAGGGCATATTTTCCCAAATCGTTGAGCCGCAACAAAAGCCATAAAAAGATTAAATGCAACAAGTATTAATGTCTCTAGAACACAATAAATATAATAGGTTTTATCTACATAATTCGGATTAACCGTAAGTTTGTTAGCAGAGTGTTCAATAGCCCTATCAATCCCATTAACAATCATTCGAGGAACAATACAAATAACGAAAACCACCCAGAAATAGGACTTCCCCGAGCGCCTTATTTCTGGAAGATGAGTCAAATAGCTGATAATCGGGCCTCCAAAAAAAGCAGACCACATAAAGGTTTCCCTAAATGGGCGTTCTTCAGGCTCACCTATAATTTGTGTGGTTTTATCGCCATTTTCATCTACAACTGGTTCCGATTGTGTAAATTTCTTTCTGTAAAATCAATAATTCATGAAAAAGGTCCTTCTATGGCCTATAAACAAAAAGTGGAGTTTCCGC
>CAKUXP010000011.1 GCA_934700345.1 uncultured Fibrobacter sp. | reverse complement strand
AAAGCTTACTTAACCGATAGGGAGATGGAAAAATCTGCTTTTTGTGCATGAATTTACAGAAAAGGACTTGCCTAATCACTGGTTCCGGCTTTGCTGTATTATTCGTAAAGCGACTTGCTCTTTCTTCGCGATATTTCGCTTCTTCTTTTTCCAAATCAAAAGCCATTTTCAAGCCTCCTTTTCTTCATTTCTAGATGCAGAATAGACAGGAATTTCTTTTTCTAATTTATCAGATCGTTTCTTATAACTCCTAAAAAAGCCTATCAAGCCAACAAGAAGAACTCCCCATATCGAAGAGGTTGACATAATCCATATAAGGATATATGTTGATGTTGTAGTTGGCCAATAAGCAATTAGATTAAACGTTTCCCCACCAAAATTTGCATTTACTAAAAGAAAATCGCCTTCTCGAACATCAAGAATTAATGTATCTCCGCAGGTTGTTCCATTACATAGTGCAATTTTCCGTTGAATAGAAGGCCACTCTGCTTGCTGTGATCTCTCCACATATTTCAAAATACGGATTAGATTTCCTAAAGCATCTTCGTCTTCTTTCAAAAGAACTTTATACGAAAGATCTCCCCCGTCCGTATGAACAACAAATTGTGACGGATACAAGGAGAATTCCTCGCTATCATACTTTTGTTCACCAAAATATTCAGGAAACATAGGACCATTTTTGCTTCCCAAACTATACGTGGCTGCAATAAGAACGAAAAGTAACGATTGAAGCAATAACTTTATTGTATCCCCACTTTTTAAACCTTTCTTCATACATCATCCCTTTCCGCCAAAGGCGGCTTGCGAGAAGAGCTCTTGTTCGGTAGCCCGCAACTATAGATTGCTTCGTCACTTGCGTTTCTCGCAATGACATTGCAACTTATTCGCACGATTTTCGGAAAACAAAAAAGGTGCGAAGTCGCAGGCTTACGTATTGAAGGCTCTGGTAACCCGTTAGCGATAAGCAACAGACAACCCGCATCACATGGGTGCGAGCGATGTCCTGCTCCCTGCTAACTTCAAGTTTACTAGACTTTTCAATACAGGAACAAAATTCTACTCTAAAATCATTATGTCTCCATAAATATATAGCATCGTCTGCTCTACTTATTCAAAAACAAAATGAATTTAGACCGTCTGTTGCCGATTTTGGTCGCCCGCCAGGCGACTTCTATGTATTAGTAGGCTTTTAGCCCCTCGAAAAACCGCATTTTTTTTTGCAAAATTTGTTTTACGAAAAGTTATGTTTTTCTTTGGAAATTTCTTATAGCGAACAAAAATAGTGCGTAAACCCCTAACGCTTGTCTTTTTGACCTGAAAAATCTATATTTAGGGTATGGCATTAGCAATTCGTCCATTACCTGTCTTGGAAAACGCTGCGGCAGACCGCTTCGTGAAGAAAGCGAACCGTATGCTGAAGGCAAATAGAAAGCTTGACCTGTCTAAAAAGGCCAAGGCGACCCTCTCTATTCTCAAAACAGCGAAGATTTAGCCAAATGAATTATCTTTCGACCAACTGCAGGTTGATGAGTTTACAAGAAAAGCAGGTCCAAGCGGGCCTGTCTGTTTTTTCCTGTGGCGACAAGGATCTTGACGAATTTTTCCATAGTGATGTAGCCGCGTATGAACATGCCCTTTTCGGAAAGACTTATGCGTTCGTTCACAAGAAGTCGGGTGAGATTTCGTCCATGTTTACGATATCGAACGGTAGCGTCCAGGCTAGGCAAATGCGTCGTTCATTGCGTGATAAAGTGCCGTACCCCAAAAGGCTGATCCACAACTATCCTTCGGTGCTAATCGGTCGCCTTGCTGTAAGCAAGGATTTTCAAGGACATGGTATCGGTTCAGAAATCTTGGACTTTCTAAAGATTTGGTTTTCAGACTCTCACAATAAGACTGGTTGCAGGTTTCTTGCTGTTGATGCCTACAATGCCCAATCTGTCTTAAAATTCTATGGGAATAATGAGTTTTCGTTCATTTTCAAATCCGAAAACGAAGAGCGAGCTAGTTTACAGTTGCACGAGAGCGAACCTTTATGCACTCGCATGATGTGTTGCGATTTGTTCCATTACGCAGAAGCCCTTAGAAATAACAAGTAGAACTTCTTTTATGCGAATTTGAGCGGGCGTAAGCCCGCTCATTTGCGTTAGGGATAGTGACCCCTTGGGGGGCGCTGTGGCGCCGTTTTATGAGGTTGAGCGGGAACGGAGTGAACCGGGCAACCCATAAAATATAGCCCGACCGCACAGAATGTGCGGGAACGCCCATAATAAGCAGATTTCGCGGTTACCTGGAAGTGATTACTCCGGACAGCGATACAAGGCGAGAGCAGTGACCACGCTTGCGTGGGCATTGCCGAGCCGAAGAGCTGGGATGCTTGCATCCCAATCGTGAACAAGGTCCTGTGGATAAAGTCCGGCCATGCGGACAAGTATAACGAGAATATGTTCAAGACGCTCGCCGGCGACGTGGAAATGGCCGTGAAGCCGATGAACTGCCCGTGCCACATCTTGATTTTCAATTCCCAGCTGCGGAGTTGGCGCGACCTTCCGATGCGACTCGCCGAGTTCGGCAAGTGCCACCGCTACGAGCCTGCGGGAACGATGCACGGGCTGATGCGCGTCCGCGGATTTGTGCAGGACGATGCGCACATTTTCTGTACCGAAGACCAGATTGCAAGCGAAAGTGTCTATGCGGCGCAAACAGCCAAGGCTCAAGCGACAGGAAAATCCAACCGCCCATACTGCGCTATGTCGGAAAACGCAAACAAGAACAAAATCTGGAAAATCACCGAAATGGACGCCGATCACGTAACCGCTTGGAGCAAGGGCGGCGCAACCGACCGTGCCAACTGCGAAATGCTCTGCAAGTCGCACAACCGAGCCAAAGGGAATAGGTAGATTTTCAGACTCCTGAAAAATCAAAAGTTCCGCAGTTGTGGAAAAACTGCGAAACTCATGAAATTTAGAGAAGAGACTTACTTCTTTCCTAATGGATATACGCCTGTAAATGTTTTGATGTACTTCGCGTTAATTTCACCATTTATTATGCTATAAACCCATACGGGGCAATACAAACTTGCCGTAGGCGTTTTATCTTTTTCAATTAACTCAATTTCAAGCGTGTCTCCATATGAGCGCGTACCAATAGATTTTATGTTATCTTTAAAACTATGTACTTGAGAAAAAAATAATAATTTTTCACCCTGTTTCATTTTCGTAAAAATGGTATCATATTTATATATGGATTCAATTATAGACTCATCATACAGACAATTTGAGATAGAATCTAATAAAAGTAACTTTTCATTATAAGAGATAGAAGTATCATAATGATATGATAATATTGTTTCTGATTCACTGGAATCATCAGAGCAAGCTACGAATGAAAAAACAAGTGATAAAAAAATTAGAAAATTTTTCATAAATAACTCCTTCTTATTTACAAGGTGTACTATAGCAAGGGGTTCCATATGTTATCCATCTTGATCCAATACCGTCGTAATCACCTCCATTTTTAAAAACTGGCTTCTGAATAGAATTTTCAAATGTTTCTTCCCATGGGTCAAAGAACTTGCCGTCGATATAGCCATAGCGATAAACGATTTTGGGTTCAACGCCAAGCCCTTGCTCTTTGTAAATCCATTTTTTCACAGCGTTTTTATACGCTTCCCAGATTCCTTGTTTTTCTTTTATCCAATTTTTTGCAAAATCGCGCTCTACATAATACGAAGCTCTTGAATAGGAGCATGTGCCTAAATTTAAGAAATCGCAGCTGTATTTATGCTTATATTTTTTGTAACTCCATGATAACGAACTATAACCAAGAATTGAATGCACTCCGTTAAACCAGGGGTCTTGATTTGATTCATTATTTTTGAATACAAGGCAGGAATTCATCATTACCCAATATGTTTTTTCTCCAAATTTCTTTTCTGTATTACGTATAAGTTCGTTTTTCGGCCACATAGAAATGAGGTCGACTGTTCCATGTCCATTATAAAAAACGAAATTATAGTTATTGGTTTCTGTTCCTTTAAAACGAGAACGGGTGACTTGACTATTTTCGTATTGCTTTGAAGAAAATGTTACAGCATTAGAATATTTGTCTTTGAGATTGTCCTTAAAAGAATTAACCAATGCATTTGCGGCATCTGTAGCAACAGATAATTCTTTTTGCCAATCATACTGATATTTACTAATAGCAAAGGTGATAATAGAAAATTTTGTGGGAACATTAACAAGAACTGCGTTTGCTGCACAAAACAAAAAAAGAATAAACAATAATACGATCTTTTTCATACATTCTCCTATCTGCTAACGATAGCCTTGTTTACTGGAACGAGTGAAGCGTCTGTCGGTATATCGAAGGTCATCGGGATGCTTTCATCGCTATCCATTGTAGAATATTGACCAATAAAGGTGACGCTTGGAACCAACATCACTTCTCCTTTTTCGTTTTCAAGTGCTGTTAATGTTTGTGAGGAGTTGTCTAGACTTCCTCGGAGACCATTTTCTTTGAAATCTTGAGAAACGGATTCAACGAGTTCGTCAAATTCCTCTCTGTGAATTTTATTTCGTTTGTTTTGTTCAACAGTGCTTTTTGCAGGGACTTTGTTGTATTTGTCCCATTGAACATCCATATAAGACAAATTACCCGTGGAGTCATAACTCATTAGCACATAAGAGCTGCCTCTTACCGGAATTCCGTCCAGTTTTCTATGCGCTATAACCATACTTCCAACAACTCTTGGCTTGTTGGAGTCTCGTTGTTCGTATTCATAGCCAACAGATGTTATGGCGCAGGAATCTGCCACAACCCTGGGAAGAATCGCTTTGATGTCTTCTATGGCACGAGTACGCATTTCGGTTTCGGATGCAAGCGGACGTTTTTTCTTATTTTTCTTGCTTATGGTAAAGCGATGAAAATCATCAAGTTTTTTTACCTGAAAATTTTTCCCGGATTTGAAATTTCTTGTGCCCGCAATTGTGTAGATGTATGAGTCCTGATTAATGGTCGCTTTCTGGCTTTTCATAAGGACACGCGGATTTTCTCGTGCGTCCATTTGCTGATAAATTTTTTCGCTGACAATCAATTGCGCATGAGAAATTGAAAGCAGCGCCCCTAAAGCTAAGAAACATATCTTTTTCATTGAAAAATTTTCTCCTATACTCATTTGTTTCGAAATTTGCCATTCAAGTCCGTGGAAAAGGTCTTTCCGTTGGCAGTATTTTCGTAACTGATGATGTTATCCTGTATTTGCAACAAACGAAGCCCACTAAGTTTACCCTTTTGCCTAGAATTGTCATCTTTAAATTTAGGCGAAGAACTGTCTAGAAAAACGGCTATGTAGCTATCATCGCCAAGTTCAAATGTGGAAATGTATTTTTTTTCGTTGATTTCTATATCACTCGCGTCAATTGAAGACACCTGTTTTGTCGTAATCGTTGTTCGGCGAAGTGTTGCTTGAAGAGTATCGCCATCACTGATATATGTAAGAACGATAGGTTTGTTCTTTACATCGCGGAATAAGCTGACGCTCTGTTCAAATGTAAGCCCCTGCAATTCTTGATTGTCAACGGCAATAATTAAATCGCCAGACTTTAGATTTGATTTTGCCGCAGGCGTGTTGGGAATAATCGCGTCAATTCCTAAGCCAAAGCATCCGTCTTGTACGACAAGACCGATTCCGCCAAACGATTCGTCTGCAAAAAGCGCCGTTGCACAGAGAGCAAATGCCGTCAAGGCAATCTTTTTCATCAATTCTCCTTTTAAGTTGTATAAAAAGATGTTTCAAATGTAACACCAAGTTGTACGAAATCTGTAAGATGTGAAAGTAAAACTTTGTTTATGAATGACTGGTAAAAAAAATTTGAAGAAACATTTGTGTCTTAAAGTCTGTTTGGGTTGACGAAAATCTAAATGGAGTAGATTTTTGTCGTACAATAGTACTGTACGCTTTGTGATTACTTTGAATAAGTTATGTACTTATTTTGCGGATAATTGAAATTCGCGTTAGGGATAGTGACCCCTTGGGGCCGAGACTCGCGGAGCGAGGCTTGGTTGCAAGAGCCGCACGGGCGTGCCGCAGGTGCGCACGGGAGGCCTTGCAATATAGCCCGACCCACACGATAGTGTGGGGAATGCCCATAACAAGCAGCAGATATCGCGGCTACCTCGAAGTGATCACTCCGGACAGCGATGCAAGGCGAGTGCAGCGACCACACTTGCGTGGGCATTGCCGAGCCGAAGAGCTGGGATGCTTGCATCCCAATCGTGACTACCGCCCAAGGCGAGTGCTGCGGGCAAACGCGTTTGCCCATAGTCGAGCCGATGCGGGAGGCGACGAAGGCGCCACAAGACTTTGTGGATCAAGTCCGGTCACTTCGACAAGTACAACGAAAACATGTTCAAAAGTGTGCAAGCCGAGTGTCGCGACAAAATGCTTGCATTTTGGCATGACCGAGTGCAGCCACGGACGCCAGCGGCGTCAACCTCGAATTCACGCTGAAGGATTCCCTCGGACGCGACTGGCAGTGCGGAACGATTCAAGTGGATTTCAACCTGCCGCAGCGTCTCGGCGCGGAATATGTCGGCAAGGACAACCAGTAATGTGCAAGGCGAATCCAGCAAAAATACGCTTGCGTATTTTTATTGGTGAGCCGCAGCCATAGACGCCAAAGGCGTCAAAAGCACATCCCGGTGATGCTCCACCGCGCAGGGGTCGGTTCCATCGAGCGATTCCTCGGCATCCTCATCGAGGAATACATGGGGGATTTCCCGCTGTGGCTTGCGCCTGTGCAGGCACGCGTCCTTCCGATTTCCGAGTAGCATACAAGCTGAGTGTTGCAAAATTATGCTTGCATAATTTTATGACCGAAGCGTAGTGCAGACGCCGAAGGCGTCAAAAGTTCGTCGATTACGCAAACCGGGTGAAGCGCGAACTCGAAGCGTCCGGCGTCCGCGTGGAAGCCGATGAATGCAACGAGTAGCGTGCAAGCCGAGTGTCGCGGCAGACCGCTTGCGGGCTGACATGACCGAGGCGTAGCCGCTGACGCCGTAGGCGTCAAAAGCTCGGCTACAAGATTCGCCAGTGCGAACTCCAGAAGGTGCCGTACCTGCTCATTGTCGGCGAAAAGTAAGTGACAGAAAATGTCATATCCGTCCGCAAGCGCAAGGAAGGCGATAAGGGCCAGATGACCGTTACGGACTTCCTCAAGATGACCGAGGATGACCGGAAAGTCGTGAGGTAGTTGATGGATTGGCTATGAGGGAGGTATCTCTCATAGCCGTGTTTTTTTTAGAAACCAGTTGAATTGATATGGACTATATTTTGTATATTGATGATCAGTAATAGGCAACAGGAGATGTGTTATGGATAAAAAAAATCTTAATCAACTATATGAAGTGGAAGTCACTCTATCAAAAATGCTCTTAAACAAGAGCAAAAACTCATTCAGAATAAAATGTGGAAAATCTGTATTGGGAACTTTGGAGTTCTCAAGGGGAAGTATTCAATGGTATCCTCGAAAAAGAAGAATTCCGATTACATTGAATTGGAAACAATTTGCCGATTTAATGGAAAGTTTAATGGAAAAATAGAGTTCTCCTAAAGGCTGTTTTTATATCTTTTCACACCTTCCCGAACACGGCAAGTTCGAGCCTTGACGGCGTGTAGATGAATTTTCCCGAGAAGATTTTTCCTGTCGAAAGGTTTTGCCACTTTCCACGGGGAAGCTCGACCGGGCGGCTCGTTGCGCCTTCTTCGAGAATCGGAGCGACCAGTAGGGAGTTTCCAACGAGATATTCGTCTTCCATCCGGGTGTCGGAAATCTTCGCGGCATCCTTTCCCAGGTAAAAGAGCGGACGCATCACGGGCGCGCCTGTCTCCCTCGCCTTTTTAAATAATTTATACAGAACCGGACGCATTCTCTCCCGAAAGAGAATCGCGTTTTTGACGCGTTCTTCGCAGGACTTCCCGAATGCCCACGGTTCCTGCCGCTTGCAGTTTTTGGAAGAGTGGATGCGGAAAAAGGGAAAGAGCACAGCGGCTTCCGCCCAGCGGGCGAGCAGTTCCGCCGAGGAATCTTCGCCAAATCCTCCGATGTCCGCACCGACGAGGGGAATTCCCGAAATGGAAACGTTCAGCGCCATCGGAATGGATTCTTTCAAGGATTTCCATGTGCTGAAGTTGTCGCCGAGCCAGATGCCCGCGTAGCGCCCCATTCCGAAGCTCGCGCTGCGGGAAAGGATGAACGGGCTTTCTTTCGGGTGCGCTCTCTTTAATCCTTCAAAAGTCGCTTTCGCCATGCCGCTTGCATAGAGATTGTGAAAACTCTCGTGATCCTTTTTTCCATGGAAGAAAAGCATTTCGTCGTCGGAGACGGAACCCGTGCTCGGATCGTTCATGTCTATCCAGTAGCCGTAAAAGCCTTTTTTGGAAAATTTTTCAACGCGCTTTGCCCACCAGGACATGCCTTCTTCGGTGGAAAAGTCCGGGAAGAGCGTTGCGCCGGGCCATACGAATCCGCGGTAAAAATCCCCGTTCGGATTCTTGCAGAAAATTTTTTTCCTGATTCCGTCGTTCCGTACAAAGTAATTTTCATCGCGAACGCCCGGGTCGAGAATCGGGATGACATGCCGTCCTTTTTTCAAAAGCTTTTCCGTAATCTGTTCGGGATTTTGGAATGTCTTTTCGTTTGTCGTGAATACCTTGTAGCGGTCCATGTAGTCGATATCGAGGAACAATCCGTCGCAAGGAATTTTTCGCCGGGACATTTCTTTGTCCAGATAAACCAAGTCTTTTGTTCCCGCATATCCCCAGCGGCTCTGGTGATAGCCAAGCGCCCACTCCGGCGGGACGTGGAGCGGTCCGGCGAGCTTTCCCAGTTTGGAAATGACATCTGCGGCATCGCTTCCGACGATAAAGAGGACATCGGCGGGACCGCTTGTGCTGCCGAAATAAAGGGATGAGCCTTGAACCGGTTCCTGGCTCGGGTGAAGCCGCATATCGGGCGAGAGTGAAAAGAAGACGCGTCCCGCATCGTTTACGAGAATCCCGACGGCATCTTCGCCTTTTCGGATGAGCAGGAAGGGAATGTTTGCGTAAAGCGGTTCGGGTTCGTCGTCGCGGCATTTGACGGTTCCGTGTGCGCCCCAGGCATCGACGTTCCACATCTGTGCGCGGGTCCCTTTGCGGTCGAGCTTTCCGGCGCGTTCTCCCAGCCCGTAAAAGTGAAATTTTTCATCCGCTTCAAAACGCATCAGCCAACGGTTTTGGCAGGTTCCGAAAAATCCTTCTCGGGCGCTTTCCAAGAATGGTTCGCCGGAAGGAGAAAGAACTTGAAATTTTCCTTTTGAAAACTTGATCCGGTTCCGAATTTTTTTGGAATCTTCATTTGTACGGAACGCTTCTTCGTTCCACTCGAACGGTCTTGGATTTTCGCAACCGAAAGAAATTTGCATGCGGAAAAATCCGTTGCCGAGATGGACGAACGCTTTACTTTGTATAGAATTACGAAATTTGAAATTGACTGGATGGGGAATTTTTGAAAAGTCCATAAAGCCTTCTTGGTTTTACTCTCAAAAATAAATTCGAATTATCGAAGAGGTTACTCGGATGAATTTTTGCCAGGACTTCTTGGTTTCTTGTAAAAAAAATCCGGGAGGATTCCGTCGGGAAGCAGGATGCAGTCCCGCTTGGTTTGGACGCTTTGCCGTTTGATCAAGGCTTCGAGCCGCAGCGCGTCGTGTTTGGATTTTAGAGAAAAAACTTTCAGGATTTTTTGTGGCGGGAACGCCTTGGTGAAGCGTGCTCCCTTGCCTTGCCGATGGGCTTCGAAACGTTTCTCGACATCGGTCGCGTAGCCTGTATAGATTCGGGCTCCTTTGCATTCGAGCATATAGACATAATGGGACATCTTGCGCATAAGATAATTTAATTGGAAAAGTTTTTCCAGCGCCTTTCTTGATTTCTGTATTTTCCTTTATGCCTATAAAAAATATAAAATCCGTTTTTCTGTTTCTTGCTGCTTTTATCTCGTTGGGCGTTGCGGAAACCGTTTCAAATCCGTATCCGAAGTCCTTGACTTTCCGGTGATGAAATTCCGCATTACGCGCGGATAGGCACTGTTCTTTAACGGTAAAAAAAATCCCGAATCCTGCGGATTCGGGATTTTTGAATTTTAGGCTAGAATCGAATTACTTCGCTTCTTCCTTGGATTTTTCGGCTTCCGCTTCGTCGGCCTTCTTGGCTTTCTTGGCGGTTTTCTTTTTCGCCGGAGCGACTGCTTCGCCGATGGTTGTTCCGTTTTCACCCGGCTTGTGGGAGTCCATCCAAGCCTTGAGTTCTGCGGATTCACGGCTCTTGAAGTAATCGACGACCGAGAGCGTAATCTTGCGGTTGTTCTGGTCGATTTCCGTTACGACTGCCGGAACTTCGTCGCCGACCTTGAACGCATCCGCCGGAACCTTGATGTATTCGGCGGTGAGTTTCGAAACCGGGATGAATCCTTCGATGCCGTTCGGAAGTTCGACGACAACGCCGCGGTCGAGGAGACGGATGATCTTGCCCTTGACTTCGGAATCGATCGGATAGGTCGTTTCGAGGGTGTCCCACGGATCTTCGGTGAGATGCTTCATGGAAAGCGAAATGCGACGCTTTTCCTTATCGACAGCGAGCACGACACATTCCACCTTGTCGCCCTTCTTGACCATTTCGGACGGGTGGTTGATCTTCTTCGTCCAGGACATGTCGGAAACGTGGATGAGGCCGTCAACGCCATCCTTGATTTCGACGAATGCGCCGAAAGAGGCGAGGTTGCGGATTTCACCGACGACGCGTGCGCCCGGAGGCAGTTCTTCGTCGATGTGTTCCCACGGATCTTCTTCAAGCTGCTTGAGACCGAGCGAGATGCGTTCCTGTTCCTCTTCGACCTTGAGCACGACCGCTTCCACTTCCTGTCCGACAGCAAGGATCTTCGACGGGTGCTTGACATGCTGAGTCCAGGACATTTCGGAAACGTGGATGAGGCCTTCGATGCCGTCTTCCAGTTCGACAAATGCGCCGTAATCCGTAATGGAAACGACTTTGCCCTTGACGACCATGCCTTCCGGATAGCGGGCCGCGACATCCTTCCAGGGATGCGGTTTCAGCTGCTTCATGCCGAGCGAGATGCGTTCCTTCTTGTCGTTGAAGTCGAGGACCATCACTTCCACTTCGTCGCCGAGCTTGACCACTTCGGACGGGTGGTTGATGCGCTTGTAGCTCATGTCGGTGATGTGGAGAAGTCCATCTACGCCGCCAAGGTCGATGAACGCGCCAAAATCGGTGATGTTCTTGACGATGCCCTTGCGAACCTGGCCCTTTTCGAGATTTTCGAGGACCTTGTCGCGCTGGCTGTTGCGCTGTTCTTCGAGAACGACGCGACGGGACACGACGATGTTGCGGCGAGCCTTGTTGACCTTGATAACCTTGAGGTCGAATTCCTGACCGATGAGGGCGTTGATGTCGGGAATCTGGCGAAGATCGATCTGGGAACCCGGGAGGAACGCGTCGATGCCGAAGAGGTCAACGACCACGCCGCCCTTGATGCGCTTCGTGAGCGTTCCGCGGACGATTTCATTGTTTTCGTAAGCCTGGCGAATACGTTCCCAAACGCGGACGAAGTCCGCCTTCTGCTTGGAGAGAACGAGACGTCCGTCGTCGTCTTCGAGCTTTTCGATATAGACTTCGATTTCGGAACCGACTTCGGGAACTTCGTCATCCTTGAATTCGTTGCGGGAGATGACGCCTTCGGACTTGAAGTTCACATCGACTAGCACTTCCTGATCGTTCACCTGGCTGATCTTGCCGGTGACGACCTTGCCTGCTTCGAGACCTTCCATACCGGCGTAGGCTTCCGCCGCCTGGTTTGTGCCGATGGAGCCGAGTTCTTTTTCTGCTTCGAGAATCTCTTGGAGATCCGCGTCTGTTCCGTATTTGAGTTGGGACATTTTGTTTTGCTTGGTTGTGGAAAAGAAATCGAAGTTACGCCACCACACCTACGTAGTCTTCGATTTTCTTGACCTGTTGTTGAATTGAGAGCTGTGTAGTGTCAATTTCGATGGCGTCCGCGGCTTTTTTGAGCGGAGCCGTCGCGCGGCTGGAATCTATCCGGTCGCGTTCTGCCAAATTTTTTTCGATTTCCTCGAGAGTCATCGGGATGCCTTTCGCTCGGCATTCGAGATAGCGACGTTCGGCGCGAACCTTGATGTCCGTGACGAGGAAAAACTTGAAGTCCGCATGGGGGAATACCGCCGTCCCGATGTCCCGGCCGTCGAGGATACTGCTTGTCTTGCTTGCGATCTTTCGCTGTTGCTCGGTGAGAATTTTGCGCACTTCGGGGTTTGCGCTGTAGGGGCTGACCGCTTCGGTAACGCGCTTGCTGCGGATTTCCTTTTCGCGGTTGATTCCGTCGATGACGATTTGATTGCTCGGGTCGAACTGAATGTCCGTCGAACGGAGAAGCTCGGTGAGTGCCTGCGTATCGGTCGGTCCGATACCCTTTTCTAGAGCGGCGAACGTAATTGCCCGATACATCGCTCCGGTGTCTAGATAGGTCAGTCCGAGATCCTTGGCGACAAGCTTTGCGGTTGTGCTCTTGCCGGTGCCGCTAGGACCGTCGATGGCGATAATGATATGGGACTTGGTTTTCAATGTTTTGAAAATATAGCAATCCGAAGAAAATCAGTTCGCTAGAAATCGGATGTCGCGCCGCTTTCGTCAGGTCCGTAGTAGCCGTCTTCCTCGACGCCCTGGTTTTCGGGTTCAAAGACCTGCACCGGTTCGTCCGATGGTTCCGAATCGTAGGAATCGGAATTGGAGTTGGGTTCGTCGGTTGCGTAGTCGGAAGTGGATTCCTCGACCGTTTCGTCCGGCTTGCGCAGTTCGCCCGTACTGCCGTATTTGCGCTTTTCCTCTTCGGTGAGCTTGTTCGTAAAGACTTCGACTTCCGGTTCCTTCTGCGCTTTTTCCTCTTCGCCTGCCATGATGCGCTTGCCCTTTTCGAGCGTGCGGTTGATGCGGTCCTGGCGCATCTGTTCGAGGTTCGTCCCGACCTTCTTTTCGTCTTCGGACACGGCGTACTTCCGGTTGAAGTCGTCGAGAACCGCCTTGATGCCGATGAGACGACCCTTCTTGTCTACCCTCCACGGCATTTGCCGCAGGGCGGAAATGCGGAGACGGCTGGCCGCTACGCGATATTCCTGCTTCATCAGTCCGTTTTCATCCGAAATTTCGTCCGCTTCGTCCGGGGTGACGAACAAAATCGCTTCGTGCCAATGCTCACCCTGGGAATTGACCGTAAAACCGATCAACGCATCGTTGATTGCTGTGGGATCGTTCGGCGGCGTGCTGGCGCATCCGACGAGGAGAAAGGCGAAAAGCCAACCCAAGACCATCTTTTTCATCTCAAAGTCCTCCGAGATACTTTCTTTTTAAAAATATAGTCAAAAAGCGAGATGGAACGTTTCGTTTTTGTAAAAGGGGCGGAATCCTTGCAAGGATTTTCTATCATTTTTCCCATGATTGAAAATGAAGATATCTCTCGTATTGAAAAAGACGGCAAGGATTTTTTTTTGGTGGGGACCGCGCATATTTCCAAGGAATCCAGGGAACTGGTGGCAAAGTCGATTGCCGAATTGCAGCCGGATGTGGTGTGCGTAGAACTCGACGAGGGAAGGCTCAAGTCCTTAGAGGATCCCGAACGGTGGAAAAAGACCGATTTGCGGAAAATCATCCGGGAACGCCAGCTGGGGACGCTTGTGGCGAATCTCGTGCTGGGATCTTACCAGAAACGGATGGGAATGCAGACGGGAATGCGTCCCGGTGCGGAACTTTATGAAGCGGTATTGGAAGCCCGGAAGGAGAATATCCCGCTGGTCCTTGCCGACAGGGACGTGAAGGTGACGCTTCGACGGACATGGAGCATGACCCCGTGGTACCGCAAGTTTTCTCTTATCGCTTCGCTTTTTTCGAGCCTTTTCGACAAGACGGAAATTAGCGAGGAGGAGCTAAAACACATCCGGGAAAAGGATTCCCTTTCGACGATGATGCAGGAGTTTGGAAATGCCTTCCCGGAAGTCAAGACGGTCCTTATCGACGAGCGGGACGCCTATCTTGCGAGCCGAATTCGCAATGCTCCGGGAAATAAGGTTCTTGCTGTTGTTGGCGCGGGCCATATCGCGGGCATTCGGAATATCATCGAAAATGATTCTCCGCTTCCGAGCGAAGAAGAACTTTGCAAGATCAGACCGTCATCTCCCGTATTTAAAATTCTTGGCTGGACGGTAACTGCCGCAATAATCCTTTCGATTCTTTTTGTCGGTTATCATTCCGGGATGGAAAAGGCGGGCGAGCTGACGCTCAACTGGTTCCTGCTCACGGGCGGTGGTGCGATGCTTGGCGCGATTGTTGCCGGAGCGCATCCGCTTGCAGTGTTGACGGCTCTTGTTGCGGCTCCGTTTACGGGGCTTACGCCGCTCATCGGAGTGGGATTTTTTACCGCGTTGGTGCAGGTCTATATGAGGCCTCCGCGTGTCGAGGAATTCGAAACCGTTTCGGAGGACATTTGGAAGGTTTCCCGCTGGTGGAAAAATCGCCTGACGCGTGTCTTTCTTTGTTTTCTGCTTCCCGGATTTCCTGCCATCATCGGAAAAATTATTGCGCTTGTCGGGATTTACAGGGCGTTTTGATTTTGAGCTTATAACCGCGGACGTTTAGATTTAGGGACTAGGGATCAGGGAACAGTCCGCTGAACGAGCTGTTTTTACCCCACGCCCCTCTTACCGAATCCAGCTTCCCTTCTAACGACTGATTTCTAACCTCTGTTTTCTAATTTCTGTCAACTACCAACTAAGCACTGAGCTCTAAGCTCTGACACCGGCTCGCTCGACAGTCCAATCCCTAATCCCTTCACCCTGTTCCCTAACTGCTCGCTAGTCACTGAACACCAACTAAGCACTAAGCTCTATCTGATCTTTGGCGCCTATCGGCTGTTTAGAATTTCGCTCTTGCTTTCTTGCCCATGGAATGCTTTTGCGATGAATTTTCCGCGAGGGAGCTTTTCTAGTGAAACCGTTTCCTCGCCTGTCGAAACCTCTTTTGTCAAAACCCTATGACCGGTCAAGTCGAAAATCTCGATGCGGTCGGCGTTTCGGACCGTGAGCGATTTTCCGAAAAAGAAAATTTGAATGTCGGCGGGTTTTCGAGAAAATTTAGGAATTGCTGTAAACGTGGGTGCTTTTTTGCTCAGCGTGAACTTGCCGATGTAATTGGAACCTGTCAGCTTGTCGAAATAGGTCGAATCGTTTGCGAAGCGGACCGTGGAATAGTTGCTGTCCGCGGGCCAATTTCCGTATTGCGAAATGCGCAGGAACACGGCGTAGTCGCCTTCGGAAAGGGTGTCGGGCAGTTTCGTTTCGAGCCGGATTTCGTTCGTGCCGTCAAAAGTCGTCTCCGCCTGGATATTTTTGTAATCTTTGATGTTTCCATCCTCGTCAAACGGAGATTTTAGCTTGACAGTCCTGGAGCGTATCGTCTGCGGATCAAAGTTTCCGCTTTGCCTGAGTTCAACAGGTGCGCCGTAGCTGTCACCTTCTATTTTGCGGAGTACGATTGTCACTTGGCGCGGTTTCGTCATGTTGCCAAAGCCTACGTTCTGGATTTTTAACCGTATCGGCAAGTCGCTTTTCGGTCCGATGGGATTCATCAGGTGGGATTCCTTGAGAACGTAGCGGTAGCCTAGATGGTCGTCGATATACTTGAAAGCGGAACTGTAACCGGAATCGATCGGGTCGCGCGGCGTGAACATCGTATTTTTCCATTCCGCAATGAGTTTGTCGTTCCATTGGATGTTTAAATAGCTTGTGTGGGTGCGGAATCCCTCGTAGGAGAGAAACTCGACGGTATTGATTTTCTTGTAACCGTTTGCTGTCGTGAGAGCTTCCCCGCCATAGCTTGTGTTCGCTCCGTATTCTTCGAGCCAGGCGACGCCTTCTTCGCGGCAGATGCTCTCGGCGCAGCTTTTTCCCCAGGTGCCGTAATCGTATTCCGTTCCCAGGTAGCCGTCGTTGAAAAGCCCGACGCGGTAAATGTCCGCTCCGATGGAGTCCGCTTTTGCCTGAAAGTACGGGCTGTCGATACGGAATGTGATGGCGTACCGGTCGTCTCCCTGCGTGGAAAATTCAAAGGCCTGGGCAACGATCGACGCCGTTCTTGCGACGAGGTCTATGGATTTTGTATGTCGGATCAGTTCCCGCAACGCTTCGCCTGCATTTTTTGGACCGGAAAGCTTGCTTGTGTGGTTTTCGCCATAAGGCCCGTACATGCCCAGTTCTACGGCGGTGATAACGTCTTCGTATTCGTTATAGACTTCGGCGAGTTGCCGGATGTGCCTTAAAATCCATTCCTGTCCGGGCTCCATCTCGAAGCCTTTTTGGTATTTCCAGCTTCCGTGGTACCACGGGTCGTAGGAAAACCTCACGATGACGGTTGAATTCTGGGCGCGAACCCGGTCAAGATATTTGCGAAACGAATCCAGAAAGCCTTCGGTCAGGTCCTGGGTCGTTCCGTGGTTGTAATTTGTGGAATCTCCCCAGCGGGAATTGCTCGAAAACTCGGAAATATCCGCGCGCAAATGGATGAAGCGATTGCCGTATGGCTTGTATTCCTCGGCGGTCGTCTTGAAGTGGATAACCTGCGGCGTGTAGAATCCGCGGTCGGGATTGTAAAATGTCTGCATCTGGTCGGTAGCGTCGATATCTTGCTTTACCATACTTGCGGCAAACGAGAATGTCGCGGCGCAGCAGAGAATTCCAGTCGTCAAGAAGCGCATAAGGATTTCCTTGTTGAATAAGGACTTAAAGTATATTATACTACGATTTCTCGAACGGTTGTAAGTTTTTTTGCTTGCGAAAAATAAAATGGGATGGGCGCTAATCGTCACAAAGATCTCGATAGATATTTTGACAATTTGCGCAAATGAAGGGAAAAGGTTTTTGATCGATTTGACGTTTTTGAAACTTGGGAAAAAGACGGTAAGGTCTTGGACGTTATCATTCAATTTTTCAGAGGAAAACTTAATATAACTTCACCTTTTTTGCTGGAAAAATCGAGTTCCAAGCTTTCAATGACATAACGATGGTTAGAGAAAGCCCAAAGCCCTTCGAGCATTGTTCCGTAGGAATCGTCGAGGACCATGCCGGAATGTCCCTCTTTCCAATCGTATTTTGGCATCTCTTTTTCTAGATCCGCGATGCGGAGAGGAGGATTGTTGTTCGAGTCGATGAGAAAATCGGGGACGATATCGACGTAGTAAATATTTCGGTTTTTCCCGGACCAGTCCTTTCCCGGATAAGGTTCGGATAGGATGCTGCCGCTCATCACGATACCGGTATTGCCTTTGCCGACGCGGAGCATAAAAAAGCGGTCTCCGCTGTGAATCTTTTCGTGCTCCCAGACACTCCAGTTTAGCGTGTAATTTTGGGAGTTTCGTGCGTATTTCAAGGCTTTTTCGAAGTCTTCCATGCGGAAACTTGAAATTTCGGGATTCCATCTCAATAAAACGACGTTCATCGGTTTTCCTTGTTGGGGTTCGAACATAAAATAATCTCTGGATTTGTCAGATATTGTCAAATAGCAAGAAGAGAAATGGTTGGAAATTTTTTGCACTTGGTTTTTCCGCAGAAAATCGAATTCTTTTCTGTCGGATGCCGAAGCAACTTTGTATATTTTATATGTAATCAAGAAGGAGTTTTGAACGATGAATCTCGAAAATTTGGATTTGCTTTCCAAAAAAATTGAATCGATGCTCGAAGCGCTCCGCCGTCTGAAGAACGAAAAGGCGGAAGCGGAAAAGTCGGTTGCCGCCAAAACCGCAGAATTGGAAAACTTGCGGTCGGAAATGTCGGAAAAGTCCAGGCAGATTGAAACGCTTCAGGGGGAACTGGCAAATAGGAATGCGGATATCTCGAACCTGAATGCGGAACTTGCCGCAAAGAATTCCGAAGCGGAAACGCTCCGGGCGACGGTTGCCGAACGCGACGCAGAACTCGAATCCGTGAAGGCGGTTCTTTCCGAGAAGGAGGCGAAGCTCGCCGATATGGACAAGGTCGTGAGCGAACAGGGCGATGAAATCCAGAATGCCCAGGAAAAGTTCCAAAACCTGCTTTCGACAATTGAAAGCGAACTCGGAACGGAAATTCCCGTGCAGTCACCGGGCGAAGAACCGCAAGTTTCCGAGGAACAGTCGAACGGTTCGGCAGGGGAGTCTGCGCAAGCGGATTTTTTCGGCTGAGGTGGTTCGCAGCCACCGATTCGTTTGGCGTCGGAATGAAGGAATGAGGTGACCAATGGACGCTCGGGATTCTTCCTTGCACACAACTCGGGTTGAAATCGGAAATGACCGGTTTCAAATCCAGACGGATCTTACCGATGCGGAACTTTCTGCGATTGTCGCCTATGTGACAAAAAAGGTCGAAACTTACGTGAAAGCGGATGCCCGGATGGACATGCGCAAGCAGATGCTCCTGATGGCGATGGATATCACATCGGAGCTTTTTGATATGCGCCGTCGCCACGCCCGCTATAAGGAATTTTATCTGGAAAGCCAGAAAGTGGCGAAAGTCCTCGCCGACATGCTGTCCGATGAACTCGACAAACTGCAAGCTCCATCACATTTTGACAAATAAATGACAAAAGTACGGAAATAAAGACAAAAAGTGCTTGCTTCGGGCACTTTTCCTGTTTATATTAAAAAAGGCATCCTTCGGTAGTTATGCCCGATCTAACAAGATTCAATCAGCTCCGAACTCTTGCTTCGATGTTTATGCCCGGTCTTTTGACCCTGAAAAACTGACAGGCGAGGTGGGCTATCTTTTCTAAAAGAGTAGCTTCGAGCGTAGAGAACCCGGAGGATGTCTTTTTTTTGTGTTTATTGCAGGTGGATTTGTTCGTGGGTCGTTTTAGAATGGGAAACGGAACATGATGGAAGGGATGCGAGACTCGGACGATGTCATTCCCGTGCACTGACATGGGAATCTTTGGAATTGCCGAGTCGATGTCCGGCAATGACAGGCCGAGCGTGCTGTTTTCTGTTCACTATCATTCTGGATCGAAGCGGTCCGCTTAATTAAGCAATAATTGGAGAAGGATCGGTGTGGCGAACAGCTGACCACGCAGGGAAAGATGTTGTTCGTTTACGACCGTCGGCGGGGACTTTTTAACTTTTTGGACAAAGCTGTATTTGATAATGAGAAATCGTAAATCAAAATATTGAAGTATTGTTTCCATTTGCCCTTTCTTTTTGAATGTTGAATATAAATTATGATTCTATCGTTGCTTCAAGATTTATAAAAGAATTTTTATGCATCGTATTTTGTTTTTTATTGCATTTTTCCTCGCATACTCAGTCGTGTTTGCGGGTGATTTTGCCGATGCCAAAATATGCAGATATTCCTAAAAGTCAGGATAGTCCTTTAGAAAATTGGATAGAACCATACGATGAAACTTATTTGCCATTCCACGTTTGCAATGACCCTAAATCCCTATTCTGTTGATGAGTGCAAGGCTTATGATTTCCCGAATCTCTTGAATGTCCAATATGTGTGGAGAATCTGATATGAAAAAAACGGGCATTCTCTTTCTTGTCTTGGTTCTGTTCGCTTGTTTCGACGAGTCTTCCGTGGTGCGGTCTTCGGAAACATATAAGGACGACCCGGATTTCGGTTGGCGCAAGGATGACTTCGTCCCGGTACTGGATGACTCCAAGACGTTTGGAGGCTTGGAGTCCATCTATCATGTCGGTGAGCTATGCCGGAACCCAGCTTAGCGGCAAGGTCCTGAAATACGATTTCGATCGCGGCGGATGGGACGAAATATACGCGTTGCCGTTTGATTCGAACGGTTTCTACAATGTCTATGGAATCGCTGCTTACAACGGACGACCGGTTGTATGCTTTGTCGGCTACGAGGACAGCACGGATATCACCGTGCACAAGGGTAAAATCTATGTGATAGGCCAAAGTGCTTCTACGGATATTCTTGAATACGACGAAGAACAGGACTTATGGAACCCCATAGACAGTGTTATTGGTACCACTGACACCCCTTACGGATATTTGACCTTCTGCCTGACCCAAGGCTCGTCTTATGGTATGGTGGCAGTAGAGGATTCCCTGTATGTGGCGAACACGACGGCTCTTTTGAAATTCCCCCTAAGGGATTTGGACGTTGTCATTTCGGACCAGAAATCTTACCCGTCGGTGGACTAGTCCCTAGATTTTCTGGTAAAGCCTTAGGCCGAATTCCGAAAGTTTCGCGATGAGCCTGTCGGCGAGGGCTGCGGAAAATTCTTCGTAGGAAACCCAGTTGGCGTATGTCGTGAACAGGTAGATTTCGAGCGGGATTCCGTAGCCGTTCGATTCCCGTTCGCGGACGATCAGCGTGCGGGACGTGTCTATTTCGGGAATGGTGCGGAGGAACGCGGAGATGCAGAGGCGATAGGCTGCCAGATTGAGAGGTCGTTCGCCTTCCGAAAGTTCGGCGAGGAGTTTTTCGAGAACCGGTCTGTAGAGGGAATTTTCCCTTAGTTGCCGAATCTGCGTTTCGGTAAGCGGGGCGAGGGAACGGACGTCGATGAGGAGCGCACGCTGGATCCGCCTTCGGCCGGATTCCTGCATGAGACGCCAATTTTTGAACGGTGTGGAAACAAGGCTGTATGCCGGAAGGACGCTTGTGGTGTTGTCCCAGTTGGTGATGCGGATGCTGGTGAGCGAGACCGAGTGGACGACGCCGTTGATATTTTCCTTGGGAATTTCTATCCAGTCTCCGGTGCGGACCAGATCGAATGTCGCGATTTGTACGCCGGCGGTAAAACCCAGGATGGGATCCCGAAAAATGAGCATGAAGACGGCGGCGAGCGCTCCGAGACCCGAGAGCAGAATGACGGGGCTTTTTCCCGTGATTTGCGAAATGACGAGTATCGTGCAGACCAGAAATCCGACGAGAAGAGCCGCCTGGCGAACGCTCTGGATCGGAAGTCCCTGCTTTTGGGAATTTAAAAAGATGTAGTCGGTTAAGGCGTGGAGAGAGGAATCATAGACTAAAAAGCCCACTACGATAAAGTAGAGGTTGTTCAGCGTGAAGAGCGATTGGAAGAGAAAGGAATCTTGCGGGAGAACGTGGGGAAGTCCCGTGTAGAGAATGATGGCCGGGACAATGTGGACGGCGCGTTCGACCGTCTTGCGTTTAACGAGCATATCGTCAAACTGATTCCTGCTTTTTTCGGCAACTTTCTTGAAAAACGGTAAAAAAAGATGGCGTGAAACGATCAGGAGAAGGACGGCAACTAGAAATAGGAGGAAAAGCCCTCGATATGCTTCAAAAATATCGTTCATATTTGCAAGATAGAAAATAATGGGCAAGGACGCGCTGCATTTGGAACAAGGCTCTTTGGAAAATTTCTATCTTGTGAAAGTATGGTTTCAAAAAAATCTGTATCTCGTTATGTGAAAGCCCTGATGAGGGAACTTGTCATTCCGATAGCCTGTGCATTAGTGGTTATCCAGTATGTTATCCAGGCGTTCCAGATTCCGAGCGGTTCCATGGAAGATACGCTGCTCACGGGCGATTTTATTTTGGGGTTAAAGTTTACCTACGGTTCACCGATTCCGTTTACCCATTCGAAATTTCCGGGAGTGACCAGTCCGAAAAAAGGCGATATCGTCATCTTCCGGTATCCGGGCGAGCCTGCCTATCCCGATTACGACTATGCGCGCTATACGCACTTGGCGGATGCGTTGATGTTCGGGAATTTTTACTGGGATTCAAAGCCGATTCCCGGAAATCCGCACCTGGTGCATTACGCAGACGGCCCGAAGGATTTTATCAAGCGGTGCGTCGCGACTTCGGGCGATACGGTTTCCGTGCGGAACGGTGTGCTGTTCCAGAATGGCGTTCCCCAGGAAAAGTTGCCGGGAAAGGGAAAGTATTCGGCGCATTTCCGCTCTGCCGGTGCGCGGGATTCTTTGGAACCTGTCCGAATTCCCGCTCCGGGCGATATCATCGACTTGAATGGGCTTTCGCTTGCGAGGCTCTGGTGGGTTAAATCCCTGATGGCGCAGGAAAACCTGGAAAAGAAGGTGGAACTGGAGCTTTCCCTGTTCAAGGATTCCCTCGAAGTACCGAACTATACGTTTGACGATTTTCGAATTCCCGTGGAAAGCGACCGAAGCCTTTTGCTGAACATGGTGCTTTCGCAAGGGCGCATTATGGGACAGGGATTACGGCAAGGCGATACGATTGTGGGACCGATGGACTTTGCCTTGTTTGCGAAACTCGCGCGGACCGGATTTATTCCGAGGTTTGACCCGAATGGCAATTACCCGGGATTATCTCGCCCGGTGAGCTATGATTATTTTGAAGGGGCGCAGCTAAGCGACCTCGCCTACAACGTTTCGAAGGATTCATCGCTTTCGCTTAAGGCGCGTCTTCTCGTGGATGGTTCTCCTGTGGAAAGCTACGAGGTGAAATATCCCGTTTACTTTATGATGGGCGACAACCGGGACAATTCCGCGGACAGCCGTTTCTGGGGCTTTGTTTCCCAAAAGAATATCAAGGCGAAAGCCTTTATCGTCTATTTCTCGTTTGACAATTCCGATCAAGGTTTTTCGTTTAGGAAACCGTTCACGTGGTTCCAGATTCCGTTTAAAATTCGTTTTTCGCGAATCGGGAAAGTTATCCATCTGATAGGAAACTGACGCACCTGAGATGAAACTTCGCTGGTGGACACTTTTTTTCCTAGCCTTGTTCGTCGCCGACTGTGCCACGTCCATTGCGCCGCAGGGCGGACCGGAAGACAAGTATCCGCCGCGAGTCGCCGGGGTGTTTCCTGCTCCGGGAGCAGTCAATGTGCCGATGGAGCTGAACGTCCATTTGCAGTTTGACGAGTGGATTGCGGCTTCGGTTTCGCGGAGCGCCGTGACGATTTCTCCGCCGCTTGAAAAAAGGCTCAAGTTCGAAGTCGATGGGGATGAACTGTTTGTACGTTCAAAGGCGCGGCTCGACGAAAATACGACTTATACGCTGACGATTGCGAGCGGGCTCAAGGATTTGCGCGGCAACGCGATTGCGGAGCCCTTTCGCCTGACGTTTTCGACCGGACCCGTCATCGATTCGCTTTCCGTGTCGGGGCGCGTCATGGTGACGGCTTCGATGGTGAAAAAAAAGCAGTATCCGACGGTGGGACTTTTTTTGATGGGGGCTGCCGAGCGGTCCGCGCACCATTACCTGGAAAAGTTCCGCGATTCCCTGAGCGTGGAGGCGGATTCGCTTCCGAAGCTTACCCGGGAAATTCCCCTGTTTTCGACGCAGACGGATAGCCTTGGACGCTTTCATTTGGCGGGACTCAAGGCGGGCCGTTACCGAGTTGTCGCCTTTCTCGACGAAAACGGCAACCAGAAAATCGAACCTTCGGTCGAACTTGCCGGTGTGGGGGAGTTTGACCTGGAACTTTCTCCGCAAAGCGCAGACACGCTCTGGATTGCCCTGGCCGATCAGGATACGACGCCTGTTTCGCTCGATGCGGTGACGCAGACGGGCAAGGCTTCGCTCTCGGCAAAATTTTCGAGGAGCCTACTGCTCGACAGCGTATTTCTGTCGAAGGAAAACTGTGCGCTCTTTTCGCCCGATTCCGAGCGGATTTCTCCGGATTGGGTTTACCGTTCGCCTAAAAGCGACGAAGTGGAGTTTTTCTTCGGTTCCCTGGCGAATCGCGATTCATCCTACACCTTTGCTTGTAAGGCCGGGCGGGATTCTTTGGGCAGGCGACTTGCCGAAAAGCTTTCGACGCTTTCGATTGACTGGAAGGAGATGAAGGGGGACACGCTTTCTCCGTCAAAAGTCTCGACACTTCCTGCGAGCGGTTCGAAAAACGTGTTTCCGAAGGATTCCGTCGAAGTCGTCTATGACAAGCCCGTGTCGGATTCCCTTCTAGATTCGCTTCGCGCTCGGCTGATCCTTGTGCAGAACAAGGATACGCTTCCCGTGAAGATCTTGCGAAAGGATCCGGTGCGTTTTTTTGTGTTCGGAGACGAAAAGTTCCAGACGGACGCAAAGGTGGAACTGCTAGAACGCTATGCGGATTCGACGCTTTCGTCCCCGGATTCCGCGACGGGAAAGCGCGATACGATTGTGACATGGAAAACGCGGATGTGGGTGAAGTTTGAAACGGTCCCGAAACTTCAGCTTTCGAGTCTATCGGGAAAGATTCCTGGCGGCTCTAGGGATACGCAGGTACGCATTCGCAAGGTCGATTCCGAAACGTTTGTGACGACTGCCTGCACGATAGACGGAAATTTCCAGATGGACGGCTTGACCGAGGGAAAATACCTAATGGAGTATTTTCGGACGAAGGATTCTTCGGACATTCCTTATGCCGGAAATCTTTTTGATTTTGACTATGGAATGCCGTGGCGTGCCTTGGCGGATACGCTTGTTGTCGAACGCGGCGCAAATACCTTGTATGCAATCGAATCCCGCTTGCCGAAATTGCCGGCGGGCAATCATAAAGGAACCAGATGAAACCGAACATATATATCGCACTGGATTTGGAGACGACCGGACTTGACTTTGAACACGATGAAATCATCGAAGTCGCCTTGGAACGTTTTGAAAATGGCGAACCGGTAGAGAGCAGGGATTTCTTGATCAAGCCGGCGCAGCACTTGCGCCCGTTTATCGCTTCTCTTACCGGGATTTCCGATGCGGACTTGGCGGATATGCCTGATTTTGCGAGTGTTGCCGGGGATATACGAAAATTTTTGGGCGATTTCCCGATAGTTGCGCATAACGCACTGTTCGATACGAAGTTCCTGAGAAATTCCTTTGCGAAAGTGGGAATTACCATTGATTCCAATCCGGTGTTTGATACGCTCGTCCTTTCGCGAATCGCTTTCCGGACGGTTCCGAATCATAAGCTGGAAACGCTCGTTTCCTATCTGGACATTCCGCGGGAACGTGCGCACCGGGCCCTTCCCGACGCAGACGCCTGTGGAAAGCTTTTTTGGAAAGCTCTCCGGGAAATCGAGACGTTCGATTCGTTTGTAAGACATCATCTCTACCGGCTTTCGCTAGGGACTGCCTGGGAAAAAATTTTTGAGGATTGCCTTCCGTCGCACGAAAAGATTTCTCCGCTCGAACCGGAAGATGTTGCGTCGCCTGCCCGAAATTTGACCGAACATTTACCGCGCGTGAAGGAATTCTTTGCGGAAAACGGAAAATTGTCGGAGGTCGTCCCGAATTACAGATCGCGAGAATCCCAGATGAACTATGCGGAAGTCGTGGAACGCAATATGTATAAGGGTGGCATTTCGATTCTCGAAGCGGGGACCGGGATGGGAAAGACGCTCGCTTACCTGATTCCGGCGGCTCTCAAGGCGGCTTCCGGGGAACGGGTTGTTGTCAGCACGGCGACCCGAACGCTTGAAGAGCAGCTCAGCCAACGCGATTTTCCGATGATTGCGCAACTGTTTGGGAAAAAGGTCTCGCCGTTCGTGATGAAGGGCCGCGGCAATTACATCTGCCTTCGAAAGTTCGAGGAACATCTCAATTCTCCCGATGTACTGCTCGCTCCCGACGAGCGCGAATCGTTCATGACGCTTATCCCCTGGATTGAAAAGACGCGAACGGGCGACGGCGGTGAAAATACGGGATTCAACCTTTCCCGAAATCGTTTGCTTTGGAATAAATTTTCGAGCGACGCTTCGACGTGTCTCGGCGAAAAATGTCCTCATTACGGCAAGTGTTTCGGTTTGAACGTGCGCCGGCAGGCTGCAAAGGCGAATCTCCTCTTTATCAACCATTCTCTGTTCCTTTCGGATCTTGCGCTCGACTTCGCGCTGCTCCCCGCTTACGACCATATTGTCTTTGACGAAGCGCATCGCCTGCCTTCGATGAGCCATGCAAGCTTCGGCAAGATGGTCCGCTTTTTCCGCCTGAGAAACATCACGAAGATTTTGGTGCATCCGAAGGAACAGGACAAGGGACTTGTCGCGGAACTCGAAGCGCAGCTGCGGAAGCTGGATGCGGACGTCTCGCTTCTCGAATCCTGCGAACGTTTGCGGGTTGCTACGACAGAATGCGAAAAGTCGCTCCACCGCTTCTTCCTCAAGCTCGGCAAGAAAGTCTTCAAGCGCAAGACGGACGGTTTCCGTTTTTCGAAAGGGATCTTTGCCGAATACGATACGGATCCGAATTCCGTTTTGGATGCGTGCCATTCGGTCAAGGCCATTTCGGAGAGCCTTTGCGAGAGCTTGCGGAATACGCCGGAGCTTTCGCTGGTCGCCCGGAACCTTGAAGGCGCTGCGATGGAAATCGGGCGCTTTGCCGAGGATTTCGGGTTTATCGTCCTTGCGGGAAAGGACGACTGGGTGTTTTACATGGAAGAACCCGGAAATCCGCATACCGCAATTCTCCGCGCTGTTCCGCTTTATCCGGGAAAGCCGTGGACTGAAAAGTTTTATCCGTGGATCAAGAGTTCGACGTTTACCTCGGCGACGCTCTCCGTGCAAGGCTCGTTCGATTACTTTGAACGCCGCATGGGGATGCTCGATCCATCGGTTTCAAAATCCAAGCAGCCGTTTGTCCGCACCTATCCTTCCGATTTCGACGTGAACAAAAACCGCCGAATCATCATTGCGGATTTTCTGCCGAAGCCGAACGTTCCCGAATACCAGAAGGCTCTAGAAGATGTCCTTTCGGAAATACTTCCCGAGAACAAAAAGAATTCGCTGGTTCTTTTTACGAGCCTCCTCAGCATGACGAAAGTCCACGATGCGCTTGCTCCGAGATTCGCCGCAAAGGACAAGCTTCTTCTGTGCCAGCAACTCGATGGCGGCATGGACAGCCTCGTGGAAATGTTCCGGAAAAAACGCGAAGCGTGCCTTCTTGGATGCCAGATTTTCTGGGAGGGAATCGATCTTCCGGAAAATGCGCTCGAACTTTTGGTCATCCCGAAGCTCCCGTTTCCCAATCCGGCGAATCCCTTGGTGGCGAGCCTTTCGGAGAAGATGAAGGCGAATGGCGAAAATGCGTTCCGGAACCTCTATATTCCCGAAGCGGTGCTGGAACTCCGCCAGGGGCTCGGCCGTCTGATCCGGAGCGAATCCGATTCCGGCGTTGCGCTCTTCTTTGACAATCGGCTTGTCGGCGAAGCCTACGGAAAAAGCTTTACGAAGCTTTGGAACGGCAAGCACGAGGTGGCGCACAGCCTCGAAGAATTAAAGTCCCTGCTCGGTCTCTAGAACGTTAAAATTTCTATCTTTGGCCTCTGTTTGTTGGAGATTTTATGCTCGCTGTCAAAGATTTCTTATATAGCATGGCCAAGCCGCAGCTCAAGGAATTGCACGTAAAGGCGTTCGGTTCCAAGGGGCTGTTGAACAATGCGAAAATTCTTTCGGAAACGCTCGAATTCTTTACCGGTGTCGAACGTTTCGAAAAGTTTTATGCTTCTCTTGAATCGTGGAAACGCCTCTGCCTCTTTTTGATCTATCATAGCGAAAGTCGCGGGCTTGAAATCAACGAGTTGCGCCTGGCTGCTCCTGCGAACAAGCGGGATGAAGTCGAACCGTTTTTGCTCGAAGCCGCAAAAGGGCTCTATCTGTGGCGCTCCAAGACGGAAAAGGGTTCCTACGTCTATTTTGGCTTTGGCGACTTTTTGAAAAACGTACTCCTTTCGACAGAGGAACTCGCTGCGGACGAGAAAACGCGATTCTTCAGTTACGAGGATATGCTTGTCTGGCATCTCTGCCAGGTGCTTTCCTTTGTGCGCCTCGGAAAGATGAAGATGAACGGAACGGGAAATCTGCACCGCCGATCGATACAGCTTTGCGAGGAAGCGTTCCGCTATTCCAAGATGCTTTCCGCCGAAACCACCCGCGAGGAAGTTTCGCTCCTGATGGAATTCCTTTCTGCAAACGGCTGGATCGAACAGCAAGGCATGGACTTGATTGTAACGGATATTGCGTTGGATTTCCTGAAACACAACGGATTTCGGCTCAAGAACGAAATTCTCGAATGGTGGATCAAGCGGCGTTTTCACGGTTCGGAAGAGTTTTTCAAGCATGTCCTGTTTTCCATTCGGCGAAATGTTTCCGCAATGCATGCGGAGCGAATCCTCTGGACGCTGGATCCGACGTTTCGCCTGCCTTCTGCGGACGATATTTTCTGGTCGGCGCTCCCTAGGCCCCTTGCCGAACTCTGGCTTCTTGGAATGCTCGAATTTTCTGTCCAGTCGGGAAAAATCGTTGCGGTACGCCTTTCGGCATGGGCGCAAGAATGGCTCTCTGCCGGTGCAACGCCGATGCTCGGGGCGCAAATCTCGACGCTTCCGAATTTTGAAATGGTCATCTCGGTGAAAAGCGCTCCGCGGGTCCTGTTCATGTCGGCATGCCTTGCGGATGTCCAGAACGATGAACCGTACCTTCGTTTTTCCATTTCGCGTGATTCTTTTCTGAACGGACTGAAAACGGGATTTTCCAAGGATTCCATCGAAAGTTTCGAAGGTTGGGTCAGCGCCCCCGCAAATGTACTCGAAGCGATGCATGAATGGGAAGCTTGCTATTATGATTCGTCATTTAGCACGGTTCGCATCCTGAAAATCGACCGGGCCGAAATCCGCGAAGCTCTCGAAAAGTTTGCGCAATTTATGGAAATGGTCGAGGAGACGATTCCCGGCTATGGGTTTATCGTCAAGCCCGAATTTGAACCGAAAATCCGCGAACTGCTTAGGCATTACGGTCTAGAGCCTGCGCTTCCGGTAAGCAAGGTTCCGGTGGAGCCGTTCCACAATACAGACTGGAACAAGGCTTTCTGGTTGCATTGGACGCAGGAAGGCGAACCCGATTTCCTGTTCAAGCCCGAAATAGACGGAACATCCGTTTCGGCGGCTCTCGAGACGACTAAGTACGGAGGGGATTTCCAAAAGTTTGCCATGGTCGATCTGTTCAAGGTCCTGCGCTATGCGCGTTCTACGGGCGGATCCCTGGAAGCGAAGCTTTCGAAAAAGGAAGTTAAGAACGTGAAATTGCCGAAACTTCCCGACGAAATCCGCTTCAAGGTCGAAGCGCTGCATTTTTCCAAGGTTCCCTTTGTCGCGAAGATTGTTTTGGAACCTAGCGGAAAGGTCTTGGAGCTGCCGCTCGAATCGATTGCGGAACTCCGGATGGCGCGCATCGAATAAACGGAGGCTCCGATGAGTTTTGTCCATCTCCAGTTGCATTCGGAATTTTCGGTACTTCAGGCTTCTGCCCGGCTTGACGATATTTTTGCCGCTGCTGCTGCGGACAATGCACCGGCTGTCGCCCTGACCGATCACGGGACGATGTTCGGCATCCTGGAATTTCAGGAACGCGGAAAGGCCCTGAACAAGAAGCGCAAGGAAAAGGGACTCGCTCCGATAAGGACTATTCTCGGTTGCCATGTCTATATCGATACGCCCGGCTGTAACCCGAGGGATACGCAGAGCTATGAACGCTTGACACTTCTTGTCGAAAACGAGACAGGGTATTATAACCTCTTGCGCATCGTGAGCTATCGCTACGAGGAATCGGCTCGCTGGGCGGAAACGCCGTCGGTTCCGCTTTCGGTGGTGGATGCGCACAAGGAAGGACTCATCGCGATCGCCGGGGACTATTTCAGCCGTTACGGTTCGAATGCCGTAGCGGGTCGCGAAGCGCAGGCCCGAGCGTATATCGAATCGCTTGACAAAATTTTTGACCACGGCCATCTGTATCTTTCGATTTGCGACAACGGCATCGCTCTCCAGAAGACGCTGAACCTGTTTACGGTATCGCTTGCAAAGGAGCTTTCGCGCGAACTTGTCGCGGTCGGGGATGTCCATTACATCAAGCGGGAAGACAACAATGCGCACAAGGCTTTGCGCTGTATCGCCCTAGTCGAAAAATTTAAGGAATTTACCGATAGGCGATTTCCGACGGACCAATTCTACTTTCGCACGGAATCGGAGATGCGCTCCCTGTTTGCGGATTTTCCGGAAGCTCTCGACAATACGGAGAAGATTGCGCTGCGTTGCCATTTCGAGGTGAAAACTGGAATCGGCGATGATTTCTGGCCGCGCTACCAGATTCCGAAAGAGTTTCTGGAGTCCGAGGAATATCGGGAAATTTATCGGGTGATGGACGAGGAATTTGCGAAGGAATATCCCGGTGCGTTTGAAAAGGCCGCGAAGGCATACCTGAAAAAACACGAAGACAAGACGGTCGAAACCTTTACCGCCGAAGACCGGGAAGCGGTAGAGAAAATCATGGAGCATGACAAGCTCTGCCGCAAGGGCGGCGATGCCGATGCCTATCTGATCCATCTTTGCCGGGAGCGTCTTGATAGACGCTATCCCGATGAAAAATTCCAGTACCCGCAGCACGGGACAGAGGTGAGCGACCGTGTCTATAAGGAGCTGAACTGCATCCGCAACATGAACGTTGCCGGCTATCTGCTCATCGTGTGGGATTTCATCAACTGGTCTCGGGAACATGGCATTCCCGTGGGACCGGGCCGAGGATCCGCTGCGGGTTCCATTGTCACCTACATCATTGGCATCACGAACATCGACCCGCTCAAGTTCGGGCTTCTCTTCGAACGTTTCCTCAATCCGGAACGCGTTTCCATGCCGGATATCGATACGGACATTGCGGATAGGGACCGTGGTCGTGTCATCGACTATGTGACGCAAAAGTACGGAGCGGATTGCGTTGGCCAGATCATTACCTATGGAATGCTAAAGTCCAAGGCGGTCATCAAGGATGTCGCCCGGGTGCTAGGCATCGATCACCGTGAAGCGGGGGCTATTATCAAGCTCTTTCCGCAGCGTGTCCTGAATTTCAGCCTTACCGAAGCGTGGACGGGCAAGACAAAAAAAGGTGCGCCTGTCGCACCGGACTACGATCCGGCTCCGCTGCAAGCGTTTATCAATAGTCGCGAATCCTACCGGGAGCTGTGGGATATCGCGCTTCGGCTAGAAGATCTTCCCCGTCAGACCGGCGTACATGCTTGCGGTGTCGTGATTACGCCTACTCCTATCTATAATCTGGCGCCTCTTTATCGGGCTGCTCCCGCGGACACGCCTGTCGTGATGTATGACAAGCACTATTCCGAAACGATCGGGTTGCTCAAGATGGACTTCCTCGGCCTTATCAACTTGTCCATCATCCAGGACACGGTGAACATGGTGAAGAAAACACATGGCGTCGAGCTGGACATGGACAAGGTTCCGACGGACGACAAGGACACATTCGCCCTCCTGAGCAAGGGAATGACGACGGCGGTTTTCCAGTTTGAATCTCCGGGAATGCAGAAGTATCTGCGAGAGCTGAAACCTTCCCGGATAAGCGACCTTATCGCGATGAACGCTCTTTACCGTCCGGGACCGATCGAACAGATTCCGCATTTTATCGCACGAAAGCTTGGCACGGAAAAAATCGACTGTTACCACAAGGACCTAGAGCCTGTTCTCGGGGAAACCTACGGGGTTATCGTCTATCAGGAACAGGTGATGCAGCTCGCGCAGATTCTCGGCGGCTACACGCTTGGCGGCGCAGACAATATCCGTCGAATCATGGCGAAGAAAATGCCGGAAAAAATGGCGAAGCTCGAACCGGAATTCAAGGAAAAGTGTGTCTCGTGCGGTTACGACAAGGCGATGATCCAGAAAGTCTGGGATGCGGTTCTTCCGTTCTGCGGATACGCTTTCAACAAGAGCCATGCTGCGGCATACGCCTATGTCGCATACCAGACCGCTTACCTAAAGACACATTTCGGTCCGGAATACATGGCGGCTTCGATGACTTCCAAGATGGGAAAAACGGAAGACATCGTAACGATAGTCCAGGAATGCAAGCGGATGGGAATAGAAGTTCTCCCGCCCGACATCAACACGTCGCTCGGAGTCTTTTCGGCGAATAGGAACGGACAGATTCTTTACGGCCTTGCTGGAATCCGGAATGTCGGGCTTCCCGTAATCGAAGATGTCGTCGCGGAACGCGAGGCTCACGGTCCCTACAAGACGCTCTTCGATCTCTGCAAGCGAGTAGGCGATTACCAGACCGCTCAACCGGAAAAACGTCCTCCGTTAAATCGAAAGGCTCTCGAAAGTCTTGTAATGGCGGGGGCCTTTGACAAGATGTCCCCGACGACTCCGAACAGGCCTACTCTGATGGCGAGCGTCGAAAAGGCGATTGATGTTGCAAACCGTCATCGCAAGGAACAGGATGCAGGTCAGACATCTCTGTTCGACTTGATGGGTGGCGGAGAAAAGTCGGAAATCCATCTCGATGAAACGTATGAAGAGGCGCAGCCGTGGGGCCTAATGGAGCTTCTGAACAAGGAACGCGATGTCCTCGGGCTGTACCTTTCGGCGCATCCTCTAGACGAATGTCGACCGGAGCTCCGAGGCTTTACCACGAACAGCCTTGCGGAAAGCGAGCTAGACGAAATTGTCGCAAAAAATCCGAAGTCTATCATCTGCGTCGGGGGAATCATCACGGGCCTTCGATCGTTTCAGAGCAAGAAGGACGAAACGAAAACGATGGGATCCGGGATGCTGCAGGATTTCCAGGGGGAAATTTCCATCTTTTTCCCGCCGGATTCCTGGGAGCGTTGCCGCGACCACTTTGGCGAAGACGACCGTGTCATTGTCCGGGGAAAGCTCACGCCGCAAAACCAGGACCCGTCGAAATTGCAGATTATCGTCGATAAGGCCTTTTCAATGGACGAGGTCCGGGCGCGTCTTGTAAACTTTATCCATGTGATTGTTTCTTCGATGGAACTTGTCGAAAATCGCATGGACACAATTCTTGAAAGGCTTGAAATGGCGCAGGCTCTTCCCGGCGAGCATGCCGCGGAAGTCGTCTTTCACGTGGAAACCCTTTCGGGACATGTGCACACGCTTCGGGCGCAGGTCATCAAGATAGCTTACACTCCGGACATTTTTGAGTGGCTGCAGAAGGAATTCGGCGCGGCGAATGTCTGGGTGTCGGCAAAAGTCAAGGCTTGATCTTGAATCGTCCCTTTTGGCTGTTTTGCGCTGGTGAAGATTCCGGCGATATTCTGGGAGAAGCCGTTGTCCGTGAAATTTCCGAAAAAGGGTTGGGAACGATTGGTTCCGGCGGGGCTCGGATGCAGAGTGCCGGGCTAAGGCCGGTTTTTTCTTTTGACGATTTGCCGGTGAACGGCTTTTTCGATGTGCTGCTCCACGGTAAAAAATTGCGGCGGAACTTCTCGATTCTAAAAAAACTGTTGCAAGACAGAAACTGTCGGGGGCTTGTCGCTGTCGATTATCCGGGATTTAATCTTGGGCTGATGGAACTTGCGCTCAAATTGGACAAGCGCGTCATCTATGTGGAACCTCCGCAAATTTGGGCCTGGAAGCCAAAGCGCATCCGAAAGTTCTTAACCCCGAAGGCGCGTTCAAACGTGGAAATCCGTGCAATGTTTGATGTGGAATGTGAAGCCTATCGAAAGTACGGTCTGCATGTCAAAAAAATTCCGCATCCGTTTGATTCTGTTTCCAAGAATGCGTTTCCCTTGCCGAGGGAAAACATCGCCTTGCTTTACCCGGGAAGCCGTCTTGCCCAGATTCGTCGCAATTTCAGGCTTTATCTGCAAATTGCGTGCAAACTAAAAGAAAAAAAACTGTCGGTGCGATTTATCGCATCCAGGGACTTTACCGAAAAATTTCTACGACAAAATCTGTCAATTGATTTTCCGGTGTTCCTTTCGCCGAAAAGCGCAGAGGAACGCTTTGTCCTGTTAAGCCAGGCAAAGCTTGTCGTCGCGGCTCCCGGAAGCGCCGTCGTGGAAGCGTTCAAGGCAAAAACATTCTGTGTCGCGGCGTCCCGGATCGATCCGCTAACATATATCCTTGGAAAGTTTTTTATTCGCACGAAGTACCTGACAATTCCGAATATCGAGCGGGAACGTTGCGGAAAACCTCCTGTCGTCTGTGAACTTGTGAAAAGCTCGCTTGCGGACTGTGAAAGTCACGCGTCGGATGTCCTTCGAATATTTGATGCGCAACTGCAGGTTCCTTTTAAAACCTGATTTTCTGATTTTTGGTTCCTGTTTCCTGAATTCTAATTCCTACTTTTAAAATATGCTGCTTACTCTTTTCGCCACGATCTTTTGCCTTGCCTGTTCCGCGTTCTGTTCCTTTACCGAGGCTGCCTTTTATAGCTTTCCGGTCTCCGCGGTGGATGCCCTTGCCAAGAAAGGCGCGTTCACGGCGCGCTATATCGCGCATGTCAAGAACAATATCGATCGCTATATCGCGTCCGTCCTGATTTTCAACACGGTTGCCAATACGCTTGGTGTCTATCTGGCGACGTCGTTTGCCGTGGCGCATTTCAGCATGACCGTCCAGGTGATACTTCCGATTGCGATGTCTATCCTGATTCTTCTTTTTGGCGAGATTACTCCGAAGACAATCGGTGTCAAACAGGCAAAACGCGTCGGTCCGATCTGCGCCGTTCCGATGTATTACATCACGATTTTCCTGAATTATACGGGGCTCATCAAACTGTGTCTGTTCATCACGAAACACTGGACAAAGAGTAGCGACGAGGAACCGGAAGTGAGCGTCGAGGACATCAACAGCCTGGTCAACCTGGGCCTTCGCGATGAAGTCCTCGATAGGCAGCAGGCCGCTGTCATCAAGAACATCCTTTCCCTAAAATCGGTCCTTGTCCGGAAAATCATGACGCCGCGGCAGGTGGCATTTACGCTTCCTCTTGACAGTACGATCGGGGTAGAGCTGGACAAGAATCCCAACTGGCCTTTTTCCCGGATTCCGCTTTATGATCCCGCGGACAGGGAAAAGTGGGTCGGGTTGGTTCTTCGGCGCGATGTCTATAACCTGGTCGCTGGAGGAAAACGCGATGTGCCTCTGAAAAAATTGATGCGTCCGATTCAATTTGTACCGGACAGCCTTTCGCTTGACAAGCTGCTTCTGCGCTTCTTGAAACAGCGCGGACATATCGTCGCAGTCGTCGATGAATATGGAAGTATTGCGGGACTCGCTTCGCTTGAAGATGTCCTGGAAGAAATTCTAGGAAGGGAAATCGTTGATGAGTTCGATGTCGCTGTTGATTTGCAGGAACACGCTCGCCGTAAGAGTCGCGCGCTTGCCTTTCTCAAGGAACACAAGAGGGAAATCTTCCGCGTATGATGTATGAAATCGCGCCACATGTAATGTACAACGAATTTCGTTTACAGGAACCGAAACCATCCGATTTCGTAATCTATACCGAAGGTTCTTTCGTCCTGCTGAAAAAAACGGAAACCTCTTTTTGTATCCCGACGGTCGCCGATGCGAAATGTCTCTGCCCGGAAATTTCTAAGTCTCTGCACTATCTCTTTTCCATTGACGGGCTGGCATTCTTTTCGGCGGAAGAAAATTTTGCTTTTGGCTCCCTTGAATTCGAATTGGTGAAAGATCGCTTTTTCCGCACGATGCCAGAACTTTCGCTCGCATTCGGCGGTGCGGTCGCTGCGCATGTTTCTCGCTGGGAACAGTCAAACCGTTTCTGCGGACACTGCGGACATCCGATGAAACGAAAAACGGACGAGCGGGCGTTTGTCTGCGAGTGTTGCGGTACAAGCGTCTATCCGAAAATCTGCCCGGTCGTCATCGTGTCCGTCATGTGGGAAGACAAGCTTCTGATGGCGCACAACCTGAACAATCCCGATCCGAAGCCTTACCTGATTTCGGGCTTTGTTGAAGTCGGGGAATCGCTGGAACAGGCCGCTGCGCGGGAAGTCAAGGAAGAAGCGGGCGTTTCGATCCAGGATATCCGATATTTCGCAAGCGAACCGTGGCCGTTTTCCAATTCGCTTATCGCAGGCTTTACGGCAAAACTTTCCGGCTCTCCGAAAATCACCGTGCAGGATTCGGAACTTTCCTTTGCAAAATGGGTCCCCCGCGAAGAAATCGGAGAGTATACGGGGCGTCTCAGCGTCTCGGGTGTGATGATCAGGCGATTCAAGGAAGGGACGCTGTGATAGATTTTATCGGTGATATCCACGGACATCGGGAAAGGCTTGAATATTTGCTTGGAAAACTGGGATACGTACAAAATAATGGTGCGTATCGCCATCCGACAAGTACAGCTGTCTTTTTGGGGGATTACATCGATCGAGGACCGGATGTCCGCGGAACGGTAAATATCGTCCGGCGAATGGTGGAATGTGGCGCGGCAAAGGCTCTTCTGGGAAACCACGAATTCAATGCCCTGTGTTTTTGGCAAAGAAATCCGGATGGCGGCTATCTTCGAGAGCACAGTATCCATAAAATCCTGATTCATGCGAAAACGCTGGAATCCTACCAGAATTTTCAGGGCGAATTCTTTGATGTACGGAAATGGTTCTTGACGCTTCCCTTGTTTCTGGAAACGCCGGAGTTTCGGGCGCAACACGCTTGCTTTGACGCAGAAAACATCCGAATCCTTCGCGAGGAAGGCTGCGAAACGATAGGTTCTCCGGAAAACCTTTTCCGGATTTTTCAAAAAGAAAAGATTCGAAAGGCCGTGTCGGATACGGTCCAGGGGCCGGAAGTCGATCTGGAAAACGGCGCTTTCTATTACGATAGCGAAGGCGTCCGCCGGGTTCGCGCACGCATCAAGTGGTGGGAAAATCCTCGGGGAAAGACGCTTCGCGATCTGGCTTTCCAGCCTGGAGTCAAAATTCCTGCGCAAAGGCTTTCCGAAGAAATTTTGTCTAGAAATTTTTACGGGGAATCGGAACGGCCTGATTTCTTTGGACACTATTGGCTCGAAGGCTTGCCGAAACTTTTCCGTTCGAATATCTGCTGTCTGGATTACAGCGTTGCCTCTTGCCGTGGAAACGGAATCCTGGCCGCTTACCGCTATGAAGGGAATCCGCTGCTCGACGAAAAAAATTTCGTTTATGTGTAACCATCGTTTCTAGGAGAATTTCAGATGGCAATTCAGATTCGAAAAATGGTTCGCGGCGACATGGAACAGGTCGTTTCGATGATGCGGACTTTTTACGCTTCTCCGGCGGTGTTCACAAACGGTTCCGAGGAAATCTTCCACCGGGACGTGGAAGAGTGTGTTGGCGATTCCCCGTTTGCATCGGGCTATCTTTTGCAAAGAGACAGTGAAATCGCTGGTTATGCGATGCTTGCGTTCGGCTATTCGACGGAATTCGGAAAGCGTACGGTCTGGATCGAGGATATCTATGTGAAGGATTCGTTTCGCGGTGCCGGAATCGGAAGCGGCTTTTTGAAATTCGTTCAGGAAAATTTTCCCGGTTATCTGCTTCGGCTGGAAGTCGAAAGGGAAAATATTCCGGCGGTTCACGTTTATAAGAAAGCTGGATTTGAAGAACTTCCGTATGTGGAAATGGTTTTAGCTTAGAATCGCGGACGTCTAGGCTTAGCAATGAGCAATTGGTTGGCGGAGCGAGTAGCTTTCTGTCCCATGTCATTCTGGAACGACCGAAGGGAATGCCCGATCGGACGCCCCTCTCGTAGCATTCCGCTTCACATTCTAATCCCTATTTCCTACCGTGTCCCGCTTACCACATCCCACTTCCCTTGAATAACTGATTTCTGTTTCCTGATTTTCTCAACTATCAACGCTTAACTATCCACTAAGCTCTAAGCTCTGACAACTGGCAGGTCGCTAGACAGTTGATTCCTCATTCCTGACTAATAACAGACCGCTGATACCTCTCAAATCCCGCATCAAAATCTGTCTATATTTTAAAAATCGTGCGACTTGTAAAATCGATAGTGCTTTCGTTTGCCCTGTTTTCCGTGTCGGCATTCTCGGAAACGTCCGTCTTTGTCGGATCGAAAATCGCCGTCGGGTTTTACGGGGCGCCCAAGGCGATGAACTTTGCTGCGGATACGATCGATCGCTACGGCGAAAACTGGCGCGGGCTGCAGATTCCGCTAGAAACTGGCCGCCAGTACGAAACCATCGATCCGATGCTCGAACTGTATCTCGGCGGCCGCTACCGAAATTTCACCGTCTATTTCAACCTGCCGCTCCGAAAGGATATCGAAGCGTGGTACGAGGATGACCTTTCGACGAATACGACCTACTTGCCGGACAACCTCGACATCAATGTCCCGATCGAAGGATTTGCGAAATGGGAATACGGCGTGGGATTTGTCCAGACAGGCCGATTCAAGCCGGATATGGGACCTTCTCCCAACACGATTGCCTTGGGAGGCGCGCCCTATCACGATGCGATTCTCTGGAATTTTTCGCCGGGATTTTTTCGCTACGATTTTTTCATCAGCTCGTTAAATTCGCATCTGCACGGAACGCCGTCCGAGCCTGGCGGAGAAGTCGATTCATCGACCGAATCCTGGGAACAGGCCAACCTGCAAATCGACAACCAGCGGAACCGCGTCTATGCGGAACCGTACAAGACGCTTGTCTATCACCGTCTGGGCGTGGATTTTGGGCGCATCTGGTTCTATGTTATCGAACAGTCCGTTATCGGCGGCAAGCAGGTCGAGTTTCGGACCATCAACCCGTTCATGTTCTGGCACGACAACTATGCGACCGGATACACGAAGGCGAATGCTACGCTCGAACTGGGACTCCGCCCGATCCGCGGATCGAGCTTTTACTACCAGCTAGGAATTGACGACATCAAAAGCCCTGTCGGGGAAACCGGGAAAAATTCGACGCGGAACATCTTGAGCCATCTGGTCGGCTATCGCCAGACAATCGAGACGGACAGATTTGGAACTTTCGGCTTCCGGTTGGACGCTGTGCTCACGGATCCCGCCGCGGGAAATGAACGGCTCCCGCTTCTCAAGTATTCGAGCCGCCGCATGTATCGCTCCAACTATCGCTCCCAGTCGGATCCCGATTTTGCGGACATGTTCTTTGTCGATTATCCGCTCGGGTATCGGCGCGGCCCCGATGCGAAGGATCTGTGGCTTACAATCGAATGGACGCTCGGACGGCATGAATGGAATGCGGAATTCGCCTGGCTCAGACAGGGTGACAAGGAACTTTATACGGATTATGACAAGGCGCTTTCGGCGAAGCGTACCTTGTCGGGAATCGTGGAACGGCAGTATGTCGCCGATCTAACCTATCGGATTTTCCTTTTTGGCGGGCTTCGGGCGCGTCTTGGCGGGGGAATTCGCAAATACCGTAATCTGGATCACGTCTCTGGCGAAAACGGGGTGGACTTTTGGGGGGTAGCCGGTTTTGACTGGGATATATTCTACCAAAAAAGTTTTAAATTTTAGGCTATGATGGATTTTTCGACGAAAATTCTTTGCATCGGCGCCGGCTATGTCGGCGGACCGACGATGACCGTCATCGCGGACAAGTGCCCGGACGTGAAAGTGACGGTTGTCGATATCAACCAGGCTCGCATCGACGCTTGGAATGGGGAAAATCTCCCGATTTTTGAACCCGGTCTGGACGAAGTCGTCAAGCGCGCTCGCGGACGGAATCTTTTCTTCAGCACGGACATCCCGAATGCGGTTCGCGAAGCGGACATCATCTTCGTTTCTGTCAATACGCCGACCAAGACATTTGGACAGGGCGCGGGCAAGGCGAGCGACCTGCAATACTGGGAAAAGACCGCCCGGGAAATCCTCGAAGTCGCTTCCTCGGACAAGATCATCGTTGAAAAATCGACGCTTCCCGTCCGCACTGCCGCTGCGATGGAGCGCATCTTGAATTCAAACGACAAGGGGCTGCATTTCGAAGTCCTTTCCAATCCGGAATTCCTCGCCGAAGGCACCGCCATCCAGGATCTTTTCGAACCGGACCGCGTGCTCATCGGCAGCCACCAGACGAAATCGGGACTTGCCGCTCTCGCCAAGGTGGTGGACATCTACGCCCACTGGGTCCCGCGCGAGAGAATCCTCACGACGAACCTCTGGAGCTCCGAACTCACGAAGCTCACGGCAAACGCGTTCCTTGCGCAGCGCATCAGCTCGATCAACTCGATCAGCGCTCTCTGCGAGCGTACCGGTGCCGATGTCGATGAAGTCGCCTTTGTCATGGGAAAGGACCATCGGATTGGTTCCAAGTTCCTCAAGGCTTCGATCGGTTTTGGCGGAAGCTGCTTCAAGAAAGACATCCTGAACCTCGTTTACCTGTGCGGGTATTACGGTCTCCCCGAAGTCGCCGCCTATTGGGAAAGCGTTGTCAAGATCAACGAATGGCAGACGCACCGCGTCACCAGCCGGATGCTCGAACGCATGTTCAACACGATTGCCGACAAGAAAATCGCCGTTTTCGGATTTGCCTTCAAGGCGAACACGGGCGATACCCGCGAAAGTCCGGCAAATCTCGTCGTGCGCGACTTGATCGCCGAACACGCCCGCCCGGTCGTTACCGACCCGAAGGCGATCCCCGATGCGAAGCGAGACCTGAAAGATGTTCTCGACCGAGTCGTGTTTGAAGAGGACCCTTACAAGGCCGCCGAAGGCGCCCATGCGGTTGTCGTCTGCACGGAGTGGAAGAGCTTTGCGGAACTCGACTGGAAGCGCATCTACAAGGGCATGGAAAAACCGGCGTTCGTCTTTGACGGAAGAAATATCCTTGACGCATCCGCTCTCCGTAAAATCGGATTCGACGTGGCGAATGTGGGAAAGGGTGAGGCGGAATAGCTTAGATTGGTTTTTATATGAGAAAAATTAGCGTTTTTGGACTGGGTTATGTTGGTTGTGTAGGCATTGGCTGCTTTGCTAAATTAGGATACAGTGTTATTGGCTGTGATGTGGATTCTCGGAAAGTCGCCCTGATTTCTTCAGGGCGTCCGACGATTGTGGAACGCGATGTTGACGAATTGATTGCCGAAGGATTTTCGTCTGGCAGAATTTCCGCCACGGAATCCGCCGAGAGAGCTGTCCTAGAATCGGATATTTCTTTTATTTGTGTTGGAACGCCTGTAACGGATAAAGACGGGCTGGATTTGCAGTTTATCGACTCTGTTGTCGAGAATATCGGCAGGGCGCTTTTAAAAAAGAACGATTTCCATCTGGTGGTGTTAAGAAGTACGGTTCCTCCCGGAACCAATGAGCGAATTGGAAAAAAATTAGAGCAATTGTCCGGCAAAAAATTAGATGTGGATTTTTCTGTCGTTTCAAATCCCGAGTTTTTACGGGAAGGTAAAGCTGTAGAAGACTTCATGAATCCCCCTCTCACGGTGATTGGCTGTGATTGTGCGAAAGCTCGCGATATCATGCGGTCGCTATATTCTCCGCTTAATAGTGAAATTATAGAAGTGTTGCCTCGTGTTGCCGAGATGATTAAATTCGTAAACAACTCTTTTCATGCAATGAAAGTTGCCTTTGGAAACGAAGTGGGGGCTATTTGCAAGCAACTTGACATAGACAGTCATGAAGTAATGAAGCTTTTTTGCAAGGATTCCCAGCTGAATATCTCTCCGGTGTATTTTATGCCGGGGTTTGCTTATGGGGGATCGTGTTTACCCAAGGATTTAAAGGGATTGAATTATTTGGCGTCAAGCCATGATGTCCAAGTCCCGCTCCTTTCTTCCGTAGATTTAAGCAACCAAAAGCATGTTGATCGTGTATTGAAGGTGGTTTTTGATAGCGGCAAGAAGAAAATAGGCCTTGTCGGTTTAACTTTTAAGGCAGGTACGGATGATTTACGGAATTCCGCTTCTGTCGCATTAGCGGATACTCTTTTGAAAAATGGATTTTCCTTGAGAATTTACGATCGTTTTTTGAACCTCGCCAAGGCGCAGGGTGAAGACATTGGTTCTCGACTGCCGAAAGGAATGGTCCATTTATTGGAAAGCGATATCCATGATTTATGCGATGAGGCGGAACTGATTATTATTGCTGTCAAGAATCCGGAATTACCTAAGATGATTTATGAAAATCCTAAAATCCGCTTTTTGGATTTAGTGCGTTTGAAAGACGAATCGGTTCTTTCCTTGAAAAATTACGAAGGTCTTTGCTGGTAAACAAAATAATGAAACAGGAACTTCATGGGAAAAAAAATTACTATTGTCGTCGAGAATCTTCCTGTTCCTTTTGATCGTCGTGTTTGGCAGGAGGCAAATGCCTTGCGCGATGCTGGAGCTGAGGTTTGCGTAATTTGTCCTAAAACGAAGACTTTTCCGGAATCGGAAGAGACGCTTAACGGAATCCAAATTTATAGACATCCTTTAAAAGAAGCGAAACGGTCAATCGAGTATCTTTTTGAATACGGAACAGCCTTGTTTCATGAATTTCGTTTGTTGATGAAAATTTTTCATAAACATGGCGTCCAGGATGTTGTTCATATCTGTAATCCTCCAGATTTACTTTTCATTCCTGCGTTGCCATTTCTTGCTTTTACAAAATGCAAACTTTTGTTTGATCACCACGATATAAACCCGGAGTTGTGGCTTGCAAAATTTGGCAAGAAAAATTGGGGATATCGGGCGATGATCTTTTTTGAACGGTTGACCTATTTCTTCGCCTCGCATTCCATTGCGACAAATGAATCCTATAAAGAAATCGCCATCCGGCGAGGAAAAATGAAGCCGGAAAACGTGACGATTGTTCGTAGCGGTCCAGATATTTCAAAATTGGCGGTAGGCCCCGCTAAACCTGCCGTAAAACAAGGCTTTAAATATCTGGTAGGCTATGTAGGGGTAATGGGAAAGCAGGAAGGCGTTGAACTGCTATTGGATTCTGCGGATTATATTGTAAATAAACTGAACCGGAAGGATGTTCGCTTTTGCGTCATGGGTGGAGGTCCTTCTTTAGAAGGTCTGCGAGCGTTAAACCGTCAAAAAGGGCTTGAAAAATTTGTGGAGTTTTCAGGACGCGTGTCGAATGAATATTTGGCAGATGTCTTGAACACGGCGGATGTTTGTGTCAATCCCGATGTGCCTTCCGAAATGAACGATAAATCGACGATGAATAAAATCATGGAATACATGGCGTTTGGCAAACCGATTGTTCAATACGATTTAAAGGAAGGTCGTTTTTCTGCCCAGGAAGCTTCGCTTTACGCCAAGAATACAAGTGTAGAAGATTTTGGCGATAAGATTGTTTGGCTTTTGGAACATCCGGCCGATGCGGCAAAAATGGGAGCTTTTGGACGCAAACGCGTTGAAACCGAGCTTTCGTGGGATTTTGAAAAGCCGAAGCTTATCGGGGCGTATAGGAAGCTGTTGAAACTGGGGTAATATTGAAAACGGTTCTTTTCTTTCCACAGGCAAAGACAGAGAAAAATTTTTACCTGGGAAATTTGTCAAAAACAATTTCCGATAAGTTTCGGGTTGTTGGAATGGATCAAGTTTTTCACGGTCATCTTGGGGCGTTTTTTACTGCGAAAATATGTCATTTAAATTGGCTGGAAAACATCCGCGGAAATAGTGAAATTCGTTGTCTGTTGAATTTTATTCTTCGGTTGGAATTTTTGTGCTGTTTAAAAATATTTCAAAAAAAAATCGTGTGGACTGTTCATAACAAAGTCGCCCATGATCAAAAACGGGGTCGAAAGTATTCTAAAATTCTGATGAAAATTTTGATGCGCTGGAGTGACCGAATTCATATTTTGTGTTCGGAAACAGTTACCGAAGTTCCCGAATTGCAGCATTTTCGTAAAAAAATCAGTTGTATCCCCCATGGCGATTATTTCCAAAATTTTGGCTGTGGAAAAATAGATATCCGGCAAAGGTACGGAATTTCTCAAGACACTAAAATCATTTTTTCCACAGGGAAGATCGGACCGTATAAGAATTTGGAATTGCTAATAGACGGATTTAAAAAGGTGGAACTGTCTCAATCGAATTTCGTGTTGTTGATTTGTGGAAAATGCAGTGATAAAAATTATCGGAAAAAAATTCAGCAAAAAATAGGTGCTTGTAAATCGATTGTTGCCGATTTCCGGTTTATCGAAAATGATTGCATGGGAGATTATTTGGAACAATCGGATGTCTTGGCTACGCCTTACGATATTGGCAGTTCCTTGAATTCCGGGACTCTGTGGATGGCCTTTTCTTATAGGACGCCGATGCTTTGCCCTGAAATAGGTTGTATTCGGGGTGAATCGGAAATAGAAAAGTGTTCTTTCGTTTATCGTTATGACTCTCCGGAATCACATTTTGGGGCGCTATGCAAGACATTGGAGACCTTAAAAAAAGAAACACGTGAGTCGCTTGCGAAAAAGGGTAATTTGGCCTATTCCGAAATGCAAAAAAGATCCTGGAATTTTCATAAAAAAGAATGGGTTGCTCTTTATGATTAGGGCTGCGTTGAAAAAAAATGGCATTGGAAAATATGGAAAGTGGCTTTTGGTTGTCTTCAAGTGTCTAGTTGCAAAGTTTTTCCTTTTATTTTTTAAAAGATCGCATTGTTTTGCTCATGTATGGGTTTTTGCAGAACGAGGCGTTGATGCACGGGACAATGCTTTTCGGCTTTTTGAATATGTGAGAAAAACGCATCCGGAAGTCAATGCATTTTATTTAATTGAAAAAGATTCGCCAGATAGAAAAAATTTTTCTTCTAAAGACCGCTTGATTGATTTCTGCTCCTGGAAACATTACCTGTTTTATTTGGCGGCTGAAGTAAAAATTAGCGCCCATATATTTGGAGGAGCTCCGGAGCATAACTTGTTCTTGCGTATGTCCAAAGTGAAAATCTTAAAGAAAATTTTTGTGTCGGGAAAATATGTTTTCTTGCAACATGGGGTAACGCAGGCGGACGGTCCGTGGCTGCACCGCGACAAGGTTTCGTTCGATCTTTTTGTAACTGTTTCCGAACGAGAATCGGAATATGTTGAAAAATGTTTTGGCCATCCTCATGAAGTTGTGAAAACGTTGGGTTTTGCCCGCTATGATTTTTTACCGCGCAAAAAATCGAATTCGAAGAAAATCTTGTTGATGCCGACTTGGCGTCATTTTCTTTCCGGAGCAACGAATGAATCGTTTAAGGCTTCTGACTATTTTCGAAGTATTGGAGGCTTGATTCAGAATGCTAAATTGAAAGAACTGCTGGAAAAATATGATTATCAGTTGGTTTTCTATCCGCATTTTGAAGTGCAAAAATACTTGAACCTCTTTTCGGGAAATAGCGAAAGAATCGTATTGGCTTCTTTTGAAAAGTTTGATGTCCAGAAACTTCTTATTGACTGTGATTTGCTGATTACGGACTATTCGAGTGTTCAGTTTGATTTTTCCTATATGGAAAAGCCCATCATCTTGTTTCAGTTCGATAGAAATGCCTATCGTTCCGGTCACCAGGGAATGGGATATTTTGACCCGGATAGGGATGGCTTTGGCCCTGTAGGGTTGGACATTGAATGTGTGGTGGATAAGGTTGAAAATTATTTGGTAAAGAATTGTGAACTAGAGAATGTCTATCGGATTCGCATCAAAGAATTTTTTAAATATTCCGATGCGAAAAATTGCGAGAGAAATTATAATGCAATTCAGGAAATTTTGAAATGAAGGTTCTTTTTGTTTATAATACGCCGTTGGATGTCCATGCAGGTGGAGTGGAAAGAGTTACCTGCTCGGTAATGAATGGTCTTACTTTAGATGGAATTCAGTCTCTTTATGTGGAAGATTCAGGTTCTGAATTGTTTTTTGAAGGAAAGCTTGTTGATGTAGAAAAGTTTTTTGGAGAAAACGCCTTTGATGTTGTTGTCCAGCAGCTTGCTTATAGTGGTGTCGTAGCTCGATATTTACAGGAACAAGAAAAGCAAATCCCATATATTGTAGCTTGGCACACGGCTCCTCCAACATGGAAAAAATCTTGGCGAGTCGCGACGACAAAATCGTTTGGCAATGGAATTTCTCAAATAAGAAGATTGTTGCGGATAGCTCTATATCCTTGTTTCTATTTAAAGGAACTTCGACGCTTTCAGAACCGCTGGAAGAAGATTCTTCCGAGGGCATCCAAAATCTTGTTGCTTTCTTCCGCATTCGAAACAGACTTCCAACGGATTTTGGGAGTCTCCGCTATCCGGTTGTATTCGATTCCGAACCCTCTGTCATTTACGGAAATTGCGAAACCGGACATTTTGGCGTACAAACAAAAGGAGGTCTTGGTTGTTGCTAGGATGAAAGAACAACAAAAGCGGATTTCCTTGGTGCTTAGAATATGGCAATTAGTGGAAAAGAACGCAATATCTTCAGACTGGGTTCTTCGCATTGTGGGAGATGGAGAAAATCTTCCTGCTTATCAAAAATTAGCAAAACAATTGAAACTCAAACAAGTTCAGTTTCTGGGAAATCAAAAACCGATTCCTTTTTATAAAACAGCCGCCTTATTCATGATGACGTCTGCATTTGAAGGCTGGGGGTTGACCTTGACGGAATCGCAACAGTTCGGCGTTGTTCCGGTCGCTTTTGACAGCTATGCTTCTATTCGGGATATCGTGGATGATGGAAAAAATGGTTTCTTGGTACCTTTTGGCAATGTGAAGAAATTTGCACGAAAGATTACTTGGTTGATGGAGAATTCCGAGATTAGAAGTCGCATCGCATTGAACTGTTTGAAATCGGCTAGCCGGTTTGAAATATCGAAAATCATTCCAAGGTGGAAATCCTTATTGAAGGATGCTTGCGAAGGGAGCTAATTCATTGCTTTTGTTGTTCCTTTTGTATCAATTGTTTTTTGCGGGAATACCGATTCCAGCTGAAAATTTAAGTGCCGTCGTAACTCGAATCAATCGCTCTGCTATGGCGGAATGGATCGATGATTCTAGCGAAATCGTTTTGCGGCTAAAGTATCCTAAGGGATGCATTGGAACATCCAAAAAAAATGGTTGTGCCGTCCAGTTTGCCTTGCCACTTAACGAATTGAATGCCGATGAATTATGGTGTTCATACGAAGTATATTTTGAAAAGAATTTTGATTTTAGAAATGGCGGAAAATTGCCGGGATTTTGTGGTGGAAAATGTTACACGGGTGGAGACAAGCCAAAAGAAGCGGATGGATGGAGCAATCGAATCATGTGGAAAAAGGATGGTTTTTTAACGCAATATGTTTATCATTTCGGTCAAAAGGGGCGATATGCCGATAATTTTAAATGGAATTTGAATGGGAAAATCTCTCAAAAAAGAATTACTCCTGGAAAATGGCACCAGATTTTGATGCGGGTCAAGATGAACGATTTGGATTCCGTAAACGGGATGTTGTCAAATGGAATTTTGCAAACGTGGTTCGATGGTGAGCTTGTTGTCGATTTGAATTCCATGCTTTTTCGCAATCGTCCCGAGATGAAAATTGATCGATTTTATTTTTCCACGTTTCACGGTGGAAACGATAAAAATTTTGCACCGCGGTGGGATTCCTTTATTCGCTTTCGGAATCTCCAGATTTTTGAGAAACGTTAATTTCGGCTTTTGTGTAAAGTTCTTTTTGCAGGAGTCCTAGAGATGTTCCGATAAAAAGAAGACATATTTCTGTATTGCGACCGATTTCTCCGGAAAGGATCAAGAATAGGACAAGCATAGATGTTTCAAGCATTCCCTGCATGGCTTGCCGATGGCACTCTTTTCGGTGTTTGAAAAAGTACAAGAATATTTGCCCGTAAAAGATTGATATGGCCAGGATTCCAAATAAACCGATGTCGAGAAGCGCATAGAAAACGATAGATTCTAGGCCTTGGGTTTCTTCCTTTTCAAAGTTGACTCTTTTCCCTTCGTCATCGGAGGCCAGAATTGTGTGATTTGTGTAATAGAGGCCATGACCGAATAGTGGTTTATTGGCAAATTCAATGACGGTGAACAGCAGCTGTTGCTGTCTCATTTCTAGCGAACTTCCGCCTTCTTTTTGGGAAAAAACGGTTGTTGCCGCGGATGACAATCCATAAAAGGCTATGGCGTAGATAATAATGGCAAGCAGCTTTTTTTTGAAAGAGAGCGAAATTGTAAAGTAAATCAGAAAACCGAGACCGATACATCCCATGGCGGTTCTTGAACCAGAGAGGATTGCGGTGAACGCAATAAAAAATAGGACAAAATTTCGCTTGCGAATGTTGTACTGATTTTTCGAAATCTTAAGATACGAAAGGGAAAACAGGAACATTGTACTTAACACCGCGCCTAGGACGGTCGGATGTTTTGTCGTTATGGAAATACGAGTTCTCCATCCCGAGGAACCAAAGCCGTTTGTAATGCCGGCCGGTCCGAACATGTCTGGAACTCTTGTAGATGGAAAGGCAGTGGCGATCGCTTCTCGAACATAGTTGTAATTTAGCAGGTATTCGACGAATCCCAGTCCGCAAAAGATGAGAAAAAATAAAAATAGATGCCGGACCAGAGACTTCTCTTCGACTTCCTTCGCACAAATGAAGACTGCGATGATAGGAACATATTTGTCAAAGCAGTAACGGAATGCTTCGTAGTAATCGTGAAGGTTTCCTCCGTTTGACCAGGTTGTCGCAAAGTAGGCGAGAAGGATGAATCCCAATCCAAATTTGATAGGGAAAGACGTGATTTGCTTTCTGAATTGGTGAAAGTTGAAAAAGACTTCTTTTGCAAAAAACAGATAGGGTAAAAGTTGATAGGGAGTTAATTCAGGCTTTTCGATTAGGCCGATGTTGATGTAAAAAAGAATGTTTACCAGAAGCAGGGCGAGCAATTGCTGTTCACGATCGCCTTTCAGAACAAGGAAAAGCAATGTAAAAAAGAGAAGGTAGGCTAAAATTGACAGGAGAAACATGGGCTTATTTAAACAACTGTTTGAATCTTATCTTGTCATATTTAATAAAAAGCCAAAACGAAAAAGGATACAGCTGAAAAATTATCGCGCGAAAGCGTTCGCTTTGCGATATTGTACGTGAAAATTCCTGAAGAACTTTTTTATGGCGAAGTTTGAGCTCTTTTAAGAGTTCGCGATGATTTCCGCTTTGCCTTTTAACAAAACAATAACGTTTTGCCGAAAAATTCAAAAAACTGGAAACTGCTAATTGAAGCAAGGCGTGAAATCCGTTCTTTTTATAGAATTGAATAGCTTCTTGCTTTGCATCTAGGCCGTCTAGGGATTTTGGATTTGTAATTGCCTGGGAGATGCCGGTTGCACGAATGAGGTAGTAATAAAGTTTTTGCGAAGTAAATGTCACCCTGGATGCCTGTATTAGGGCTTTGTAGGAGAAAAACTCGTCCTCGTTGAATTTCCCGACGATGAATCGATTCTTTGCGATGATGTGCCTGCTATACAGTTTGTCCCAAGCCACGACGGTTTGCGTTGCGTACACCCTTTGGTAAAGTCGCTTTGCTGCATCCAGACCGGAGAGAGATTCTATCTGGATTTTTTCGGAATGATTTTCTGGAGCTGTTTTCGTAAAAGGCTGGAAATTGCAGACGGCTATTTCTGAATTTTCCTCTAGCAATAGCCTGTAGAGAATCTCCAGCATTTGGGGATGAACGTAGTCGTCGGAATCAATAAATGCGATATACTCTCCAGCCGAATGTTCGAATCCAACATTTCTTGCATCGGAAAGTCCACCATTCTCTTTATGGATAACTTGTATTCGGTTGTCTATTTTGGCGTAATCATCGCAAATGTCTGGACAATTGTCTGGAGAACCATCATCAACCAGAATGATTTCTAGATTCGCGTAGGATTGATGAATAAGACTGTCTATGCAACGTGGCAGGTATTTTTCAACATTATAAATAGGAACGATAACGGAAATCAGAGCTTGGTTCATATCTGTTCATCCTTCCGCAATTCGTCTAGTTTGTCTAAAAGTTCAGCGGACTTTGGCTGTGATACCTTTCGGCAAAAGAAGTTTCTTCCATTCATAATGTTGTTCTGTACCACAGAATGTTTTCCATTTTCCGCATAGGTTAATGATTTCATTGAATATTTCATCTTTTGGACTTCATTCAAATGGTGTATATTTTTCATAATTTGAAATAGCTCTTGGATGAAAAATTTTTCTTTTGATTTTTTTGTCAATGGGTGTAAAAAAATAAGCGTGAGGGCGTAGTACGTAAGAGTTAAAGATGCTAGGGCTTTGGTATGCATACGATGTAGTATAGATTTTCATTTAGTGGATTTATATGTGATGCTAGCGTATTAGCAATGAAAATTCGCATCGATAAAAAAAGCGTGGAAGCTGTGATGTGAAATCTGTTTGTCTTTTGGAGGAATTTGCATATAGTTGCCGTAATGGTTCCGTAAATACTCGTCATATCCTTGAATGATAGAATATTGTTCACCTTCAAATATGGCTTTACTAGTGCATCGCATTGCGCTTGCTGAAGTTCTTTCTTGTCTTGCATAGGCACCGGAAAAGGCTCCTACAAATTTTGCAGAATCATAGCGAATATTAAAAAATTGAATGGCGAAGTCATACAAAAAATTCAAACATGCATAAGGAATTACTTTTAAAAAAAATTTCCTAAAAAATAAGCGAATTTTTTTTTGCCTAGATGATACGGTTTCTTTAATGATGCCTCGTATCTTTTGCCGACGATATCGCCAAAGAATAAATGTTAGGTGAAACCAATAGTGAAATATTTTTCCATTGTTGGGGGATGCATCTATCGGGAAAACGTCAATTCCCACCCCGGATAAAAGCGTGGAAGAGTCTTCTGTAAGTTGAGTTCTTGTATCGAATAATTTGGCAAAAGGAAATGGATAAGTTTTGTCTTCGTCTTTATGCTGAATTTTTAAGTGCGAATGCTTAAAGTGTTTTAGCAAAAACCGATAATCGGCCCTAGGAAGCATAACGTCGATATCATCGTCCCATGGTATATAGCCCTGATGTCTGATTGCTCCTAAAAGGGTTCCGCCTCCTAGAGAATAATTCAAATAATTGAACTCACAAAAACGTTTGAATTCTTTGAGAATTTCAATTTGAATGTCTTTTCGCTCGGCTTCAGAAATTTTTTGCATATCGTAACTCTTTTTTCGCAATATAGCTTTTTTTATGCGAGACTGTAAATATACCCCTGTGTTACTATTACCACTCTAAAAAAACTTTATTAGAGGTCGTGTAAATTTTGGAATGGTGTCTTAGCCGAAATAAACAGTTTTTAATTTTTCCTAGAAAAGATTTTCTGTTTATCTTATATTGTTCGATGAATTCTAGAATTTTTTTTTGGTCGTTAGTTAAATTATCTTTTAATCGGTTTTGAATCGCTGAAACCATTAAGTCGCGTCCTCTTCGAACATTTCTTTTAAAATAAATGCGATTGAATAGATGATGCCAATTAGTTCTTTGGGATGCATTGTTTTCGTGTCGCCTGTGTTGTGTAATAATCTGGTGTGAATAGAGAAGACCTTTATTGAAACAGGCCAGAAGGGCAAACCATGAGTCATGATATTGTACTTTATCAGGGATGGGTATTGCGCAATTTAGGAATTTTCGGTTAATTAGCATTGACGCGCCTTGAAAGCAGGAGCTATTAAAAAGAATGCGATAGATGTAATCTTGATGGTTTTTTGCTTTTTTATAAAAATAATCCGTTTCACTAAGGGTTTTGTTTAAATCGTTTCCGTATTTATCGATAAGCTCCGCATTTCCGCAAGCGATGTCGTAATTTCCGATCAAGTTTTGTAAAACTTCCAGATGGTTCTTTTCCCAAATATCGTCTTGGTCGGAAAGGGCGACGAATTCTCCTTGGCACAGGGAAATCGCTTTCTCGAAATTTTTCTTGAAGCCTAGGTTTGAATCGTTTCGGTAGCAATGGATTCGGGCGTCATTGGCCGCGTATGATTGCAGAATCTCCCAAGTTTTGTCCGTAGAACAATCGTCGCAAATGACTATTTCGATATCGGAAATGGTTTGATTTAGAATGGAGTCCATTTGTTCCGGTAAATATTTCGCTCCGTTATAGGCTGCCATTGCTATGGAGATCATTTTCGTTCCCTTTTGAAAATTTTGTGCTTTACCTTTATCCCGATTTCCTTGACGATTCTTTTGTCGTCCGTGTCAAGGATTAAAATGTATCCGATGACGCAGCCTATGGCGCAGGAAATGGTGACGGAAAGGCCAAGAGTTGTCCAGCTGATATGAGTGAATAAAGGCTTCACCAGGAAGAGAATAGTTGATAGAATGCTGAATGAAAAGATGCTTTTCAATGTATTCTTATAAAGAAGAATGGGCTTGATTTTTGCGCAATACCCTCCGTATAGAGGGAGGAATGTGAGGGATTTTAACATATTGAATATTGCTCGGGTTGAGGCGAGAATCAACATTTGATGCCATGTATCTTTTGTCAGTAGAACGCCAACAAAGACAACAAGAAACGTTGCAGAATACAGTCCGATACCAAAAAGAGAATTGGCTCTGATTTTATTAACGATTGGATAGACATTGTAGATTGGCTGAAGAGGCATGGCGAAAGGCAAGTCAATGCAGGCGACAATGGTTAAAACATAAAGTTGTCTGGCGTCTTGGGATGGAAGCCACAGTGCATAAAACCAGTCGCAAAAGACAAATAAAATAGAAAGGGGAATAAAACTGAGAATTCCAAAAAAACGGATAGATTGAAGAAGTTGTCGATGAAAGGTGTTTCGTTCTCCTTGGGCATAGAATTTTGTCCATGATGGCGAAAAAATTGTATTCATTTGTTCAAAAAAGGTAAGCATTATAGAGGGAATCCTTCGTGTGATAGCGATGATTCCCATTTGGGACGTACCAATGAAAAGGTTTGCAATGAGCAAATCTAGACCGTGTCCAAGGATCCCATTGATTCTTGAAACGACATTCCAAACGCCTGCGCTAAATAGTTCTTTGATTTTTTCAAAATCAAAATATCGATGACAAACATATAGTTGAGGCGTCAGAATTTTTCGAAATTGAAAATTGGTAATAACGATATAGGTGGAGCTAATGACGGTAGCGATGCCGATAAACCAGACTGCCGGTGTGAAAAAATAAAATAATCCCACAAGAAGCAGAGCTTTGATAAATTGTGAAGTAATTATTCGAATGGAGGAAAGGTCTAGGCGATTTTGGATAAATGTGCAAACATTATAGACATTAAATAAAAGATTGATAAAAAAATTGAGGAACATGCATCCGAATAGAAGCTTGACATCTGTCAGAAGCTGCTTTGGAATCTGTATGATAAATTCTAGGTTATAGATGGCGAGTATTGAAATCGTACTAATGATTACGATAAAAATTAAGTTGGAGTAAAAAACAGAGCTGAAATATTTTTTTGCGGTCTCGATATCGCCTTTATGGACGGAAACAGTGATGAAGCGTCCTGCCATTGAATTTAGGGCTACGGTAACCAATTGAGTATAACTGACAAAACTGCTTGCAAGGCCGACAAATCCATAAGCCGCCGGTCCCAATTTTTTTACGATAAATGGGGTTAGAAAAAATGTAATGCCAAGGCTTACGGAGAATGAAAAAACCTGAGCGATTGAGTTGATGAATAAGCGACGTTTTTGAGCCATAAAAATGGTTAACGATTTTGAAACTTTATAATTTCTGGATCTATAATTTTACCGTTTTCGAAAATTTTTGCATTTTGAAGTGTCTCTCCAACACAATCGTTCATCAATTGTTCTATATAAGGCGTAATAATTTTAGAGTTGTTGTAAGAAAATGTTTTATAAAAGATTGATGGGGTATGGTCAACTGCATAATGGAAAATTCCATTTACGATATAAGCCGGTTTTTCAATAGTTGTAGGAATGCTGGTCTCAATGCCTCCGTGTTTATCGCAACTGACATCAATAAGCATCGCGTTTTTTTTCATTCGTTTGAGATCTTTTTTATAGATGATATGGTCTTTTCGATTGACATCCCACAAAATGCAGTTTACAACGACATCATAGCATCCAAGTTCTTCTTTAAATAGTTGTTCGGTTTTTCGATTATATTGGGTGACATGCGAGCCTAGCATATTTAAAACGCGAATCGCTCCACGAGCGGTATTGCCGTTTCCTAGAACCGCAACATTTAATCCAAAAGGTAATTCTCCGTAGCATTGAAAGGCGTGAAGTACAGCTGCCTCTCCTGCTAATTCATTATTAAACCAGAAAGTATGACGGCCTTTTTCGAACATGTTTTCCCAAGCGTAGGCTGTCAATTTTGTTTTGATGATTTTATCGGTAATGTCTCTGTTTTGTGTTGCGTGAATCCACCCAAAGATAATTTGACCTTCGGTTAAAGATTCTAGATAATCAGCATCGCCTATTTTGGGATCGCATATAATGTTTTGAGTAAGAACTTCTTTGCGAGAAGTGAGGTTGCAACCCATTGAGACGTAATCGCTATCGGCAAGTCCCAATATATTCCCGTAACCGGTTTCAATGAAAATATTTTCGGGATGAGAAATATTTTTCAAGTCTTTGGGGACGAGTGTTCTTCGATTTTCGTTTTCTTTATGGCTGATAGGAAATCCGATAGTCTTCATTTACTTTCCTTTAATTTTATTAAGTTGATGGAATCGCCAAAGTAGGAGTCAGTTTCAGGCAATAAATTCGCGTCAAAACCTCCATCGGGGAAAAAAGTCATTTCTCCAAAATAAATATTTCCGTTGCATTCAAAAAGATCAACTCGAACAAAAGGAATATCTTTTGAGAGTCTTTCCGCAATGGAAAACATTTCATTTATGCGGCTTGGCTTAGGTATTGTAAAACCTTCTGGTGCATTTTTTCCTCGAATATTCAATTTTTGAAGTTCCCAGTTCCTATCGAAGAAATAAAACTTCGTGTTATGGATGTGTCTGTCTAAACAGATCATGACACTATTGACATTTCCGTGAAAACAAAAAAATTTGTAGTCTAGAAGAACACCGTTTGAGTCTTCTATGTATTTCTCAGCGATAATTTGTGGAAAAGTATTTTTATAAGGCCATTCTCTTGCTGCATAGAAAAAGTTCTTCTTTATTGCTGTTCCCAGTTTTTTTTTTGCTTCTTGTAAAGGAAAAGAATTTTTATCTTTGCAAATGATATAGCTACCGGAATCATGCGTACATTTCAAAACAAATTGATTCGGCAACTTATCGAAATCAATATCTTCGAATCTGTCCCAGACGCCTAGGAGCGGTATCAGAAATTCTTCGCCGATTGTTTTTGCAATGTAATTGCGGACTTCATATTTATCGACGAGTTTCGTGTAAAGAGGATTCCGATTGTAAATTTTCAACCACTGGAGTTTTTCGTTGAATGTCTTGGGATGTTTCCAATTCATCCAATAACCCATATAGTAGCGGAACATGAGCGAGAGGTAGAGCTTGTCCGGCATCCAATCGAGGCGACCTTTTTTTGCTTGCCGATGAAAGCCTTTTAAGGGATGTCGGATATAAAAAAAGAGCTTTTTCATTTTAAAACCTAGTAGCGAGTTAAAAATTTAAAAATTTTTTCCCCGAACCGCTTGCCTTGTCTCCCCCAGATATTCATTTTGCGGGTATGAGGAGTAAAGGAAAATCCAGCATAATTTCTGGCAGATTTGTTTTCGGGAATCAGGTAGTCAAATGCGATATGGTTTTTCCAGAGCGTGTAGGAATAGGTCAGCTGGTCGCGTTTTGAATAACGGCTGACTAGTTTCCACCAATCTTCGCATTGTTTTTGAACTTTTTTGTCGGAATGCTTTCGCAGAATGACATTGGCTTCGAACATTCCATAGTGTTCTGGAAAATTTTCTTTTTTTAAGAATCGCAAGGTTCGGATGATGGCAAAAAAAGAATCTAGTCCATAGGTGAAAACAGCATATCCTTCACTGTATGGGCAGTCTCGGAAAGGATGCTTGATCCCGGATAGAGAAACGCCTTGTTCGATTCTGGCGAAAATGCGCTGGTAGAAATCGGAGTTGACAATCTGAATGTTGGCATCCATATAGACGCTGTATTCGTATTCTTCAAGAAGCGTGTGGGGATGCATTTTAGGGTAGCGGGAAAGCAATGCTAGATTTTTGGTATCGACCGGAATGGTTCGGTATTTCCAAACTGATCCTTGGGAATGTACTTGATTGGTAAAGCAAATATAGTCGCATCTTGGATCGATGACCGCAGGATCTTTTAAGGAATCGTAATTGCCGGTGAGGGCCGTGTAGATGGCAATTCTTTTCATGTTTCTGCTATCGTTTTGATTAAGCGATCAAACATCTCGATAAGATTGCGAGTAGGCTTCCATCCTAGATCTTTCAATTTCGAAACATCAAGATTCATTTTTAAGATGGAGGCGTATCCGAATTTGGCAATATCTTCTTCTTGGACAATTGTCTTAATTTTTCCGCTGACACAATGTGTTGCTACGATGTTTGCCATTTCATAAATGGATGTATATGTGTTTTCGTTTGCCGCATTGTACGCTTCGCCATTTTTCCCTTTGAGCAGAACGGTGAGAATCGCAGTCACTGCGTCTGCTGTGTAGAGATAGTTGCGCTTGGTTTCTCCCTTGGTGTGAAGAATGATGTCTCGGTTTTCAATGGCGCATCTTGCAAATTCAGCAAAAACACGCCCATCGTTGTAGAAAACTCCTGGACCAAAAGTTTGCGTCAGACGGATGACTTTTGTGGGAACGCTGTATTCGGCGAAATAGCTTTTGCAAAGCGACTCGCACATTCGTTTGCTTTCCGGGTAGCAGGATCGTACGGACATCGTGTCAAGGTCGGTCGGATGCGTTTCTGGAATTTTTTCGTCGGTTGCTGGCGTTCCATAGACTTCCATACTGGAAAGATAGACAAAGGAGGAAACCTTTTTTTCTTTGGCGAGTTCCAGCATGTTTGTCGTTCCGTTGAGTGCCGTGAGGATCGTTTCAACGGGTTCTTGGACAAAAGCCTTGCTGGATGTTTGGCTTGCTCCGTGAACGATATAATCGATGGAAGCGGCAATGGACATTTTTTGAGAGATGTCGGAAATGATAAATTTTAGATATTCATCTTGCTTGCCGAACATGGACTCGGCTTTTTTGAGATTTCGGACTAGCGCCAAAATCTTAATATTCAACGATTTTTTTTGATTGATGTGGAGGAGCGCTTTGATAAGTGTAAAACCGATAAGACCAGTCGCTCCAGTAACGAGAATCGTCTTATTGGCAAGGAGCGTAAAAAAGTTTGCGGAAAAACTGGTGATGTTCGCTAAATCTTCGTCAAGTATTTCTTTATGGTTCATTTTTAATTTCCTGAAATGATGCGTGTGGTCTAGAACAATTAATCGAGCCCATAAATCTGGGCGTCTTCTTTGACTTGAAGGATTGCACGCATCGTGTAAAAATCTTCGGGTGTCGTAATCTTGATGTTTTCGTATGGTCCGTCGATCATGTGAAGAGGGTATCCGTAGAAATGCATCATGGAACAGGAATCAATGAAGTCTGTCTTTCCGCTTTGAAGAGCGGTTCGGTGTGCGGCGAGAATATCCTTTAGCCAAAAGGATTGGGGCGCTTTTGCAACACGGGAATGAATTCGGTCGGGGACATTTTGAATGTTGCCGGCTGAGTCGATTTCAACGATGGTTTCCTTGACAATTCCGCTGGTGATGGATGAACCATATTTTTGAACGGATTCAATATTTTGAGAAATCAATTCGCTGTTGATGAGTGGGCGGACGCCATCGTGAATCAGGACGATCGAATTTTCTCCATTTGAAATTTTTTCGGCGGCAACAAGACCGTTGTATATTGACAGTTGGCCTGTTTCGCCACCGGGAACGATTGCTTTGATTTTTTTGATGGAATGTTTGGCAAGAAGAGCTTTGAAATAAGAAATCCAGTCTTTGTTGCAAACGACGATGATAGCATCGATTTTTGAATTGCTTTCAAAATGCTCAATAGTGTGGATAATAATCGGCTTATCGTAAATGCGCAGAAATTGCTTGGGCAAGTCCTTGCTATGCATTCTAGAACCGACTCCGCCGGCAAAAATAATTGCGATATTCATTATTGTGGGTTCCTTGTTACGATTTCCCAATGTTCGTTTTTATCGGGACCGATTCGCTTTACTAGCCCTTGTTCGGTGAGCTTTGCGAGCATTCTTGTCACCGAGGCGCGAGATTTCCCTATTTTTGCTGCGATAACTGTTTTGGAGGCTTTGGGGTTCGATTTAATCACTTCTAACAGTAATTTTACAGGCTCATTTAGATCGTCCGGCGGTGTTGCCGAATTCTTGTTATAGATCACTGTAGAGATGACCAGATCGTTTTCAAACTTTATTTTCCTGTGGGTCGGCTTTTCCCACGAAAGCATCTTCTCAATTCCGTATCCTGCATTTTCCGAAAGTTTTGCATAGCGAAAAAGCTTGATAAGCGTCGGGTTCCGCGGCATGGAATGGTTTTGTACTCGGAGTTCCTTGATGCGAATGGTGGAATGCATGGGGCTAAAGTAGTCCGCATGGGCGAGCATGTTTACCAGCCCTTCGCGCAAGGCGTAAAGTTGGGAATTGTCGTCCGGTGAAAAACCGTTTGATCCCGCCGTGAATGGAGCGTCGATATGGGTTCGTAACCGTTGAATAAAAACATTGTAATAATCCCAGAGATTTTCCTGTTCCGGCATTCGGAATGTGTAGCGCGGTTCAACGGTTCCCATGTTCGTGTCCGGAATTTCGAGCATGTCTATCCAGAAGTTATTGACATAATATTGGATTTCGTCTCGTAAACCAAACATTAAAAGGCTGCCGTAGTTCAGTTTGCCTTTTTTGGTGATGCCGGCTTTCTCGCAAAACTTTTCGACGAGCAGATTGCTGTAAGGAAACTCGGGATTGAAAGCCTTGATCTGTTCGATATAGGATTCTAGAGAAGTTTGATTGAGCGTGGCGAGGGATGAATCGGGAACGATTTGCTCGCTCTTTGTACCGAAAGCCTGGTCGCGGAACATGGCCATGATTTCCATGTCGGTTGCACGGTGGTCTCCGCTTATTTCAAACTTGTTTCCGGTTTGTTTTACCTCAAGGACGATCCAGCCTCCGGACGTGTTGGAAAACGCGCTGACGCTTTCCCAGATGCTTTTGGGGAGTTCCGCCGCAGCTTCCTTTACTTCAAAGTCATCCCATTCGATGTCCTTGAGTCTAGCGTTGAGTTCGTTCTTGGTCATAGAATTTTCTAGTTCTTTCAAAAGATAGAAAATACCCCATCCCTACTCAAACCCAATCTGCATCGGTCCGCTCTTCCCATACTGGACTTTGCGCATGTAGAGATTCCCCGCGGAGTCGTAGTGCAGCTGCTCGCCGAAAGGTTCGCCGTCCTTGTAGAAAAGGCTGTCCTTGAGCGTGCCGTCCGGATACCAGTTCCGCCAGGAACCGCTGGGCTTTCCGTCTTGAAAGTTTCCTTCGCTGGCGAGAGTTCCCGATGGAGGGTAGAAGGATAGCAGCTTCCGTTTTTCGCCGTTTTCCCAGACTTCCGCATAGCGGAGCGTGTGCCCGGGAAGCGTGTACCGGATGGTGTCCTGGATCTTGTTGTCGACAAAGGTCGTTTCGGCGTCGATGCCGTTCTCGCCGATTTCTCCGTAGGCGATTCCGTTTCCGCTTACGAAAACGCTCTGCCTTTCGATGTTGCCGTCTTTTGCGAAGTAGGTCCAGACAGAGTCGCGGATGTTTTCCCTGTAGAAGGAACGCTTCCAGAGTTCTCCCGTCGCGCGGAAAAGCTCCGACTTGCCGTGAAGCTTTCCCGCATGGTATTCGGAGCGCGATTCGAGCGATCCTCCCGGATAAAAAGTCTCCACGACGCCTTCCGTAATTCCGTCCCGGCAATGTTCCGAGCGAACCTTTTTTCCGTTTGCCGCAAAAGTTTCGCGCGTTCCTTCGGCGTTCTTGGGAAAGCAGGAATTTTTTTCCTTGACGTTTCCGTTGGCGTGAAATTCTACCGAGGTGCCGACCGGTTCGCCATTTAGAAAGGTTTGCTCCGCTGCCGGTTTGCCGTCGAAGAAAAAGCTTTTCCAAAGGCCGTCCCTGTTCCCGTTTCGGTAAAGTCCGCGGGCTTGGACATTGCCGTTTGAAAACCATTCCGTCCATTCCCCTTCTCGTTTCCCGTTTTTGTAGAGGCCTGATTCCGCAAGGTCTCCGTGCGATGTCCAGCGTTTAAATTCGCCGTCGGGCAGTCCGTTTCGGTGGGCGACTTTCGTCTTGCGGATGCCGTTGTAGTGCTCTGTCTCGCGGAATTCCTGTTCGCTGCAGGCGAGAAATGCGGCGAAACCGAGTGCAAAAACTGCAATTTTTTGGAATCTTGCCATGTTCACAACTTAGAAAAAAGGTAATTTCCCTGTATGGATTCGAAAAAATTCCAATCGATTCGGGAAATTCTGAAAAGCCGGATCAATATGCCTCTCGCCTGGGGCGTTCTTCTCTTGACGCTCGCCCTGACCGTTCTGTTCTATTTTTCGCAGAAGCAACCCGAGGAAGTCCATGGCCGTTACGTGGAAACACTTTATGAATACAAGTTCTTTGCCTCGCGCATGATGCAGAGGATGGAAAGGGTTCGGGTCTTTTCGGAGGATACTTCGGTTCTGATAAGTTCCTTGCGCGGCTTGCGCGAAAACGCAGTTGCTGTCTATGCCGCCTCGGAGAAGGCCCGCTTAATTGGTTGGATGCCTCCGGAACGCGATTTTTCCGAATTCGAAACGGCGGTTCTCGGCTGGGTCGCTTCGATTCAACGCTATGTCCCGGCTCGTTCGGTTTGGTTGGACAGTGTGCGTTTGCTCTCGAGAGACCTGAATCGTCTAGACGATTCGCTTGCGGAACCGCTTGTGCGCACCCTGGATTCTGCGCGGATGGGCTTCTCCGTCGTTGCGGATTCTGCGCGTCTTGCGCGTCTCTCGAAACCTCTCGGGGAACGTTACCGGAGGGCTTTGATCGAAAATGCGAACCTCACGTTGCTATGGATGCGAATCAATAATGACGAAGCCTTGGTACGCTGCGAAAACCTTCTGCAGAAGTTCAAGATGCAATCTTTTGAAAACCGGGAAGCCAAGTTCTGGATCCAGCAGATTTTTTATCTGGTTTCCATCGTCTTGCTTTTGTTTACTCTCTTCTTTGTTATCCGTTCGAGGAAATAAGATGTCCCGTTCCGTGCGGTTTCTCTTTTTGTCGGTCGCTGCGTTCCTTTGCTTTTTGGCGTCGTATCTCTTTTTGCAGGCGCTTCCCTTTTACAAGAGCGTTGCAGGCGATGAAGATCTGTTTTACGGAAAGATTTCTTCTGTCGCTTTTCCGCGTGGCTGGCATGGGACGGGCATCCCTCTTTTCGACAGGACGTTTTTTCATCTGAACGAGGATCGGGAGGCCGTGTTCACGCTTTCTCTGCCGCCTCTCCAGGAAGAAATTCTCGGGGAATGGATTTCATTTTGGTCGGAAACGGGAATGCCTGCGCCGATTGAAGTCCGGGGCATCCGGATTTCTTCGAGGGAATGGATTGTGACGGGCCTTGCGGGAAATGACGGGGAACTGGACTCTTCGGCGATTCGGAGTTTCCAGTTGCGGGCGATGATGTGGTCGGGGGTTTTCGATGTCGTTCTGCTCGGTGCGGCTTTTCTTGCGTTGCGAAGGGCTTTGAGGCGTAGGCGATGAAGTTTTTCGCTTGCGTTTTTTTTGCTGCGGTCTTTGCCTATTCGGCGGATGTCGGTCCCTTTGCCGCAGATTCCATACAAATTAATTTTGGATCTTTTGCGAGCCCTTCTGCCGTGTGGCATCCGAAAAGGATAATCCAACCGCAACTGTTCGTCTGGTTCCATGGTGGAATGCAGAGCGCGAAATGCGCCAAGGGCTATGAGGCGGGAGCCGCTCTCGTTCCTTTTCTAGAAAAGGCTCGCGAGGAAAGCGCGGTGCTTAGCGTTTCCGCCTGCAAGGAAAACCACTGGCTTTCGCAGGGACCTCTCGGAGCGGTCGATCGGATGCTCGATTCCCTGGAAGTTCGGTGGAACTTGAAAATCGATACGGTTTCGCTCGTCGGCGTTTCGGACGGTGGCCTGGGCGTTGTCGGCTATACGCTTTACGGAAAGCGTTCCGTTCAAAAGCGGCTTCTCGTCAGCACGAACCTGGCGGCGGTCGCGGACGCGAAAAACCTGGCGAGGGATCCGAAGATCCGCACGGGGATGTGGACTTTTCTCCAGGGCGGTTCGGACAGGCTTTACCCGTCGGACCGTACCGTTCCGTGGATGGAAACGTTCTGTTCCTCATTGGGCGTTAAAGTTTGCCGGATTCGCTTTGACGAACGCGGAGAGCACGACTGGTCCTGGTGGACGCTTCACCGGGAATCCTGGATCCGGGATTTTCTCCGCTGAATTTTACCAAGGCAATTTTCCGAAGTGCCCTTGACAAAAACGGCAAAAGTTTTAAAATTTGGAACACACACTTGCGGGTGTGGCGGAATTGGTATACGCGCTAGATTCAGGTTCTAGTGTTCGCAAGGACATGAAGGTTCAAGTCCTTTCACCCGCATAAGTCTCGTTCTTTTATCGGAACGGGACTTTTTTTACGGATTCCAGCCCATGTTCTGGCGTTTTCCGTTGTTCGGGCGAGAATTTACCATATTTGCAGTATGAATTTGCGATGGATTTTTATTCCTGTCGTTCCTTTGTTCCTGCTTGCCTGCGGCGCGGACGATTCGTTCGAAACGTGTGAAAAAGGTTCCGTGGCGAAGCTTCGGACGCTCTCGTCGGAAGTCGCCGGCTCTTCTTTTTGCCGGACGATCGCGGGAGAGGTTTCTTACCAGTTCACGGGACGCTGTGCTCGGATGGGTTGCTTCTTTCTCTACGATGTCGATGCGGCAGGCAATCGGATTGCGGGAGACAGCATCTATCTGTCGGATACTTCCGCGTTTCCCAAAAAATGGAAGACTCCGGATACGGTGCATTTGACGCGCGTAACGGGCGATTACTATCCGGGGAAAACTTTTGACGATTGCGAATCGCTTGCCGACCAGGAATGCCAGCGGGCTTTCTATGTGCGCGACATCGAGTAAAGTTTTGGCGGAGAAACCCGTTCTTTTAGGAATGCGCGTGGCGCTTTCTTTTCTCGAAAAATCGGATGCGGAAGAACTTCTGTATCTGGTGAACGCTTCGCGAAATTCCTTGGGGACGTGGCTTCCCTGGGTGGAAAACTTTTACACACTGCGGGACGCCTTTGCCTCGATAGCCGCGTATGATATGCAGCGTGAAACGGAAAACGGCGGAACGTTCGGAATCCGTCGCCTGGAAGACGGAGCCTTGGCGGGGGAATTCATCTTGCAGTGGATCGATCCGCGGAACCGGTCGGCATCGCTCGGGTATTTTCTGGGCAGCGAATTTGAAGGAAAGGGCCTTGCGACGGAAGCCGGCAGGCTTGTCTTGAAATATTTGCGGGAAATGGGAATCCATCGGGTCGAAATTTCCGCGGCGGTGGAAAACGCGAGGAGCAATGCCCTTGCCGAAAGGCTAGGCTTCCGAAAGGAAGGCGTTGCGCGGGATGCGGAATTTTTACACGGAAAGTTTTGGAGCCACAATCGGTGGGCACTTTTTTTTTGATGAAAATTCCCGGTCCGGTTACGATTGTAAACATTAAAATACAGGGAACGGTCTAAAAAGCGGGCGGAGCATTTATTTTTATAGGTATGGAATCTCGTGCAGAAGAAAGGAAACCGGTTGCTCCGGACATTTTGCAATATACGAATTACCGCGTATTTTTGCACGATTATTATGCCTACAAAAAATTGACGTCTGCGGTGTTCAGTCTGCGTTTCTTTGCGTCGAAGGCGGGGCTTTCGAGCCATGCGCATCTGAAACTCGTCATGGACGGGAAACGGAACATTACGAAGAATACGGTCGTGAAGCTTATCCAGGGGCTAGGCTTTGCCGATGAACGCGCCCAGTACTTTGAAAACCTGGTCTTCTTTAACCAGGCGAAAACGGACAAGGAAAAGGCATTTTACTATGGGAAGCTCATCCGTTCGACTCCGGGTTCGCGCTTGCACAAAATGGATTGTGCCCAGTTTCGCATTTTTACGGAATGGTATCATTCGGTCATCCGTGAAATGGTCGAGCTTGTCGGGTTCAACCCCGCCCCGGAATGGATCTCGAGACATCTCGGAGGTAAAATTTCGCCGTTGGAAGCGTCCGAATCGCTCAGGCTCCTGATTTCCCTGGGGCTGCTTTCTAAGACCGCCAACGGTTTCCGCCAGGCTCAGAACCTGATCACGACAGACGACGAGGTAAACGATTTGCTGGTCAAGGAATATCACCGGCAGATGCTCGACATCGCGAAAAGCGCCATCGAAGACGTTCCGGCGGATAAACGCGACATTTCGGCGGTGACCTTTGCCATTCGGCGGAAAGATTTCCCCTCTTTAAAAAAACATTTGCAACTGATGCGGAAAGAACTATTAGATTTTTCCTGTGATGCGGGAACTGGCGAGGATGTTGTCCAAGTGAACATCCAGCTGTTTCCCTTAACGCGAGGAATATAATGCGGTTCTTAAAGCCTTTCCCTCTCGGCGTTCTGTTCGCCCTAGCCCTGCTTGCATGCGAAAGTTCGGAGCGTGCCGGAATCGAAATCGGAAATCCGCAGGTCTATGCCCATGCGTTCAAGGCCCGCTTTGTCGTCGATTATGGGTTTCCGGTCGAAACACGGGATTCTTCGGATTTGCCGAGCGTTTTAATTGACGGGCTGGAACTTTCTCTTCTTCGCTTGACCGCCTATTCGAGCTACTATACCTACGTGAGCTTTAACCTTGCCGACGGTCTCACTCTCTGGCCTGAACTTGCGGAAGATTCTCCGATGAAGATTGTCTTTGCGAAGGATTCTTTGGGCGAGGAAAATTTATGGGATGCGGCTTTTGGCGATATCGAAATTGACGATGCGGGGCTTTTGAAGGAAGTCGGCGCGACCTTTGCGCCTGTCGATCGGAAATCCCGGCTGACCGGTTCGATGCTCTGGAACGGAACCTTTGTACCTTTCGCATTCTCGCTTTCCGGCTTGGATTCCCTGGAAGTGCGTTACCTGAAAAACCAGCTGGATTCGGCTTTGAACGGAGCTATATCCCTGACGGTGCGCTTCTGTGTTCCGGCATGGACGGGAGACCTTCCGCTTTCGAGCGCGGAGAAGGATGGCGACACGGTCCGGTTCGACGCGTCGCACAATGCGCTTCTGTGGGATTCCCTCACGGCTCGGTTTGGCTCGGCTTTTTCGGCGAAGCATCGGATTGTCCGCTATTCGAACGGGACGCTTGACGATTCCTACGACCCGGAACTTTTGGAAAGCTTTGATGTCATCGATTCGAACTGGGTGTCGAATGGACGCTTTGAATCGGGCTTGGACTGGATTTTTGTGGAACAACTCGGAGGCGTCGCCGATACGGGCATTGCGAATAATACCATGACGGTTCGGGTTGTGAACGGTGGAACGCAGACTTACAGCGTGCAACTGATTCACGAAGATATTCCGCTTCTTGAAAACCGAAAATACAAGCTCATCTTTACGGGAGTGGCATCTTCGCCGGCATCGGTTACGGTTCGCCTGGGATCCTACAGCACGTATGCGACCGAAGCGTTTCAGAAGACGGTCGTCATGGATACGATTTGGAAATCCTACGAGTTTGAATACAAGGCTCTTGTTACCGATCTTTTTGCTCGACTGGAATTCAACTTAGGAAAGTCGCCGAATCGGTTTGACCTAAAAGATGTCAAAATCTACCGAATCGATTGAGAATTCTTGGAAACGGTACTAATTTTTCAAAAACGGTTTTAGACGGTTTTGGGTATCGCCATGAAAAAATTCCTGTCAGCCTTTTGGGTGTTGATGTTTTGCTCGGCAAGCTTTGCCTACTTGCCTGGGGAGCGGAGCTTTCCGTCGCTCCCGAATTCGAATGGGCTTTTTGGAAATCCGGCAGGGCTTTCTGCCTTTGATTCGCCGGGAGCGATCCTGAATTTCGGTCGGACGAAGGGCGACGTCTATGAAATTTCGACAGGCTTTCACGGAAATTATCTGGGAGCGTCTTTCGAGTATCGCTCGGATTATAAGGCGCTTGACGAATCCCGCTGGAATCTGATCGGTTCGCTGCCGATATTTTCCCGCTTTGCGTTCGTGGGCGCATCGTGGAACGCCTTTCGGAGTTCGGGTTTTGCGGGAACCGACTGGGCGATGACGCCGGGCATTCTCGTTCGACCGTTCCCCTTCCTCTCTCTCGGTTTTGACAGTCGGAACGCATTACAGTTCGGGCCGGAGAAGCAGCGGCGTGTGCAGGAATATGGGGCGACGATCCGCCCTCTCGACGGAATTTCCGTGAGTTATGCCGGTGAAAACGCCTCGGCGCACCGTTTGCTAATCGATGCGGACTTCGGTCTCTTGAACCTGGGCGTGCAGGTCCCGATTTACGGCGATGACGAATACCGGGTCTATGTGGCGCATGATTTCGGACGGTCTTTCAAGGGAACAGTGGCTGTGGATGATGACTGGAAACCGCGGCACGTTTCGCTAGGCTATCACCGGGCAAAGCTCGCAAACCCTTATTTTTTGCCTCGTGTCGTGCGCGTACCGCTTTCGGTTCCGCTGACGGAGACGGAATTCGGCTTTTCGCTTTTCGGGTTCGGTGCGACTTCGCTCAGCGTGGGATCCTTGCGCGAACATTTCGACCTGCTGCTCGCCGATGAAAGTGCGCAGCTGATTATTTTTGACTTTTCGGGCTACAAGGCGGGCACGGCGATTTCAAAGGAAATCGAACGGGGAATTGCCAAGCTGAATCTGCGCGGGCGGACGACAATCGCTTATTTGGACGAGTTGCGTCCGATGACCCTTCTCGCTTCGAGCGCCGCGACGAAGGTTGTCCTGGAACCTTCGTCGCGGGTGAACTTTCGCGGCGTCGGCGGAGAAGTCCTGTATTACAAGGGACTTTTCGATTTGCTGGGCGTAAAAGTGGAGCTTTTGCGGCATGGAGCCTACAAGTCGGCGGTGGAACCTTATACGGCGGACTCGATGAGTGTGGAAGCACGCGAAAATTACGAGAACCTTTACGGCGAATGGTGGAATGTCCTGACCGAGGATGTCCGGCTGCGGGCTTCGGATCCGCAGCTTCTGGATTCTTTCCTTGTACGGCCTAGCCTGCTTGCATCCGATGCGAAGAAAGCTGGACTTGTCGATACGATGCTCTACCTAGATGAAGTCGCCTCCTATGCGCTCAAGACGATTTATGGGGTGGATGCGCCGTTTGTGCGGGTTTCGAATTTCGCTCCGAAGGCGGGACGGCGCATCTTTGACGAGAGCTGGCAACCGCGGTCTAAAATCGCCTTGCTGAATATCGAAGGTTCCATCGTAGATGGCTCGGGCGGATATGACCCGCTGACGGGTTTTCGCAGTACCGGTTCAAGGGAAGTTCTCGAGGCGCTTGACAGGTTCGTGCGTTCCCCGGAATATTCCGCCCTAATCGTCCGCATCAACAGTCCGGGAGGCTCGGCACAGGCTTCGGATGAGATTTGGCATCGCCTGTGGGCGATTTCCCGGACGGGACTGCCCGTCATCGCGAGCATTGGCGACATGGGGGCTAGCGGAGGCTACCTGATCGCTTGCGGGGCAAATGAAATCATTGCGGAAAAGGCGAGCATCGTCGGGAGCATCGGAATTTTTGGGGGAAAGGTCAGTTTCCGGGGGCTTTTCGACAAGTTGAAGCTTCGCTCGGAAACGGTCAAGACGCATGAATTTGCCGTGTCGGACGGAATCGGAAGCGCCTTTACGGAAAGCGAAAAAGCGGCTCTCCAGGATTATTATGGGCATTTTCTGGAAACCGTAAGCGGAGCGACGGGATTGGCCGTTGATTCCCTGGATCGGAGCCTTGCCGGCGGGCGGGTCTTTACCGGAAGCCAGGGCGTTCAAAACGGGCTGATTCACCGGATCGGCGGGCTTGATATGGCGATTCACGAAGCGAAACGCCTGGCCGGGCTTTCGGAGCGTCGCACCGTAACTCTCGAATCCATCCTAACGGACGGTTACTATCTGTCGCGCAGCTTTTCGGACCAGGTTCGTCCGCTTTCTTGGCTTGAATCCGTAGAAAAAACACAGGTTTGGGCTCTTTTTGCGATGCCACCCTTGCCGATTCGGTAAAATTTTTTACATTTGGTCGCAACCATTGAGCTATGGTGTAATGGTAGCACAACAGATTCTGAATCTGTTTGTCTAGGTTCGAATCCTGGTAGCTCAATAAGAAAAGGCTGGTTCTTTGGAATCGGCCTTTCTTATTGGTGCGGGCCGTTTGAATGGCGGGAAGACCGTCTGGCGCATTTGTCGCAGTTCCCTCCACAGTTTTTCCCGCATTTCTTGCCCCCGGAAATTTTCCGTGCGGAAGCGATGGCGACAGTTGCTATGGCGAAAAGGATCAGGACGTCCCAGATATTCACAGAATCCCTGTGTTCGAAAGGAAAAGGTTGACGGCAAAGGCGACGACCCATGCCGTGATGCACTGGAAAAACACGATAAACACGGCATATTTTTTACCGAGTTCTCGCCTGACGGCGGTGATGGCCGCAACGCAGGGCGTGTATAGAAGGCAGAAGATAAGAAGCGTTGCCGCACCGAGAGGGGAAATGGCCTCCGCGATGTTTTCGCCGAACAGGACTTGCAGTGTCGAAACGACCGTTTCCTTTGCCATGAAACCGCTGATGAGAGCCGTGCAGATTCTCCAGTCCGACAGGCCGAGCGGAGCGAACAGGGGTGAAATCCAGCTGGCGAACATGGCGAGAATGCTTTCCCGGGAATCCTGTACCATGTTCAGGTGGGTATTGAAACTCTGCAAGAACCAGATGATAATCGTCGCTATCAGAATAATGCTGAACGCGCGTTCCAGAAAATCCTTTGCCTTTTCCCAGAGAAGTTGCCACACGTTTTTGGCGGCGGGCAGCCGGTAATTCGGAAGTTCCATGACGAACGGTACGGGTTCTCCGCGGAACAGCGTCTTGCGGTAGAAAAAGGCGACGGCAATTCCGAGAAAAATGCCAAGCAGGTAAAGCCCGGACATGATAAGTCCGCCTCGGCCAGGAAAGAATGCGCTGATAAAGAAAGCGTAGATGGGAAGTTTCGCGGAGCAGCTCATGAATGGCGTCAGGAGAATTGTCATTTTACGGTCTCGGGAACTGGGAAGCGTCCTTGTGGACATAACCGCGGGAACGGTGCAGCCGAATCCGATGAGCATCGGGACGATGCTTCTGCCCGAAAGCCCGATTTTTCTCAGCAACTTGTCCATAAAGAAAGCGACGCGAGCCACATATCCGCTGTCTTCGAGAATCGAAAGAAAGAAAAAAAGGACGACAATAACCGGGAGAAAGCTGAGAATTGTGCCGACTCCAGCAAAGATGCCGTTTATGACAAGACTGTGGATCGTCGTGTTCACGCCGAGAGCCGTAAGACCTGAATCCGCGAGACCGGTAAATCGGTCGATTCCCTTTTGCAGTAAATCCTGCAGAAAGGCCCCGATGACATTGAACGTCAAGTAGAATATGGCGAGCATGATGGCGATAAAGCACGGAATGGCGGTCCATTTTCCGGTAAGGATCTTGTCTAGCTTTCGACTGCGGATTCGCTCCCTGCTTTCCTTGGGCTTTATGACGGTTTTTTCGCACACTTTTTGGATAAAGTCAAAGCGCATGTCGGCGATGGCCGCGCTACGGTCGAGCCCGCGTTCGGTTTCCATCTGTTTGGTGATGTGTTCGAGCGTCTCTTTTTCGTTTTGGTCGAGATTTAACTGCGATAAAACCAGCGGGTCGCCTTCGATGGCCTTGCTCGCTGCGAAGCGAATCGGAAGTTCGGCGCGTTCGGCGTGGTCTTCGATCAGGTGAATGACGGCGTGCAGGCAGCGGTGGACGGCGCCGGCGTGATCGTTCTTGTCGCAAAAATCCTGCCTTTGCGGACGCTCCTGGTTTTGCGCGATGTGGATTGCGTGGCGAACCAGCTCATCGACGCCTTGTCCCCGGATGGCCGAAATCGGGATGGTGGGAACGCCTAGCATGGCTTCGATGCCGTTGATGTCGATCGAGCCGCCGTTTCCGGTTACTTCGTCCATCATGTTGAGCGCAACGACCATCGGAATGTTCATTTCTAGAAGCTGCATCGTAAGATACAGGTTCCTTTCGATGTTCGAAGCGTCAATGATATTGATGATTCCTTGGGGCTTTTCCTCGAGTACAAAATTCCGCGAGACGATTTCTTCGCTGGAGTATGGCGACATGGAATAGATTCCGGGCAAGTCGGTAACGGTCGCATTGGAAAATCCGCGGATTGCGCCTTCTTTCTTATCGACGGTTACGCCCGGAAAATTTCCCACGTGCTGTTTTCCGCCGGTAAGCTGGTTGAAGAGAGTTGTCTTGCCGCAATTTTGGTTTCCGACAAGGGCGAAGTTCAATTTGCTACCTGTCGGAAGCGGTGAACTTTCGCATGCGGAATGATAGATTCCCTCTTCTCCAAAACCCGGGTGTACCGACTCCTTGATTTCGCTTGTATGGTTATGGGGATTGCTGCGGGTGGAAATCGGTTCCACCTCAATCCGGGCTGCGTCCGCTAACCGGAGAGTAAGTTCGTAGCCGTGTATCTGGAGTTCCATCGGGTCGCCCATCGGGGCGAACTTGACAACGGTGATTTCTGTTCCGGGTATGACGCCCATATCTAGGAAATGTTGGCGGAGAGCGCCTTTACCGCCGACAGTACGGATGATTGCATTTTGCCCGACTTTTAGTTTTCGAAGAGATTGCATAAACCGGTCTTTGTGAACTATCGTTATTGGTTTCGTGAAATATAGAAAGAGAGAAAGCCTAGCGAAAAGGGAGGCGCGTGCCGGATTGCTGGCGCATGGAAAACGCAGACGGAATTTCTACATTTCACGATATGGCCAAGGCTGATTTCTACAGTTTCTTTTCGGCGTATTTTGGAGAACGCTGGGACGCGCTCCGGCTTGCGCTCCGGGGCGATTCGGTTTACAGGACAGTCCGGTATCCGGGCAAGGAACCGTATTTTCTTGACGAAGCGTCCTGTTTTGCTGCCAGTTCCCTAGGCGTAGAACCCGGCATGGATGTGCTGGATATGTGTGCGGCTCCGGGCGGAAAAACTCTTCTTCTTGCTGGTGCCCTTGCGGGAAAAGGTTCCCTGCAGTCGAACGACCGATCCCCGGATCGCCGTTTGCGGCTTTCGCACAATGTGGAGAACACGCTTCCCGAAAATCTGGCTTCGGTTATCAAGGTTTCCGGATACGATGGTGTACGTTTCGGTTTGTTTCGGAAGGAAGCGTTTGACCGAATTCTCCTGGATGCGCCCTGTTCATCGGAGCGTCACGTGATGGAAAGCGAGAAGTATCTTGCGGAATGGTCGCCGAAACGCATCGCGCATATCGCGGTCACGCAGGGAGCGCTCCTGGCGAGCGCTGTCGATGCCTTGAAGCCTGGCGGACGGCTAATCTACAGCACCTGTGCGCTGACCCGGATGGAAAACGACGATGTCGTCCGGAAAATTTTGAAAAAGCGGAAGGGACAGGTTCGGGTCCTGGAGCTTTCCCCGGAAATTCCGGGAACGGATGTGGCGGAATTCGGCTTGCAGATGCTTCCCGACCGTTGCGGTGGCCGCGGCCCGATCTATTGCGCGAAACTGGAAAAGCTTTTGCCGACCGCTTGAATCCGGTTCCCGTTCGCAGGTAAAAAATGTCCAAAAGATAAAATCGAATGCCCTCTTCTAACGGATTTAAATTATTTTACCGGGTATGAAAGTTTTTTCTAGAATTTTTTGGATGACGCTCGCTTTTTCGAGCGCCTTTGTCTTTGCCCGCGAAGTTCCGGTGCGCTATGTCCTTTCGAACGATTCCGTGGAGCAGGATGCGAAGTTTGTAAAGCTCGCCCAGGATACCGTCTATCTCTTGCCGTTGGATTCGGCGGAAAGGGCGGCTATTCGAAAAGCGGACGAGGCGCTTCTCGACAAGATTTCCCCCGATTCGACCGAGGAAGAAACTTCGGATGCCGAGACGATTCCCGAATATGCGGATAATTCCGAGATGTCGACCGATTCCCTTCCCGCTGCGGATACTGTTGCAAAGCCTTTCGCTGCGGATGATTTCGAGGCGGCGATTCTCGCCCAGGAAAAGCGCGCCGAAGAGGATTCCCTCGCAAGGGTCCAGGCAATTGCCGATTCCATCCGCGCGAAGGAACTGGCGGATTCTCTCGCCCGTGAAGCGGCGATTCCTATCGAAGCGAAGTATATCCGGATTTTCAAGTATGAGCTGAAACGGATGACGAACTTAGAAAACGGCGAACCGGTAAATCTTTCCCTTTCGGATTTTACCTTTGCTGACGTGGTCGAGGAGGAAGAGCCTCTCTATCCCGAAGGCGGAGCGAATCTCCTGGTGACGTCTTTTCCGGACAGTTGTGAACTTTTTATCAACGGCGAGTCGCTGGACATGGTCGCCCCCGATACCATCAAGAAAATCAGGCCCGGTAAATACACGATTTCGGTCAAGAAAAAGCTAAAGGATGTCGATTGGTGGGGAACGCAGACGGTGAAAATCAATGCGGATTCGCTGAACAGGGTCCGCATCGAAGTGGAACGTCCGCGGACAAAGCTTACCGTGGCGACGATTCCCGACGGTGTCGAGGTCTATCTGGACAAGCAGCCGAATGAAAGCGTCATGCCCGAATATATCACGGATGTTTCGTTCGAAACGGAACCTTCTGTGAAAAGGATCGTTTATTTGCGGAAGGTCGGTTACCTGGATACAGCGGTTGCGGTCGAAGTCCGGGCTTTTATGCCGAACCCGATGTTCGTGGAACTGGAAGCTGTCGACAATTCAAGCGTTGTGGAAATGCAGCGCGAATACGATCGCGAGCGTTCCCGCCGTTACATTGGACGTGGGCTTCTGTGGAGCTCCATCGCCCCGATCATTGCCGGAGGCGTTTTCTGGTATCTTGCGGAAAGGGACTGGAGCGATGCGGCGGACAAGAAGACCGCTTACAACAAGAGCGCTTTTGAAAGTGCGGACACCCAGAGACTGGTGAAGAAAAACAGGGAGCTGAACGATTCCGGGGATACAAAAGGGCTGGTCGCACTTGGATTCGGAGTCCTCGGCGTCGGGCTTTTTGTCACCGGTTTCGTTCTAGCTTTCTAGCGACAGCGAAAAGAATTGCGCAGCATAGGATGGGGGCTAGAATGTTGAACGGGACATGGTATTGAAATTTTGCCGGCGCAGCCATCCATAGATAGACGCAGATTGTCTGCCCGGTAAAAACTTCGAGACTGTGACGCCCGAGGATTCGGCAAAACGAAAAATCCAGCAGTTTTGGCCGATGTCGAACGATAAACGAAATTACTTCGATGAAGGCGAGAAAATTGAGGTAACGCAACGCTCCGACATGTTCCTTGGAAACCCAGAAGTCGCTCGGCGACGGTATCGGCAACAACCGATGTGACCAGAGAAAGCAGAAAATGCACAGGACAAGGGACAAATAGAAAAAACGGTCTAATTCTTGCCTTGAAAAAAAAATCTGGTTTTGGCTTTTCCAGAGAAAGCTTATCGCTGCGCCTGAAAAATAGACGAACTGCCAGGCGAAAAGGTCAAAGAATCCCGGGGAAACCCAGTCTGGAAAAATTTTTAAGACTTGGCTTTTCAGGGAAAACTGTGCACAAACCCAAAGACCGAAGGAAATTCCCCAGGCGAGCTTTAAACGCCCGCGGATGATTCCCGGGAAAACGATCGAGCCAAGAAGGAGAAGGAAAACATAGAGCGGCAGGACATCGAGCCATTCCGGCGTGTAGGCGAGAAATCCCGCAAGGAGGCTCCCGCTTAGCGGATGTTCGTAGAGACCCGTGAAGAATCTTTGGAGCGAAGGCAAAAAGAAAAAGGCGAAGAGTGCGATGGAAAAAAGTGTCGCGATGTGAAATTTCCAGATTCGGAAAGCGCGTTGTCGTATCCAGCCGGAATTTTCACCGCGATCCGTCTTGCTTCTAGCAGCGAGCATTCCGACGAAACCCGAAAGAAAGAAGAAACCCTCGGCGGCGGAAAAGAATCCGAAGCACTGGTAGAGGTAGTGGGAAATCGGACCGGAAAAATGATCCAGCGTCATTTGCAACAAAAGAAGCCCCCGAATGGAATCGAGGGCGAGTATGCGACCGGGCTTGGGCGCGTTAGAATTCAACGTGTCCGCTGATTCCCATCGAAATGTGGTTCGGTCCCGAGGAGCAGATGTTGTAACCGCCCCAGAAGACGATTTCCGCTTCGACGGTCGGGTAGAGGTAGAAGGACGGCCCGATGAAGTGTCTGCTGTCGTTTCCGACTTCCTGACTCGGATCGTGGAATTCGTAGGCAAGACCCATCGAGAATTTCTTGTGGAGGTCAAGCGAAGGTTCGATATAGAACATCCGCTGGTCTTCCGTGAAGATCTGCTCTTCGGCAGGGGCTTCGTCGTCGGCGAGAAGAGCCTGGAAATAGCTTGCCGCCAAGTTGAAGAAACGGTAGTTAAAGGACGGTTCGACGAGGAAGGAGTGGACTCCGTGTCCCTTGTAGGGGTGCATACCCCAGGTCGCCGTGAGCCCGTAGTTGAAGCGGTCCGTGCTCTTTGTGTATTGAACTTCCGTTCCGAGTGCATACGTGTAGGAACGGCTGATTTCCTTGCCGAAAACCCAGTCGAGGCTCGGGGTAATCGTGAAACGTTCTTCCGTTTTGGAAATCAGGTCAAAGCCGTAGCTGATGAATGTAGCGAGTGAATGCGAATTGTTTTCGGTCGCTCCGATGTAGGCTTTGCCGTTTTCGACTTCGAAACCGATACCGCGGATGCGCTTGTCCTGGAGAATGACCGCATAGTCCTCGGTATCGCGCCAGTAGAAGTAGGAGAATCCGCCTGCGTTGTAAGTGAGGTCGCCGAAGACCACCCGGACGAGCGGTGTGAACTGCCATGCGAACTGGATGCCGTCAAAGTCAAAGGAGGTCCAACGGTTTTCCGCATCGCCCATTGCCGTTTTGCGATTTTCGTGGCGGACCTTGGAAATTCCCGAGTCGTTTTTTGTCACGTAGTTGCTGTGCGAACGTCCCTTGATGCTTACGGAAACATTTTCGTCGAGGAAAACCTTTCCTTCGAGCCTGATATCCTGGTTTGCCGCATTGGTCGGGCTGAAATCCTTGTCCCAGTAAGTTGCATAGTCTGCGTCGATATCGCCGTGTAGCTCGATGTCGACAGCAAATACGGCGATTGCGGAAAGAAGGATAAAGATGCTGAGATGCTTGAACATAATTTCCTTTGCAAAAGACAGTTTGGCGTTCAAAATAGAAATATGCACGGAAAGAGTCCATCGGTTCCACGCTCCTTTTTGTAAATTAGCCTGTATTATGGGACTTTTCAATCGATTCCTTTTGCCGATTTGCCTCGCATTCGTCGCAAACGGCTTTGCCGCTCCCGCGGATTCCGTCATGGCGCTTTCTAAGAAATGGTTTGATTCCGGCAAGGCTTGGAGCTTCGATTTTCGGGTTCGTGTCGATTATGCGGGTTCCCCGGAAACGGGTGTTCAGGGCGGGAATCTGCTCGTAACAGGAAAGGACATGTTTCGGCTGAAAATCTCGGGAATGGCTATCTATTGCGATGGCAAGAATTTTTGGCAGTGGAACCAGGAGACAAACCAGGTACTTTTGAAGCTTCTAGAAGATATGGACAGCAACATGCATCCTTCGGAGCTTTTGTTCAAATATCTGTCTTGCAAGCCTATCGGGATGAAGCGGGAAAAGATTGGCGGGAAAACGGCGAATGTCATCAAGCTTGACGCATCCCGCTATGGCAAGGATTTCGCGGAAATGGAAGTGTGGCTTTCGACATCGGACGCTTCCCCGATGCGGCTTGTGACCGTTGATCCGCTTCGCAATGTCTCGACATATGACATTTCGAACTTAAAACGCGTGGATAACGTGAAAGTTTCGGATTTTGTACTGGTGCCAGGAAAAGGCGTCGATGTAATCGATATGCGGTAGGAAAATGAAATTTCGAAGCGCTAAGTTTCATCTTGTTTTCTTGATGTTCGTTTCTTTCGTGTTTGCCGCGGAAGACGGATTTGTCAGTAATTTCACCTATTCCGCTGGTCCGGGGCCTTCGACGGGTTCTCTCTGGGTGGTCAGCCGGGGAACGTCCGGGAGCGGAGTTTCCTTGGTGAGTCTTGCGCTCGGTGCGGGGAATATCAATGTATCGAAGATGTCAACCGAGCTGTTGCCGGATTCCATCACGCCGGTCCAGGACGGTGTCTTTTCGGATGTGACCGCGGAACATCGGCGAACTCCCTTTGCGAAGGCAGGGAAGCTGGGTTTTGTCGTTCCTCTGGTTGCGGAAAGCGATTCGGGATATCTCGTTCCCTGGGGGTATTTCAGCGGTCGGGCTGCGAACACTGTTACTACCAAGCCTCTTCCGACTCCACCGGGGGAGTTTCCGGAACATCCTGAAATGGCTCATGCCGTTTCGGGGTTCGCTTTCGATTCGATTTCAAATGTGCTGTGGATGGCTCGCGGCGTTTACGGACTTCTCAAGGAAGATATCAATGCGGGGATAAATTCCTCTAAACGATCGCAGTTTGTCGTGAATGTGAAGACACTTACGCTGGATTCTCTTGGGAATTCCTCGAAAATCGATACGGCGACAAATCCTGCGGTCTATGGAATCGCTCGCAATGCGGGAGGGCAGTTCTGGCTTGCGACGAGCGGCGGACTTTTTTCTCTGGACATGGCGACGCGTAAGCTTTCAAGGACAGGCGTTGCTGGGCTTGACACGGCTCGCGTAACGGGGGTCTGGGCCGGAGGGACTCCTTTCCAGGTCGTTGCGGAAACCAGCAAGCGTTATAAGACGAGCACCGAGGATAGGCTGTGGCGTTCCTATGGCGGGAAGCCTTTTAGCGAAGTCGTTTTCCGCGATACGGCGGGAAAAGTGCAGAAGAACATTTACGACAAGAGTGACTTCACGACGAGCGATGTCGCCTTTATCGGGAACAGGGCATTTCTTTCGGTCCAGGCGGTCGAAGGCAGCAAAAGCGGAATTTTAAAACTCGATAGTGTGGGAGCGATTCCCTTTGACGATGAAGAACAGTGGCTTTACGGATTAAATGCGGGTGTGGTCGATCGGAATGTCGAAGTGACTGCTGTCGCCGCGTTTCCGCTCTCGGCAAAAGTAACGGGACTTGTCGTCTGTACAAATGGCGCGGGAATTTCCGTTTCGGCGGATACGGGCAAAACCTGGACGCATATCATGAACCAGGCGTCCCTAAAGAACGACTTGGGATCTATCCGGATGATTCCTTCGGTAATCGGTGCGGGAAACCAGTCGATGGTTTCGTACAAAGTAAGCAAGAATTCCAAGATAACGATCGAGGTCTTCAGTTACGATATGCGCAAGGTTCGCACGGTGGTGAAAAATGCGGAACGCATGGCGAGTTCGTCGCGAAGCACATTGCCTTCGGAAGATTTTTGGGATGGCCGCGATGACGGCGGAAACGCGGTAACGATGGGCGTCTATTATGTCCGGGTAAAGGACAACCACGGACACGTGGGCTGGGGAAAGGCGATGACGCTGGGAGGCAGGTGATATGAGGCGTCTTTTATTGTTTTTGATTCTACTTCTTTGTGGAACGCTTTTTGCAGACAAGAAGGCGAACCTGGGAGGTTTTGACGGCTTTGTCGAGCGCATGGGAACCGGTGGCCGGGAACTCGGGCGTGGAAACGTCGGCGTCGCGGATACGTCGGCCTTGCCTGCCGCTTATTTCAACCCGGCGATTCTCGGATTCCGGAATACGATTGCCTATACGCTCGCAGCGGAAAAGCGGGACTTAGACCGTGCCGGCGGTGCACTAGGCGTCGAAACGAAAATCGGAAACCGCATGGGCATCGGCGCTGCGGTTCTCTATCGGACGGACTTGGACTTTGAAGTCATTAACAGCGATGACGAAACGGTCGGAAGCGCCCAGCCTTATTTTATGACGGCTTTTGTCGGCGTGGGCTATCGACTGACGCGAAAGGATGCAATCGGTTTTTCCCTTTCGATAAGCTATGACAATTTGGATATTTCCGGGCATTACGAAGAGGCGAGCCTTGTTGATTCCTACCAGAGTCCCGTCGTCCTGAACGTGGGATGGCTGCGGGAGTGGAACGAACACTGGTCTTCCGCCGTGATGATCCGGAATCTGAGCTTCAGCAAGAACCTTTCGGCAACGTGGACCCGCAACGCTTCGAATGACAATTCGGTGGAAGAAAGCGAAGGTGTCCGTCCGAAAGTGTTGCAGATAGGCCTGGGCTATCATACGAAACTTTTAAACCGCCCGATTTCCGTCTGGATGGAAGCCTTGGATTACCAGGTGGCGGATACGCTTCTCGTCTTTGATCCGGATTACCATATTTGGACGGGTCGCTTCGGTATGGAATGGGAAGCGATCGAAGATGGACTTGTCCGGTTCGGCTTTGACGATAGGAATTATACGTTCGGTCTGGGCTACCGCTTCAGCATCCGTTTCGGAAAGCGCCGCTATGCGTTTGAAATTGACTATGCGCTGGTCTATGAATCCGTTGCGGATCTCTGGAATCCTCTTAGCTTCGGCTTCCGCGGAACGATTTAGCCTTTGCATGGAAAAATCGTTCTTTTGCCGGAATCGACAAAAATCTATTATTGTCCTATGATGTCCGAATACAGCGAAATTGGTATTTCAAAAGGTCCGCGTTGGCAGCGCAAGAAGGATGTCCGCCCTCAGGAAATCCTGGATGCGGCGGCGGAACTTTTTGTCGAACAGGGGTATTCCGCGACGAAGGTGAGCCAGATAGCGCGAAAGGCCGGCGTCACCGCGGGAACGCTCTATGTCTATTACAAGAACAAGGAAGCGATTCTCCAGGAAGTCGTGATGAAGACGATCAATTCCATCTTTGACGCGAGCGATGCCATTCTGGAAAAGTATGACGGTTCTGCGGAAGGGCTTCTCTCGATCCTGATTCAAAAATGGTTCGAAGCTGTCGGCGGGGAAAGCAAGATTTCGGGAATTCCCAAGCTCGTCGTTGCGGAATCTTCGAATTTTCCCGAGCTTGCGGACTTTTTCGTCAAGCGCGTTCTCGACCCCGCCTACAAGTATATTTGCCGGGTTCTCGAATATGGAATTTCCAAGGGGACTTTCCGGATTGATAACGTGGAGATGACCGCTTACATGATCCTCTCGACGTTACACGGTGCGGTTCTCGACCCCCACTCGCTGAACATCGCCAAAAAGCTCGACTTGCCGATGGAATCGTTCGAGGAAAAACTGCGCAACCTGATCCTTCATGGAATTTTAAATACCAAGTAATCTCCTCCTATGATCCGTTCGCTGTCTTTTGTCTCCTTGCGCAATCTGCAGGAAGGGCGTTTCGAATTCGGGGACGGATTTACGGTGGTTTGCGGAAAAAACGGGACGGGAAAGACGACGCTTCTCGAAGCGATCCATGTCCTTTGCGAAGGATTTTCGTTTCGCGCGCACAGTCTTTTGGACTTGGTCGGCTGGAACGCTCCCGAGATGATTTTGCGGGGTTCGCTTTCGGAATGCTCCGATTCCGAGAGAATTTTCGAAAGGGCGCTTTCCGTAAGCAGAAGCAAGGGTGTTACGGCGAAGAAGGACGGGACGCTTTGCAAAGGAGCCGCGTCTTTTTTTGGGTCGATGCCCGCGGTCATTATGCAGCCCGCCGACATGGAAATGGTTCGCGGTGCCCCGGAAATCCGGAGACGTTACCTGGATGAGCTCCTCTGCTTTCGAAATGTGCGGAATGCGGATTTGCTCCGCCGCTATCGGCGTGTTCTCGCGGAGAGAAACCAGTGGCTGCGTCAGAACAAGTCGGGAGAGGCTGTCGGTGGCGAAGAGCTTTTCGCCGTTCTAACCGGACAGCTGGTTGATTTGGGTGTATCGGTTTGGCAGGAACGCTTGGAACTTGTCAAGGAAATTTCTCCGTTGATTTGTTCGTACTACGAAATGCTTGACGGGAAAAACGATGCGGTCTCTGTCGGTTACAAAAGCTCGGTTGCGGAGTACGAAATGTCTGAAAATTCGCTTCGACAGGCCTTTGCCGAAAAGTTGGAATCCCTTGACTTTGCGGAAAGGATGCAGGGCATTTCGCTTGCCGGTCCGCACAAGGACGATTTGAAGTTTTCTATCCATGGGCATGAAATGCGGACTGCGGGCTCCCAAGGGCAGTGCCGCAGTGCGACGATCGCCCTTCGCCTTGCGGCATCGGACATGGCGAGCGAACATCTGGTGAATCCGGTCCTTCTTCTAGACGACATCTTTGCCGAACTCGACAAAAATCGGCGCGGAGCCGTGGCGGACATCATCCGCGAAAAGAAATGCCAGGTCTTTGTCGCGACTCCGCGGGCGGAAGATTTGCCGTTTACGGCAAATGCGAAAATCGAAATGTGAACCGTAATATTCCCTGCACGAAAGAATTTCGATAAATTCTCCGGCAATTCGATAGACGAGGCAAATTGAATTGTCGATTCGACGATTCCAAAAAGCGCTTAATTCGCCTTTTAAAGCTTCGGACATACCGATTCCCAAAAAAGGATTTCGAATGATTTCCTTGAGAAACTGATTTATTCGGTAAAGAGATTTCTTGTCCTGGCTTTGCCAATATAGATAGTCATCCCATGCTTTTTGGAAAATGCGATTTTTATCCATTTCCCATAGCCTCTAATCCTTCCATCGTTTTGATGATGTTTTCTGCGTTCAGTTCGGCGATGCTCTTCTAAAACATGTTTTCCGCATTGTCGAACGGATCGGGCTTTCGGACTTCGAACGGCAATTGGTGCGAGTGGATGACGTCCTTGACAAACGTGTTGAACGTTGCGGAATGGATGCGTCTATTTGATCCGGGTGACGGAGCCTTTTCGTTTTTCGCACATTCGCCGGTAGAACGAAAAGAGGCGGCTTTTCTCTGAAATATGCGCAAAGACAATCGCATCCGAATGCATCGCCGCGATGTGGTTTGCAAAGCGTGAAGTCGAGACCGTGTAATGTTCGCGCCGAAAGCAGGAAACGATCAACAGGCGATTCTCGTCGAGAGCTTTCGCTTCTTCGCGGGAGAGTTCCCCGGGAACGGACTTGCCCAAAATCCAGATGGCCTTGCCGCCGTTCTTCAGCGCAGTGTGAAACAGGGCGCTTTCCGCCTCGGAATGGAAGGCCCCGATGAAGCATACGCTGTTTCTTGCCTGGTTACGACTCCAACAACGGATTTTTTCCTTGACGATTTCGCTTGAATCGCGTGATGCGAAGAAAGCGATTTTGGATTCGTCCCAAAGCTTGGCATTGCCTATCGAAAGGCGACCGGTGAAAATTTTTTCTTCCATTTTTCCAATACCTCAATAAAAAAGGCGCTACACAGGGAATCGATGTAACGCAACTAGGGAGAATATAGTAAACGGAATTAGGAATGAGTAATTGGGAGTGATGAATAGACAGTTTAGCGAACCGCTATCAGGGATTAGGGAGAAGGGAATAGGGATTAGAGAGGAATTAGCAATGAGCAATTAGCAATGAGCAATGAGGAATTGACGGTCTAACGAACTGTAAGTTGTCAGGAATCAGTGGTTAGAGCTTAGTTGGTAGTTGACAGAAGTCAGGTATCAGTGAATAGTGACTGGCGAGCAGCTAGGGAACAGGGAGAA
>CAKUXP010000010.1 GCA_934700345.1 uncultured Fibrobacter sp. | reverse complement strand
TGGCTCCCGTTCTGCGGGGGCCTTTTTTGCGGCCTTCAGATTCCGCTCAAATTATGCATTAGCAATTTGAATCCGGGGATTTTCAAACGATACTCGGTCCAATTCCATTCCGTGCGATGGCGTTCGGTAAAAAGTTGCACAGGCATCGTAGCGGCCATCAAAGGATTCCGTAAAAAAGCGCAAAAGCATATTGCCAAAAGTCCCAACCGATTCATACCGATAACCAGAAAGCAACGATATTATAAATCTACATAAAAATCCAGTTTTCGCAACATTTTCCCAAAGCATTTAAAACAAGCGCAAGCCGCCCATCGGGCGGCTTGCCTTTCAAAATTTCAGAACTGAATTAGTCGGCCTTGACGACCCAGACCTTCACTTCTGCGGAAACGTCCCCGAAGACCTTCACGGAAACCGGATAGACGCCGAGCTGCTTGATAGGCTCCGCGAGCACAATCTGCGCACGGGTAACCTTCACACCCTGCTGCGTGATTTCGTCCGCGATGTCCGCAGCGGAGACAGAACCGTAAAGGCGTTCGCCTTCGACGACGCGACGGGAGAGGTTCACGGTGATTTCGGCGAGCTTTGCGGCGACTTCGCGAGCCTTGCCCAGTTCCTTGTTAAAGAGTGCTTCCATCGCTTCGCGGTTTTCGGCTATCTTCTTCTTCGCTTCTTCCGTTGCGCGGATGGCGAGCTTGTTCGGGAAAAGGTAGTTGAGCGCATAGCCGTTCTTTACCTTGACCACGTCCATCATGTTGCCCAGATTCGGCACATTGGCTTTGAGAATAACTTCCATTTTTACTCCTTAGCGCAACGTATCTGCGACGAACGGCAAAATTGCCATGTGACGGGCACGCTTGATCGCTTCGACCAGCATACGCTGATACTTGGCGCTCGTACCGGAAATACGGCGCGGAATGATCTTGCCGCGTTCGGAAATGAAACGGCGAAGGACCTTTTCGTCCTTATAGTCGATAAATTCGATCTTGTTCTCGGTGAACCAGCAGGTCTTCTTGCGGCGAACGCGAGAATTGTTCTTCTTGTCTTCGAAAGCCATTATTCAGCATCTCCTTCTTCAGCGTCGATCGGAGTCACGTCTTCGGTCTGGCTCAGGTTCTTGTCGTAGATAACTTCCGTCATCGGATAATCCGCGAGGGTCATCCAGCGGAGGACGTTTTCATCGAGCTTGAAGATGTGCTCCAGCTCGGCGACCACGGAGGATTCCGCCTTGTAATAGAAAATCACATAGTAGCCGTGGCTCTTGTGGTTGATTTCGTAAGCGAGCTTGCGCTTGCCCCAGTCGTCGCGGCGAACGATTTCGCCCGCAGCGGTAATCTTGTCGGCAAAGCTCTGCACTTCGGACGCAATCACGTCGTCGGAGAGCATGGCATCGAGGACCACCATCGTCTCGTATTGTTTCATAATATCCCTTTGGACTTCAGCCCGCGCCCACCATGGACACAGGAGGGCCCCACTTGCATGGGGAACCCAAATTTAGCAAAAAAAGAAAAATCCGTCAAATGTTCAGGATAAAGGCGAGCAAAACGGCCTCGCCCCAGGAATTCGAGCTTTCCGAAAAGTAGTTGTGCGCGAGAAATTCCAGCACGAGCCAGCCGCCGAGAAAATGGTCCCTCAGGTAGTCCCAGTGGTTTCGCAGGTTGAATCCGAGCCCGAGCGCAATGGAAAGCTGCCCGACATTCGCCACGTTGTATTCGAGCCCGAATCCGCCGTTCAAGGCCCAGTCCGCCGCAAAGCGAACGCCCGTCCCGAATTCCATCCCGCCGGAAAATCCGTCGAGGCCGTATTCGTTGTCGCAGCCGACCGCGCTTTTCTTTTCCGCATCAGTCACGCCGAAAAAGTTCGACGGGGTGCCGTCCGTGTCGCGGATTTCCGAAAGGCTCGTCGTCTCGAATCCGAAAGTCGGCGAAGCGTAGAAGCTCCAGGTCGAATCCATCACAAAGTGCAGCCGCAAGTGCGTATGGTACCTTTGATAAATCATCGCGTACCGGTCGTCGATGTTTCCGCCGTACATCCGCACGGAAAATCCCGCGCTCAGAAACTTTGCATAATAATATTCCACGGTTCCCTGCCACTGGGCTAGCGTATTGCAATGCTTGCCGCTCGGAAAAAGGGCGCCAAGCCCTAATCCCACACCGATTCCCTTTTGCTGAAAACTGGTCTCGCGGGGAAGCGGAAAGCCGCCATCGACGACTTTCTGCGGGCGGACAAACGAGCCTCCCCCGTCGCCGGCAAACGCAAGCGGGGATAGGAACAGCGCAAAGGCGATATTTCGGAAAAGGGAACGCACGCCTGTAATTTAGGAAATCCAAAAAAAGGCGCCCCGCAAGAGACGCCTCGTTTTCAAGCTTTTAGACGGTTATTTCTCGCGCCCGAAAATAACGACGCTGTTGTGGCCACCGAAACCGAAGCTGTTCGACATCGCATAGTCGAACTTGTGCTCCACGGCGCCGTCCTTGCACACGTCAAGCGTAATCGCGGGATCCTGTTCCTCGACGTTCAGCGTCCCGTGCACCTTCTGGTCGATGAGGGACTTTATCGTGATGATGCCTTCAATCGCGGAAGCGGCGCCGAGCATGTGCCCGATCATCGACTTCGAAGAGTTGATTTTCAGGTTCTGGGTGTTTCCCTTGTAGATTTCGCAAATCGCCTTGCATTCGGCGACATCCCCAAGCGGAGTCGATGTGCCGTGCGTGTTGATGTAGCCGACCTGTTCCGGTTCGAGTTTCGCGTCGCGGAGAGCGTTTGCGATGGCGAGCTTCACCCCGGCACCGTCTTCGCGCGGAGCGGTAATGTGGTGCGCATCGGCGGAAAGTCCGACACCCGCGATGGTCGCATAGATTTTCGCTCCGCGAGCTTCCGCATGTTTCCGGCTTTCGAGGACCATCACCGCGGAACCTTCCCCGATGACGAAACCGTCGCGGTTCTTGTCGAACGGGCGGGAAGCCCTGGCCGGATCGTCGTTTCTGCGGGAAAGAGCGTGCATGTTCGCAAAGCCGGCGAGCGAAACCGGCGTCACCGCCTCTTCCGTTCCGCCAGCGATCATCACGTCGGCGCGTCCCAGGCGAATCTGGTCCGCAGCGGCGATAATCGCATGGTTCGACGATGCGCAGGCGGAAGTCGTCACGAAGTTCGGTCCCATGAATCCCAGACGAATCGAGATTTCCCCCGTCGCCATGTTCGTGATGGACATCGGGATGAAGAACGGGGAGACGCGGCGCGGTCCTTTTGTCGCAAGAGCCGCGGAACCGTCATAATAGATATCCATGCCGCCCATGCCCGAAGCGACGATTACGCCGGCGCGGGACTTATCGACTTTTTCAAGGTCTAGGCCCGAATTTTCGACCGCATGGAGAGCCGCATAGACCGCATAGCGGATGTTCCGGGAATAGCGCTTCTGGTCGCGGGCGTTAAAGTATGTGGAATCGTCAAATTCCTTGACCTCCGATGCGAAATGCACCTCGTAGGCGGAAGTGTCCATTTTCTCGATGTTCGAAACGCCGGATTTTCCGGCGAGAAGATTCGCCCACAGAGCATCCGGAGAATTCCCGAGGGACGAGACGCAACCCATGCCCGTAATCACAACTTCTTCCATTTTCAATTCCTTTTGTTTTGGGTGACGGACCGTCCCGAAAGACGACCGGATTTTCAAGACAACACCATAAATTTATAAATTTGGAATTAAATGAGTATTCAAAACAGAACCGCTCCCAACTTAGTCTGGATGGACCTGGAAATGTCCGGACTCGACCCGGAACGCGATGTCATCCTGGAAATCGCTACAATCGTAACGGACCCGAACCTGAAAGTCCTCGGCGAAGGCCCGGTCATCGCCATTCACCAGCCGGAAAACGTCCTGAACAGCATGGACGACTGGAATACGCGGCACCATACGCAGAGCGGGCTGATTTCCCGGGTCAGGCACTCCCCCTACAGCCTCGCCGACGCAGAAGACGTCACCTTAAAATTCATCCGGCAGTTCACCGTGAAGCACGACAAGGAACACAGCGGAAACCTTCTCTGCGGAAATTCTATCACGCAGGACCGGCGTTTCCTCTATAAATACATGCCCAAAATCTCTAGCTGGCTCAACTACCGGAACATCGACGTTTCGTCCATCAAGGAGCTGGCGTTCCGCTGGTTTCCGAACCTTTCCGAATTCAAAAAGGAGGAACGTCACCAGGCGCTAGACGACATCCGGGAAAGCATCGCAGAACTTGAATACTACCGCAAGACCATTTTCCACCTCGCGCCGAAAGGATGACTTTTCCAAGGCCACTCCCGCGCAAATGGCGCCTTTTCAACCGGGCGGTACTTCTTGTCCTCGCGCTTGCCGGAATTATCCAGTGCGGACGCTGCGCGCTCCGGGATTCCGACGAGGAAAATTTTGCGGAACACTTTGCCGAAACGCCGAAAGAAAGCCTTCCCGAGCGGGAACTTTCCGATTCCGCAAGTGCGCCTTTTCTCGGAAACGCCGTCCGGGAAATCAACCTCGAACATGTCTATGCCCAAAGGGATACGGGGCTTGCGCATCTGATGGACACGTTTCTCCGGCGCTACCGTCCCCAGGACGCCCTTTACCTCGCCGTCGATCCCAGGACAAACGAAATCGTCGCCTGGGGCGAACGCAAGGAAAACGCGGTGCAGACCGAACCGGATTATCTCTCCCGGGCGACATTCCCCGCGGCGAGCCTTTCGAAGACGGTCACCATCGCAGCGGCCTTCGATTCGAAGCGATACGCGACGCATTCCGAAATCCCGATGATCGGTCGCGCGCACACGCTCTACCGGCAGCAGCTGAAAATTCCCGAGAACTACCGCGGACCGGTCGTGCCGGTTCACGAGGCGTTTGCCAAATCCTACAACCCGCCGATAGCGCTCGTCGGTATGAACGTCGGCGCCAAAAGGCTGAAGAATGCGGCAGGGAAGCTCGGGTTCAACCGGAACTTTCCCGGAAACGTCCCGGAGAGAAGCGCCTACAGCCCGCCCGATTCCGGCTATGCGCTCGCGGAAGTCGCGAGCGGATTCACGCAGGACGTGACGCTTTCCCCGCTACAAGCCGCAGGAATCGTCCGCGCCATCCTCCAGAGGAAGCCTTTTGAAATCCCGTGGGAAAGGAACGGTGCCGCGGGATACGCTCCCAAGAACCCCGTAAAGCTCGACGTGGAAAAGTTTTCGGAAAACGCCTACCGGGGACTCCGCCTTTCGATGATTTCGACAGCGACCGTCGGAACAGCGAGAAAGCAGATGAGTACGCGGAACATTTCGCGGAAGTTTTTCGCAGACCTAGACATCGGCGGAAAGACGGGTTCGCTCGACGGGGAAAGCCCCAAAGGACGCTACGACTGGTTCATGGGTTTCGCACAAAGTAAGGCGAACCCCGACAAGGCGATAGTCATCGTCGTAATGCAGGTCCACGGACAAATGCGCACGCAGACATCGACCCAAATCGCCTCCCTTCTCATCAACTACTGGGCAAAGGAGAAATAATGCCGAATTACAGCTGGTGGAATCTCATCCCGACATATTTCGACGGAGTAGCCATACACCTCGGGAGCTTTCCCGTGCACTGGTACGGCCTCATGTACCTCTTCGCGTTCGTCACCTGCTATGCGATCATCTGGAAGATGAACGTCAAGCAAAAAATCGGCATCAAGAAACAGCAGATGGACAGCTTCGTCACCTGGGTCATCGCGGGCATCCTCATCGGCGCGAGACTCGGCTACGTCCTCTTCTACAACCCGTCGCACTATCTCGCAAACCCGCTCGAAATCGTCGCGCCTTTCCGCTACAGCGCAGAGCAGGGACTTTACTTTGTCGGGATTTCCGGAATGTCGTATCACGGCGGGCTTATCGGGGCGATTCTCTTCGGAGTCATCGGGATGAAGCGGAACAGGCTCCCTGTCTGGGAAACGCTCAACCTCGGGTTTCTAGCGGTTCCTATCGGCTACAGCTGGGGACGCTGGGGAAACTTCGTAAACGGCGAACTCTACGGCGAAGTGACCACAAGCCCCATCGGGATGCTCTTTCCACTCGCCCATGACCTGCAGCTCCGCCACCCGTCGCAACTCTACGAAATGGTTTTCGAAGGCATCGTCCTCTTTGCGCTTCTCTTCGCTCTCAGCCACTACAAGGTTTTCAAGAAGCAGATGCTCCCTCTCTACCTCATGGGTTACGGAACGTTCCGCTTCTTCATCGAGTTTTTCCGCCACCCGGACAGTTTTCTCGGTCGCAACGACCTTTTCGGCATGAGCCGCGGGCAGTCGCTCTGCATTCTCATGATTCTTCTCGGAGCGGCGCTCTTCATCTGGGAACGCCGTCGGGAAATCCGAAATCCGGCAAATAAAAATTCTAGATTTGGCGCGCCCAATCCTTAAACGCTCACAGGTAACACCGTGGAAATCATTAACCAGTTCCTCGACTCCGCAGACAGTTTTGTCTGGGGCATTCCGCTTATCGTTTTCATTTTACTAGTCGGGTTCGTGCTGACGATTCGACTCGGGTGTCTCCAGGTGATGAACCTGCACAATGCGCTCCGCTACGTCATCCACAACGAAAAGGACGGCGAAGGCGAAGTTTCGAGCTTCGGTGCGCTCTGCACGGCGCTCGCCGCAACCATCGGTACGGGCAACATCGTGGGCGTCGCAACGGCCATCGGAACAGGCGGACCGGGAGCCCTTTTCTGGATGGAAATCGCCGCGTTTCTCGGTATGGCGACGAAATACGCCGAAGGCGTCCTCGCGGTCAAATACCGGACGGTAAGCCCCGACGGAAAAATTCTCGGTGGACCGTTCTATTACATCGAACACGGCATCAAGGAGCGTTTCGGCCTGAACTTCAAGTGGCTAGCGGTTCTCTTCGCTATCTTCGGGACGCTCGCCGGGCTTCTAGGCATCGGAACCATCACGCAGGTAAACGGCATCACGTCCGCGATGAACACGGTCATTCCGTCCGCGGAACTCTTCCGCTTCGGGAATTCTTCCATTTCCTATGCGACAGCGATTACAGGTCTCTGCGTCACGCTGTGCGTCGCCTTCGTCATCATCGGCGGTCTCAAGCGGATTGCAAAAGTCGCTACGATTGTCGTCCCCTTTATGGCGGTCTTCTACGTCCTCATCTGCGGATTTTTCCTGCTCCTCAACTTTTCGCACATTTCCGAAGCCATCGAAACGATTGTCCGGGCAGCGTTCAACCCGTCCGCGGTCACGGGCGGCGTCGTAGGCTCCATCTTCATCGCAATGCAGAAGGGTATCGCCCGCGGTATCTTCTCGAACGAAGCGGGCCTCGGTTCCGCGCCGATCGCAGCAGCTGCAGCAAAGACCAAGGAACCTGTCCGCCAGGGACTTGTCTGCATGACGGGAACCTTCTTCGACACGATTATCATCTGCACGATGACCGGGCTTTCGATCGTCATCACCGGAGCGTGGGACCCGAGCCTCGGCCTCGAAGGCGTAAACATCACGATGGAAGCGTTCCGCCGCGGATTCGCGTTCCTCCCCATCGGAAGCTCGGTCGCGCCCTACATCCTCACTGTTTCGCTCGTCTTCTTCGCGTTCACGACGATTCTCGGTTGGGCCTACTATTCCGAAAAGTGCCTGCAATATCTCGTGGGCAGAGGCCGCACGCCGAAACTCGTCTTCCGCTGGCTCTACGTATTAGCCGTCTTCATCGGACCGTACCTCACCGTGAGCGCGGTCTGGACATGTGCGGACATTTTCAACGGCCTGATGGCATTCCCGAACCTGGTCGCTCTGATTCTTCTAAGCGGCATCGTGATGCGCGAAACGAAACGCTTCTTCGGCAAGTTCCGGTAAACGTCGTGCTGTCCGAGATCATCGGGTCCATGCCCGACAATGACAACCCCTAAAACGCCACCATTTTAGACTGATCAAGTTCTTGGTAGCCTTTAACAAAAATAACCGTTCCAATCCCGGTAAGAATTCCGCTCGTAACCATGCCGACTATATTTCCGCTGTAATGGGCATTCCGATGGGCGGATTTAATCCTGAATCTTCCTGATTTTCCCCAAATCTCCGCTACACAGGGCTTCCATATTGCGGAAAATCTTCTCTGCGTCCCAATCCCACCATTTTAAGTTCAGAAGATATTCCGTCAGCTCGTCGTCAAACCTTTTTCGGATGACTTTGCACGGATTTCCGCCAGCGACGCAATAGGCAGGAACGTCCTTCGCCACCACAGAATTCGCCGCGATAATCGCCCCATCACCGATATGAACTCCCGGCATCACCGTCACGTTCTGCCCGATCCACACATCGTTTCCCACAACCGTATCGCCCTTGAACGGCAAGTCCTTCAGCTTTGGCGAAAACTTTTCCCATCCGCCGCCCATGATATTGAACGGATAAGTCGTCACGCTGCACATCCTGTGGTTCGCCCCGTTCATCACGAACTCGATTCCCCGCGCAATCGCGCAGAACTTTCCGATAACCAGCCTGTCGCCCAGAAAATCGTAATGGTGCGTCACGTGCTCCTCGAACTTTTCCGCGCCGTCCGGGTCGTCGTAGTAAGTGTAGTCGCCTACCACGATGTTCGCCCGCTTCACGACATTCTTGATAAATACAACCTGCCGAATGTTCTCGTTCGGGTAAACTTTATTCGGATCCGGTCCGATCATTTTGCTCCTCCACCGTGTTTCAATGCTGCGTCTTTGGGGGATTTTCGAAGCGACCGTTCGAACCTTTCGAGGAGCGCCCTGCCCGCGGGCCATTCGCCCAGATCCGTCTGCGCATTGATATGCCCGAGAGCGCCGACATTTTCAAGGCTCGAGCCCCAAGACCTGGCAAACAGGCGCGCGCGTTCCATCGAAACGTAAGGGTCGTTTTCGCTGGCGACGACCATCGACGGGACAGGAAGCCTTTTCAGCGGAACCGGGGCGAAGTCGCGGATGATTTCCACCGAATCCGCATCCGCCGGAGCGACCAGGAAAGCTCCGCGGACAAGGGGACTTTTTTCTCGGAGAAGCCATTCGACAGCCGTCACCGAACCCAGGCTGTGCGCAACGAGAACCGTGTCCGACTTCAATTCGGCGATGTAGCGGGACAGCCTTTCCACCCAATCCTTCTTTTCCGGATGTTCCCAGTTTTCCTGGACGACGCGTTCCGTGTCCGGGAGGCTCTTTTCCCAAAAGCTCTGCCAATGTTTCGGTCCCGAATTGTTGAGGCCCGGGATAATCAAGTGGTGCATCGTCCAAATATAGCAGATAACCGCCTTGAAAACATCCGATTTTTCTAAATTTGCAACACTATGAGCATTCAGAACAAAGACCTGTGGATTGGTGTCGATGTCGGTTCGACTACCGTGAAAATTGCCGTCGTCGATCCGGCAACCGAAAAGCTTCTCCATTTTACCTACGAACGTCACAACGCGATGCAGGCGAAGAAAGTCTATGAAGTCCTTTCGACCGCCCACGGGATGTTCCCCGACAAGAATTTCCGGGTGGCATTCTGCGGTTCCGGTGCGCAGCCATTCGCCGACGCGACACACGCATTCTTTGTCCAGGAAGTCGTCGCCAACGCTCTCGCCGTGAGAGCGACCCATCCCGAAGCCCGTGTCGCCATTGAACTCGGCGGACAGGACGCAAAAGTCGTCTTCTTCGAAAAGGACAAGGGAACAGGAAAGCTCATCGCAAGCGACATGCGCATGAACGGCGTATGCGCCGGCGGAACCGGAGCGTTCATCGACCAGGTAGCGGGACTTCTCCGCATCAAGACGGAACAGTTCGAATCGTTCGCCGCCCGCGGTACGAAGGTTTACGAAATTTCGGGACGCTGCGGAGTCTTTGCCAAAACAGACATCCAGCCGATGCTCAACAGCGGCGTCGCCAAGGAAGACATCGCCCTTTCGAGCTTCCACGCCATCGCAAAGCAGACAATCGGCGGCCTCGCGCAAGGCATGGAAATCAAGCCGCCCGTCATCTTCGAAGGCGGACCGCTCACGTTCAACGCGACCCTCGTCCGCGCTTTCAAGGAACGCCTCGGCATTTCCGACGAGCAAGCCATCCGACCGGAACATTCCGAAGTCCTCGTCGCCTACGGGGCAGCGCTTTCCGTCGGCAGCATGTTCGCGGACAAAGAATGCGGCTACAGGCGAGAAGGCTCGCTCGAAACGCTCAAGCACTTCAACGAAATTCGCCTCGCCGAGCGCAAGGACCACGCCGAACCGTTCTTCAAAAGCGAAGCGGAATACGAGCTCTTCAAGCAGACGCACCCGCTCGCAAGCCCGAACTATCCGCAGCCGCCGTCAGGCTCCACCATCAACGCGTACCTAGGCATCGATGCGGGTTCGACGACGACCAAGTTCGTCCTGCTCGACGAAAACGAGAAGGTCATCGACGGTTTCTATTCCGGAAACGAAGGCGAACCGCTCGCCGTCCTGAAGAAGGCGCTCAACGACTTAGCGGACCGCTACGAGGAATACGGCTGCAAGCTCAACATTCTAGGCGTCGGAACGACCGGCTACGGCGAACAGCTCTTCGCTAGGGCCGTCCACGCCGACTATCACACCGTCGAAACGGTCGCCCACGCGAACGCGGCGCAAAAGCTCCGACCGGACGTTTCCTTCATCCTCGATATAGGCGGCCAGGACATGAAGGCGATTTCCATCCACGACGGTGTCGTCACGGGCATCATCCTCAACGAGGCGTGCTCTTCGGGATGTGGATCGTTCATCGAAACGTATGCGAAGTCGCTCGGCGTCCCCATGGAAAAAATCGCGGAACTCGCCTTCAACGCGAAGAACCCCTCCGAACTCGGAAGCCGCTGCACGGTCTTCATGAACAGCTCGATCATTACCGAGCAGCGCGACGGCAAGCAGCCCGAAGACATCATCGCGGGCATCTGCCGCTCCATCATCCTGAACGTGTTCACGAAAGTCATCCGCATCCGCAACCTCGAAACGCTCGGAAAGGTCGTCGTAGTCCAAGGCGGAACTTTCAAGAACGACGCGGTACTCCGCGCCTTCGAACAGCTCACGGGAATAGTCCCCATCCGACCGGAACGCCCTGGCGAAATGGGTGCAATCGGAGTCGCCCTTCTCACGAAAAAGTTCATGGAGAACAAGAAGAAGGAAGACCCGAACTACCGCTCGACGTTCATCGGCCTCGAAGCGGCCCGCAACCTAAGCTGGGACAACAAGCCCGGCATGATCTGCGGCTACTGCACAAACCACTGCTCCCGCACGATAGTCACGTTCAGCGACGGCTCGAGCTACGTCACCGGAAACCGCTGCGAACGCGGAGAGGTCACCGCCGACCCGAACGACCCGAAGACGAAAGCGCTCATCGCGGAAATCAACAAGAAGATGCTCGCCGTGCCCGACATGGTCAAGCGTACGAACCAGCTGCTAGTCAAGGACTACGCGCCGAAACAGCTCCTCCCGCAGACGGGAAAGACCATCGGCATTCCGCGGGCGCTCGAATTCTGGTCGAGCCTTCCCTACTGGAAAGCGTTCTTCACCTCGCTCGGCTACACGGTCGTCATCAGCCGTCAGAGCGACTACAAGCTTTTTGAACGCGGACTCCAGAGCGTCGCAAGCGACACGATTTGCTTCCCGGCAAAGCTCGTCCACGGTCACGTTCTCGATCTCATCGACAAGAAGGTCGATAGCATCTTCTTCCCGGTGATGGTCGCCCTGCCGAGCGATCACTCGAAGTTCAAGGCGACTGCCGTATGCCCCGTCGTGCAGGGATATCCCGACGTCTGCCGCAATACGGATGACCCGGAACACCGCTACGGGATTCCGATGATCCAGCCCACGTTCCACTGGACAGACGTGGAGTTGCGCCGCAAGCAGACGGTGAACTACTTCCACGACCTCTGGGGTATTTCCAAAAAGATTCTCGACAAGGCGGTGACCGAGGGCGAAAAGGCGCTTTCGACTTTTCGCACGACACTCGCAGAAGAAGGCGGAAAGATTCTCGAAGACGTCCGAAAAAAGGGCGACTTCGCGATATGCCTCGCCGGGCGTCCCTACCATGCGGACACGCTCATCAACCACAACATTGCGCAGCATTTCACGCGGATGGGAATCCCCGTCCTCACGACGGAATCGCTTCCCGGGGTCTTCGACCAGGACGTCGATAGGCACACCCGGATGGAAGTCAAGAACACGTTCCACATGCGAATGCTCGGGGCGACGATGCTCGCCGCCAAGGATCCCGCGCTCGAACTCGTGCAAATCGTCAGCTTCGGTTGCGGACACGACTCGGTTCTCACCGACGAAATGAACCGGATGCTGCACGAAGTCTCCATGAAGGAACTCCTGATGCTGAAGCTCGACGAAGGCGACGCCCGAGGCCCGGTCGGCATCCGCGTCAAGAGCTTTATCGAAACCGTCCGCGCACGGAGAAAGATTTCGTTCCCACCCAAGACGGAAGGCCCGCTCTTCCCCGTCAAGTTCGAGGAAAAGGACAAGGAGACCCGCACGATCCTCGTTCCGAACCTTTCCCGCGGATTCAGCGTCCTCGCCACCGCCTACTTCAAGCATCTCGGCTACAAGGTCGAACTGCTCCCGATGGGCGGCCCGGAAGCATTCGCGCTCGGCAAGAAGTTTGTCCACAACGACATCTGCTTCCCGGCGCAGGTGAACATCGGCGAAAACCTCCTGTGGCTGAAGAACCACCCCGAATGCCCGCACGACAAAATCGCCGTCACGCTTTCAAAGAACTGCGAAAACTGCCGCGCGGTCCAGTATGCCGTCCTTGCGCGAAAGGCTCTCGACGAAGCGGGCTTTGCGGACGTCCCCATCATCACGACCGGCACCGACACGAAGGACATGCACCCGGGATTCAAGCTCACGCTGGACTTCCGTCTGCACATGCTCTGGGGCCTCACCATGATGGACGCCATCGAGACTATCTACCGCCGGAGCCGTCCCTACGAACTTCACGCGGGCGACACGCAGAAAGTCTATGACAAGTGGCTTCCCCGCGTCATGGAAAAAGTCGCGGTCATCTCGACCAAGGGAATCGCCTACCCGAAAGAAGCGCTGAAAACCTTCGACCAAGCTGTTGAAGCCTTCAACCGAATCGAAGTCGATTCGAGTTACCGAAAGCCGCGCGTCGCGCTCCTCGGCGAAATCCTGATGAACTACCACCCGGGCGCAAACGGCCACATCGAAGACTACCTGATGGACAACGGCATGGAAGTTTACCTGCCGGGCATGACGGACTTCTTCCGGGTAGATGAAGTCGTCAGACGCGAAAAGATCAAGCGCGGTCTCATCGAAAAGCCCATCGAGAACTGGCTTGTCGGAGGCGTCACTGCAAAGATTTACACCCATGCGGTGAAGACCGTCCAGAAGCACGCGAAGCGATACAAGCTCTACGAACATCACGCGGACTGCTACGAACTGGTCAAGCTCGTGGGAGACATCATCGACCCGACATACAACACGGGCGAAGGCTGGCTGATTCCGGGCGAAATTCTCTATAACGCGCCGCACGGCATCAACAGCTTCATCATCGTGCAGCCGTTTGCGTGCCTCGCAAACCACATCTCGGGCCGAGGCCTCACCAAGGCGGTCAAGGCGAGATACCCGCACATCCAGGTTCTCTCCCTCGACTACGACCCGGACACGAGTTTCGCGAACATCGAAAACCGCCTGCAGATGCTGATCATCAACGCCCGCGACCTCGAAAAGTCGCACCACGTAGAAGGTTAGCGCGGGTCTTCGCCCATCACACGGAACCCGGCAAAAAGGGCATAGTGCCAAAGATTTTCGACAAGATCTGCGGTATAGCCCTTGAATTGCGCATTGATAAATTCATCCGAACGGGCAAGAATCGTTTCGTTTCGGGAATTGATTTTTCCTATCAGTTGCTTTCCGGGCAAAATGTTGCTTTTCTTGAGATTGCACTTCGGGCATGACAGTACAAAATTCCAGAGCTTGTCCTCCTTGACAAAGCTCCATGGGATAAAATGATCCACATGTACAATGCCGGATAGTTTGCATCCGCAGTAAAAGCAGTTATTTTCCTCGAATTCGACGGAAAGAAGCTTTCGAAAGACAGAAAGCGGTTCGCGCTGCGGAAGCGACAGTTCCAGCTTTCCAAGAATTCCGAAAAGAACGGATTCGTCATTAATGCGTTCAAGAAACTGCGCCCAGTAATAGTAGTTGAGCTTTTCCACTTCAATCTTGTACTTGAGCAAAAATTCGTAGGCCCCGGGAGCGAGGACCAAGGAGTCGCCCAAAAGATCAAAGGCATAAAGATTTCCCAAGAAATCTCCGTACAGCGCTCCAAGTACGTAGCGACAGCATTCCTGCTGTACTTTTTGAATCAGAGCAGAGCGCGTCCGTCTTTCAATGGCAGCAAACTCGATACTTTCAAGAATCGGTTCCTTGCGGACATACTCATGGAATATCTGTTCGATTTTAGTAGTCTTGCCATCGGAAGTTACCGCTTTTTGGCGTAGGCGATATTTGACAACCAAATTCCAAAAGCTCTCCGCGAATTTGGAAAATATATCCGAATAGAGAATCCGCTCGCCAATCGCAACCTTTTCATTATTGAACAAATTATCCAAAATCGCTTTTAAAAGCGCAAACTTGTAAGTCGTCGTCTTACTGCTCGAATTCGAAAAGAATCGATTAAACAATCTCCAGTACTCAGCGTCCGATAAACGGAACGCTTTCAGATCGCCATTTTTTGTCGTCCAGGCCATGTTTCAAAAAAATGACCGTTTAAACAGTCCACGGTCATTTGCTTTTCCTGATGATCATTTTGCTCTTTTTCGGGCATTTTCAAATACTGCTTTTTTACAAATATATATAAAAATGTTCCGATAAAACGGTCCTTTTCTCGGAACAGTTCTCTGGTGCGATACATGTGCAATTCCGATTATTTCTGGCGAAAAACAAGAAAAATGTCCTATTTGCAGACATTCTCTACGATATCTCTCAACAGACCTGCGACCGATTTTTCCGGAAGAACGCCTTCTTCTCGAACTCTTGCTAAAAAAAGAACCGTTTAGCCTAGCCAAGTCGTCCGTATGGAATGCGGCAAACCGTTACTACATCGACGGAAAAGCGATTTCCATTTCATCGGCGGTTTTCAGAAACGCAGATTGCGATCTTTTAAGGACAAAGCTACGGCAGTTGCAAAAGGCAAATATCGCCATTTCTCAGGAATGTTTTAATCTTTTTGTCCAAAAATTTATCCGGGCAAACAAACTGCGCCTAGAATTCATAAAGGACGAAGCGTTCCGCTTTGTAAACGAAACGGCTCGCAATTTCATCGAAAAGAACGGAAGCGACGCGGAAAATAGAATCATCGTTTCGTTCAGCGGAGGCAAAGATTCCACAGCGACTGCGGATATTGTCGTCAAGGCTCTAGGAAATCCCTATGTAACCCATCTTTTTGGAAATACGACACTTGAATTTCCCACGACATTCGAGTATGCGGACCGCTACAGAAAATCCCATCCGATGGCGGAATTCCGAGTTGCGCAAAATACCGACCAGAATTTTTACGAAGTCTGCAAGGAAATCGGACCTCCGGCAAGAATGATGCGGTGGTGCTGTTCCATGTTCAAAACAGGACCCATAACAAGAATACTAAACCGCAAATTCGGAAACAGGCAGATCCTGACATTTTATGGCATCCGCAAAAACGAATCCGTTAGCCGATCAAAATACAGCCGCGTTACCGAAAATACCGAGAACGTAAAAATTCAAAAGCAGAGTGTCGCCAGCCCCGTCTTTTACTGGAAGGACATCGATATCTGGCTGTACATTCTCGCCGAAAATGTGGATTTCAACGAAGCCTACCGTCTTGGCTACGACCGCGTGGGCTGCTGGTGCTGCCCGAACAACAATCTGCGGGCGCAGTTCCTCTCGCGAATCTACATGAAGGAACGTTCTGAAAAATGGAGGAACTTTCTCATCGACTTCGCAAAGCAAATCGGAAAGCCGGATGCCGAAGAATATGTGGATTCCGGAAAATGGAAAGCGAGACAGGGCGGAAACGGCTTGGCTGCAGCGGACGACGTAAAGCTCAAATTCACGAACTGCACAAGCGAAGAGCACTCGAAGATATACCGGCTTTCCCGTCCATTTGACGATCGCTTTTTAAATATGCTCGTTCCGTTCGGCATTATCGCCAAGGATCTTGGCAGGAAGCTCATCCACGAGACATTGGTTCTCGATGTGCGGACAAAAGTCCCGATTATTTCCGTCCAGCCATTCAGCCAGAACGGTTTTGAATATGCCGTAAAAATCCGTACGATGAACGTGGGAAGACACGAAGACATGCAGCGCATGATAGGCTACCAGGTACGAAAATTCAACGCTTGCCGAAAGTGTCTCAAATGCGAATCCATCTGCCGATTCGGAGCCATCAGCCTCGCAGGAAACGAATACCGCATCAATCCCGAAAAATGCGCCCATTGCAAAAAATGCGTCACGGAAAAGTATCTCGCCGGAGGCTGTATGATGGATAAATTTCTGAGGACAAACGAAACATGAGCGATTTCAAAACAAGATACCGCGGACATGAAACCTTTTCCATTCGCAAGAACTGGTTAGCCAAGGGAATCTTGGCCATCAAAAGAAATCCGTTTGTTTTCACGGACAAATCGCACGCCCCGATGGACGAACTCGGAATCGGGCGCAACATGGTAACGTCGCTCCGTTATTGGTTGAAAGCATTAGGAATCACCGTGGAAGTACGCAACTCGAAAACAAAAAAAACGGGCACCGATTTCACGGAACTAGGAAAGGTCATCTCTCAAAACGACCCTTATATCGAAGAATCCGGGACGCTATGGATTCTCCAATATAAACTTGCGACAAACCGCGAAAATGCAACTTCCTGGTACTTTTTCTTCAATGAATTCCTGCAGACTGAATTTTCGAAGGACGATTTTGTGGGAGCCTTGCAAAATTTCGATCGGATGAATGGAGGCTCCACGGCCTCGAGTTCTTTCGAAAGCGACTTTGAATGTCTCATCAATACATATACATCTCGTTTTAAAAATGCAAAGGAAATCGATCCGGAAGACAATATCGAATCCCCTTTTGCGGAACTAGGGCTTATCGATTATGCCAACCAAGGGAAAAAAATCTACCGAAAAATAAGCCCCTCCAGCCAAGACATTCCCGCACTCGTATTTCTCTACGCCCTATGCTTGGATGCAAAAAACTATCCCAACCGAGAAATTCCACTTTCCGATATCCAGAATAAAGAATTCTGCGCAGGGAAAGCCTTCAACCTAGATTCGATAGCCTTAATGGATATTCTAGGCATTCTAGAAAATCGCGATTTACTTCAAGTGATTCGAACAGCGGGCTTAGACTTGGTCAAATTAAAAAAAGATGGATGTGCCATTGACAACCTAAAAGAATACTACGCGGAGCTAGAGCAATGAATCCCGCAAAATCTTCCATGATAAAAACATCTACATTCTTCCATTCGTCAATCAACATTACTTACGATTTTGAAAACATCGGAAAGATTCAAAATTTTATCCCGACGAACGAATCAATCCGATTTATCAATGAAAGCATCCAATGTACACAATTTACAGACAACCCGTACCGTTCCAAAATTCTTATCGGAGCCTACGGAAAAGGAAAATCCAGCATCGTTCTAGAGGCAATCTCCATTCTTTACAACAATCCCCAAAATCGACGTTCTCTAGAAATCGCCACTGAAAAAATTCAAGCAAAAGATCCCCGGGCAGCTGCAAACATTCGGCAATACATCAATAGCGGAAAAAGACTTTTGCCCATCATTATCAACGGAAACAGTTCGAGCCTTTCGCAATCGTTTCTATACGCCCTGCATTCGACACTTAAAAAAAACGATTTTAAAAATTTGATGCCAGAAACACATTTCGAAGCAGCGGCAAGAACGATCGAAAAATGGGAACGAGAATTTCCCGACACATTAAAAAAGTTTAACATGCTAGCCTCTTCCAAGGCAAACAAGTTTAAGGCGGACTTGAGAAACTTTTCCTCAACCTGCTTGAAAGAATTCGAAGGGCTATATCCGCAACTTACTTCGGGAAGCGAGTTCAACCCTTTCGCCGGGTTTAATGTCGTCGATATCTACGAAAAAGTTGTCCAAAAACTTGTCGCGTCCAAAAAGTACAACGGCATTATCATCGTCTATGACGAATTCGGAAAATACCTGGAATCCAACATTTCCCATGCAAGCATCAACGACATCAAGCTACTGCAGGATTTTGCCGAACGCGCCGACCGCAGCGGAAAAAATCAGCTTCACCTCGTTTTAATTTGCCACAAGGAAATCGAAAACTATATCGACATTCTCCCCAAGCAAAAAGTCGATGGGTGGAAGGGCGTCTCGGAGCGTTTTCAACACATCCATCTCCATAATAATTACAGCGAAATATACGGACTCATCGAAGCCGCCATCATCAAGGACAAAGAAAAATGGAATCTTTTCCGCAATCAACACGAAGCGGAATTCAAGGTCCTAAAAGCCGAATGGTTCGGCAAACAGAGTACACTCTTTTCGAACGAACCCACAACCACGCAAGGATCAATTCTCTACGGAGCTTATCCGCTTCACCCCACCACAACATATATCCTTCCCCGGCTTTCCGAAAAAGTAGCTCAAAATGAACGCACGCTTTTTACTTTCCTTTCCGGAAATGAAAAGAACTGCCTCACATCCCTTATAAGATCCTCCATAGGATTTGAAGAAAGATTTTCAACATTTACGCCGGACATACTCTTCGACTATTTTGAGAACCAGTTACAAAACGAACCTTACACGAGCGATATCAAAAAGCATTACCTTAAAGCATCCTCCATTTTACGAAAACTAGACCGGAATTCTCTCGAAGCGAAACTCGTCAAGACTATCTCGCTTATTTACACGCTCAATCAATTTGAACGCTTACGCCCTGATACAAACAGCCTTTTCGCGATTTATCGAGACGCCGGCTACAAACAGGAAGACATTCGGCAATCCTTTCAAAATCTCATCGAAAAAACAGGGGGCATCTATCTCAACAACCACAACAACCTAATCCAGCTAAAGGCCTATTCCGAAATCCCTGTAGAACATCTCATCCACGAAACAATGGAAAAAAGGCGCAGAACGGTCTGTCCGGTTCAAATCCTAAACGAATTCAATACAAACCGATACATCTACCCGACTTCCTATAATGTCAAAAACAGCATAACCCGTTATTTTCAATTTTTATTCTCTTCGGGAAAAGAATTTTTCACACAGAACGTCGCAGCGGATTTTCAGAAGGAACTTTGCAAAAATTTACACACGGCGGACGGTTCCATCTTCGCCATTTTCAACGAAGAAAAAAACACATCCCTTCAAAAAACAAAAAAGGATTTTTTAGCGTTATCCCGCAAATTTCCAAACAGAATTTTCATCCTTTCAAAATTTCCAGAAGACTTTTCGGAAAAGCTAAGAAAATTCGATGCCGTAGCCACACTACAAAACAACCTGCATTTAACAGGTGAAGAAAATTCTCCGCTAGCCGAAGAATACGAAATCATCTTCCGAGACCTATACGAAGTCATCCGGCAAATCGTCAATTCCTACATAAGGCCCGAATACAACCAAGCGATTTATATCAGCGACGGAGAAGAAAAAAGACTCTACAAGAAGTCCGATTTTTCCGAACTGATTTCTGAAAAATGTACAAACATTTTTTCCGATACGCCGATTATCAACAACGAGATGCTCAACAAAAACGAGCTGACCGGAATTGCACACAAAAGTCGTCTGAAACTGATCAATGCCGTTTTGGATTCAACTTCCGGGAACCTGGAACTTGAAGGATCCGGGCAAGAAATTTCCTTTATGCGCAGCACACTGGTCGTTCCCGAAATTCTCGATGAAAGGTCAGAACGGAAAATTTTCAATTTCGCACCAAAGACAGAAAACATCCCGAACGATAAAAAATTCAAGAACCTTTTTTCCACGATTCAAAAATTCTGCGAAAGTTCAAAAGTAGAAACATCCTTTTCCAAACTGATCGATATCCTGGTTAATCCGAAAAACCACATCGGTCTCCGCCGGGGCGTCATTCCAATCTATCTGGCCACAGTTCTCTCCAAATTCAAACAGAACGCAACCATCAAAAAAGATGGCACAGAAGTCCCGGTAAATGCGGAAACCCTTTGCGCCATTTCCGAATCGCCCGAACAATTCACCATCAAGATTGAAAAATGGAACGAAGATCGAGCAGAGTATATCCATTCCACCGAAACCATTTTCGCCGACTTTATTTTAGAAGATGAAAAAAAGAAAAACGATTTCGCCTATCTTGTAAACGCTATCTTGCGCTGGTATCGCTCGCTTCCCAAATACACCAAACAGGCAAAAAAAATATTTCAAGCGAACACCGGAAACAAACCGATTCCGTCCGGTTTTCTAAAATTTTCGAACCTATTACAGCAGGGAGGACTAGGCGCACAGGAAACGCTTTTTGAAAAAATTCCACAAGCCTTTGGAGAAACTGAATGTAATTCGAATACTTTCGATAAATTGCACCAAGCGAAACAATTTCTCGACGATCGCCAAAACAATCTCATCTCCAGTCTTATTCAAGAAACAGAGCTAGTTTTTAACAAAAAAGCATCTCTCCAAAAATCGCTAAAAAACTTGATTGCCGAGTTTTGCAAAAAGCTTGACAGCCAAGTGGAAAGCCACGTCTTCGAGAACGGCGCCCACAAACTGCTAGATCTCTATCGAGCCGTATCGAACGATGAAATAGCGACCATCCAGAATATGGCGTTGCTGCTTACCGGACTGAATATTGACGATTGGAGCGACGAAACCATTTCCATTTTTTTCAATCGATTGCAGGAACTCAACACAACCCTTCTTCAATTCAAAAATGCGAGCCAAAGCGCCGCCACCCCGAATTCCAAAAGTTCGCTAGCCGGATACACCGTTCAATTTTTACGCAGAAATGAAACTGTTTCCAAGTCCTTTCAAAAAGTGGAATGTTCCGTCCGCGCAAAGTCGCTTGAAGAGGAAATCTGGCGGACAATCGAGGAAATGGGGCAGTCCGTAACGGACGCAGAAAAGCGGCAGGTTCTGGTGAGCCTGCTGGAGAAACTGTGCTAGGGGAGAATAAATGAGTTTTTATTTTGACAATGCGGCAACAACCTTTCCGAAGCCTGAATGTGTTTACTCTTTTATGGATTCTTTTTACAGAAAGCACGGAGGAAATGCGGGACGCGGCCAGTACAAATTGGCGGCAGAATCATCGAAGATAATTTTTGAAACTCGTGGTTTTATCCAGAAGATTCTTTGCTCTCCGAACAAGGACGTGATTTTTGCTCCGAGCGCGACTGTTGCGCTGAACATGGTGATTCAGGGGCTGCTTGCGGATGAAAAGAAGAAAACTGTTTACATTTCGCCGTTTGAGCACAATTCGGTAACGCGCGTTCTGCATCATTTTGAAAAGGTCGGAAAGATTTGTGTAAGGCAACTTTTTGTCTCGCCTGATTTTGAATACGACATTGAAAAAATCAACGCGCAGTTTGCAGAAATTCCGCCGGACATTGTGATTGTAAGCCATGCAAGCAACGTGATAGGACTTGTTTCGCCGGTTCTTGAAATTTTTGCCGCTGCGAAAAAGTATGGCGCACTTACCGTGACCGACATGGCGCAGACTGCAGGGCTTGTCCCTTTGGATGTGGCGAGCGATCTGGTTGACTTTGCGGTTTTTGCCGGGCACAAGACCTTGTACGGGCCGTTCGGAATCGGCGGATTTGCAAAAAGCCGTAATGTCGCGCTGGAGCCGGTTCTTTTTGGCGGAACAGGCGTTGATTCGGCGAACCAGGAAATGCCCGAAAATATTCCGGGCCGCTACGAGATGGGAAGCCAGAACATCTGCGCGGTGGCAGGACTTCATGCGGCGGCACAATGGTTCTTGCAGAATCAGGACGAAATCCGCGCTGCCGAAGAAAAAAATCACCGCAGGCTTTTGGAGATTCTGCGGCAGTATGACTTTGTGAAGATAGCAGGTCCGGCGGACAGATTTTCAGAAAAAACAAAATGCATCGGCGTTGTCTCCACCGTTTTTGACGGCTATGCGGCGGAAGACATCGGAAACGTTTTTGATGAAATGGAAATCGCCGTGCGCACAGGACTTCAATGCTCTCCGCTCGCACACAAATTCCTCCGAACATTTCCGGCAGGCACAGTGCGTTTCAGCGTGGGATATTTTACAGGCGAAGAGGATTTTCGCGCTCTGGAAAAGGCGATGGGGTATATAGAGGAAAATAGGTGAGGAAGGGGGAAACGATGAATTTTACAAAAATCAACATCAAACAAGAATACCGTTCTCCACAGGACAATATCGTTCAGGACTTTTACATTCCTGTCCTCGAAAATGCTGTTTCGTACAGACGTTCTGTCGGATTTTTTTCTTCTTCGGCGTTGATTGAAATTTCAAAAGGAATTTGCGCTCTTGCCAAGAAAGGCGGAAAAATCGAGCTTGTGGCGTCTCCTTATCTTTCGGCGGAAGATGAAATCGCAATCCGCAAAGGCTATGAGATCCGCGCAAAAATCATAGAAAATGCGCTTCTTCACGGGCTGAAAACGGAGCCAGAAAATTTCTTTGAAAAAGAGCGTTTGAATCTTCTGGCAAATCTAGTTGAATCCGGCGTACTGAACATAAAAATCGCCTTTACGGAAAACGGCTCTTCTGTCGGAATGTATCACGAAAAACTCGGGCTTGTCGAAGATTCCGACGGAAACAAAATCGCGTTTTCAGGTTCGATGAACGAATCCGAAAACGCCTTAACAAAAAACTATGAAACCGTCGATGTTTTCTGCTCGTGGAAATCTACAGATGAAAAAGCGCGTGTGATTCAAAAAGAAACAGCTTTCGCCGCAATCTGGGGAAACTTTGACGAAAAGCTGAAAGTCCTGCATTTTCCGTCAATTGACAAAGCGATTCTTGAAAAATATAAACGCGGAACAGCTGATTTTGAACTGGATAAAAAAGAGTTTTCGAAAGACAGGAATATTGTGTACAAAATAAGCCACGGAGACAAGACTGTCATTCCTGATGTGGTTAAGGAGGCGGAGATGGATAACGAAAAATCGATTTTAGCCGATAACCTTTTCTTTGATTTTAAAGGGAAAAAATCGCCGAGACCGCATCAAATAAAGGCAATTAAAAATTTCAAGTCAAACAATTTTCAGACGCTTTTGGCAATGGCGACAGGAACTGGAAAAACATTGACATCATTGTTCTGCGCAAATGAACTTTCAAGAGAAATTGAATTAACTTCTGTGCTGATAATTGTTCCGCTGAAAGATTTGGTTGACCAGTGGCAAAAAGATATTGAGGAATGTTTTTTGGGTGAAATTATTCCAATCCGTTCAGGACTTGACTGGAAAGAAAAATTGTCTGACTTGCGGCTTCTGAAAATTCTGAAAAAAGATGTGCAAGATAAAAGACTTGTGATTATCACGACTTATGATTCTTTTTGCGGAAACGATGAGAAAATCCTTGAGTCGCTGAAGCTAGATTCAACTTTGATAATTGCCGATGAAGTCCATAAATTCGGAGCAGCAAGCTATTCAAAAAAACTCCCTGAAAAAATCAAATACAGAATCGGGCTTTCTGCGACTCCGAAACGTCCTTACGATGAAAAAGGCACAAAATCGATATTCGACTATTTCTGTCCGTCCGAAAATCCCTATGAATTTTCTATAAAAAACGCGATTGAAACGGATATGCTCTGCCATTACGAATATCATCCTACGGTTGTTCCGCTTACAGATTTTGAAATGAAAGACTATGAAAATATTTCTGAAAAAATCTCGCGTCTTTCTGTCATCGTTAATAATTCTTCTAAAACGGACAAAGAAGATGAAGAGCGGCTGGAACAGCTTTTAAAGGAGCGGCACAGAATAATCGAGCGTGCCCAGAACAAAAAATCTGAATTCCTTGAAATCATGCAGAATGAGATTTCAAAATACAAGGACAAGACAATTGTTTTCTGTCCCGACGGAAAAGACGAGAACGGCATGGATTTTTTGGAAGTCTATAAGTCAGAACTTTGGAATGAATTGGTTTCAAATGGAAAAATTGTTCGAATGAGCGAATATGTTCAGGGAACAAAGCGTGACGTTATAGGAAGCTTTACAGCCGGAGCAATCGAGATTCTTTTTGCCAAGCAACGGCTTAATGAAGGAATTGATATTCCTGCTGCGAAACGAGCTTTCTTTATTGCAAGCAGCACTTCCGAGCGTGAGTTTATCCAGCGGCGCGGTCGTGTCTTAAGAAAATCGCCTGAGACAAACAAGACACTTGCCGAAATTTTTGACTTTATCGTAGTTCCGCCGGACAGAAATTCAGTTTATGCGCAGTCAATTATGGAAAACGAAATAAAACGCGCAATGGATTTTGCCGCAACCGCAGACAACTACGCAGAAATTGAAAAAATTCTAAGGAAATATTTATAAGGAGACTTTAATATGTCAAAGATAGAAGAAGCCTTACCCAAAATAGCAAGAGATTCGCTTAAAAACGAACCCAAACAAATTATACAACTTGCCGCCATTCTTTTTCAAGTGGTCCGCACCTCTAACGATTATCCTCAAATCCGTAAAGCTCTTGATGACGGAATTGAGGCAATTTTACAAGATGAAAAAACTTTAAAAGGATACTAAGCTATGTTTCTAAAACAACTTGCTATAGAAAATTTTCTTTCCTATTTTAACAAAAATGAAATCAAATTTTCTCCAATGACCACTCTTGTAATCGGTCAGAACAATACAGGAAAATCAAAACTTTTTGACGCAATGAATTTTGCAATTTACGGAAGAGTATACGACACGCAGAAAGAATCCTGGACAGAAAATGAAAAGGAAATTGCAGCATTGATTTTGAACAAGCACAAAATAAATGAAGCCTTAAAAGAGAATTTGCAGACGATTGAATCTGGAGTTTCGCTTGTTGTTGAAGATGTCCTTAATCCTAATATTCTGCTCTTAATAGAACGTTTTTATTCGTACAAACTTGCAGATGGAAAATACGAATACAGCTCAAAAAGAATTTCTGTTTCAGAAGTTGATAAGTTTGACGGAAGAACAAATCCGTTTCTTGGAACAGACGCGCAGGAACGAATAAAGCTTTATTTTTCAAATTCTATAAAAGACTTTTTCCTGTTTCAGGGAGAAGCAGCATCTAAAATTATGCAGCTGCAGCGCGGCGGAAATTTCCGTCGTGCTGTCAAAGAAATTGCTAGGCTTGAACTTTTTGAAAAGGCGAAAAATTATGCGGAAAAATATGCGGACACAATAAGCCGCAGTGTTCAGATAAAACTTGGAAAAGGCAAAAAAGCGAAAAATGAACACGAGAGACTTTCCCTCGACATTGACAAACTGACTGAGCAAAAAGCGGATTACCAAAAGGAAAAAGACGAAGCCGATTCGCAGATTGCAAAATATAAGGAAATCCTTGAAGAAAATGAAGAAGAACTTTCAAAACTTAAAGAGTTTGAAGAATACTTCAAAGATAAGAAACAGCTTGAAGAAAACAGAAAGCGCATAAATCGTGAAATAGAACTGATAGACAGTGAAAAATCTTCGATTGCAGAAGAGTCCGTTTTTTATAAAGTAAAAGAAAAGATACTCACTTTTAAGGATTTTTATTCAAAACTAGAAAAGAAAGGCGAAGTTCCTCCGAGCATTCCGCAGTTTGAAATAAAAAAAGCTTTAGACTGCTGCCGCTGCACAATTTGCAACGCGGACTTGTCTGAAGGAAGTGAAGGCAGAAAATTTGCAGAAAGCCGTCTTTCAAAAGGCGACACTGACAAACTCGGAAATTATCTTCGCCAATTAAACTATAGCGTCGGCGACATGAGCGATGAGATAAGAAAAGTTCCAGACAGGCTTTCTCAAATGATTGAAAGAAAACGCAATAACGAAACAAGAAAAAGCAATCTTCTTAAAGATGAGGAAGCTCTCGAAGAAAAGTTGAATTCTATAAATCCTGATGATGAGAAAAACTCCGCTGAAACGGTAAAGCATATAAATGAAGTAAGGCATACAATAAGCAGATATTCAACTCTTCTTAGAAATGCGGAACGTGTTTCAGATAATAATGATGGTTCTATTCGCGTAATAGAAAATCAGATTTTCAAGAAGAAGAAAGATCTTGAATCTATAGTTATTGAAGATAAAGAAATCGATGATAAGGATAAAACTAGAATTAGATATTCTTCAAAATTAAGCCAGATTATGAAAAAACTTTTTGAAGTAGCAAATGACACAGCCTATAAGCAGGTTGAACAGCGTGCAAATGAATTTTACAAGGAAATGACGCATGAAAACGCCGCAATTGTCGGAGATATAAAAATCGACTTGCAGACTTCTGAAATTTATACAGTAGATGAAAGCGGAAGCCGAATTCTGAACATAAATCAGGGAAACCGAATTTCAATCCAACTTGCTGTTATCGCTGGAATTTTGACTGTTGCTCAGGAGCAGTTTGGAATTCAATATCCTTTTGTTACGGACGCTCCAGTTTCTCATCTTGGCGGAGACAACAAGACAAGCACAATAAAAACAATCGTAAAGGCTTTTGAACAGTCAATCATCATCATAAAAGATGACACATCAACAAAAAACAAAGCGAACGATGAAATCAGAAAATTTATAAATGAATCTTCTGACATCGAAACGGCTTATGAATTGACTCTCTCAAAATCTGAAAACATAAACGACCAGTACACTGTCATCAAAAAGATAAAAGGTTAAATTACTAAAAGGAGCGTAAATCATGGAAGAAATAATCGACATCGGAACATCAAAATTCAACATTGATGATGAATGGTATAATAAATTCTGTAATAAATTTTTAAACGCTGAAACAACAAAAGCCTCTCGAGCAGTTTTTCAATTTGACTGGCAGCGTTTCTTGTGGGCGTTTATTCTTGGAATCTTAGTTGAGAAACGTACTCCGCTAAATCAAAAAACAAAAAATCCGCCGTTTGGAAAGGAAGTTTTTAACGGCCGCAGCAAAATCCTAAAAACAATGATTGCCCTGACTTTGCAGGAACTTTACAAAGATAATCCTGATGGACTAAAAAAAGATTTTGAGCATATCACGGAAAACGGAGAAAACTTGGGGCGGAAAATCAAAGTCGCCATCGAAGAATACGCAAACACAGGATTTTCAATTTTAGACCGCAGAGGAAAGGAAAAGCCTGGCTATATTGAAAATCTTGAATATGTTGTGGAAGACATTTTGTCCGACAAAACTTGGTAAAATGGATCCTCAGATTTCAAGATAAATTTTCGTGATTAACAGAGCAAAGAAGTGATTTTTCTAAACCTAAAACAAATCAGAAAATCCACAACCCTCAATCACTTTAGACCAAAAATCTAAAGTGCTTTTTGTTTTCACCCCTGCTCCATCAAAGCGTCAAGCCTTGTCCCGTCATATTCAAAGTATTGGGAACCGCGGTACGCTTCCGAAGGTGTCGCCTTGCCAAGGCGTCTCTTGAGTTCCGCAGTCAATGAGGAAAGTCTCCAGATTTTGTTTTCGAATTCCACTTCGTTATCGGAAACGACTTTTGCCACATAAGCCGGATTTTCAATAAAGCGAATATTCTCACCGACAAGTCCCAAGTATTCAAAAGACAGGCCCTTGGGTTTCAAAAAGTTTCGCTTTTCATCGCGCACGGAAACAGGCAGCACTTCGTTCACGAGATAAGCGACAATTCGCATCGTTCTATTTTTGATAGTCTCCGCATTCCATTTGTCGCAATTCGTAATATCCGTCTTCGCAATCTGGAGACCGGCATAATTTTCGTAAATCTTTTTTTTCTCTTGAAAAGATTTATTCCCTAACACTTGGTTGTGACGGATAAGCGTCAAGTTGCCAATCGTATTGCCTAGTTCCTCGTGAATTTTTTCCGCATCTTCACCCAGTTCCGCTTTCCATGTGCCATTGAGCATTTGCGGCATGATATGTTCTATTTGTAAATCGGGATCGCTTAAATCGGGACGGCTTTTTGTCAGACGTTCCTCGACAAGAGCCAGAATGAACTTTTTATAGGCAAAGTTATAGAAGTTCGCCGTCATTAGATGAGCCACGATTTCAACATTGGAAGGGACCCGCAAATTATACTGTTGTGTGCTCAAAATATCAAACATCTTTTGCCGCTTATCCGGACACGATTTCAATTTGTCAAAATCTCTGACAAGTTCGGGAAAAGCCTTGTTCGCCGCAGCGGAAAGCCCCAAGATTCGCAGCCGGATGACATAGATTCGGAATGCGTCAAGGATTTCCGACAGTTCAAAATCGTTAAAGCAGCCCTTTTGGTGTTGTTCGAGAAGCCTCAGCAAGAATGAATTTGCCACAGAGGCCTGCATTGAGAGAAGGTCTCCCAGCTTCGCTTCGATATCCGCATGGCCGGGCATCTTCCCGGAAATAATCGCCGCATAGAGCGGTGCGAGCCTGGAAAAATCCGATAGGATTTCCTCCTGTCTTATGTCCTTTCCCTTGACATATTCCTTGAAAACCCGATACAGGTCCTTTGCATTGTTCTGCGTCGCTTTTTTCTGCGCTCTGCCCGTTCGCAACTGGATAAAGTCACGGATAAAATGATGAATGTTTCCTGGAATTACCTTTTCAATTTCCAACCAGAACGTTTGATACAGTAGCTCCTGTTCGTTCGCATTCTTCCCCATCAAGAGGTAATTTCGAACCAAGTCCGAAAGCGAAAGCGGTTTTCCGAGCGAATTCATCGATTCAAAAATTTCCTGCGGGTTTTCCCACGAATTTTTAGGATCCAGTTCCACAGTAACCACGCCGAATTGGCTTATGCCCCAGTCGATCAATTTTGTTAAATCGGGGTCCGCCATTCTATGAGCAGCCAGCTTTCTTTTGAAAAAACTATAATTTCGATAAACCGCAGTATACACGTCCCTTGATTCAGGCTTTTTGCCCAGCACCAAATTTTTATAGACCGGCCAATCCGCTTCGACCTGTTTCAGTTTGATTTTGTACTCCTCGTTTCCATCCGCAACCTTTTCATTTTTCAAATAAGAACAATCGATAAATTCTTTTTTATGGATATTATCTAGCAAATCACGCATCGCAAGCAGGAAGAGCATCGTCGTCGTTACTCTTTGCTGCCCGTCGATCAAAACCAATTGGGTCGGCAGTCCAAAAACCGACTCCGACTGGAAATAGGTCAGCGTTCCAAAAAAATGTTCCGTTTTGCATCCGGACTTGTTTTTCTTGTAGGTGAAGAGAATGTCATCCCAAAACGCAGAGCACTGGGATTCATCCCATTCATAATTCCGCTGATAAGGCGGGATAAAGAAGGTCACGCTGTGATTGGACAAAAGTTCCAGTAGTTTCTGTTCCTGTGAACGCATCGATTCCTCTTTATTTTGCAGGTTCAAAAATTTTTATCACCAACTTATACCGCAATATAAAAATGCGAAAAAAAAAACAAGGTTAAAACCTTAAATTTCTTTAGATTCCTACCCGGATAATATTCACACACAGCCTTTTAACAAGCGAAATTCATTGCATTTTTCAAGAAATTTTATACATTGGGGAATAGTTAAAAGGAGGCACCATGCCGGAATATTGGGAGAAGATGCTGTTCGACGACACGCGGGAACGGCTCGGTTCGGGTTCCGCGGACTTTCTCACGGCGGACGAGCTGAGGTTTATCGGCAGGCGGGCAGACGAAATGTTCGTCGATTTCACGAGGGGCGTTCCGGGACTCAACATGGAAGCCGCGTGCACGCTCTCGGATTTCGCAAAGCGTTACGGATCGGGAGACGTCCCGCAGACGCAAGAGGAAATCGGAGAATTCCGCAGCGCGCTAGACAAACTCGGCGGCAACCCCGGGCTTCCGGACAAATACCGGCAACACGTGCAGAACCTTTCGAAGCGCCTGCAGAACTACGCAAACGCACTGGAATCGCCCGTCATCGACAAGTTCGGATTTTTCGGAAAACGGGACCCCGACCCAATCGAAGAGAACATCCGCAAATCCGGCTTCGACCGTTTCACCCGGCCGGACATCGACGGTCTGATCGGAAACGTCCGGGAAGAGGCGAAGACTCGACCTTTTGCGGCAAACGCTCCCGAAGAAACGAAGCAGAGGATTCTCGACGACCTTATCGCGACTTTCGATGCGAACGGTCTAGATTCCTCCTGGCTGCGGGAACTCAAAGGCGCGAACTTTCTCGTCAGATTTCAGTCTCAAGGAGACGACGAAGAATATCCCGGGGGTATGACCATTTCTCAAGACAACGGCTTTTCCATTCTCATGAACGCGGCAAAATATCCCGATTACTCGGACGCGATGAAGGTCCGCCTGCTCCACGAGCTGCGCCACGTCTGGCAGCACCTGCAGGACAACTGGAATCCCAAGTTCGGGGACGGCATAAGCTCGAAGACCGACATGGACGTGGAAGTCGACGCGCACGAAATGCAGTTCGCCCTCGAGCGCATCCTGGGGATGAAAGCGGGGGAAAAAAACAAGGAAAGCTTTTGAAGGCATTTCTAACAACCCAGACGAAAAAGACAAGAAATGGGCTAAAACCGCATATTTATACAACTATTCATATAAAGAAAAAAAAGACCGTTACAAATTAAATACCCTAACAACCTATAAAACTAGAGCAAAATGAAAAGAAATTTTCTATTAGCACTTTTATTCGTAAATTACGCAACCAGCGATACGCTTCAAGAAGTCGCTGTGGTTGATTGGAACACCCCCCAAGCGTTAGTCGACTTTGATTATGACTATAACGTTTGCAACAGTGAAGTAGAAGTCGATAACATTTCTTACAGTGCCTCTTTTGATTTTATCGACATTTATCTTTATCCGATAGACCATTACTATGGATACTACCCTCCTGGGCTTCATTTTAAATCCATCATAAGAGATTCCACGATATATATCACGGAAGCAAATATCTGTTTTGTCTATGAACATTCCTCAACCAAAAATTCAAAAAATTTGACGTCGCAAAGCATCCCATTGAAAATTATTTTTCCATGGACCGATTCCGACACGATCAGAGCGGATTTTCTCACAAAGGATGTCCGTTTATTTAAAGGATATACCGCAAGATGGTCTCAAGCATTCCTCATTAGAAAAGGACGAGTTTTTTATTCTTTCGCTGCCAAAGATTCTTCAATGAAAAAATTTGATCAAGAGGCTTATAATAATTTCAAGAGAACCGAAGCAGAATGGTGCGGTATTCGCCCTGGTTATGAATGCTATTCCGACAGCCAGAGCCCAAAATTCCTCGATCTGATGAACCGGTTAAAACCCTATTACGGCGAAAAGCTCTGGGGCATCGCGCAAGAAATGCTGGGAAACCGCTAGAGCGCTCCTTTCTCGCTAAAGAACAGGCGTTTTTTCGTTTTTCCCGGAAGTTTTTAATTATATTGCCAATATAAAAGGAGGAATCCATGCCGGAATATTGGGAGAAGATGCTGTTCGACGACACGCGGGAACGGCTCGATTCGGGCTCTGCGGACTTTCTCACGGCGGACGAGCTAAGGTTTATCGGTAGGCGGGCAGACGAAATGTTCGTCGATTTCACGAGGGGCGTTCCGGGACTCGACATGGAAGCCGCGGACACGCTCTCGGATTTCGCGAGGCGTTACGGAACGGGAGACGTCCCGCAGACGCAAGAGGAAATCGGAGAATTCCGCGACGCGCTAGACAGGATCGGCGGCAACCCCGGGCTTCCAGACGAATACAGGCAACACTTGCAGAACCTTTCGAAGCGCCTGCAGAACTACGCAAACGCACTGGAATCGCCCGTCATCGACAGGTCCGGCGCCTTCGGAAAACGGGTTCCCGACCCAATCGAAGAGAACATCCGCAAATCCGCCTTTGAGAACTTCACCCGGCCGGACATTGAACACCTGATAGAACGTGTCCGGGAAGAGGCGAAAGCTCGGCCTTTTGCGGCAAACGCTCCCGAAGAAACGAAGCAAGCGATTCTCGACGACCTTATCGCGACTTTCGACGCGAACGGTCTAGATTCCTCCTGGCTGCGGGAACTCAAAGGTGCGAACTTCCTCGTCAATTTTCACCACCTCAACGATGAAAAAAGCAACGTCGGCGGAAAAACCTTCCAGCAAGACGGCGGTTTCGTCGTCTCGATGAACGCGGCAAAATATTCCGATTACTCGGACGCGATGAAGGTCCGCCTGCTCCACGAGCTGCGGCACGTCTGGCAGCACCTGCAGGACGCGTGGAAGCCCAAGTTCGGGGACGGCATAAGCTCGAAGACCGACATGGACGTGGAAGTCGACGCGCACGAAATGCAGTTCGCCCTCGAGCGAATCCTGGGGATGAAAGCGGACGTCATCCGAAAAGAGTTCGAAAGAATTGACGGAATATCGAATGTAAGGCATTCCTCCAAGCTCTATCAAAAGGCCAATTGCCTTTTCACCAATCTCTACGAGAAACACCCGGACCGCTACAAGCTAAGATCAAATATGGAATACAACGCGGAGTTCAACGAATGAAAAAGATTCTTGTCATGTTGTTCCTGTCGATAAATGCTCTCGCTGGCGGTACAACAATGGAAGGAGCGGAGGTTATAGACTGGCTCGATAATCCGACAGCATTGATTAACTTTGATTATGATTATCCTAGCACCTGTAACGAGGAGATAGAAATCGATGGAATTTCGTACACATTCCTGCCGTCCACCTATATTTCCGCCTATCTCCCGATGAAATACGGAGAATGTCCGCCCGGGCTTTCATTCAAGGCGCAAGTCCGGGACTCCGCGCTATACATCGTGGAAGCGAGAATCTGTTTTGAGAAAAACGAGCCACATCAACTCACGGAAAGGACGGAATCGGAAAAAATCCCACTCCGCCTCATTTTCCCCGAAGCGCTGTCTGACACCATACAGGCGACCTTTATGAACCAGGCAATTCTTTTGTTTCCGGACAGCATTCATTACGGGGGAGCCATCCTTGTCAAAAAAGGGAAAGTAATTCGGTCGTGGATTTGGCCGGATGCCGCCTCCGCAGCACAAAATTTTGACGAAGAAGAATTCAATCATTTTGAAGACTATGAAGCGGATTTTACTGCGTTTCCCTCAAATCCAAAAGACCCGAAGTTCATCGAGCTGATGAATCGACTGCGCCCCTATTACGGCGAAAAGCTCTGGAATATCGCGCAAGAAATGCTGGAAAATTAATTTTCCCTACAGTTCCATCTCCACCTGAAGACTTTTCGGGTGGAAGCTCCGCCGGTGTTCCGGCGTCAAACCGTGCAAGCGGATTCCGCCTAAGTGCGCCTTCGTGCCGTATCCCGCGTTCTTTTCAAAGCCGTAGCCCGGATATTTTTCCGCGAGACCATCCATGTAGCGATCTCTGAAAACCTTCGCGAGAATCGATGCCGCGGAAACGCTAGCGACCCGCCCGTCGCCTTGGACAATCGCAAGTTGACATTCTTCCGGGACGCCGCGGATTTTCAGGTTCCCATCGACAGCGAGCAAAAGTTTCGCCCCCGCGGGAAACGAGCCTTTCACTTCGATTGGAATCTCCGGTCTAGAAGCGGAAAGCCCGGGAAATCCCAAAACCGAAAGTGCGCGCCGCATCGCAAGGAAGTCCGCTTCGAGGATGTTCGTCTCGTCGATTTCTTTTACGCTCGCGCTCGCAATCGCATAGCAGAGGCATTCGCCCTTGACCTTTTCGAACATCGCTTCGCGCTTTTTACGGGAAAGCTTTTTGGAATCGTTGAGAGTGGAATCCGCCGCCGGATTTTTCAGGACAGCGGCACAGGCGACAACGGGACCCGCGAGCGGCCCGCGCCCGACCTCGTCGATTCCGACGATACAGCATCCGGGATAATTTGTACGCAATGCGTTTTCCCCTTCCGAGGGAATCCGCACATCTCGCAAGAATTCAGGCAGTTTGAACTTCATTCCAGCGTCCTTTCCGGTTTCGAACCTAAACTTTCAGCTTTCCCATTCCACGGAAAATTTCCAATTTTCCATTACAAAAATAACTTTCTAGATTTGATGTGGGAAATTTTCAACCATAGGAATCCCTTATGACTTTTGACAAATATCTGGAATCCGCCAAGCTGCACGGCTCGGTCAAGGACCTGATGACAAAGGGCCTCGCCGTCGAATTTATCCAGCCCTGGTACACGCCGCTTTCCACGACACCGGCGACGACGGGAATCGCTGTCGGCGGCATCGGAACCACCTACACGGTTACCCCGGCGGGGACAACGCCCGTAACGAGCATGATCCCGGGCGTCCAGGTTCGCGCCACAGACCCGAACGATTTGCGTCTCCAGAACATGTTCTACCACGAATCGGTCATCGGAAAGAACAGCCAGCTCGCCATCCGGAACTTTTTTGAATTTTCCCGCAAGAACCAGTTCTACACGCTGAAGGATTCAAGCGGAAACGCCCTCTTTACGGAAACGAACGAAAAGGACGCCCTGAAAAAAATCGCAAAGGTTCTCGCCGACAGGAAATTTTTTGAAACGAACAGGGACGCACTCCTTCGCTGGCATACGGAATTCAGCCCGCGTACGCAAAGGATGATAGACGCAGGCGAAACGACATCTCCCGAATTCAACCGCAGCGTGCTCATCGACTTCTTTGACGGTGAACTCGGCGAAAAGGCGGAAAGCCAGGGAGCCTTGACGGCCGCATTCGGAGACGATTCCGAATTCCTCGGCGAGAAAGGCTACGATGCGCAGAAGATGGAATACACGGCGGAATATCCGCTTTCCCGCACCCGCTTCAAGGGGACGAAAGGCGTCCAGATGACGCGCTACCAATACAGCTACGTCCTCCCGAGCGCCGAGCGCATTTCGAGCCTCCCCGTGAGCGCAATCCGCTATGAACTCGTGAACCCGACCAAAGATGTCCGCGAAGTGACGCTCGTGCAAATGCAGGAAAACTATTGCGGTTACCAGATTGCGAAGGACCGGCAAGGCGTCCAGGATTCCTCCTTCGTGCTCGTTCCATCGGCGCGGAATCCGAAAGGCGTCGAATTCGATGCAACACTTGCCGACGGCCGAAAGGTCAAGGGCGTCGAGTTTTACAACGAGAAGAATCTTTCCGAAAGCGACTTCGACGGCTGCATGGGAATCAGCGCGACATGGAACCCGAAAGACGACGTGAACGTTTCGACAAAGCCGCTCTTCTACCGCGACGACCAGAAGGTTGTCCTTGCGGGAGCGCTCCACAGCGGACGCGTTTCAAGAAACTTCGTCAAGAACGTCTATAGCGGACGCGAAACCGTCGCCGGTGCGCTGGTCGTGACAGTCCGTCTGAAGCCCCACGCCAAGGCGAGCGTCCAGTTCAATACGGTTCTCGACTTTCCGCACATCCGCATGAACGGCCTGGAATCTCTCAAAAAGTACACCGTCTTCTACCCGGAACCTTTTGGCCGCGTCCAGGCGATGCTCTCGGAAGCGCTCAACTTCGATGGCGAATTCGAAAAATCTTTCGGTGACGCCTACCGTGCGCTCGCCCCGGAAAAGAGCCTCGCGAAGCTCTTCCCCAAGGACAAGAAAAAGCAGGCGAACTTCCGTTCGCTCGCACTCAACACGCTAAGCTTTATTCCCGAAGCGAGCGTCTGGGACAAGGACGACCGCTTCCTCGTCCGCGAATGCGCCGACTACCCGTTCTTCAATTCGCTCGACGTCTATTTCTACGGGAGCTTTTCCCTGCTCGCACTCCTCCCGAGACTCGACGGCGAAGTGATGAAGCGATTTGCCGATGCGATTCTCGCAAGCGACCCGAAGTCAAGGCGCCACCACGAATACGTGAACCATCCCTTTGCGGATCTTCCCGAAGCGAAGCTCGAAGGCCCGCGGGCCGTATGCGGAGCGGTCATCCACGACCTCGGAAGTCCGTTCGACGCAAAGCCCGACGCCTACGACTGGCACAACGTGAAGGAATGGAAAGATCTCGCCCCGAAATATGTACTGATGGTTCTTCGCCACTACAAGTTCACCGGCGAAAAGAATATCGTCGAATATTGCAAGGACGCCGTCTATGCCTGCATGGAATATCTAGAGAAGATGGTCGGCGAAGGCGAAAACTTCCCGCTCACCCACGGCACGGACGATACGTTCGACAACCTTTCCTCCAACGGCATCTCGGTCTATTGCGGTTCCCTCTGGATAGCGGGACTTCGCGCCGCGGCAAAGATTGCGGAACTGGTCGGGGATTCCGCACGGTCGCTCGACTGGAACCGGAAAGCCTCCGAAGCGGAAAAGGAATTCCACGCAGCACTTTGGGACGAGAACGAAGGATACTTCCACTTCTTCGCGACGCCGATCGAAGCCAAGGACGTGAACTTCGAGCATTTCGACAAGGTGATCGAAGCGCTTGCCGACGAAGTTCCGCTCTCCGGCACGGACACGCAAAAGCTCCGCGAACTGAACGACTGGCTCGACTTTTCCGAAATTCCCGAAGACATCGAACTTTCGAAACTCGAGCTTCGCAAGTTCAAGAAGGAATGGCTCTACGGCTCCTGCCCGGAAGCGTTCCGCGATTCGTTCCACGCGAAAATCTCCCTGGACTCCGACGACGTTTTCGCAGATTCCATGCTCGCAGATACCTACCTGCGGCTGCTCGGACTCGAACCGCTTACCGATGATGCCAAGGGAAAGAGCACGCTCGACCGCATTTTCCGCACGAACTATAAGGCGAATTCACCGCTCCTCGGCGCGGCGAACCTCGTCCACAAGGATGGCTCCCCGCTCGACGAGTTCAACTTCCAGGCCCACGACGTATGGATCGGCATCCAATACAGCATCGCAAGCGGCATGATCCTCCATAAGTCGTTTGACGAGGCTCGCGAAATCGTCGAAAGCATGATCCAGAACCTCTACGACGAAGCGAAGGTCCCGTTTGCGGCACCGGAAGGTTTCAACGGCTCCTGCAAGCTGCACGAAGACGCCCTTGAAAAGCTCGGCGTTTCCCCTTCGGCGGCAAAGGCTCTCGTTGCAGAACTCGAAAGGAAAGGCGCCCTCCTCGCCGACGGTCGGATATCCCCGAAGCTCTCGAAAAATTTCGCCACGTTCAAGAAGAGCTTCGGCCAGCTCGCAAAAAAGGCGAAGATTTCCGAAGAGGCTCTCTTTACGCTTCTCCACAGCACCGCTCTCAAATATACGGCAGGAAAATACTTCCGCCCGGGTATGGTGTTCGCCCTCTTCCACGCACTTTCCAAGTAAGCCGGGTAAATTTCAAAGGCTTCCCCTCCGGGAAGCCTTTTTTGTCGCCCTAAAATCTAACCCTAAAATTTCATCACGAGAATCGTAATGTCATCCGCCTGGGCGGCTCCGTGTGCAAAACTTCGCAGTTCATCGAGAAGCGCGAGGCGCATTTCGTCCGCGGAAAGCGTCTCGTATTTTTCGACAAAGGTCTTGAGACGTTCGAGCCCGAACATTTCGCGAGACTCGTTCGAAGTCTCTGTCACGCCGTCCGTATAGAGCAGCACCGTATCCCCGGGCTTTACGAGCAGGGACTTTTCCCGGATGATCTTGCTGTTGTCCGCAACCATCCCGAGAGCGATTCCTCCGCTCCGAATCGTTTCCAGACGGTTTTCCGCCTTCTTGAAATGCAAGATGTGTTCGTGCCCGCAGCTCGTATAGTGCAAGGCTTTCGAACGCGGATTCCATTCAAAGAAAAGGAGCGAAGCGAACATCGTTTCCGACATATGGTTCGAAAGATCCGCATTTACATGGACAAGCGTCCGGTAGGTATTGGCAAAATAGCGGCACTCCGCATGAAGAAACGCATACAGCGAAGTCATCACCATCCCGGCGGGAACACCCTTTCCCGAAACGTCGCCGATAACGATGCCCAGGTTTCCATTCGGCAGGTTCAGAAAGTCAAAGTAGTCGCCGCCGATCTCCTTCGCCGGAGTCATCGAACCAGCAAGCGAAATTCCCAAGAATTCAGGAATCTTGTGCGGCAAGAGCCCCATCTGGATGTGAAAGCCCAGCTGCAATTCCGCCTGGGTCCGGGCGCGGTTCTGCCGTTCGAGCACAGCGTCATGCGCCTTGAGAATCATCGTCGCATAGTGGGCGAAGTTCTGGACCAGGTAATAATCGCTTTCCGTAAAGTAACGTTCGTACTGCTTGTTCTCGACGACCAAAACGCCCAGGAGCCTCTGTTCAAAGCACAGCGGTTCAAGAATCAGGGAACGAATATTCGCCGCGCGGCTTCCTAGGGAAAGAATCCGCTCGTCCCGGCTGGCGTATGGCATGAAAATCCCCATTCGCGCCATTCCGCATTCCCAGACGACATTCCTCTCGTCGGCAATGTCTTGCGAAAAGGCGATTTTTTTCAAGGTATCCAGATGCGTAAAGCTCATTTCGTTGCCGCTGACCAACGGGAAAAAGACACCGTAAAGCTCCAAACAGCGAAAGCGCCTATCCTTTTCGTCCCAGATATAGACCGCCGCGGATTTCGCCTCGATACCCTCCGAAAGCGTCGAAAGGAAATTCGAAAGCGATTCGTGCAAGTCCGAAAAGTCATCGACAGTCTCCCCCATCTTCGCGATAATCCGGTGATTGACCCGACGCTCCTCCTCGTAGGACAAGACTATCCGATCCTTGTGGAGAATCCAGTTCTGCAGCCTGCGGATAAAGACATAGGCGACCTGAAACAAAAAGAACAGACGGAAAACGGGCAGGACCAGAAACAGGGAAAACGCATAGAAACAAAAGACGAGATGCACCCGGGGCTTCGGATAGAACGAACGCGACGAATAGAGCCTGTCACAAAAGAACGCAAACAGGAATGCGGCAAAAAGCGGAATCAAGAAAATGGCCGGTCGGATGATATACGTCGAAACGACAAGGACAGCGGAAAAAAGGATTAGCCCCAGAATTCCCCGCAAGAGGAATGGCTTTTTCAAAGTCTCTTCGGCCTTGCGGTTTTCTTCCCGAATCCACAAGACGGTAAAGAAGAAGAGCAGAGCGAGATCGCCCAGGGTGATCATCGGACGGATAAAATCAGACTCCGAGATAAATCGCGCAACAATGCCGTGCCACAGGAAAAATACGCAGGAAAACACGAGCCACGGCAACCGGTTCCGCACACACGACCTGTCGCGAAACTCGACGATTACCGTAAAGAGCGGAAATGCGGCAAAAAGCGGAATGAAGGACTGTAAAACGAGTTGCAGCACGGATGAAAAATAACAAACGAATTTCTAGGCGAACCGTCCGAAGTTCGTTTCCGCAAAATTTTGAATCCACTCGCGATGCCTTTCCGGCGGAACATCCTGTATTTTCTGCGCCAGCTTCTTGCCAAAAGGCGTCGCCATTCTCTTCGGATCGGGAACAATTCCGACGCGTCCTAGATCAAGCCTGTCCGCATCGTAGCACGTATCGATGGTAACGTCTCCGCTCGCATATTCCGTCGTATGGTTCGCACAGGCATACAGCAATTTTTCAAACCGCAATTTATCGAGGCTGAACCTCTTCCCGAAAAGTTTCCGGGCAAACTCCGCACCGAATTTTCCATGCTCCTCGTCGTAACTGTCCGAAACGCGCTGCGAATCGTGAAACAGCGCAAAGAGCCGAACGACCGTCTTATCGGCAAGCGTTTCCCGCGAAAGCAGCAGCCCGTTGAACTCCACCTGGTGCCAGTGCAAAAGCCCGTGTACGGAATTCTCGCCTATCAGGCGGTTCTCGTAAACAAGATCTTCGAGCGCGGAAAAGTCAATCGCTTCCATATCACTTTCCGTAATAGGCCTTGAGTTCCGAAATCTTCGAAAGCGCTTCGAGCGGGGTCATCTCTTCCGGTTTCAGGCGGCGAATTTCTTCGAGCAAGAGCAGCGGATTTTCATCGGGAGGGGCGAAGATGTCTGTCTGCGGCTTTTCCTTCAGCTCTTGCCTGTGCCGCGAATCGCTAGGGTCTATCTGCTGTTTTTCCAGGCGCAAAAGAATCTTTCTCGCCCGTCGGACGACTTCCGAGGGAAGTCCCGCCATTTCCGCCACGTGGATTCCATAGCTAGAATCGCAAGCTCCCGGCAAGATCTTGTGCAAGAAGATAAGGGCGTCGCCATCTTCCTTCACCGCAATCTGGTAGTTTCCCGCATGGGCAAGCGAATCCGCAAGCGTCGTCATTTCGTGGTAATGCGTGGCAAACAGGGTGATCGCCGCGCGCTTCGGATTGTCGTGAAGAGTCTCGAAAATTGCCCAGGCAATGGAAAGCCCGTCAAACGTGCTGGTTCCCCGTCCGATTTCGTCGAGCAGGACAAGGCTTCGCCCGGTCGCGTTCCGGAGGATGTTCGCCGTTTCGATCATTTCGACCATAAACGTGGAAAGACCTCGCGAAAGGCGATCGCTCGCACCGACCCTTGTAAAGATCCGATCGACAACGCCGATTTGCGCCGATTCCGCCGGGACAAACGATCCGATTTGCGCCATCAGGACAATCAGCCCCGTCTGCCGGAGATAAGTCGATTTACCCGCCATGTTCGGGCCCGTGATAAGCATCATGCGGTCCGCTTCCGGTGAGAGCGAAACGTCGTTCGGCACAAAGGGAACGTCCGGATTCGCCGCGACGATGACCGGGTGGAAGCCTCCGCGGATTTCGATTCCCGTTCCGTCAAAGACTTCAGCCCGAGAGTAACCGCGCTTGCGGGCTGCCGTCGAAAGGCTGTAAAAGACATCCGTTTCCGCAACGGCGGAAGCTATCTGCTGGAGCTCGGTCCGGGATGCGTTTACCGATTCGCGGAGCCGCGTAAAGATGCGGTATTCAAAATCGTGGATCCGGCTCTCCGCACTGGAGATTATCGTTTCGCATTCCTTCATCTCGGGCGTAATGTAACGCTCCGCGTTCACCGTCGTCTGCTTGCGGATATATTCCGGCGGGACCTTGTCCGTGTGCACCTTGGAAACTTCGATGTAATACCCGAACACGCGGTTGTAGCCGACTTTTAGGGAATTGATGCCGAGACGTTCCCGTTCGCGCGATTCCAGGGAAGCGATCCATTCCCGCCGATCCTTTATCTCCGCATTCATCCGGTCGAGTTCCGGGTCCGCGCCTTCCCGGATCATGCCGCCCTCGCGGACGGTCATCGGAAGATCGTCGTTCAGCATCCGGAGAATCTGTTCGCCCTTTCCTTCCGCAGACAGGAGCGTTTCCGCAAGCGACCTGAATACAGGCGACTTCAGCGAGGAAAGCGCTTCGGCAACATTCACCGCCTTCGACAGGGAGCGTCCCATGCCGTACAGGTCGCGCGCATTCGCGCGACCGCTTCCTACGCGTCCCATCAGCCGTTCCATATCGAGAATTTCGCGAAGGGCCGTTTTCAGTTCGTCAAGGACAATCGGGTTAGAAACCAGTTCCGCGACCGCGCCCGAGCGTTCCGCAATCCGTCCGACAGAAACGAGCGGATGCGAAATCCATTCCCGCAAGCGCCGCCCGCCCATCGCCGTCACCGTATAGTCCAGAACGAACACCAGCGTGCTCTGCACGTCGTCCGCATTCAGCGGGCGCACCAGTTCCAGGTTTCGAAGCGTCGCCGGATCGAGCACCATGTAATCGCCTAAGTCCAGAAGTTCAAGATGCGTGATGTGCGAAAGCTCGGATTTTTTCTGGTCGATCAGATACCAGAGTATCGCTCCCGCGACCCGGGCCTTTTCCGGCATTCCGTCAAGCCCGAGCGCTTCGAGGCTCGCCGCGTTAAAGTGCGCAAGAAGGACATCGGACGCATTCTTCAGCTCATAATGGGATTCCTCGACACGCGTCACCAAGACGGATTCCCCGCGGGCAAAATCCGCGACGGATTTCGGAAGTTCCATTCCCGCAGGCAAGAGGATTTCCTTGGGCATCCGGCGGGCAAGCTCGCTTTCGAAATTCGGCAGGGGCGACTCCGAAACGGCAAAGTATCCGGTCGTCACGTCGGCAAAGGAAAACGCGACGGAGCTTTTCCCGGGAAGAACCGCACAGAGATAGTTCGCCACCTTCGAATCGAGGATTCCCTCGTTCATCGAAGTTCCCGCGCTGATGACTTCGACGATCGCCCGCTTGACGATTCCCTTCGCGAGCTTCGGATCCTCGACCTGTTCGCAGACGGCGACCTTGTAACCGGCGGCGACCATCTTCGGGAAGTAACGCTCGGAAGCATGATGCGGAAAGCCGCAAAGCGGCGTATTTCCCGAAGCCCCGTTGTTCCGGCTGGTGAGTGTCAGGCCTAAAATCTTCGACGCGATTTCGGCGTCCTTTTCAAACAGCTCGAAAAAATCCCCCATCCGAAAGAACAGGATGCAGTCGGGATTCTGCGCCTTGATTTCATAATACTGCTTCATCAGCGGCGTGCAGCTCATGGCGTCCCCATCGAAAGTTCAATCTGGGACGGATCGGATTCCGTCGGATTCGAGACTCCCGGTTTCTCGTTCTGTGCGTAATTCGGAACGATTTCGTTCGCATTCAAAAGTTCCTGGAATTCGCGAAGACGCGGCAAATCCTCGGGAATCCTGTTGATGCCGAAGTACTTGAGAAAATCGTCCGTCGTCACGTAGGTGTAGGGATTTCCCACCGTTTCCGCACGGGCACCGAGAGCGATAAGCTTCTTCTCGAGAAGGCTTTTCAGCGGACCGTCGCAGGAAACTCCGCGCACCTGTTCGAGAGACGCCCGGGTAATCGGCTGCTGGTAGGCGACAATCGCAAGAGTTTCGAGAGCCGCCTGGGAAAGCCTCCGCGCACTCGCATCCGGGAATAGCTTCCTCACCCACGGATAATACTTGGCGCGCGTCCGAAAGCGATAGCCTCCGGCATGCTCCACGATTTCAAAGGGGGCGTCGATTTTGTTCAGGTTGTCGTTTGCCAGGCGAAGCGCCTCGGAAACGGTCTTCGCATCCAGAAAATCGCCGATGATTTCCTTCAGCTTTCGGAGTGTCACGACATCGGGCGACGCAAAGACAAGAGCCTGCACGATGCGCGCAAGGTCTTCGTTCGATTCGACTTTCGGGAGTTCCGCTAGTTCTTCTTCTGCCATGGAGGGCAATTTAAGAATTTTAGTCCGAAGCATCAAAGCGTTCCGTTTTCCATGTTCCGATTTTCTATTATTTCTGTGTATTTTTACGAGGTAGATTTATGAGAGATCTTCGTTCCAAAAAGACCATTGAAGGACGTGAAATGGCGGGTGCCCGTGCGCTCTGGATTGCAACGGGCACAAAGCCCGAGGATTTCGGAAAGCCGGTCATCGCCATCGTAAACAGCTTTACGGAATTCGTACCGGGACACGTGCACCTTCGCGAAGTAGGGAAAATCGTCGCCGAGGAAATCCGGAAAGCGGGAGGCATCCCGAAAGAGATGAATACGATTGCGGTCGATGACGGAATCGCCATGGGTCACGACGGAATGCTCTACAGTCTCCCTTCACGGGATCTCATCGCGGACAGCGTCGAATACATGGCGAACGCGCACCGGGCAGACGCCCTTGTCTGTATCAGCAACTGCGACAAGGTGACCCCGGGAATGCTTATGGCGTCCATGCGGCTGAACATCCCGGCGATTTTCGTTTCCGGCGGACCGATGGAAGCGGGACACGTCAAGCAGAAGGACGGTTCCGACAGGGCTCTCGACCTGATCGACGCGATGATCGATTCCGCGGACAACACGATTAGCGACAAGGACGTTGCCGAAATCGAAGCGAACGCCTGCCCCACCTGCGGAAGCTGCTCCGGCATGTTCACGGCAAACTCGATGAACTCCCTCACCGAAGCCATTGGACTTTCGCTGCCCGGAAACGGCACGATCGTCGCCACGAACGCCGAACGGAAAAAACTTTTTATCGAAGCGGGAAAACGCATCGTGGATCTTTGCCACCGTTATTACGACGAAGATGACGAAAGCGTCCTGCCGCGCTCCATCGCGACAAAGAAATCCTTTGAAAACGCCATGCGCCTCGACATCGCCATGGGCGGAAGCTCGAACACGGTACTGCACCTGCTCGCCGTCGCCCAGGAAGCCGGAGTCGATTTCACAATGAAGGATATCGACAGGCTTTCCCGCAACACGCCGTGCATCTGCAAGGTCGCTCCGACGGTCCACAACATCCACGTTGAAAACGTGAACCGCGCAGGCGGCATCATCGGTATTCTCGCGGAACTCGACCGCATGGGCCTCATCCACCGCGAATGCTACACGGTCCATGCCAAGACGATCGGCGAAGCAATTGATTCAAACGACGTGATGAAGGATCCAACAGAAGCCGTCAAAAACCGCTACCTGGCAGGTCCGGGGCGCAAGTTCAACATCACCGCATTTTCCCAGGACTTTCACTACGATTCGCTCGACCTCGACCGCGCAAACGGAGCCATCCGCGATGCAGCCCACGCCTATTCCAAGGACGGCGGTCTCGCCGTTCTCTACGGGAATCTCGCGATAGACGGCTGCATCGTCAAGACCGCGGGCGTCGATGAATCCATTCTCAAGTTCACCGGTCCCGCTATCGTCTTCGAAAGCCAGGAAGAAGCCGTCGAAGGTATCCTCGGCAACAGAGTCAAGGCAGGCGACGTCGTCGTCATCCGCTACGAAGGTCCCAAGGGAGGCCCCGGAATGCAGGAAATGCTTTACCCGACGAGCTACCTCAAGAGCCGCCACCTAGGAAAACTCTGCGCGCTTCTCACCGACGGACGCTTCTCCGGCGGAACGAGCGGACTCTCGATCGGACACGCAAGTCCGGAAGCCGCGAACAAGGGAAACATCGGCCTTGTCCACACCGGCGACATCATCGAGATAGACATTCCGAACCGCACGATCAATGTCGGGCTTACCGATGCCGAACTTTCCGATCGCCGAAAGGAAATGGAAGCAAAAGGCGACAAGGCCTGGAAACCGGAACACAGGAACCGCGTCGTTTCCAAGGCTCTCCAGGCTTATGCTGCAATGGCGTCGAGCGCCGACAAGGGAGCCGTCCGCGATCTGAGTCTGATTCGCAAGTAACGGAACCAGTGCGATTTCATACAAAGTAAGCTCGCCCCGTGCGGGCTTATTTTGTGCAAAAAAAATTGGCAATGTTTACATTTTCGTCATTACCATTCTGCACGGCTTCTGAAATGGAAACGCAAAAATTAAAATGAATATCGGCTACAAGTCTTTTTTCTATTTTACGGATGTATGAACCAGAAAATTTACTATACCCTGACCGACGAGTCGCCTTTCCTTGCGACCCAATCCCTCTTACCGATCGTCCAGGCCTTCGCCAAAGCCGCAGACCTTGACGTCGAAACAAAAAACATCTCGCTCGCCGCCCGGATTCTCGCCGCTTTCGCCGACAGACTTCCCCAAGGCTCCCGTTTTTTTGGAAAGCCCGTCTCGGACGATCTCGCCTTCCTCGGAGCACTCACGCAAGACCCGACAGCGAATATCATCAAGCTGCCGAATATTTCCGCATCCGTCCCGCAGCTAAAAGCGGCAATCGCGGAACTCCAGAAAAACGGCTACGCCCTGCCCGACTACCCGGATTCTCCCGCAACCGACGACGAAAAAGATATCCGTTCGAGATACGACAAGGTCAAGGGTTCTGCAGTAAACCCGGTGCTCCGGCAAGGAAATTCCGACAGGCGCGCCCCGAACGCGGTCAAGAACTACGCAAGGAAACATCCCCATTCAAACGGGACTTGGGACGCCTCGGTCAAGACGCATGTTTCGAGCATGACCGAAGGCGATTTCTACGGCAACGAAAAATCCATCACGATGCCAAACGCCGACACATTCCAAATCGAATTCGTTTCGAAATCCGGACACGTTTCGCTTCTCCGCAAAGCGATGCCGCTCCTCGCCGGCGAAGTTCTCGACGCGACAGTTCTGCACATTCGGGCTCTCGAAAAATTCATCGCAGAACAGATGGAAGACGCGAAGAAGAAAGGCGTTCTCTTTTCCGTGCATCTCAAGGCGACAATGATGAAGGTCTCGGATCCGGTAATGTTCGGAGCAGTCGTCCGCGTGTTCCTGAAAGATGTCTTCGAAAAATATGCGGAGCTTTTCCGCGAACTTGGAATTGACCCGAACAACGGAATAGGCGATCTCTACAAGCGCATCGCCGGCAATCCGAAGGAAGCGGAAATCCGGAAAGCCATCGATGACAGCCTAGAAAAAGGCCCGGATCTCGCCATGGTCGACTCGGCGAAAGGAATCACGAACCTCCATGTTCCAAGCGACATCATCATCGACGCCTCCATGCCGGCCATGATCCGCAACTCGGGCTGCATGTGGAACAAGGACGGGAAGCTCGAAGAAGTCAAGGCGGTGATTCCCGACAGGTGCTATGCGGGAATTTACAAGACGACCATCGAATTTCTCAAGCAGAACGGAGCATTCGACCCTCGTACGATGGGAACCGTTCCGAATGTAGGCCTGATGGCGCAGGGCGCCGAAGAATACGGCAGCCACGACAAGACTTTCATCGCTGCGGAAAAGGGCATTATCCGGGCAGTCGATTCCCACGGCAAGGTTCTCCTCTCCGAAGAAGTCGAACCCGGGGATATCTACCGGATGTGCCAGGCGAAAGACGCTCCGATCCGCGATTGGGTAAAGCTCGCCGTAACCCGCGCAAGACTTTCGGGAATGCCAGCCATCTTTTGGCTCGACCCGAACCGCGCCCACGACCGCGAAATCCAGAAAAAGGTTTCCGCCTATCTTTCGGAATACGACTTGACGGGGTTGAATATCCAGATCAAGTCTCCGACGGACGCTATTCTGGAAACTCTCACGCGTGCAAAGAAAGGACTCGATACGATAGCCGTAACAGGAAACGTCATGCGCGACTATCTTACCGATCTGTTCCCGATTCTCGAAGTCGGGACCTCCGCGAAGATGCTTTCCATCGTGCCTCTCATGGCAGGCGGCGGTCTCTTTGAAACGGGAGCCGGCGGAAGCGCTCCTAAGCAGGTCCAGCAGTTCCTTTCGGAAAACTATCTGCGCTGGGATTCCCTCGGCGAATACTTCGCCCTTGCCGCCGCGTTCGAACAGGCTGCGCAACCGACAAAGGCAAATCCGGAAGGAAACAAAAAAGCGAAAATCCTCGTCGAAGCCCTCGACAAGGCGAACGAAAGAATTCTCGACAACAATCGCACACCGGAAAGGAAAATCGGCGGTCTGGACAATCGCGGTTCCCACTTCTATCTTGCGCTTTACTGGGCAGAGGAACTCGCTGCGCAAAAGGAAGATCCGGAAATCTCGGCGCACTTTTCTCCGATAGCGAAAGCACTCGGGGAAAACGAGCAGGAAATCGTACAGGCTCTAGCCAAGGCCCAGGGCGTCCCCGTCGATGTCGGGGGCTACTATGCGATGCAGCCCGAACTTCTCAAGAAGTGGATGCGGCCCGTCGAAAAATTCAACCGGGTTATCGACAGCCTGTAAAAAGCCTGGCTTCGAACAGACGAAGCGTCAGCCTTTCCGGCTGGCGTTTTTTGATGAGAGTCACATACCCGCAACAAAAAAACTCCCGGAAAAATCCGAGAGTTTTTCTTTCGCCTGTAAAGGCTTCGATTACATGTCCTTGCCGTAAACCTTTTCGGCATAGGAAACGGTCGCGCCGAGGTATTCGCGGTTCATCTTGGCGATGTAATCCACGGTGATACCCTTCGGGCATGCGGCCTGGCATTCGTAAAGGTTCGTGCAGTTGCCGAATCCTTCCTTGTCCATCTGGGCGACCATGGCGAGGACACGCTTCTTCGCTTCGACCTTGCCCTGCGGCAGGTAGGAGAGATGGCTGACCTTCGCCGAAACAAAGAGCATCGCGGAAGAGTTCTTGCAGGCGGCGACACAGGCACCACAGCCGATGCAGGCGGCAGCGTCAAAGGCTCTGTCCGCCTGATCCTTCGGAACGGGAATCGAAGCCGCTTCCGGAGCCGCACCCGTATTCACGCTCACAAATCCGCCCGCCTGGATAATGCGATCGAACGCGCTACGGTTTACGACGCAATCCTTGATGACCGGGAAAGCCGAGGCACGCCACGGTTCGATTACAATCGTATCGCCATCCTTGAACTTGCGCATATGAAGCTGGCAGGTAGTTACCGCATGGTCAGGACCGTGCGGCATTCCGTTGATGACCAGGGAACACATTCCGCAAATTCCTTCGCGGCAGTCGTGATCAAAGGCAAAGCCTTCCTTTCCCTGCTTCATTTCGCGATCGTTTACGATGTCGAGCATTTCCAGGAAAGACATATCCGGGGAAATGCCGTCGATATTGACCGTTTCGAACTGGCCTTTGGTCTTGGCGTCCTTCTGACGCCAAATCTTGAGAGTCAAATGCATATTGTCGCTCATTATTTGTAGCTCCGCGTCACGAGGTGAACATTTTCAAATGTGAGAGGTTCCTTGGAAAGTTCCGGGACTTGTCCTTCTCCCTTGTATTCCCAGGCACCGACATAGCAGAAGTGTTCATCGTCGCGAAGCGCTTCGCCTTCGGCAGTCTGGTGTTCTTCGCGGAAGTGGCCTCCGCAGGATTCCTCGCGATGCAAGGCGTCACGGGCGAGAAGTTCCGCGAATTCCAGGAAGTCCGCAACATGGTTCGCATTTTCGAGGTTCTGGTTGAAATCGCCTTCTGCGCCGAGCACGTTTGCATTTTCCCAGAATTCCGCACGGATCTCCGGAATGCGCTTGAGAGCTGTTTCGAGGCCTTCCTTGTTGCGGCCCATGCCGACATAGTCCCACATTACCTGGCCAAGCTCGCGATGGATTTCGGAAACGTTCTTCTTGCCGTGGATATTCAGGATCTTGTTCAGGCGTTCCATAATCTGCGATTCCGCTTCCTTGAACGCCGGATCGGACGCACTGACCTTTTCGAGCTTCGTGCCCGCAAAATATCCGCCGATGGTGTAAGGAATGACGAAATAGCCGTCGGAAAGTCCCTGCATCAGAGCCGAAGCCCCGAGACGGTTTGCCCCGTGGTCGGAGAAATTCGCCTCGCCGAGCACAAAGCAGCCGGGAATCGTACTCATCAGGTTGTAATCGACCCAGAGACCGCCCATCGTATAGTGGGACGCCGGATAGATGCGCATCGGCACCTTATACGGATCTTCATCCGTGATCTTTTCATACATCTGGAAAAGGTTGCCGTATTTCGCGGAAACGCCGGCTACACCCATCCGCTTAATCGCATCGGCAAAGTCCAGATAGACAGCGCGCTTCGTCGCACCGACACCCATTCCCTTGTCGCAGACCATCTTCGCATTGCGACTCGCTACGTCGCGGGGCACGAGGTTTCCAAACGACGGATAGCGTTCTTCGAGATAGTAGTAACGTTCGCTTTCCGGAATTTCATTCGCCGGACGCGTATCGCCGATTTTCTTCGGAACCCAGATACGTCCATCGTTACGAAGCGATTCGCTCATGAGGGTGAGCTTCGACTGGTGATCGCCCGTAACCGGAATGCATGTCGGGTGAATCTGCGTATAGCACGGATTCGCAAAGAGGGCGCCCTTCTTGTAAGCCTGCCATGCCGGACTCACGTTGCATCCCTTCGCGTTTGTCGAAAGGTAGAAGACATTGCCGTAGCCGCCCGTCGCGAGGCAGACCGCATCCGCTTCATAGCTTTCGAGCGCACCGGTAATCAGGTTGCGGACAACGATACCGCGAGCCTTCCCGTCGATGACAACCAGATCCTGCATATCGCGCCGCGGGAAAATCTTGACGGTTCCCTTCGCCACCTGGCGCATCAAGGCCTGGTAAGCGCCAAGCAAAAGCTGTTGACCGGTCTGTCCACGTGCGTAAAACGTACGCGAAACCTGCGTTCCGCCAAAAGAGCGGTTCGCGAGAAGTCCGCCGTAGTCGCGCCCGAACGGAACGCCCTGGGCGACGCACTGGTCGATGATGCAGTTGGAGTTTTCGGCCAGGCGGTGGACGTTCGCTTCGCGGGCGCGGAAGTCGCCGCCCTTGACCGTATCGTAGAAGAGACGGTAAACGGAATCGCCGTCATTCGTATAATTCTTGGCCGCGTTGATACCGCCCTGGGCGGCAATCGAGTGGGCGCGACGCGGAGAATCTTGATAGCAGAACGCCTGGACATTGTAGCCGAGTTCGCCGAGAGAAGCGGCGGCGCTCGCCCCGGCAAGTCCCGTTCCCACGACGATGACCTTGAACTTGCGCTTGTTCGTCGGGTTTACGAGCTTCAGTTCGAACTTGTGGCGCGTCCACTTTTCGGAGATGTTTCCACCAGGAATGTGTGCATCCAGTTGCATATTAGCGATCTCCTTCTACGATGTAGGAAACTTGAATTTCATCTGCGGAAACGGCAAAGGAAATTTTCTTTGCCTTGGCGGCTTCTTCCTCAGCCTGCTTCTTCTGCTCCAAGAGCAGCTGCTTCTGGTGCGCGACATTCCGGAGCGCTTCCGTTCCGTCCTGATGGGCGATGTAGCAACTGAACCCCGCTTCGAAGGCAAAGCCCAGAGCGACGACTACGCTATAGACGACTCCGACAATCTCGATAATCGGCGTCCACTTCTGGTGGGCGATCCCAAGGGTCTGGAACGCGGAAGCGATGGCGTGGAACAGGTGCATTCCGATGATGAACATGCTGACGAGATAGAAAACCGTCCAGAACGGGTTTGCGAACATATCGATTGTCGTAAGCCACATATCGCGAATGATTTCACCGGATTCGTTTTCATAGAGATAGTGCACGCCAAACTTCAGGACCATCAGATGCTGGATGACGAAGCCGAGAACGAAGATTCCCGACCAGATCATCGTAAAGCTCGCAAAAGTCTTCTTTCCCTTGCGGGCGTTCACTTCGTAAGCTTCCGGACCGCGAGCCTTGCGGTTCTCGATTTTCAGCTTCACCGCCATAAACACATGGATGAGGAAGAGGGCGATAAGGCCGATTTCCACAAAGTAGATGACGGGCTTCATTCCCGTGAGAAGTTGCGTGTAGGCGTTGTAGTGCGCCTGCGCGACGGACTGATCCAAGTTGATGAGCTGCAGGTTACCGACCATGTGCCCTAAAATGAAGAGCGCAAGGCATGCACCCGTGCAACCCATAATCTGCTTCTTGCCGATCGAGGAAGTCAGATATCTGATGATCCATTGCATGAGGTTTTTGTCTCCTTGATTGTGATTTGTAAAAAAACTTAGCCCAGGACCTTGCAAGCCTTTTGGGAAACCGCTTCGTAGGCATAGAGATCTTCCTTCCCGAACCAGAAGGAAACTTCGCGTTCCGCACTTGCGGGGCTGTCGGAACTATGCACGACGTTTTCGGTCATCGACGGGGCGAAATCATAGCGGAGCGTTCCCGGTTCCGCCTTTTCCGGATTGGTCGCACCGTTGATGGCACGAACCTTCGCGACCGCGTTTTCTCCGGCAAGGGCGATCATCACCGACGGACCTTTCGTCATATAGGCTTCGAGTTCCGGAAAGAACGGCTTGTTCACGTGCTCGGCATAAAAGCCTCGCGCCTCTTCCGAAGTCATCCGGTGCATCTTGAGACCGACAACCGCAAGACGCGCGCTTACATAGCGATCCAGAATGCGTCCGACAAGGCCGGAAGCGACACCGTTGGGTTTAATCATGGCAAAAGTCATTTCCATATAGTTACCGCCTTAAAAGATTGGCCCCTAATATAGCTAATTTGCATTTTCTTCCTGCTTCGAAATTTTTTCCAGAAGCTCTTCGGCGAGTTTTCCGCCGCTCCGAATATCCCGGATTAGCCAATCCACGGATTCGCGAAGGTCGCTTTCCGGAAACTTCTTCTGGAATTCCTCGAAAAGGGGAAGGGCGAGAGAGTCCCTTTTCAGGTTCTCATACAGGATGAACGCACGATTGAACAGGGCCTTTTCCGCATCGGAAGATGCGGGCCACATGGCGTAATAGGCCGCAAATTCACCGTCTGCCGCCTCGTACTTTTCCCGTTCGCCATCGATTTTCGCAAGTTCATAGACCGCCCGGCGGAAAAGGGAGTCATCCCCGGCGGAAAGGGCGCGAATCCGGTTCCATGTCAGGTGCGCTCCGGCCAGTTCTCTCGCCGCATAGAACGAATCGGCTCGGGCTTCGAGATCCTTGATCGAAAAGAGGTCCTCGCGCGGCAGATAGGCGGAATCATATATTGTCACCGGGTATTTTACAAAGAGGTCTCTCCGGTAACGTTCGAACCAGTCACTCGAAAAGCTCCCTATCGCATTTTTAAACACGAGGACCTTGATGGAATCAAGATTCAACGTTTCCGCATAGCGACCTGGATTCCGGTAATACTCGAAAAGGAATTCCCTATCCGGCGTCTGCGCGAAGATTCCCAGTTCGCCGCGAACTTTTTCGATCGGGGTTTCCGGGAAAAGCTTATTGCCAAAACGCTTGAAGAGGCTTTGGAGCGTATCGTCCGGCGTAAAGAAGCCGTTTTTCGACAGTACCCCGGAAAAAGCCTTCCGGTAAAAGGATATCTCGACATCCTTGCGGATTTTTTCGAGCAGTCCGTCATTTTCAAGCCCCGCTTCACGGGCCGCAGTCGCTCGGAGCTTCCAGCCGGCAAGCATCAATACCCGACGGGCGCGCGGATACTGTCTCCGGATATCCGGCGGGATTTCCATGAAAAGGGCTTTCACGTCGCTTTCGCGGATAAAAGGCTTCCCGCCAAAAGTCGCGAGGACGTAATTCGAATCGAGCGGGAGTTCGCCACCAGCCGAAAACTTCCTTTCAATTTGTCCGGAAACGCTGTCGAGCGGTGCTCCGTTAAACTCGTCCGCATGTTCCGCATAGTACTTCTGCACTTCGGGATAAACCGGATGTTCCATACGGAAGCCATACCTTTTATGCAAAAGGCTGTCTTCGTTGTTCGCCATAAAATCCCTGTATTCCGCAAGGAAGCGGGCTTTCAGGATGGAATCGCGGCCTTCTTCGGGAAATTTTTCCCCTTCGCGGCGGAGCAGCACCTTCCAGACGACGTCTTTTGAGTTGACGGAGACGGAATGGACGCTTCCCGCGGGAAGCGCTTCCTTGCCGAACAGGGCATTCCGAACGTCGGCATTCGCCCAAAAACCGCTCGGCGACTTTGAATCGAGCGAAATTTTTTTCAATCCCGGAAATTCCAAGCCTTCCAAGAGGGCGGACTTCGCCCGGGAAGCTTCCGCAGAATCCGAGGCTTCCACGTAGGCAATTTCCACGGAGACGTTCTGCATTTCCTCGATTTTCCGCGTGACGAACCGGAAAAGGGAATCCGCATTCTCTTCGAGGTAGAGACTTTCGGCGACGGCTGTGCGGCACTCTTCGAGAATCTCGCACGAATCCGCGGCAAAGCGCTTGCGGTTTACGTCAAAGTATTTCCGAATTTCCGCATCCGTATGCCCCAAGTTCTGCCCAAGGTAAAACTCATCGTAAGCGCGGGCGAGGAATCGCTCGGAAAGCTCCCCCAGACGCTTTCGGATCTTGGCGCTGTCCGCGAAAGCGACTTCTCTCGCCGCCTGAAAAACCAGACGGGATTCGATGACATTTTCAAGTGCAGCCTTTTCCCTGCCGGGCTTCGCATACGTCGAAGAGGTCCTTTTCAAAAAATCGATATCGGATGCGTAAATCTTTTCGTCGCCGACCGTCGCCACGAGATGGTCAGAAACGTTCCTTTCGGAAGAACACCCAGCAAGAGCCGCCAGGGAAAAAGCGAGGGCGGCTGCGGACTTTGCAAATTTCATAAAAAACAACTCCAGTTTTTCATTCGCCTATCGGATGGATTCCAGGGCGTCGTCGAGCGTCCTGTGGATTTCAAGAAGCTGGTCGGCACCGATGATTTCGATGATTTCGAGAACATTCTCGTTCACGTTCGCCACCTTGAAAATCCCGTTAGCCTCCTTGATCTTCTTGTTCACGAAGAGAAGCGCGCCTAGTCCCGTGCTGTTGATGTAGCGCAAGCGGGAAAAATCCGCGACGATCGTCGTCACGTTTTCCCGAAGAAGTTCGAGCATCCGGCCGGATGTCGTTTCCGCATTCGTCGAATCCAGGTCTCCCACAAAGCGCAAGAGCCTCGCCGAAGGATGGTTCTCGATTTTCTCGATGGTCAGCAGTTCCTGATTTTCGTTCATGTTTCCTCTCGTAATCTCGTCACTTCGACAAAGACCTGTCGCGGTTCGACGCGAAACGCCATGTGCGAAGAAAGCCTTTTCACAAGCACGATTCCCCGCCCTCTCAGGGAGCCCGAAGTCATCTTCGGATGGGCATACTTTTCCTCGAGCGTTCTCCGTTCGTCTTCCGAAAGTTCCCGGCAGTGGTTCATGACAGAAAGCACGGTCTTCGATTTGCTGAATTTCAGTTCCAGGCGAAAGACGTTATCCGGCGGACGGCCATGCTCTATCGCATTGTTTGCGAGTTCATCGACGATGGTTTCCAGGATGAACGTTTCCTTGTCCGAAAATCCCTTGCTGCGCAAAAGCCCGACCACAAGCCTGCGCGTCGGCGGAACGACGGAAACGCTAGCCGGAAGCAGGAACGAAACATGCCGAAAAGCGCCACGGAATTCCCAATGGAAATAATCTAGAAACGCCTTTTCGTCCCTGAAAATCGGCATGGCGAGGGGAACGCCCATCAGAGAAAGCTTTTCGAATAGTTCGGGACTCGCGGAAAAAAGGGAGACGCTGCCGGAATGCCCGATGACGCGCGACCGAAGCCCCATCAAGGCCCCGACCGCCGGGGAACTCAAGAACTTGACACCGGACAGATCCACCGCCCAGTGCAAGATGCCGCTCGTTTCGAGCCGTTCCGAAAGCGCGGAGATTTGCGGAATTTCCGCAAGCCCGATATCCCCACAGAGTCTGATCCTTGCGACTCCGGTTTCTCCGGGATATGGCTGGATAGAAACGGATTTCATGCGGCGGGGATATTCCTGCTGAAAAGCCTGTTTTCGCTCGAATCGCAAGCGGAAAAGAGAAGGCGTCCGTCCACTAGTCCTAGTTCTATACGGAAAGACGAATCTTCAAAGCCGGGAAGCCCTCGCCGGAAAAAATCTCCCGTTTCCCGGTCAAGAGCCCGCACAGTCTCTTCGGAGAGACCAAGCGATTCGGCAAAATCGGAAACGGATTTTTTGAGTACGGGAAAAAAATCCGCATCGGAAGAAATGTCCAGGCGAATGGTTTGAATACAGCTCATACGTCCCCAATATATAAGTTTTCTAGCTATATTGCAACCTGTGAAACGGTTAAAGCCCGCTGTCGCCATCGGCATTTTCGCCATGTTCGTAGGCTGCCTCTTGGCTTGTGCCTGGTTTCTGAACTGTTTTCTAGATAATTACTTAAATTCCCCGCACGATTACGGAGTGGCGCGCGTCGCCTTTTACGGGCATTCCAGGGAAGGACTGCTTTCCCGCAGCTGGGATTCCGTTGCGGTCCGGGGAGCGGGATTCGACGTTTCGCTGAAATCTCCGAGAATCAACGCCCACATCCTGTTTTCACCCGAAGAGGATTTCGTACATATCGATATGGATTCCGCAGTAGCGAAGATCGACCCCGGATCCTTCCCCAAATCCGAACCGGATTCCTTGCCTCTCGCCGTTCCGGACTTTCGCATTCCGCTCGAAGCGCAAGTAGGTATTTCACATTTTCGCGTGGACGTCAAGGGCGTCGGGTCCTGGTCCGCGGATTCCGTGCACGTTAGGTCCATGGGGAGCGAAGCGGCGGAACTTTCCCTTAAAAACGCAAGCGGTGACTACCTAGCAAGAAAAATTTCGGCAAAGGCGGAAATCGCCTTCCAGGGGGAAACCATCCGGATGAAAGGCTCGCTCCTCTCCGAAGACAGGGACAGTGCGATTTTCCGTATTTCCGCACCGCGGGACTCTCTAGAAAACGCCTCGGGAAGCCTTGACGTTCTCGTTAAGAATCCCGAGAAATGGGATGCGGAAAAAATTCCGAAACACGTTTCGATTCGAAATATCCGGCTGAGCGCTTCCTTTAACGCCAAGGCAAGGCAAAAAAAGTTTTCCTACAAGGCGAGACTACGGACAGACATCGGCGCATTCTGGCCGCTCCCCGCCCTCGCCGCAGACATCCGGGTAAAAAGCGACGAGAAAATGGTCTTTCAAATCGACGGGAAATTTCTTGGCAAGCGACCCGGGGAGAGCATTTCCATCCGCGGAAAGATCGACAAGGAGCTGCGCGGCGAAATCGACGCCACCGTCAAGAACATCGAAGCGGAATTCGGTCCGCAGATGCAGCCTCTCGACCTTACCCTCCATGCGAAAAAGGATTCCCCGGAAAAACTCCAGGCCAAGGCGGTTACGAAAGCGGGATCCGTCGTACGGGCTGAACTATCGGGGCTTTCCGGCACAAAGGATTTCCGAATCGATTTCACGGGGGACATCGCCAAGGACGAGCCCTGGTCGATACGCTGGAGCGGAGATTTTCTGCATTTCGACACGCGCCCGCAAATCAAGGGATCGTTCCACGGCGGAAAAATGTACGCCGATGTTTCCATCGCACCGGTCAAGTACGCCTACCTGATGACCGCGGATTCCTTCTTCACCTCGCTTTCGCTCGACAGGAACGGCATCGACTTTTCAAACGGATTCATCCGGACACAAAAAGAAAACTTCACCTTTACGGGAGACGTCAAGTGGAACGATTCCATTCCGCACACTTCGTGGAAGGTTTTCCAGTCGGAAAGCGGATTTGCCGAAGCCTTTATCACCTTTGAACCGGTCATTACGAGCAAGGCCTTCCAGGTACGCCTTTCGCACATCCCCTTTGCCGACACGACCCTTCTGAGAGGCCTCGACGGTATCGTGACGGGAACGATGACCCAGAACTTCGAAGAACATTCCGGAAGCCTGATCGCGGAAGTTTCGACGGAAATCGCCCAGATTCCCCTGCACGGAAAGTTCCAGGCGCACAACACGAAGGACAGCATCTCGCTCGAAAGCGCCGTTATCTCGACAGGGACAAACGCAATCGAACTAGAAGGAACGGCAAACATTCTCTACGATTCGACGGGATTGAGATATACCGGGTTACAACTCGCCGACGCCTGGGCATCCACGGACAGGTTCGACATTCCGCTTCTGCTCGCCCCCTACCAGAATTCCCCGCTCGAAAGCGGGATTTTCAGCGGCAACGTCACCTACCGGAAAGGGATCGGATTGCAGGGTTCGCTCCAGTTCTCGGATCTTTCGCTCAAGAACATTTCGCGGGAAACCTTTTCGATTCCGAAACTGGATGTCTTTGCCGAAAAGGAAAAGATGCAGATTTCGGGAAACATCAGCGCAGGCGAAAGGGCCTGGAACGGGGATCTGCAAATCGACATCAATGGGCTTCTGGAACCGGAACACCATATCTTCGCCTACTTCACCACGCCGGTCGGCGGAATGGCATGGCTCGACGGCGATATCGATTCGACGATGAAATGGAAGGGAAAAGCGCAGCTTTCCGGTTCGTGGTTTTTGCCGAGAGATCTCGGCGAAGTCGTCTATACCGATTTCAAGGCCGATGCGACCGGAGACCTAAAAAGCCCGCTCGACAGCCTAGAGCTTTCGTTCCATTCCGATTCCACCGCAATCGACACCAAGCGCGGATTTCCCATTTTGCCAATTTCGTTCAACGGTACATTCCTCGACGGAATCTTCGACATTCCTTCGGCAAGGCTTTCTAACAGCCAAGGCGAGTTTATCGCGGGAAGCGCAAGCTACGACCTAAAAAACAGAAAACTCGGAAAGGTTTCGGTCGGCACGGAAAAGTTTTCCCTGATATGGGACCAGATTCACCAGATCCAGATAAGCGATGTCCGCGGAAGCCTCGATGACTCCGAAAAGGAATTTACGCTTTCCCTGGAAATCGACAGCGTTTCGTACAAGCTAAACAAGCCGGAATGGGGAAAGGCGGACGCTTCCGCACGGGGAAAGGCTATCCTGCACCTGCCCCACGCGGAAAACGGCAGTTTCGCCAATCCGACCGTCGAGGGAAACTTCTTCCTAGACCGCGCACTCTACAGAAACGAATTCTCGGTTGACATCGGCTTCGGGAGCTTGAGCAAGATTTCGGCGACTCTTTCCGGGTTTTTCACCAAGATCCGGCGCGCAAAGCCCGTCGTCAAGAAAACGGCGGCCAAGTCGAGACCTATCAATATCGCAGTCCACATCAGCGATTCGGGACGCGACACGGTAGCCGTCGTGACAAACCTCGCAAGCTTTCCACTAACGCTCGACCTCTGGGTGCTTGGAACTTCCGACCATCCGCTTCTCCGCGGAGACATCAACAATTCGGGAAACGGAAGCATCGGTCTCAAGGATATGTTCCAGTTCGACCTGGAATCCCTCGCCATTTCCTTCCAGGACGTTCCCTGGAACCGCGGAAACATCAACATTTCGAGCGTACAGAACCTGCCCTACTGCAAGACCAACAGCCACCGGGACGATGACGAGACATGCCCGGTACATCTCGACATCCTAGGTTCCGTCGTCGCCCCGAAACCGATGCCTAGCGCAAACTGCGGAATTGACGATTCCCCGGCGTCTCTTTATTACAGCGTTCTCCTCGGCTGCATCTCCGAAGAGGAAAGTTCCTCGATAGACAGGAACAAGGTCGCAGGAAAACTCATCGGGAGCGTTCTGACCAGCACGGCAAACAGGACGCTCGGCGGGGAATACGTCGGCGACATCGACATGAAGTTCAAGCTGTTCAACGAGGAATCCGTCGCCGAAAAGGATTCAAGCTACCTGATGATTCCCATTTCCCTGAACCGCTGGGTCAAGGACCTGAGCCTCGTCTTCGGCTACAAGCAGGACCAGAGCGAAACGCCGACTTACGACCGGGCGATCGAAGCGGGCATTTCCTATATCATCCCGGCATTCTCCGAAGAGGACAGGACGAAAAATCCGGAGCACTACAGTCCCCAGCTCGACTTCGGCGCAAGCCTAGTTTCCAAGAACTACATCACCACGACCGACGAAGACGCTAACCGCCTCGAAAAGAATATCGGCTTTAACTACAGCTACAAGTTCTGGTCGCCGTGCCTGCTCGGAATCGGCAAGTGCAAGGCGCTCTCGCCCAGGGAAAAGGAGAAGAAATGATCGTCCGCCGGATTCTTCTCGCGATACTTATCTGCCTCGGATTTCTCCGCGCCGCGGAAACCGCCGATACGGTCGGAGTGAAAAACCGCTGGAAAGTCTCGTTCATCGGAAACAGTCTCTATTCGGACGAACAGCTCGCGCTGCAGCTCGACATTCCCGACGAATTCGGCATGGTCGATACGACACGCCAGGACTTCCTGATGCGAATCGCAAGGACGAACCTGGAACTTCTTTACTACTCCGAAGGCTACTTCAGCTTCACCTCGTCCATGGAAGTCTTGCGAAACCATACCGACCCGACGGATTCAGTTCCCTATACGCTCTACCGTTTCCGGATCGAGGAAGGCGTTCCGTACAAGTTCAGCGAGATGAAAATCGATCGGGACATCGCAGCGGACAGCGTTGCGCTGAAAGGGCTCCGCTTTAAAACCGGAGCGGCCTACGACCCGACAATCGTCGCAGACGATGTCCAGCAAATCCAGATTCTCTACCGGGAATACGGGTATCTGCATGTGCGAGCGGACTACCTGGAATATCTCGACACGCTGAACCACCAGGTCAATGTGGAAATCTACGTCGATCCGGGAATGCGCGTCCGGATGGGAGACTTTTCGAGCGAGACGAAGAAGCCCGCGCAAATCGCAAAGCTCGATACGAACAACCGGGAAGGACTTTCCGACACGGCATGGATCAACCAGCTATGGCGAATTCCCAAGGGCGAAATCATCAACGGAAAGACGTATGCGACATTTCGGTCGAAGCTTCTTTCCACGCAAATCTTCACCTCCGTCCACCTAGAGGATTTTCCGAGGGAAGACGGACTTTCGGACGTACGCTTCAACGCTGTCGAGCGAATGCCCGGAGAAACCCGATATTCCGTATTCTTCGAAGAAGTCTATGGATTCGGCGCTTCCGCAATGTTAAAGCACAAGAATTTCCTAGGGCACTTTCACGAAGGTTCGGCGAGCATTCTCGTGGCGCAGAACAAGCAGGAACTCACGCTCGGCTATGCAAACCCGTTGCTGTTCGGAACGCGCTTCAGCTTCATCCCCACAGCGATCCGCTTCGACGACCACATCAGTTTTAACCACGAAAAGACTTCCCCGCCCGCCTACCCGGACAGCCTCGAAGAACGAACGGAAATCATCAACCGCGGAGATCTCACGTTCGGCATTTCGAACAATATCCGTTTTCGCGCCTCCCTCGACATGCGCTTCGTACAAAAGAACGAATCCAAGCTGTTCAAGGTCAAGGGTGAAACGGCTCTCACGTTCGACTATTCGAACGACTACTTCAACCCGACAAAGGGACTTCGCTTTGCGCCCAAACTAGGCTGGGGAATGAACTTCACCGGAAGCATCCGGGATCCGGAAATGCGCGGAAATCCCTATACCTACGGCGAACTCGTAAGCACCGGCTACCTGCCGCTATTCGGACCGTTCCTCTCCGCCGCAAGCGTGAGTTTCGGAAAATTCTTCAAACAGGCCCTCGAGGACGATGCCCGAATCTTTTACCAGGGCGGTTCCCGCACGGTCCGCGGCTACCACTTCCGCAGCATCTACCCGGGCTACACGATTTTCGATGAAAACGGCGAGGAAGTCATCAATACGGGGCTAACGCCGCAGTATCTCCGCGTGAACGTGGAACTCCGCATCAACTCCCCATTCGAAGCGACCAAAAACTGGCAGCTTGTCGAGTTCTACGACTGGACGCATGTATCGGACAAGAACGCTCTCTACGCCGAAAAAAGCGGCGCGGCACTCGGAACGGGTCTTCGCTACAAATGGCAGTTCCTGACCCTCCGGCTGGACTACACGTTCAAAAAGAAACTTCCGGGATTTTCCCCGGAAGCGTTCTCCTTTGACCGAATCAATTTCGACCTGTCGCAGGCCTTCTAGAACTATTCGCGCGTCAATGTCTTGTACTTGAAGCGTTTCGGCGTGTCCGCATCTTCGCCCATGCGGCGCCTGTAATCCGCTTCGTACTCGCTCCAGTTGCCTTCGAACCAGACGACCTTTGAATCGCCTTCGTAAGCGAGGATGTGGGTCGCGACGCGGTCGAGGAACCAGCGGTCGTGCGAAATGATGACGGCGCAGCCCGCAAAGCGGAGAATCGCCTGTTCTAAGGCCTGCAAGGTTTCGATGTCCAGATCGTTTGTCGGTTCGTCGAGGAACAGGAGGTTTCCCGGATGCTGGAGGTTCTTTGCCATCAGCACGCGGTTGCGCTCCCCGCCGGAGAGGACGGAAAGCTTTTTCTGCTGGTCCGCACCGGTAAAGTTGAACAGCCCGCAATAGGCGCGCCCGTTCATCTTGCGTTCGCCAAGCACGATTTCATCCTTTCCTCCGGTAATCGCTTCGAAAACCGTCTTGGAGTCGTCAAGGCTTTCGCGTCCCTGCTCCATCGTAATCATCTCGACCGTTTCGCCAATCTTGAGCGTTCCCGCATCCGGCTTTTCCTTGCCTGTGATAATCCTGAAAAGGGTCGATTTACCGGCACCGTTCGGTCCGATAATGCCAACAATCCCCGACCGGGGAAGCGTAAACGACAAATCGTCAAACAGAAGCTTGTCGTTGTAGGCCTTGCGCAAATGCTCCGCCTGAATGACGACATTTCCGAGACGCTTGCCGTTCGGAATATAGATCTGCGCGATTTTCACCTGTTCGCGGCTGTCTTCCGCAAGGAGGTCTTCGTAGGCTTTCAAGCGGGCCTTGTTCTTCGCCTGGCGGGCCTTCGGACTCTGCTTCACCCATTCCTGTTCGCGGGCGAGGCGTTTTTGCCTGTCCGATTCGCCCTTTTCCTCGTTCTTCATGCGTTCGATCTTCTGGTCGAGCCATTCCGCATAGTTTCCCTGCCAGGGGATGCCGCGTCCGCGATCGATTTCCAGAATCCAACCGGTGACATTGTCGAGGAAGTATCGGTCGTGAGTTACCAGGATTACGGAGCCCTTGTATTCGCGAAGGTGGCGTTCGAGCCAGGCAACCGATTCCGCATCAAGGTGGTTGGTCGGTTCATCGAGAAGAAGAAGGTCCGGTTCTTCGAGAAGAAGGCGGCAGAGAGCGACCCGGCGTTTTTCCCCGCCCGAAAGATTGGTGACGGGCCAGTCCCCCGGCGGGCAGTTCAGTGCGTCCATCGCGATTTCGATTTTCCGGTCAAGACTCCACAGGTCCTCGGCATCGATCTGGTCCTGCAAGCGCCCCTGCTCCTCCATGAGCTTCGTCATCGTGTCGTCGTCCATCGGATCCGCGAACTTCATCGAAATTTCGTTATAGCGATCGAGAATCGCCTGTTTTTTCTGGACCGCCTGCATGACGTTGTCCTTGACGGTGAGATTCGGATCGAGCTGTGGTTCCTGCGGAAGATAGCCTGCCGTGCGTCCCGGTTCAATCCACGCCTCTCCCTGGAACTCCTTGTCGATTCCGGCCATAATGCGGAGAAGCGTCGATTTGCCGCTGCCGTTCGTGCCGATAATCCCGATTTTTGCGCCGTAATAAAAGCTGAGGGAAATGTCCTTGAGAACCGTCTTTCCAGGAGGATAGGTCTTGGTCATGCGGTTCATGTAGAATACGAATTTTTCGGCCATGGAGCGTCCTTTATTTTAGTTCTTCGGTTTTCTGTTCTTGCCGTTTTTCCCGGGCTGTCCTGATAATGACAGTCAAGTTCATCGCAATGCCGATGATAAGCAAAAAAGTGATGCAATAGGCGCCGACTGCGGGTTTCACCATGAGAAAGTCATAGTGTTCCGTCTGGATGGTAACGGACAGGTTGTAAATGAAAACCCAGAGCGACACGAAGGCGGCAAGAGCCATCGCAAGCGACCCGACAGGCGAAAGAAAGGCGCAGAGCGCGGCAAGGGCGACCGCGACGATAACCGGAACGATCACCGCCGTCGTCTCGACGGGCTGCTCGAAAAATTCCGAAATCCGCGGTTCGTTCTTCTTCATTTCCTCGACCACCTTCTTTTCCTTTTCGCCCAGGAACGTTTCGGGAGTCACCCCGGAAATCAGTTCGTACGCGTTCGGATCCGCAACGACCTTTTCGGAACACGAAATGTTCACCAGCGGAAAAAGGAACGCGAGGAAAATCAGGAGAAAGGGAAACGCCGTGAGTCTTTGCAGGATTCTTGAATTCCTTTTCATGGAAACCTCCTAAAAAATTATCGTCCGGGCAAAACGCAGCGAAAGCCGATAAAATCCGACCAGTAACGCGGATCTTCTGCATTTCGCGCCGTCAGGTCCAACTCCTTTTCGGATATGCTTTTCCACGATCCGCCCTTGAATACACGTTCGTAGCCGAGGAACGAACCGCTCGGATTTTCGCTTTCCACGTAAAACGAAAGCGGCGAGTAGGTGTCTAGCGTCCACTCGGCGACATTTCCCGCAACATCGAAAAGCCCAAACGCGTTCGGCTTTGCCGATGCTACCCGCGAAGGACCATCCGCCCGGAAAATCGCCAATTCAAAAGGCATAGCGCCTTTCTTCTGTTCCCAAACATAGCTACCCTTTTCGCCGGAACGCGCCGCAAATTCCCATTCCGCTTCCGTCGGAAGCCTTCCGCCGATTTTCCCACAGAACCTGTTCGCCTGTTCCCAGCTGACATTGTGCGCAGGTTTTAGACTGTCGTCAAAGGCAAAGTGCGTTGAATCCCTCATGATTTCGAGATATTCGCTGACGGTCACTTCGGTCTTGCGGATGGAAAACGCAGAAATGCGCACGGTCCGGCCTTTATACAGAAACACTCCCGAATCGATTTTTGCCCAGGCGCGACTCGCGTCCTCGAAAACAGAGTCCTTCGCTTCTGTCTTCGCCTTCGAACTGTCCGCGGAATCCACGACAACCGGTGCGGGCATCAGCCATTCCTGAACCTCGTCTTCCGCCAGGATGTATCCCGGCAAGATGAACTTTCCCTCGCCGGCAAACGTCGAATCGCCGCGTCGGATAAGCAGTTTCAGGAAGCGGTACTGGTGGCGGCTCTTGACGCGGAAGCCTTCATGTTTCCAGACAGGCTTGTTTTCAAGGACAAGCGTAAACCTGTCCTGGCTTTCGGGAAAAACCTTTTCCGGAAAACTTCCGACCCATTTCACGTCAATCCGGTTTGCGGAATCCCGGAAGGCGATTTCATAAGAGGAGTCCTTTTTCGCAACCGATACGGGAACAGACGGGAACGAGACGGTGTCCTTTTGCTGTGCGTCCAGGCGGGAGAGAAGCGCCCCGTTCAAGGCGAGGATTTCCGAAAGCCTTTTCGATAGCCACTGCGAGCGGGCACGGGACCGGGCTACATCAAACACGGCGAGATACGCTTCGTACTGGGGGTCGGTTTTTGACATCCCGCGCGGCGGGTTCTTGGGCTTCGGGTAAGTCGAATCGAAGCCTGCCATTCCACGATCGATTTTCGTCCCGTTCAATTCCTCGATAAAGGTATCGTAAAGCGATTCCGTTTCCCGAAGATTCCGAGTCGCCGCTATCCGCTCCGCCGTGACCGAAGTTTCAATCCGATAGACCGTCGTATCCTCGGGAACGCGAACCGGTTTGAGGAAAGAGGTCTTGCCGCTAGAAACGCGGACTCCGGATGCAGCCGGATACATGTGCGGTATCAGGAACGTTGCATAGAAAAGCCCCGTATCGACCGGAGAGAACGTGATCGGCGCACGGAAAGAATTTTGCCCGATGACCACAATCGTCGAATCCGGAACATCGTCGATGACGACAATTCCCGAAAGGCTTGCCGGTTTCAGCTTATGCCACTTGCCGTTTTTCAGGAAATAGAGATTTTCTACCCGGGAAGAATAGATAAACCTTTTGTCAAAGTAAATTTCCGCCTCGTCCTGGAAAGGCTTCCGGAACCTTTCGGCGAAGAAGCGCAGACGGCTCGCTTCGAGGACCGAAAGGCGGTTTTCCCTCAGGCCGAACGCATGTAACGTCTTGAAACATTCGGGCTTCGCGCTTCCCGAATACCAACCGTAGCGATTTCCCTTGACCTTGCTCCTCAGGTAAAGCATTCCCTGTTCAAGCGGATAGCGGACCTTCTCCGAATGCAGATAGGCGGAATCGCCTCCATCGACACAGACATTCCGGGCATTTAAAATCCTAGAACCGACTTCGAACTGGTTTTCGGGGACCGTAAAGCGATAATCCCCGGCTTCGCCGGCAAACGCAGAAGCCAGTGCGCAAAGGAACAGAGTCCAAGTTTTTAAAGCCATACTTTCTCCGACGGGATGTGTGCAATCTATAAAAAAACGGACGCACCCAAAAACGGCCTACGCTTTTTTGCCCGAAGGAGTGCCCATGTAGGTGACAAATCCTCCCGCATCGCCACCAGACGGTCCCAGTTCCACGATATAATCCGAAAGACGGATGACATCGGGATGATGTTCGATCAGGATGACCGTGTTCCCCTGCGACGAAAGCCGCCGTAACAGATTCCAGAGGATCTGAACGTCCTTGAGGTGAAGCCCGGTCGTCGGTTCGTCGAGAAGATAGAGAACCCCTTTCCGTCCTGTGCCGCGCGCAAGTTCCGCGGCAAGCTTCATCCGCTGGGCCTCTCCGCCAGAAAGCGTCGTTGCGGACTGCCCGAGACGCAAGTATTCAAGCCCCACGTCAATAAGGATCCGGAGCCTTTTTACGATCTTGGGCTGGTCCATGAAAAATTCACAGGCTTCGTCAATCCGCATCGAAAGGACATCGGCGATATTTTTCCCTTTAAACTCCACGGCGAGCGTTTCCTGGTTAAAACGCTTTCCCTTGCAGACATCGCAGGTTTCCCACACATCCGAGAGAAAATGCATTTCCATGGAAGTCATGCCGCGCCCTTCGCACGCTTCGCAGCGACCCCCGCCACGACTCGAATTGTAGCTAAAGCGGTTCGGGCCAAACCCCTTTATCTTCGAAAGTTCCATCTTCGCAAACAGTTCGCGGATCGGGGTTAGCGCATCGATAAAGCTCGCCGGCGTCGATCGCGGAGTCCCCGAAATCGGGCTCTGATCGACAGCGAGAACTTCCTTGACCGATTCCGGGAAGATAGCCCGCAGCCTAGCCTTTCGCCGTTTCTCGCCGCGCCCGAAAGCATCCTGCATCAGCGGCAGGATTTCATCCATGACAAGCGAACTTTTCCCGGAACCCGAAACGCCGCAGACCGTCGAAATCCGGTTTTCCGGGAAACGGACAGAAACGTCTTTTAGATTGTGCGAAGAAAGGTTCCGGAATTCGAGGAACGCTGCGTTCTCCGGAACAGGGTCTATCGGCGGGTTGTAAACGGGAACGGATCCGGTCAGATATTTTACGGTTTCGCTCTGCGGAAACTTTTTCAAGGCGGACTTTTTCGAAAGAACCTTCGGCGAACCCTCGGCGACCACCTCGCCCCCATACTCGCCGGCAAGAGGCCCCATATCGATCAGGTGGTCCGCGCCGCGGATCATTTCCAGGTCATGCTCCACCACGATCAGCGTATTTCCCAAATCCCGCAACCGATACAGGGAATCGAGCAGTTTCTTCGTATCGCTCTGGTGAAGCCCGATCGTCGGCTCGTCTAGCACATACATCACGCCTTCAAGGCCGCTGCCGATTTGGCTCGAAAGGCGTATCCGCTGGGATTCTCCGCCCGAAAGCGAATCTCCCGTCCGGTCTAGGTTCAAGTATCCCAGCCCGACATCTTCGAGAAAACGAAGCCTGCCCAGGATTTCCCGGAGAAGTGGCGCAGCGATTTTTTTCCGGGAGGCGTCCAAGCGCAAATTTCGGAACCATTCGGTCGCAGCATGAATGCTCATCGCCGAAACTTCGGAAATATTCCTTTCGCCAATCGTCACCGCGCGGATTTCGGGCTTTAAGCGCGAACCCTTGCAGTCTGGACAAATTTCGCCCGAATGCAGGATTCCCAGACCCGCGCACCGCTCACAGGCACCCCAGTGCGTATTGAAACTGAACTGCTTCGGGTCAAGATCCTGTTTCAGGTAATAGCGGCAATGCCCGCAGCTCGGAAAAAGCGAATAAGGATGGATTTTCCCGGCAATGCGAAGTGCGACGGAACGCGAACCATCGCGAAAAGCCCTTTCCAGGGAATCGGCAAGGCGCGAAGCATTGTTTTTCGAAACCGGAACCGTATCCGCCACGGCATAGACATTCTTCACCGTTTTCGGCATGTTTTCAAGCGGAAGATCCCGCAGCTTTCCATCGAGCAAAACCTTCCGGTAACCCAGTTCCTGCAAGCGGCCCGAAATTCCGGGAAGTTTTTCCGCACCGGAAGCCATCCATTCGCCATTCGAATCCGCGATAAAGATCGGGGAGAGCACTTCGACGGACTTTCCCGCGGAACGTTTCAATAGGCTTTCGACAATCGAGGAAACCGACGACGATTCCAACGGACGCCCGCAACGAGGGCAATGAGAAATTCCGGCACGCGCCCAGAGGATCCGAAAGTAGTCGTAGATTTCGGTAAGCGTCGCCACGGTGCTCCGAGGACTCTTGGAAGCGCATCCCTGGTCAATCGCAATCGCCGGGGAAAGTCCCCGGATAAAATCGACCGAACCGCGATTGAGACGGCCCAGAAAACGCCGCGCATAGGTACTCAGCGTTTCCACAAACCGGCGCTGCCCTTCCGCGAAAAGCGTGTGAAAGGCAAGGCTCGACTTTCCCGAACCGGAAACACCCGAAATCACCGTCAGCCGATGCCGCGGAATCGTCACCGAAAAATTTTTCAGGTTGTGCTTTCTCGCCCCGACGACCTGGATGTCCAGGCACTCGGAACTTTCCCGATGGCGAATCGCCTTGGCGATTTCCGCATGTTCCGGATAGAGAACTTTCGAGAGGAACTTCCCCGTCAGGGACCTAGGATTTCGAGCGACTTCTTCGGGAGTTCCCGTCGCCACGACTTCTCCGCCCCGCTCACCGGCATCCGGCCCCAGATCGACAATCCAGTCCGCGCACTTGATGACATCCATGTTGTGTTCGATGATCACCATGCTGTTCCCGAGGTTCCGCAAGCGGGCAAGGCATCCGAGCAGACGGCGAATATCCTCGAAATGCAGACCGGTCGTCGGTTCGTCGAGAAGGTACAGCGTCTTTCCCGTTCCGGGCCGTCGAAGTTCCGTCGCAATCTTGATACGCTGCGCCTCGCCGCCGGAAAGCGTCGTCGAAGGCTGCCCAAGCGTCAGGTATCCGAGTCCCACCTCCTGCAAGAGCCGGAGCGGTTCCGCAATCTTCGGTACATCCGCGAAGAAATCCAGTGCGCAGTCGATCGACATGTCGAGAACATCCGTAATCGTCTTTCCCCGGTAATGGACTTCGAGAGTCGAATCGTTGAAACGCTTGCCGCCGCACACGTCGCACGTTACCTGCACATCCGGCAGAATCTGCATCTGTACGATTTTGACACCCGCACCGCCACACGCTTCGCAGCGCCCCCCCGGAACATTGAAACTGAAACGGCTCTTCGAGTAGCCACGGACCTTGCTCTCGGGAAGCCGCGCAAACAGATCCCGGATATCGTCGAAGATTCCCGTGTATGTCGCCGGGTTCGAACGCGGCGTGCGACCGATCGGGGTCTGGTCTATCTCGATGACCTTGTCGATAAATTCAGTCCCCGAAATACGATCGAACTTTCCCGGTATTTCCGTAGCCCCGTGAAAGCGCCGGGCGAGTTCCTTTTTTAGAATCGTATTGATAAGCGAACTTTTTCCCGACCCGGAAACGCCCGTCACCACTGTGAGAGTTCCGTCGAGGGGAATCCTGGCATCGACATGCTTCAGATTGTTTTCCGCAGCTCCGAAGATTTCCAAGAAATGCGTCTTGTCGGTTACCGCCTTCCGTTCCTTCGGAATTTCGATTTTGAGTTTTCCCGCAAGATACTTGCCGGTTAGCGAATCGGGATTTTTCTCGAGGTCCTCGACCGTTCCCGCCGCGACAACCGTCCCGCCCCGGACACCCGCATCCGGCCCGACATCGACGACAAAGTCCGCATAGCGCATCGTCTCCTCGTCATGCTCGACCACGACCAGGCTGTTCCCCTGCGAGCGAAGCCGTTCGAGAATCCCGAGCAACATCTCGTTGTCCCGAGCGTGAAGCCCGATGCTCGGCTCGTCCAAAACATACAGTACGCCCTGAAGTCCCGCTCCGACTGCACTCGCAAGGCGGATCCGCTGCGCTTCGCCACCCGAAAGGGTTTTCGCTCCGCGTGCAAGCGTCAGGTATCCCAGTCCGACACTCCTTAAAAAGCCCAGGCGATTCCGGATTTCCTTGAAAAGTTCATATCCGATATGTTTCTCCCGCGGCGAAAGCTCCACCGTGCGAAAGAACGCTTCGAGCCTTTCCACGGGCATCCGGCACATCTGATCGAGATTCAAATTCCGAAACGTAACCGCAAGCGCCACCGGCGAAATCCGCGAACCGTGGCAGACCGGGCATTCGCTGTCATTCATGAACTTTTGGAAATGGACGATGTGCCACTGGTCCCAGAGTTCCTGCATCAGCGTGACAATCCCCGGAGTTTCCGACTTCTCGCTCCCGTAAAGAATCGCCTTTTTTGCGCTTTCCGGAAGTTTTCTCCAGGGGGTATCCAACGAGAATTTTTCCGCACGCGCGACCTTCGAAAGTTCCGGCCAGCCAAAGTCCGTAAAGATTATCTTCCCGTCGGACTTTTGACATTTGAGCGCCCCACCCCGAATCGAAAGAGACGCATCCGGGACAATCAGGTTTTCGGCGAAGACATAGTCCCGTCCAAGGCCCTTGCAGTGCGGGCATTGCCCGTGGGGGTCGTTAAAGGAAAAAAGTCTCGGTTCGAGTTCCGGGATGGAGATTCCGCAATCCGGACAGGCAAGTTCCGTTCCCTGCAAGCGATACTCGCCGTCGTCAAACAAAAACGCGACAAGCTTCCCGCCGGAGAGGCGTAACGCGCCTTCCAAGTCTTCCCGAATCCGGGAAAGATTCCTGTCCTCTACCGAAATGCGATCGACGACGACTTCGATTGTGTGCTTCTCGTAGCGTACGAGCAGGGGAACTTCATTTGTACGAAAGATTTTTCCATCGACACGGACACGGCCGAAGCCTTTTTCCAAAAGCTCCTGGAATTCCTTCCGGTATTCGCCCTTGCGCTCCTGGATAATCGGGGCAAGAATCATCATCGCACGTCCGGCGCTTTCCGCATAGAGATTGTCCACAATCTGATCGATGGTCGTCGCCCGAATTTCCTTGCCGCACTTCGGACAGTGAGGCGTTCCAAGACGAGCAAAGAGCAGGCGCAAGAAATCGAGAATTTCGACGGTCGTTCCCACGGTCGAGCGCGGATTCCGGTTCACCGTCTTCTGGTCTATCGATATCGTTGGGGAAATTCCCGTCACCGACTGCACATCGGGACGCTTCATCACGCCGATAAACTGTCGCGCATACGCCGAAAGGGAATCCACGTAGCGTCGCTGCCCCTCTTCAAAAATCGTGTCGAAGGCGAGACTCGACTTTCCCGACCCGGAAACGCCCGTCACAACGACAATGGAATCGCGCGGAATGGTGATGTTTACATGCTTCAGGTTATGTTCGCATGCATCGCGAACGACAAGGGAACGAGTCATGTTCCAAATATAGTGAACACATGTGCATTTTGCAAGATTTTAGCGGACAAAAATCCGCAGCGGCGCACCGTCTTCCGAAGGGCGTCCAAGCAGGTCGAATTTCGAAACCGGGTCTTTTTTCCAAACGCGGACCGACATTTTCCGAATCGCATCCGTCTCGCCGAAAGGCGCTCCCGAAATGTCGATTTCCCGAATCGTAACAAACCTGTAAAAGGGATGGTCCCTGTCCGAGCGGAAAAGGACCGTTCCTCCGCCTTTGAGAATCGGAGCGAGCGCATCCGAGTAGGCGCATCCATAGACCGTCTCGCCCGAAGCCCCGCGGAAATCCTGTCCCGCATCTTCGATGGCTCCGACAAGTTCCCACTTGCCGGGTGGCGTCGCATTTGACGTCGAATCGATGTAAAGCTCTAGACGGACCGTTCCCGCATCCTTGTTATAGACGATATACTTCATCCCTATCCACTTCCCCACCGGAAGCGGAGCGCCTCCCCAAAGCGGATCCTGGTTGCCGACGCCCGAAGTCGTCCGGAAAAAGCTCTCCGGGTGTTTCCATTCCTTTTCGAAATCCCATTTCCCGTCGTTCCGAAAGCGCGCATAGTATGTCGTCGCATCGCAATTGTCCCCGCCGCCCGATCCGTGTCCTAGGGGACCGGAACGCATCCCGACGACCATTCCGCCGAAATCTTCACCGCCCGAAGCGTCCCGCATAAAGTAAGCGGTCAGTTCCGCGTTCAAAAAGAACTGCGTTTTAGAACCGTTCAGGCTGTTCACGTGAAACCGGGGACCGTCATTCCAGTTCATCTGCATCACGCCCTTTCCGTCGATATCGAACGAACCGTTTCCGTCGCTATGGCTTTCCGTCCAGCCAAGCGGATCGTCCGGGTCGCCGTCCCATTCCACGCTCCGCGCGCTGCCGTTCGCCCAGTGCGCAGAGTTCCACGAAACGGTTCCCTCCTTTGTCCGGTAGATTTTCCGGAAACCGAAATCATCGACAGGACTCTCGGCAAAGAGGGCGGCACAGAGGCAAAGTTCCAAAAACGTCATTTTTCCGGTAAACATCCAAACAATCCTTTTGGACGGAATATATCTTTTTTGAAGAGTCCAAAGCCATTTTAAATCAAAATGTGTATTTTTTCAGACGGCGCCAGGTGACGTCACAAAAAAGGCATAGACTATGCAAGTTGATTTGAATACAGTTGATTGGAAAACGCTCCCGTTCGGTTACTATGACACCGACTACAACGTTCGCTGCTATTACCGCAACGGAGAATGGGGAAAAATCGAACTCTCCTCCTCCAAGGATATCAGCATTCATATCGCCGCTACTTGCTTGCATTATGGCCAAGAAGGCTTCGAAGGTCTCAAGGCCTATACCGGCAAGGACGGCAAGGTCCGCGTATTCCGCGTCGAAGAAAACGCCCGCCGCATCCAGAACACGGCAAACCGCGTCCTGATGGCCGTTCCGCCGGTCGAACTCTTCCGTGAAATGGTTTACACGGTCGTGAAGGCGAACAAGCGCTTTGTGCCGCCCTACGGCTACGGAGCAACCCTCTACATCCGCCCGCTCCTCATCGGCATCGGTCCCGAAGTCGGCGTAAAGCCCTCGGACGAATACATGCTTCTCATGTTCGTGACCCCGGTAGGCCCTTACTTCAAGGACGGATTCAAGCCAGTCGATATGATGATCAGCCGGAACTACGACCGCGCCGCCCCTCTGGGAACGGGAACCGTCAAGGTCGGCGGAAACTATGCGGCGAGCCTGCTTTCCCTCGCCGAAGCGAAGAAACTCGGCTATTCGAGCACTATCTACCTCGACGCAAAGGAAAAAAAGTACATCGACGAATGCGGTCCGGCAAATTTCTTCGGCATCAAGGGTAACACCTACGTGACTCCGAAATCCGAATCGATTCTCCCGTCCATCACGAACAAGAGCCTCCAGCAGCTCGCGGAACATCTCGGATACAAGGTGGAACGCCGCCAGGTCCCGTTCGAGGAACTCGCCGAATTCAGCGAAACCGCGGAATGCGGAACCGCAGCGGTCATCACCCCGATAAAGAAAATCGTCGATCCGGTCGCAAACAGGACGTTCACCTACGGTGACGGCGTAAACCCGGGTCCCGTCTGCACGAAACTCTTCAACACCTACACGGCAATCCAGTTTGCGGAAGAACCCGATCCGTTCGGCTGGACAGAAGTCGTCGATCTGTAAACGGAAAAAATTTTCAAGAAAGGCTCGCGCAAGGCGAGCCTTTCTTATTCCACCCAGCCGGTCCGCCCTTCCCCGCCGGCAAACCATTTTGCGATATAGCCTTTCGCAGCGTTACAGGCCTCGGGCAGGGATTTCCCAAGCGCCACGTTCGCAAGGATAGCCGACGAAAGCGTGCAGCCCGAGCCGTGCTTATCGACCCCAAACAAACGCCTCGACGCGAATTCGAACTTTTTCCCGTCATGCCACAGAATATCCACGGACATGTCCCCTTCCGCATGGCCGCCCTTGAGCAAAACGGACGTTCCGTTTCCCACAAGAACTTCCCGTCGGCTGTCTGCGACGCCCAACCCGAGATACGCGTATTCAAACCGGTTCGGCGTAATCAGGTCTATCTGCGAAAACACGGGGAAAAACTTGTCCGCATCGCCGTCCGCAAAAAAGCGGTAACCCGCAGTCGCCCCCATGATGGGATCCCAGACGATAAAGGTTTTCCCGTCCCGACCACGAAGCCATTCGACGATTCGCCGCAGAGTTTCCGCATTCTCGACAAGCCCGATTTTCACAAAGCGATACGGGCGCACTTCGTAGAGCTTTTCGAGCTGCGTGCGGATACGCTCCCACGGAAGAAATCCCGGATCCGAGAAGGAATTTTCGTTCTGCACCGTGAGAGCCGTGCTGACCGCCGAGCCGTAAACGCCAAAGTCCTTCATCGCCTTGATGTCGGCGAGGATTCCCGCTCCGGCACTGCCGTCAAAACCGGCAACAGTCATCGCGTATGTCATCTTCCGCATAAACGCCTCCAGGCGGAAACGGGATCGGCAAATTCCCAGATTCCCGAAGTGATAAAAAAGTTTTCCGCATCCGCCGGAAGTTCCGTCGCATCGCTTGCGACAAAAGCCGAACCGGGAAAGCCGTCCAGCGAATCGACGACCAAGGTCGAAACTTTGCAGAGAACGCCTTCCGGGATTTTCCGCCAATCGTCCTGGTTTTTCGCATAGACGCTCAGAAGTCCCGAAGCCCGCATCGTCGCATCCGCATTCCGAACGCAAAAGTCCGCAGACACGTGAAAACCTAAAAGTCCAAATTCTAAAGCCTTTGACGGCGACCCGCAAAGAAAGCTCTGTTCGCGAATCGGTTCCGCCAGCGAAAGCAGAAAGCGGTCCAAAGCGCGGTCGGAGAGGTTCGGCTTCCAGACATAAAGCGCATCCAGTCCGATGTCGAAAATTTTCTCGATCAGGTCGATTTCATCGACAAAGCTTTCGGGACTTGTCAAAAGGGCGTATCGCATTTAGCGTTAATATAGAAATCGCCCCGCCAAGACAACTTTTTCCAGGTCTTTAAACGGAGCAACAAAATTTTTATTAAGGATTAGTCCTTAACGCAGCGGACAGAGTACGCAGCGTACTTAAAATCACGCCAGTCATCAAAGGCAGGGTAATCGTACTCCAAAGACATATTGACACCCTCCTCATCATCCCAAGCTACAGAACTCCAAAAATAAGCCTCCCGTTGAAAGCTAGAAAACTTTAGATTCTTCACATTTAAATAGCCCGCAGGGAGACCTTTGAATCCGAACGTATCGGAACCGATACCATTAGAAATCCATTCGCTTGTCGATTTTAGCGCATAGCCTACAAGCGCTGTATCGCCGAGTTGTTTTTCGATAAAATTTTTCAAAGCGAACCATTCCGTCGTATCGGGCATGTGCCAGCCTTCCGGGCAGATTCCGCGAACCGGATATGTCGGGGAACAATCGACGCGATAACCGCAACCGAAACCAGCGCTGTCGCCGAGAACCGCCACCGAATCCATCGCCGCAGCCCATGTATAAAGACGACCATACTTTTCGCAGTTTGCCGGGTCATTATTGTAACAGAAACTGATCGAGTCCAGCGCCGCGCTTTCCGTGGAATCCGTTTCTGATTCAGAACGCGCTAGCTTCGGATAGGCGAAGTTCAAATTCTCCGCCATCCAGAGCTGTTCGCCGATTTTCACCGCCGCATAGGTTTGCTTGTCGCGCTTGTCCGTAAATTCCATCGCAATTCTTCCGTCGATGCATTTCCAGACGGAGTCCGTCGGATTGTAAGGTTTTCCGTCACACAGTTCATAGACGGCTTTTTCATAGCAGAATTTCTTCGACGGATCGTAAGGCTTGCCCTCGCAGGAATAAACGGAATCTTCAAAGCAGAAGCCTTTCAACGGTTCATATGGAGAACTTCCGCAAATCCCCTTGTTAAACGTGACCGTGTCCTCGCCGCAGACTTGCGTGACCGTTCCCATTCCGTCATCGACAATCGAGCAGCCTTTGCCATTTTCGGCGGAACTATCCTCGCCCGCCATGGAAACATTTTGCCAAGCGGAATCCGCACAGAAAAAGACAGCGTTTTCCTTCTGCGCGAACTTCATTTCGCCCGAACGTTCTGCCGTGCATTTTCCAAGCGAATCTACGGACGCGACGACTTCCAGCTTGGAAGTTTCCTGTGTCACATTGGTCACTTTCGTTACGTCATCACCGCAAGCGGCAAGCACACAAAGCGGAAGAACAAACGTTGCGAACCTTTTGGAATTTGCAATAAAGTTTTTCATTTTGACCTCGTAGTGAAAAAAAAAATCAGTATCAAAACAAAAGATAAGTATTTTTCATCATCGCAAATAAAAATATTTCAAAAAACGCTTCCCGCATACCGGGCTTTATCCGCTCCAAACCGTCTTCGTCATTCCGAGAATTCTCCATTTTTCTATATTTCGTCTAAAAATGGACGCAGATTATGTCGCATAAGAACAGTTTTGGAAGACTTTTGCTCTTCGTGGTGCTCGGCCTCCTCATCGGCGGAGTTCTCGGAGAAAGCCTCGGATTTCTGTTTGGCAAGCTCGGCGAGCTGATGAATGCCGGCGGCTACAACAACATCGTACACAACTTTTTCGTCAAGCCGTTCTGGGCTTTCAGCACAGGAGCAGGCTCGGAAATGCAGCCGTTTACGCTCGACCTCTACATGTTCAAGATCGCTTTTGGCTTCCAGCTGAAACTGAACGTGATGAGCCTTGTCGGTCTTGTCGTCGGTCTGTACATCATGAAATGGTCCGGAGAACGCTAAATGAAAACCATCCAGGATTTGAAGTCGGCACTTGAAAGCGGAAGCACGACCGCAGAAAAGCTCGCCGAAGAATCTCTCGCCGCAATCGAAAAGAACAAGTCGCTCAACGCCTACATTTCGGTTCTCGCCGAACGCGCCATGCAAAAAGCGAAGGAAAGCGACGAACGCCGCAAAGAGGGAAAATCCCTCGGCGCGCTAGACGGCATTCCCGTCGCCATCAAGGACAATCTCTGCCTCGAAGGTTCCCGCACGACAGCCGCCTCGAAAATGCTTGAACATTTCGTGTCGCCCTACACGGCAACCGCGGTCGAAAAGATCGAGGCTCAGGGCGCGGTCATCGTCGGAAAGACGAACATGGATGAATTTGCGATGGGCTCTTCGAGCGAATCCTCGTATTTCGGTCCGGTCGAAAACCCTATCGACACGTCCCGCGTTCCCGGCGGTTCTTCGGGAGGCTCAGCCGTCGCGGTAAAGGCGGAAACGGTGCCCGTCGCCCTCGGAAGCGATACCGGCGGATCGATTCGCCAGCCTGCGGCCTGCACGGGCATCGTCGGTCTCAAGCCCACATACGGACGCGTTTCGCGCTACGGCCTGATCGCCTATGCGTCAAGCCTTGACCAGATAGGCCCGCTAGCCGGAAATGTCCAGGACGCGGCGACGGTCCTCTCCGCCATCTGCGGCCAGGACGTCCATGACAACACGACGAGCGCCCGCCCCACCGAAGACTTCGGTCGGAAAATCGGCGAATCCCTGAAGGGAAAAATCATCGGGGTCCCCAAGGAATACTTCGGCGACGGTCTCGACGCCAAGTGCAAGTCAGCGATCGACACGCTTCTCAAGCATGCGGAATCCGAAGGCGCGGAACTTCGCGAGATTTCCATGCCGAACATTCACTATGCGGTTTCAAGCTACTACATTATCGCGACCGCCGAAGCTTCGAGCAACCTGTCCCGCTTTGACGGGGTGCGCTACACATACCGCAGCAAGGAAGCGAAGAATCTCTACGACCTCTATGCGATGTCCCGCAGCGAAGCGTTCGGCAAGGAAGTCCAGCGCCGAATCATGCTCGGTTCCTATGTTTTAAGTTCCGGATTCTTTGACGCATATTATGTCCAGGCACAAAAGGTTCGCCGCCTGATCTCCGACGATTTCACGAACGCGTTCAAATCTTGCGACGTCATCGCTTCCCCGGTAATGCCCGGGCTTCCGCTCCTCCGCGGAACAAGCGAAAGCGACCCGATGGCGATGTACCTTTCGGATATCTACACGGTCAGCCTGAACCTCGCCGGACTCCCGGGAATTTCCGTTCCCTGTGGAAGCGCAGACGGTTTCCCCGTAAACATCCAGTGGATTGGAAAGCCTTACGCCGAAGCGGACCTGCTTTCTGTCGCGGCGGCATCCGAAAAGCTCGCGTAAAGCCCAGAAAAGAAGTTTTAAATCCGACAGGTAAACGCCTGCCGGATTTTCTGTTTTAAAAATTTGAAAATTCCTGTTTAAAACGAAAACCGCCCTCTCCTTCGGAGAGGGCGGCTCGTACAAATTCATCGGAAATTACTTTGTACCCAGCTTACCGAGTTCCACCTGAATGGAATCTTTCTGCTGTTCGAAGTTCTTGAACGTCATCAGGGAGCCGTCGGGCTTCACGACATAGACCTTGGGAACGTAGCCGTCACTGTAAAGTTCGCCGAATTCGCGAGATTCGTCAAAGAAAACGTCGATTCCCGCTTCGTCGAGCTTGTATTCCTCGATAAAGCTGCGAATGGCGCGCTTGTTGTTTCCGCCGCTCGCCAATGCAATGGAGCGGATTCCCTTATCCTTGAACGCGCTTGCGATTTCCTTGATTTCGGGAGTCGCGTGGCGGCAATGTCCGCAGGTCGTGGAGAAATAGAAAATGAATAGAGGCGAACCCGCATAGGTTTCGAGGTTCTCCGCCGAGACGTTTACGCCGGAAGCCTTGACCTTGAAATTCATCTTCGCCTGGGTGCCGTCGGGAAGCGTATCGCCGCGCAGCGGTTCGATAGCCTTCTTCACGGCTTCTTCTTCGGCCTTCTGCTTTTCGATGGCGGCCTTGCGCGCTTCGAGAATCTTGTCGCGAAGCCGTGCACTCACCGCTTGGATCGTATCCTGCGGCAAACGGAGAGCCTTGGAGGAATCCTTGGCAAACGCACCGAAATCCTGAATGCCCAGGCGGAAAGCGTCTAGGTTCAAATCCACGTTCGCCTGTCCCGAAAGCGAGGCGAACTGCGCCCCGAACTGTACACCCATCAGATAGGAAGCCCGGTTCGCTTCGTCAGAAGTCATCGGCAAGGGCTTTTCGGGAACCGGAGCGTTGACCGTATCCGTCGAATCCTTTTTCGGCTGCGGCATGCTCGCCATCTGGATGGACATCGCGCGATTCTGCATTCCGCGGGCAATCCCGTTCATTACGGAATCCGGATACTTCAGCGGACTTTCCTTGGCAACCGTATCGCGTACCATTTTGTTGCCGTCTAGAATGCCGCTTTCGAATTCCGAAGGATTCACCGTAAATTCCAACTGGGACTGGACGCCCGCAAGCTGGCTTCCAAACTGCGTGCCGAGCATATAGGAAATCTTGATTTCATCGCTAGACAAAAGACCGACTTCCACACCGTTCTTTCCGTTGTTTCCATTGCAGGCTGCGAGAGCGAAAGCGGTCGCCGCCAGCGCAACATGGCGAAATTTCATTTTTCTGTCTCCTTGACAAGGAACCTGTTTTTGTTTTGAGCATAAACTAGCAATTTTTCTAGATTTGAACCTACTATGAAGCTTTCCAAGTTCTTTTACACCACGCTCCGCGAAACGCCGAGCGATGCCACAATGCCTAGCCACATTTTCTTAATGCGCGGAGGCTACATCAAGCCTCTTTCCACGGGCATTTTCAGTTATCTGCCGATGGGATTCCGCGTCCTGAAAAAAATCGAGAATCTCATCCGCGAAGAGATGAATGCAATCGGCGGAATCGAAGTCGATCTCCCGGTCGTGCAGACGGCGGAACTTTGGAGCGAATCGGGTCGCTATACGGCAATCGGCGACGAACTGCTCCGCTTCAAGGACAGGAACAACCACAACATGGTCCTCGCGATGACGCACGAGGAAGCGATGACGGATCTCGTCCGCTACGTCGTATCGAGCTACAAACAGCTCCCGTTTATGCTCTACCAGTTCAAGACCAAGTATCGCGACGAGGCACGCGCCCGCGGCGGGCTTATCCGTGTCCGGGAATTTCTCATGAAGGACGCCTACAGCTTCCACACGTCGCAGGAAGACCTCGACAGGCATTACGAACTCGAATACAAGGCTTACCGGAACATTTTCCGCAAGGTGGGAATCGAACCGGTCATCGTCCAATCCGATACGGGGATCATGGGCGGAAAGGTTGCGCACGAATTCATGCTCGACACGCCGAACGGCGAAGACTACCTCATCCTCTGCAAGCATTGCGGCTACCAGGCGAACCGCGAAATCGCAACGTTCCGGCGCGAGCCTTACCAGGGAGATGCGAACGCGGCACTCGAAAAGGTGGAAACCCCGCATGCGGCAACGATCGAAGACCTCTGCAAGTTCCTAAACGTAAAGCCCGAAGCGACCGCCAAGTGCGTCTTCTTCGACTTCAACGGCAAGCTGGTTACAGCGCTTGTCCCGGGGAACCTCGACGTCTCCGAAATCAAGCTCCACAACCTTCTCAAGGCGAAGGAACTCTATCCCGCCGAGGATTCGCTAATCGAAAAATGCGGTATGGTCCCCGGATTTGCAAGCCCCATCGGCGCACACGACACACGCGTAATCGTCGATTCCGGACTTGAAAACGCTTACGATCTCGTCGTCGGCGCCAACGAAAAGGGTTTCCATTTCATCCACTGCAACCCGAAGCGCGATCTGGAGAATTATGAAGTCGCGGACATCGCCGAAGCGGAAGGCGGCTGCAAGTGCCCCAAGTGCGGCGAAGCGCTTTCCGAAACCCGCGGCATCGAGCTCGGAAACATCTTCAAGCTAGGCACGAAATTTTCAAGCAGCATGGGCGCGACATTCCTCACCCCCGAAGGCAAGGCGGAACCTATCGTCATGGGTTGCTACGGCATCGGCGTCGGGCGCCTCATGGCAAGCGTCGTCGAAAACAGCCACGACGACTTCGGACCTATCTGGCCAAAGAACATCGCCCCGTTCCATGTGGAAATCGTGAACATCACCAAGGATTCCGAAGTTGCGGATAAGCTCGAAAAGGATCTGGAGGACGCAGGATTCGAAGTGCTAGTCGATGACCGCGACGAACGCGCCGGCGTCAAGTTCAAGGACGCGGACCTGTGGGGAATCCCGCTCCGCATCGCGCTTGGCAAGAAAGGCCTCGAAAACGGACAGGTCGAATGGAAACCCCGTGCCGAAAAGGAGATGACGATGGTAAACCTTTCGGACGTCGTCGAAAAGGTGAAGGAATTCTACCGGAACTAGTTTTCTTTTTGATCTTCACGCAGCATCCCTTCAAGGGGATGCTTTTTTATGGAAACGACATTAAACGCAACAAAGACTCTTTGAATCAGTAAAGCTTTTTGAACAAAAGGAAATCAGAGGATTCAATATGACCGATGCCGTCAAAGACCGCGGAATCTTGAGCCTTTCCTGGCCGCTTATCATTACATTTGGAATCGGCGTTTTTCAGCCGATGATGGACAGCTGGTTTCTGTCGCGGACAAGCGAAAGCGCGGCCGCCGGAGTCGGAGCGCTCATGCCGATACTCGGCACTATCTTCATGGCCATCCAGGCCTTTTCCCAGGCAGGCGCAAGCATCGCTTCGCAATTCCTCGGAGCCAATGCGAACAGCCACGCCCGGACAACCATCACGATGGTCATCGTCGGAAGCCTGCTTCTAGGGATAGCGATGACGCTCTTGGTCTTACCTTCTTCGGGCTGGATTGTCCACGCTCTGGGACTTTCCGGCGAAACAGCAGGCTACGGCATCCGGTTTTTGCAGATAGTCTGCTTCGGATTCGTCTTCAGATCCTTGCAGACAACGCTCACCGCGCTCATCGCAACACACGGTCTCACCATTTGGAACCTCATCGGAAACTCGCTCACCATCGCGCTCAACATCTGCCTGAACATCGTCTTCCTGAACGGGCTGTTCGGATTTCCAAAGATGCATGTCGAAGGTGTCGCTCTCGCCACCGCACTTTCCTGGGCCTTTTCGAGCGGAATTCTCTGGTGCGTCTTGCGATACAAGATTCGCCACAGGACAAGGGTTCTCGACATCCGGCGTTCCCGAGCCGTCATCGGGGACTGGATTCGCATAGGACTTCCCGCCGCCGCGGAACCGGTCAGCTTCCAGCTGTTCCAGGTTTTTATCACCGCGATGGTCGTGCACCTTGGAACGCTCGCGGTGACAGCACGCGTCTTCAGCGCAAACTTCGCCATGTTCGCCGTCATCCTGGGAGTGGGGCTCGGAAACGGGAACCAAATTCTCGTTGCGCATCTCGTCGGGGCGCACGATTACCGGAAAGCGATGCATCGCACGACCCAGTCCCTTATCGCCAGCTGCTCAGCGGGCTTTGTCATCGCCCTGATAGTCGCCCTACTGGGACCGCACCTGCTCCGTCTCTACACGGACAATCCGGATGTCATCCAGCTAGGTTCGACCTGCCTCTGGTGCGATGTCATCCTGCAACCCTTCAAGTCGGCAAATGTCGTTCTCACGTCATCCCTGCGCGCGGCAGGCGATTCGAAGTTTCCCGCCATCTTCGGAAGCCTGATGATGTGGACGCTCGGGCTGGGTTCCGCGCTTTTCCTCGCATTCGTCCTGGATCTGGGACTTGTCGGGCTTTGGCTCGGCATGGCGTGCGACGAAATCTACAGGTCCTGCGCAAACTTCTGGCGGTTAAAAAGCGGGCGCTGGAAAAAGGCTACGGTCGTGTGAGGGAATAGAATCGCAGACGGGTAAGATAATTAGGAATGAGAAATTGGACGGCGGACGTCTAGGCTTTTAGGAAACGGTACGAGGAACACGGTGTTCAGAGCTTAGTTGAGAGAACTGAGAGCTTAGATCCGCGGACGTCAAGTTTAGGGATTAGGGAATAGGGATTAGTCCGCGGACGTCTAAACTTTTGGGATGCGTCTAGCGGGACACGGGGTTCAGAGCTTAATTGAGAGAGCTTAGAATTTAGAATAGCTGGTGGTTAGATTCGGAACGAGAAATTTGAAGCGAACAGACTGTTATTAACAACGGTCTATGATTAGCTAAGTTCTCTATACTAAGCTCTATGTTCCGATAACTTGCAACAACCCCCAAGGCCACGCTGTTTCTGGGTTAGAACTGAGGACAGATTGTCGGGTCTATGCCCGATATTCAGAGCTTAATCGAAAAAACTTAGATCTTTGAACTGCGGGATTTAAATTGCTGAAAAACAGAACATAGATGTCTGCAAATCTCAGCTCTAAACTCTCAGCTCTAAGCTCTGACAACGGCTCGCTCGACAGTCCAATCCCTAATCCCTTCTCCCTGTTTCCTAACTGCTCGCTAGTCACTGATACCTGACTTCTGTCAACTACCAACTAAGCTCTAACCACTGATTCCTGACAACTTACAGTTCGCTAGACT
>CAKUXP010000009.1 GCA_934700345.1 uncultured Fibrobacter sp. | reverse complement strand
GGCTTGACTACCTGACCCCTAATGAGTATCTTTTAAGAAAGTTCAACGTTATGCGTTAGCGACTTGAAATCGCCTTTTGTTAAATTCAATTTTCCTGTCCCATCTTCCATCAAAGAGCAAACCGCCATCGCGCAGGTTCTCGGCGACATGGATTTAGAAATCGGGACCCTCGAAGCGAAACTCGCCAAGTACCGAAAACTCAAAACCGGCATGATGCAGCAACTGCTGACCGGCAAGATTCGGCTGGCGTGAAATCCGTAAAATTTTTACGGCAAATTCTTGCCCGCTAGATTTTTTTATGGTATATTTAGGGGAAGAATGCAAGGGCTTTTGTATGCTAACCTCTTTTTCCGTAAAAAATTTTAAGAACTTTGAAAAAAAGTTCACGATAGACCTGTCTCAAACGAAACAGTATTCTTTCTCCGAAGACTGTGTAAAAGACGGCATTGTAAAGACGGGATTGATTTATGGCCCTAACAGCGTTGGAAAGTCCAATTTAGGCAAAGCTATCTTTGATCTGGTTCAGACTGTGACGGATAAAGAAAAAACGCCAATGCTTTACGCTTCGTACAATAACGCCCGAAATCCTGGAGGCCTTGTTGAATTTGAATACAGCTTCCTTTTTGGAAAAGCTCGGGTCCGTTATGCCTATTCAAAGTTTACTTACGAGGATTTAGTACATGAATCGTTTTTTGTGGATGATGTTGAAGTGGTGACGCGACATGGAAACGATTTTCAAACGAAGTTGCAGGGGGCTGAAACTCTGAATGGAAATTCGTTGAATTCAAAGATTTCTGCAATGCGTTTTATTAAGGCGAACGCATCGCTTCCAGACAATCCTGTAAATATGGCTGTCAAAAGATTTTTTGATTTTACCGACAGAATGTTGATGTTCTCCAACTTGAGACAGAATTATTATCAGGGCTTTTTAATTGGTTCTACACAGGTTGATGTGGAAATTATTAAAAGGGGGAAGCTTGCTGAACTGGAGGCGTTCCTGAATTCTGTCGAGGTTGACTGCAAATTGAAAAGCATGATGTTCAATGGTCAACAGAAATTGTTCTTTGAATTTGGCAATGGAAACTACATTGATTTTTGGGAAAATGCTTCTACAGGTACGCAATCTTTAGTGTTTTTCTTTTTCTGGTATTTGCAAATGGAAGAATCTTCGGAACTTTCGCCGAGTTTTGTGTACCTTGATGAATTCAACGCGTTTTATCATGAGAAGACCGCTGCAAAGGTTGTCGAATTGTTGGAGCGGGTACCTTGCCAGGTTTTATTGACTACTCATGATTCCAACTTGCTTACAAACGACTTGATTCGTCCCGACTGCGCATTCAATATGTTGTCCGAATATAAAAATGCCGATTCTTATGTTTTGGCCCCACTATCTTCTAGAACGAATAAGGAATTGCGCAAGGCCTTGAATATTCCAAAAATGTATCGTGCAGGAGCATTTAATTGAGTTCTGCAAAGGTCTTGGTCATTTTAGAGGGAGAACAGCCCGAAGGGAATACCCTTGCTCGTTTACAGCGCGCATTCCCTGAGGAGTTGGCGGACATATCTGAAGATTTGGTAAGGGTTGTCTATATGTCCAATGTGTATGCCTTGTATGCAATCTTAAAAGAAAACGACGGCTTTCTTGATATTACTGAAGTTCTTAAGGAACGTTTTTCTGACAACGCCGTCTTGCAAGATTTGAAAAGGGAGGATGTTGCGCAAATTTTTCTGTTCTTTGACCTGGACATTCACGGAAAATTTTTGGATGAAGCTTGCAGTCATCTTTCTGAATTGGTGGACTTCTTTGATAACGAAACCGAGAATGGAAAACTGTTCCTAAGTTATCCGATGGTGGAAGCTATCAATATTTGCGATGATTCGACGGGTTTGATGTCTGAGGATCGCAAGTTATTTAAGATTGAAAATTGCCGTGGTAACGGATTCAAAAAATTCGCCAATAATTTGAATCGAGACTCTAAAAGCATCTGCAGGGCAAACTCCCGTGAAAACTGGTCCAAAATTTGCAAAGCGAATTACGAAAAGGCGGGATGGCTGATGGGACGATCAGATGAGGCTTTCGAAGTCATTCTTGATGAGATGACGCAGAGATTGATTTTTGATTGCCAGAGAAAATTAATTTTAGGCGAACAAACTGTCGCAACTCTTGGCGCATTTCCTTTTTTCTTGTTGGAGTATTTAGGCTCACAGAAAACGATGAGTATCCTTCGACTATCTTTATAGAAGAACCTTAGTGAGGATTTTCCATGTCTGAATCGATAATTTCTTTGCCGGAATGTGAAACGCAAAAAAGGGTAATCCGGTTTTTTAAGGAAGAATTGCGCTACGATTATTTGGGCAACTTGGCGGATGTTCAGAACAAGAATGTGCGCGAAAACGATTTGCGCCGTTTTCTGGTAGATGTCAAGCATTATTCCGAAGTGGTCGCGAACAAGGCGGTTGCTTCGCTTGTGCATTTGGCGGGCGATATGCAGCAGGGTTTGTATGCGGCAAATAAAAATGTCTATGGAGCGTTAAAGTATCCGAATCGGATTCAGGATGAAAACGGGGAAAACCAGAGCGTCTATTTTATCGATTTCGAAAATCCGTCGAACAATACTTTTGCCATTGCGGAAGAGGTGACGATCAATACGGGGCTTCGGACAAAGCGTCCCGATTTGGTCGTGTATGTGAACGGTATTGCTCTTGCGGTAATTGAACTCAAGAAGAGTACGATTTCGGTAGCGGACGGAATCCGTCAAAATCTGACGAACCAGAGCGATGGCTATATCCGTCCTTTCTTTTCGACGGTTCAGTTTTGTTTTGCGGGCAACGAAAGCGAAGGACTTCGTTACGGTACCGTTGAAACGCCGGAAACCAAATTCGCGATGTGGAAAGAAGATGCGTTCCGTGAACGCCTGGATGAATTGGACGATAACGATTTGCTTATCGATGAAAAGAACCGGTCGATTTCAGGAATCCTTTTCCGAGGTTTGTTTTCGCTGTTCAACAAAACGCGTTTCCTGGATTTGATTCACAACTTCGTGATTTTCGATTTGGGGAAAAAGAAAGTCTGCCGTTATAATCAGTATTACGCGATCCATCGGGCTTACAACCGCATCAGGAAACAGCGCAAGGGCGGAATCATCTGGCATACGCAGGGAAGCGGAAAATCGCTTACGATGGTTTGGCTTTCTAAAAGGCTTTTGCTGAACGAACCGGAACGTCGCATTTTGATTGTGACGGACCGCGAAGAACTGGATTCCCAGATTTGCGATCTGTTCTTGGGTGTCGATGAAAAAATTTACCGAACGAAGAGTGGCGCGGATCTGATTCGCCAGCTGAATTCAAAAGAACATCTTGTCGTCTGTTCTCTCATACACAAGTTTGGGCATCGAAACGGCGATGTAACCGAAGGCGATTATCGGCAATATCTGGAAGAACTCAAAAAATCTTTGCCGGAAAACTTTCGTGTAAAAGGCGATCTCGTCGTATTCGTGGATGAATGCCACAGGACGCAATCCGGCTTGCTGCATCAGGCGATGCAAATTATGTTGCCCGATGCTGTTTTCGTCGGCTTCACGGGGACGCCACTTCTAAAAAAGGACAAGCAGACAAGTATCGAAGTTTTTGGCAGCTATATCCATGCCTACAAATTCAACGAAGGCGTTCGCGATAAAGTTATCTTGGATTTGCATTATGAAGGGCGCGATGTTCCGCAAGAATTGAAATCTCCAGAAAAAATCGACGCCTGGTTTGATTTGAAAACGGCGGGACTTACGCCGGTCGCCAAGGCAAAGCTAAAGGCCCGCTGGGCGAATTTGCGAACGGTCTATTCTTCGCGAAACCGCTTGCAGATTGTGGTCGAAGATATCATTCTCGATTTTGAACAGGACGCTCGCTTGTGTTCTGGACATGGCAATGCGATTCTCGTAGCCGATTCGATATATACGGCCTGCAAGTATTACGAAATTTTCCAGCAGAACGGATTTAAAAAGTGCGCCATCATTTCTTCGTATATGCCGAATGCCGGAGATTTGCGTACCGATACGGTGAGCCTAGGCGAAGATACGGAAACGTTTGAAAAGTACCAGATTTACCGCAAGATGGTGGGAATCGAAGACGGTGAAGATTCTTCCCGGATGCAGAAAAAAGTGGAAGCTTTTGAAAAAGAGGCGAAGCGCAAGTTTGTCGAAGAACCGGCAAACATGAAGCTCCTGATTGTCGTCGATAAACTGCTGACAGGTTTCGATGCGCCGCATTGCACCTATCTTTACATCGATAAGAAAATGCAGGACCACGGACTGTTTCAGGCGATTTGTCGCGTAAACCGCTTGGATGACGAAACGAAACCGTTCGGCATTATCGTGGATTACAAAGGCTTGTTCGACCGTGTCGCCGACAGCATGAACAAATACACATCGGGCGCATTTGAAAACTATGACGAATCTGATGTGGAGGGATTGATAAAAAATCGCACGGCAGAAGTGGTTAAGTATTTTGACGAAACGCTCGAAAAGTTGGAAACGCTTTGCGAAGATGTTCCGATGCCAAAAGGAAAGTTGGAATACCAGCATTATTTTTGTGGCGAAAGCGGCAACTGGATTACGGACCAGGATTTGGCGGATGCCAAGGCTCGCTTGCGTGAACGTCTATATTTGCTCGCGGGGCAGTTGATGCGGGCTTTGGGCGAATTGAAGATTCAGGCATCACTTTTGAATTTTACTTCGGAAGAATGGGCGAAGAAAGAAGCGAAGGTGAAGTTCTACGGTGACTTGCGCGAGGAAATTCAAAAGGCTAGCGCGGACTACATCGATTTGAAAGCATACGAACCGGGTATGCGTTATTTGATTGACAATTATATTGTCGGCGGCGAATCGCAAAAAATCGGAGGATTTGACGATGCTAGCCTCTTGCAGGTCATTGAACTGCTTTCGGACGATTTGAATTCTGCGGATAAAGCAAGGGGATGCAGTGCGGCTGAAAAGATTGAAAACAACATTCGCCGTAAAATTGTTGCCCAGATTAGCGCAAATCCCGCGTATTACAATAAGATTTCCCAAATTTTGGACGAGTTGATTCGAATGCGCAAACAAGGCGTTTTGGAATATGCGGAACTTTTGAAAAAGTATATGGCGCTCGCTCGAAAAGTGGAACGCCCGGATGATGAAAAGTATCCGGAAAAGATTCGGGAAAGCGAAGCGCTCAAAGCGATTTACGACAACTGCGGAAATGACGAACAGCTGGCGTTAAAAATTCACACGGCGGTTCTGGAGAGTAAGCAGGAAGACTTTAGAAACAATCCGGTGAAGGCGAACAAAATCAAGCGAGCCTTGTATGAAATTTTGCAGGACGATGCGGAAGTTTCCAGACTGTATGATTTGATTTGCAGGCAAACGGAATACTGATGCAGCTGACGAATCTTTCCATTTCGGGAATAGCGGTTGAAGTAGCCCGGAAGGATATCAAGAATATCCATCTTTCGGTGATGCCTCCCGACGGAAAAGTTTGCGTTTCCGCTCCGCTGAATCTTTCTGATGAAACGATTCAAGTTTTTTTGCGAACCAAAGTCTCGTGGATTAGACAGCAGCGGGAAAAGTTTGCAAGGCAGTCTCGCTTGAGTGAACGGGAATTTGTTTCGGGCGAGTCGCTTTTTGTTTTCGGAAAACAGTATTATCTACAAGTTAAATATGCTCGCAAAAACTCGTTGGTGCTGAACGGAAAAAATGCAATCTTGACGGTTCGCAAAGAAAGTTCTTCTTTGCAGCGTGAAAATTTTGTGAGAGGCGTTTTGCGCAAAAAGCTGAAAACCGAAATCGCAAAGCGGCTTCCAAAATGGGAAAAAAGGATGCACTTGGCTTGCGGCAGCTGGGGAATTCGTCGAATGGAACAGAGATGGGGCAGTTGCGGTCTCCGAGGAAATCTTAGGTTTAACCTGCTTTTGGTACATGTTCCCTTGAAATGCCTAGATTATATTATCGTCCATGAACTAGCCCATTTGAAAGTTCGGCATCACACAAAAGAGTTCGATGCCTGCGTGGCCGAACAATTACCTTACTGGCAGGATATACGGAAAGACCTTAACGGCTTTGTCTTGATGCCGATGAAACCCGAAAAGGGAGCCGTTTCTGCCGAATCCGTGCATGAAAATCTTACAAAATGACAAATTTTGTCTATTTATGAATTTATCTTTATAGAGGTCTAACCATAGGAGCGTCATGGATTACGAAGCTTGCGTTGAAAAAAATTCCAAGATTCAAGCTAGGATAGATAATAGAAAGCGGTTCCTAATCGATACCGTACTTCATCGACGCTGGAAAGAGCAAAACGCAGCGTTTGTCTGGAGCAAGGAAAATGTCCAGAAACTCTTGGCGATGAACGCGACTTTGATGGAACTTGGCTGTAAAGGCTTTGAAGCGCTAGAACGGGTTTATTGGGATTTAAAGCGGATGATTGATTCCGGGAAGAAGGATTATGTTGATTTTGATGTTGATCTCAATTTTTCGTATGAAGGAGACTGGCAGGATTCCGAGTATTTCACGGGATGGGAATTGAATGATGATAAGATAGGTTTTTGTATGAGTGATGGACATCCTTCGCTGTCGACTGAAAAGGAAATGTTGTTTGACATGAACTGGAATATTACCGGTGCCTTTAGAGATAGACCGGAATTTGCCGGTCAACATATCAGCTATCTGATGTACAAATTTTTCGGGGGAAATTACAGTTTCCAGGACGCTTTGAAGATGGATCCGGATGACTTTTGCTATTCCATCAAAATATCGCTTTAGGTGATAGTTTCTATCGAATTTAATTCTCGGGAGAGTTTATGGCTTTACACTTGAAATTTGCGCTGAGCTTGGAAACGATTGCAGACGAGATGATAGATAAGGTGGCGGAGGAATGGGCTTCTCCGTTCGACGCTCCGACGATTATTTTTTCGGAATACAAGCTGGAGCAGTGGTTCCGCTTGCGCTGGCTAGAAAAGCGTGGCGTCCTTGCCAATCTGAACAGGAAGTCCATCGACAAGTTCCTGATGGAAATCTTGATCGGGGATCATCCGAATAAGAAAAAGCTTTCTGCGGATATGCTGCGCAACGTGATTCTTGCCTATTTGCAAAAAAAAGATGAATCCGGCAAGGCGAACTTTGAAAAGTTGGACGGACAGGTTTGCCGGTATCTGCTTGCCGGAGGAAATTCTGTCGATGAGCATCGCCTCTTTGATTTGGCGAACAAGCTTTCTGGACTTTTTTTGGAATACGAAACGAGCCGTCCGAGCGCATTCTTGAGCGGGAAACCCGGAATTTTGGACTGTTGGAAACAGGGAAATTTGAAACCGTTCTTTATCGATAAGAACGGACGTGAAGCGGAAAACGAAGAATGGGAACGGAACCTGTATTCGGCGATTTTTCACAATTCCGAAGACGGCGATTCGCTGCTGACAAAAGTTTTCAAGTCGGCGGAAAATGAATTTTTGACATTGCCGTTCTTGTACGAAGACTGCAAGCGTGGCGGCGGTTTTCTCATAAAGTCGAAACGCCCGGTTTTTATCTTGGGACTTTCGGGAATGGGGCAGTTCTATCGCGTTCTCTTTCAGGAATTCGCCAAGGAACACGAAGTGTATGCGTATATCCAGAATCCGTGCATGAAGTTCTGGGAAGACCTGGAATTTCGGAATGCGCGTTTTGACGAAAAGTTCGCGTTGGACGAAATGTCCGAGGAACCGCTTAAAGAAGATGAAAACAGCTTGCTCCGGGCTTGGGGACGCGCAGGTCGGGACAGTATTAAGCTTTGGAGCTTGGCGGATGATTATATCGGAGGTTTTCCGGACGACATCATGGAACCGCATGCAAGGGAAATCGGCTCCCGCGATACTTTTTTGCGTGAACTGCAATGGATGATAGCGAATCGCACGAATCAATCCGAAAGGCTTTCTTCTCTCTCGAACGATGAAAGCTTGACGATTACGTCGGCGCCGAACCGTATCCGAGAAGTGGAAAATTTGCATTCGGAAATTTGCAAGCTACTCGAAAAGGGAAAATCCATCCGGGATATTCTCGTGGTGTCCCCTGTCCTTGAAGATTATCGTACGGCGATTTTGCAGGTCTTCGACCAGAATGAAAAAGGAAGCAAGAATGGAGTCCATCTGCCGTTTGTCCTAGTGGATTCCGCGTCCAGGGAATCGCTTGTCGGTGACGCTCTGGAACATTTGTTCGCCATCAAAAAAAGCAAATCGCTGTCCCGGTCCGATTTCTTTGCCCTTGTCCGCAATCCTGTCGTACAGGCTGCGCAGGGAATCGATCCTTCCGAAATTTCCGATTGGGAAGGCTGGGTCAGCGGCATGAATATATACCGCGATCATTCGGCCAAGTCCAATGAAAAGGAAGATTGGCTGTGCGGCGTTCGGCGGTTGCTTCTGTCTCGCTTGACAGATTCTGTCGTAGGCGAATACATGCCTTATTCCGATATGGCTTCTTCTGGCAATCGTTCGCTGAATCGTTTTGTGGATCTGGTAAACGATTTGGAATGGCTTCGCCAAAAGGGAACCTTTATTTTGAAAGAGGAAATCGCTGAGATTCGAGAATTTTTTAATCGCTGGCTTTTGCTAAACGATGCGCCTGCCGGGCTTGGCGGTGAATCGATTGTATTTGAATCGGTCCTTTTGGCGCTTGAAAACTTGAACTACCAGTTTGCTGCCGGAGCGGAACGGATTTCCTGGGAAATTCTTGCGCAGACGTTGAACGAAGCGGCTAAAACTTCGGAATACAGTTGCGGAAGCCTGTTTGTTGGCGGCATTCCGTTTATGAAGTTCGCCCCGAACCGCACGATTCCAGTCCGGCATCTCTTCTTTTTGGGCGCGAACGCCAAGGATTTTCCGGGGACGAAATCTTACGATTCCCTGGATTTGCGCAAGTCCGTTTCGCGTTGGCCGGGAGACGATTCTTCCGTGGAAAAAAATCGCTATGCGTTCCTTTGCCAGTTGATGAGCACGAGTGAAAGTTTTCACATCAGCTACCAGGGCATGTATTTGCCGAAAGACGAAGAACTGTATCCGTCTTCGGTGGTAAACGATTTGATCGCGGCTTCGAAAAATTCGCTCGGGATTCGCCGATTGACACTCGACGAGACGCGACCGAATTCGGAACTTTATACGGAACGGGAACGGCGCAATAAGCGGACGCTGGATTCTTTTAGCAAGGAAGAAAATGACAAATGCGTTTCCTTTGCGGAAAATTTGAAATGGTCTTTCGAAAATTCCAAAAAGTTGCCGGAGCGGGTTTCGGCTTTTGAAATGCGGAAATTCTTGGAAGATCCGTTTGAATTTCAAGTGAACCGTGTGGCGACCATCGATCGGGCGGATGAAGACCCGGAAAAGATTTCCATGGAACCGATTGCCGTGGAAAACTTCGAACGCAGTCTTTTGTTGAAGAATTTGATTGCACAAAAATTGGGAATTCCGGTGAATGAAAATGACCGCGCGGACAAGGAGACGCTTCGCTTGCAGGGAACGTTGCCGTTTGGCGTTTTCGGCGAGAGAGATTGGGAAAATTTGAATGGAGTTGCCGAGGAATTTTGCGCTTTGATTCGGGAAAAGTTCTCGTCGGCGGATTGGAATTTCCGGTCGGAAAGACTGGATATCCTGTTGAAGGACTGGACGCTTACGGGGTTGGCTAGGATTTTGGCGGAAGAAAAGGAAAATCAAAACCGGCTTGTTCTGGTAGAAGTAAAAGAGAAAAATTTCAGTGTCGCTTCTTTTCTTTCGGGATACGTCTTGGCTTTGGGGCTGCTTGCCGCCAAGCGTTGCACGCAGGTTTCCGTTTGTCTCTTCGCTCCCGATATGAAAATACTTGAAATGACGGTAGATGCGGAAGAAGCCGCAAAACGCTTAAATCTTCTATACGAAAAAATGTATGTGGAAAAATACCGGAAAATCGTTCCGCTCTCTTTGTATGGGGACAAGGAAATGAAAACTCCGCGACTTTTAGGTGAAAAATTGAAACAGGCGTGGAAGTATTTTGACGGGAAAAATCTTTTTGATTTGCCGCGAATCCTATCCGGGTTTTCTGAAGATAATTTTGAAAAGGAATGGAACGAGGCGAAAACGGAAATGCTCGCTTTGATGACGGAAATCGGCACTTTCATGAAACAGGCGGAAATGGAAAAAACGACAAAGGGTAAAAAGAAGGCTGGCTGAAATGACGAAAAGATTCGACATCCAAAAGTTTAAATCGTCCCTTGATTTTTGCATCGAAGCGTCGGCGGGAACCGGGAAAACGTACACAATTCGAAAAATCGTGTCGAGACTCGTGGAATCGGGAATACCGCTTTCGAAGATTTTATTAGTGACTTATACGGAAAAGGCCGCTGGAGAACTGCGCGATCGCATTCGGCAGGAAATGCTCGAAAACCAGTCGAAGGGTTCTGCGTTTGAACGGGCGCTTTCCGAGGTAGATAATGCGCCGATTGGAACTATCCACTCCTTTTGCCAAAAGACGCTCCGCGATTTTGCGTATGAAGCGGATGTACCCTTTGCGATGGGGATGGTCGGGGATGATGCCGTTTCCGATTTGATCAATCGGCTTTTACGCGATGAATGGGCGGATGAAATTGCGGAAAACAATTTAAACGCAAACGCCGTGTGTGCGAAGATGATTTCGACGATCAATGCTTTTGCCGAGGGAATGGAAATCCCTGCCGCCAAATACTGGAAGGTCTTGCAGGAGCATTCGGATGAAAAGTATTTTGCGGCCTCTCGAAAAGGGGCCAAACAGGAATCGGAATATACCGTAGCTGGATTAATGGGCTTTATTCGGGCGGGAAATGTCACCAAAACAAATAGCGGTTCTGTATTTGGACATGCGGATTCTCCCGAAATAGAAAAGGCGATTCGTTACTTTACAGAAGAAGACGGGCAAATGACGAATGAATTGTTCTTTGTCTATTCCCATTTGCCGGATGTATTTCGGATGTTTCAACAGAAAAAACGCGAGGATAAGCTGCAATCGTTTGACGATATGATTCATCAGGTGCGCGATGCGGTCGTTTCTCCAGACGGTTCGGAGAAGCCGCTTTGCCGCAAATTGCGCAGCGCTTACCGCTACGCCATCATCGATGAGTTTCAGGATACGAATCAGGACCAGTGGGATATTTTTAAAACGGTTTTTTTGAAAAGTCCCGAGAACAACATCATTGTCGTCGGCGATCCGAAACAGTCCATCTATTCTTTCCAGGGGGCGGATTTAAGCGTTTATTTTTCGGCGAGGGATGAAATCGCTCAAAGGGGTGACCGCTGCGTTTTGGATACGAACTTTCGCTCGACGGATGCGATGGTGAACGCCTGTAACGAAATGTTCTCGGCTTCTTTTTTTGATGGCGGTCGCCTGGAATTTGAAAGTTCAAATCCCTGTAGAAAGATCAAGCCCCCGCTTTGGAAAGGGGAAATGTTAAAACCGATTCAGGCTGCGGAGAATGTGAACGCGGAAACATTTGCCAAGTATGCGGTTTCGCAAATTGTCGATTTTATTTCGATGCAAAACGGAAAAACGGCTTTGCAAATCTTTGACAAGGAAAAAGATAACTATGTCAATCTGAAATTGTCCAACATCGCGGTTTTGGCCAAGAGCCGTTCGGAAATGGAGAATATCGAATCGATGATGACGTGGGTGGGCATTCCGTTTGTGCGTTACAAAGATTCCAACTTGTTCAAGGGACGGGAATCGGGACAGTGGATCACCCTGTTCAAGGCGTTGGACGTTCCTGATTTCACGGGGCGCAATCGCGGTGTCTTGAATGCTGTGCTGATGTCGGACTTCTTTCGCATTCCGCTTGAAAAAATCGAGAACGATGTGTTTGAAAATCCGAATTCGGAAATCGCCTTGCTGTTTGCAAAGTGGCGTTCTCTTGTGGAAAGGAATCGCTTTGCCGAATTGCAGGAAAGCGTTTACGCGGAAACACAAATCGATAGGTATCTGTGCGACAGTTCCAAATTGCAGTCCCTGGCAAAGTTCAAACAGGTCGGCGCTTACGCTTTTGATTATCTGATCAATCATCGGGTAACCTTGGAGGAGCTTATTAAACATCTGGAAGGTCTTTCCCTTTCGATGGAGAATGCGGATGACGAGGATGGCAACTTGGTGTCTCGGGGAAGCGACTTTGACGCGGTGCAGGTAATGACGATTCACGCGTCTAAGGGATTGCAGTTTCCGATTGTCGTTTCTGTTGCCGGGTTTAAGGGACTCAACAAAAACGCTTCGGGACCTTTTGTGTGCAAAACGGAATCCGGGAAAACAATCGGCTTGGATAACAAAGCGAAGAAAACTCGCCAAAAAGAAGAAATGGAGGAATGGCGTCGGTTGTTCTATGTGGATTATACGCGTGCGGAATCGGTTCTGCTTTTGCCGTTTCCTGAAAAGTCTAAAAAAGAATTGAAATTCTTGACGGAAACGCAAGGGGCGATTTCTGCGGATTACATCGAAAAGAATAATCATTGGACGGTTGAATCGGCGAATGAAAACTGGAATCCTTTGAAATTGAAAAAAGAGGTTGGTGAATTTTTAAATGCGTCCAGGAAAAATTCCGATGACTCGATTTATCCAGATGCGATTCGGTTTATGCAGTCGCTAGGCTCCAAAAGCATTTTCCAGCATTCGTATTCCTCTCTTGCAGGAAAGTTGAGAGAGGGTGAAGATGTCGTGACTACGGAAAATGGAAAGTTGCTGAATCGGCAAGCTTCGGATGAATCGGAATCGAGAGGCGCTGTCAAAGCCATTGTCGTCGATCCAAATCCCGTCCGCATTCTTCTCGAGGATTTTCGGACATTTCCGGAAAACTCTCTCTCCGGTATCAAGAATTTTCCCCGCGGCAGCAAGCTTGGTAACGCGCTGCACCAGACTTTTGAACGGATGGACTTTGAAAAAATCGGCGAAATGGAAAACGCCGAAACCGCAATATACGATGTGGATTTTAGAAAGCTGATCGGGGAACAGTTCCAGTCGCAGGCTTTTTTAATCGAAAAACATCCGGACTGGGTCGATCAGTCGGCGCATTTTGTGTGGAATACGATGAATGCGAAGCTGCCGGAAATTCACGGTGACGCTTGTACGGGCAAGTACTTTTCCCTGAAGGAATTGGCTTTGGAAGATCGTCGCGCCGAAATGGAATTCCAGATGAATTCGCTGGGCTTTGGCGAAAACGCTTTGCAGAATTTTTGCAAAGGTTTTATGGACTTGCTTTTTGTCCGCGGAGAATACTATTCAATTCTCGACTGGAAATCGGATGTGCTGGAAAACTATGGTATCGGTGACGGAATCGTGTATGGCACGGCAAAACAAGTCGATGAAGAGTATGCGGTGCAACGCGTGCTGTATTCCTACTGTCTTGTCCAATGGCTTAAGTCGTTTGGAACTTTCGGTATAGACGAAGAGGAAATTTTCCGAAAGCATTTTGGCGGAGTCTATTATGTGTTTTTCCGCGGATGCCGTGCGGGGGAATCGAGCGGGCTTTATGCGCAGACATGGAAAAACTATGCGGATCTTTCGACCGCATTCGAAAATGTAAAATTGCTAATGGCCAAGACGGCAAGGTAGGAAGGTCTCAGATGGCAAATATTACAGGCGTCCTAGGGGAATTTTTTAATTCGCTTCGTGAAGTGCGCGGAACGCAACCGCTCGATTTGAAACTGGTGAAACTTCTGACGGAGTTGCAACCGGCGCTTTCTTTGGATGCGCAAAAGGTTTTGCTCGTTTATTTTTCGCTTTTAAACGATGGCAATACATGCGTTTCGTTAAATCCCCGGAACCTGCTTGCTAAGTGGGCGTTTAAATGGAACGGCTTGAAAACTCAGAAAAAAACGCTTCTTGCGGAAGACGAAGCGGAAAATTTTTTGGATGCGGAAGAGTTCGCTCCGATTTTCGAGAAAGGCTGTGCCGACCTAGACGCCTTGGCGACCGTAGAAGAAAGGATGGATGGCGAACGGAGGCGGAAACGCTTTGAAATTCTTCCTCTTTGCGTGGAATATCACGGAAACGAGCCTTTCCTGTTTGCGGATAAATACTGGAAGGCCAAGGAAACGATCCTTCAAGTTTTCGGCAATACTTCGGAAAATGCCGTTTTTAAAAAGAATGCGAATGTTTTGACGGGTTCTTTCGGACCCTCCCTTGATTTCGGAAAATTCCCGTTAAAGCCTGCGCAAAAAAACGCCGTCCGTTGCGGAGAAAAAAACAACCTGATTATCACAGGCGGGCCGGGAACGGGCAAGACGACGGTTGTCCAGTTCTTGCTTTGGAATCTTTTTAAGACGGATCCCGAAAAATTAAACTGGTCGCTTTACTTTGTGGCGCCGAGCGGCAAGGCGGCGAATCGCTTGGGCGACGTAAAGAATCTGGATGATATACCCGATGCGGAAAAAACTTCCCATCCAGGGATTACGGATAAATTCAAGAATGTCGAAGGACAGACTTTGCATCGCTTGCTCCGGTTTAACCCATCGAAAAACGCCTTTACGTATAACAGAAATAATCGGTTGCCGGACCGTTCCATTTTTGTCGTCGATGAAGCGAGCATGATCGATGTGACGCTCTTTGCCGCGTTTCTTGAAGCGATTCCGGAAAATCCTGCGGATTATCGGCTGTTTGTTTTGGGCGATAAAAACCAGTTGCCGTCTGTCGAAGCGGGAGCGGTTCTAGGTGAGGTTTTGGGTATTCGACCGGATGCGACTGTGGAACTTTCCGAGTCGAACCGCTTCCCGGACGATTCGCGAATTGGGCGCCTAGCCAAGGCGATTCAGGCGGAATCAGACGAGGCTTTGGAAAAATCCATCCGGGAATGTGCTGTCGATGCGAAAAATCGATCCCCGGAAAATAGCAAGGGTTGGCCGATCCCTTCTTGGAAAAAGGCGAAAATTGACTGGCCCGTAATGGAAGATTCTGTCCGCTTTGTTTCCCTTTCCGATGATGACGCTTTGCTGAAAAAGAGAGATGCCGAAGCGGCGGTGGAAAAAATTCTCGGAAAGTGGACGGAAGCCTTTTGCGCGGATTTGGTCGCTCTTGCGAAAACCGTTGATCCGTCAAAGGATGTTGCCGATGAGAAAAATGGCGATTCCCCTGAATACAAGGCTCGCCAAGGACTTTGGATGGCTGCAGAAAGTGCGCGCATTCTTTCCGCAGAACGCCGTGGCGTCCAAGGCGTGGAAAACGTCAATCGGATTATCTGTTCCCAAATTCGAAAAAGAATTTCGAGTGATAAAACGGTTCTGGCTACCCGGTATTTCCCCGGACAGATTTTGATGTTTACGAAGAACCTGGCAGACTTTAAGCTTTTCAACGGAGATTCGGGAATTATCGTGAAAAGTGCCGAAGGCATGGATTACCTGATGGTTCAGAAGGGAGACGAGTTTCCCTGTTACCCGATTTCTGTCTTTCCGAGCGAATCCCTTGAAACGGCTTTTGCGATTACGGTTCACAAGTCGCAAGGCTCGGGTTACGGCAATATTCTAATGTTCCTCCCTTTGCAAAGCGGTCATCCCCTCTTGAATCGGCAAATCCTCTATACGGGCGTGACCCGTGTGAAGATGGGCGCAAAAATTCCGGGTAGTCTTACGCTGGTCGCTTCCAAGGAGAGCCTGTTCGAAGCCCGGCAGAGGTTGATTGTTCGCGATACGGGAATCTGGATGAGTCGCTAATGCAAAAATTTTTGCAAGAACATTTCGTACTGGGCAAAACTTTATGAAAGTTTTCCTTGCAGAAAGAAAATGTGAAATATATTTTCCCTTGAAAAAGAAAGGAAATCCCTATGCGTCTTTTAAAAATTTTCACCCCGATTGTTCTCGGACTTGGCTTGAATTCTTTTGCTGCGGAAAATTACACATGGGGAAATGTCCGCTTTGACGGAGGCGGTTTCGTCAGCGCGGTCATTTTCCATCCGAAGGCGGAAAACGTTCTCTACGCCCGGACCGATGTCGGCGGCATTTATCGTTTTGATTTTTCGAGTTCCCGCTGGATCCCGCTGATGGACTGGATTTCCGAAAACGACAAAGGGCTGTATGGAACGGAAGCGTTTGCGCTTGACCCGACGGACCCGAAACGAATTTACGTACTTGCGGGAACCGGATATTTTAGCGATGGCCGCACGGCGATTCTCCGGAGCGAAAACTACGGGGAGAAGTGGGATACAAGTTACGTGGAAATGCTCGCCCACGGAAACGGCATGGGACGCCAGACTGGCGAAAAGCTTGCCGTCGATCCGAACAAGCCGAACATTCTTTTTTGCGGAAGCCGCACCAAGGGCCTTTACAAAAGTACCGATTACGGCAAGACCTGGACACGCGCTTACGAAATCGCCCTTTCAAGCGCGGAAGGAAACGGTCTTACCAATGTGAACGGCATCAGCTTTGTCCTGTTTGATGCATCGCAGGGAACGCTCGCCGACGGTTCGACGAAAACGCTCTATATGGGAATCTCCGCGACGAGCAAGAATCTTTTCGTTAGCCATGATGGCGGAAAAACCTGGAGCGAAATCTCCGGAGGTCCCGAAAACTTGATGCCGCACCGGGCGAAGATCGCAGACGGCAACCTGTTCCTGACCTATTCGAGTTCGGAAGGCCCTCATTCCGTAAGCCGTGGCGCGGTCTACAAATACGCAATCGGAAGCGGAACCTGGACGAATATCACGCCTTACCAGGACGGAAGTACGACGGCGCGGATGGGGGACGGCAGCCAGTCCGCAAGCCATGGATTTGGAGGCATTTCCATCGACCCGAACGATGCGAACCACATCATCGTTTCGACGCTCTGCTTTTATGGTGGCAGGCATTTCTTTGCGGATAGCTCGGACGGCTGGGGAGACCGCATCTATGTGACGACTGACGGCGGAAAAACCTGGACGCATGGGCAGGGTTATAATGCCGGTGTAAATGTCGATGCGAACGGAACCGCATGGATTCCGGGCAATGCGATTCACTGGGCGGGTTCCATTGAATTCAATCCGTTTAATTCCAAGGAAGCCTGGGTCACGAGCGGTAACGGTGTTTTCCAGACAGACGATATTACGGCCAGTGTGCCGCTTTGGAAATTCCAGTCGAAGGGCATTGAAGAAACGGTGCCGCTAGATATTGTCAGCGTACAGGACGGTCCGCTCGTTACGGCAATTGGAGACTATGACGGTGCAGCCTATACGGATATCAACCAGAGCACCCCGCGGCATTTCCCAAACATCGGTACGACGAATAGCCTGGGTTACGCGCCGCTTGCGGGAGCTTTTGTCCGCACCGGGCATGTGACGGACTATTCGACGGGAACGGGCATCAGTTCGGATGTGATGTATCGTTCGGACGACAATGCGAAAACTTGGACAAAGCTCGAAACGACCCTCAAAGGCTCGCAGGGAACGCTCGCCATGTCTGCGGACGGCAAGGTGATTCTGCATCGGCCCGATAACAGCAACAATGTTTTCCGTACGACGGACAATGGCAAGACATGGACAGAGGTGAAAGGTCTCGATGGACAGAGCCAGTATGCGCGCATCGCTCCCGATCCGGTAAATCCCAAAAAGTTTTACCTGGTGGACGCCCAGGGTTACCTGAAACTTTCAACAGACGGCGGGGCGACTTTTGCGAATGCGGGAACCCGTTTGCAAAACGACGCTTCGGGCGAGTATTACAATGGTGGAGGCCTTATCCGGACGGTGCCCGGCAAGGAAGGTCACCTGTGGGTTCCGCTCGACCAGGCACAGGTGTGGCTTCCCAAAGGCTTTTCGGAAAACGGTCTCGCCTATACGGAAGACGGTGGCGCTACGTGGAACCGGGTCCTCGGCGTTTCGGCGGCAATTGCCGTGGGAATCGGCAAGGCGATGGAAGGTTCCGACTATGAAACGATTTTCATCTGGGGAATTGCGGGCGGTGCGGATAACCCTTTGGGGATTTATCGCTCGACGGACAAGGGCAAAACCTGGACTCGCGTAAACGATGACGCCCACCAATATGGCGGTCCGGGCAACGGCAACTTTGTACAGGGCGACATGAACCATTTCGGCGTCGTCTATATGAGTACGATCGGCAGGGGGCTTGTCGTCGGCGGACCGGAAGGTTCCATTGTTCCGATTCCGTCGGTTTTCCCGATTAAAAACTCGGCGGTTTCGATGCGGCTGGAGGCCAAAAATCTTTACGTGAGCGCTCCGGCGAGAAGTACGCTTCTTCTGTTCAATGCAAACGGAGCACTTTGCTTGCGGCAAAACGTCGGAATGAACACGAATGTCTCGCTTGCAAAACTTCCGTCCGGGAAATTGCTAGCCAAAGTCGTTTCGGCAAACGGAAGAGCGCTTTCCTCTCAAACGATTACGCTCCGTTAAATGATTTCGGAAAATAAAACCGGAAAAATGAAGCCCGCTAAGCGGGCTTTTTTGTTGGCTTCTTTATCCATCGACGAAATCACCGATGCGGTCCAGCGATTCCTGCGAAAGGATATGTTCCATCTTGCAGGCATCCTCGTTGGCGGTTTTTTCGGGGACGCCCAGCTTTAATAGAAGCTTCCGAAGCAGGAAATGCCTCGCGAGAACCTTTGCCGCGGCCTGCTTTCCGGCAGGGGAAAGCGAAATTCCGGTATAAGGTTCCTGGTTGACAAGCCCGAGCTTCTTAAGTTCGTTCATCGCCTTGTTTACGGAAGGCATCTTGACGGAAAGCCTTTCCGCGATGTCCTTGACATGGGCAACGTCCTTGTTTTCTAGGCAGAGGATGTGGACCATTTCGAGATAATCTTCGAGGCTCTGGGAGAGTTTCTGGGTTTCGGGCATTCGCTTTTCATCCTTTTGTTAGCTTCGTCTAATTATAGAAATTGGGGCTAGGAAATGCAAGGTGTGCGATTTTTTTGAAAAACCCTTATTTTAGGATTGGCTCTAGGTTGCAAATCATAGAACATCCTTTGGCAAGGAATCGGAAATGCTGGTTTGGAGAAGCTCGAACGGTTGAAAAAGCATCACGAAAGCCAGAAAAGAAAACCCGGATTTTGCCAAGTTGAATACGATCGGATTTCCCGTCTCCTGAATATTTAATTTGCTACATTGATTGCGAAATCATTTCAAAGGATTTTTGAACGATGCAATTTCCTCCAGTGAAAGAACAGATGGATATCCTGCTCCGCGGTGTCGCGGAGATTATCCCTGCAGACGAACTCGAACAGAAACTTCAAAAGTCTTATGATTCGGGAATTCCCCTGCGGGTCAAGCTGGGAGTCGATCCGACGGCTCCGGATGTGCATTTGGGACATACCGTTGTCATGCGCAAGCTTCGCCAGTTCCAGGATTTGGGGCATACCGTGGTCCTGATCGTCGGCGACTATACGGCGCAAATCGGCGATCCGTCCGGACGGAACAAGGCGCGCCCCCGCCTTTCGCACGAAAAGGTCCTTGAAAACGCGAAGGAATACCAGCAGCAGTTTTTCCGCGTCGTCCGCGAAGACCGCATCGAAATCCATTACAACGGCGAATGGTTCAGCAAACTCCCGTTTTCCAAGGTTACGGAACTCATGGGGCAGTTTACCGTGGCGCAGATGCTCGAACGCGAAGATTTCCACAACCGCTACGCGTCGAACAGTCCTATCAGCCTGCATGAATTCATGTATCCGATGATGCAGGGCTACGATTCCGTCGCCATCAAAAGCGATGTGGAACTCGGCGGAACGGACCAGAAGTTCAACGTGTGCCGCGGACGCGACCTCCAGATGTACGAAAAGATGCCACTCCAGATCGGGATGTTCATGCCGATTCTGTTAGGGACGGACGGCAAGGCCAAGATGAGCAAGAGCCTCGGGAACTATGTCGGGGTGAGCGAACCTGCCGATGTGATGTATCACAAGATTTACAACCTCGCGGATTCCATTGTCGAAAACTGGTTTGAACTTCTGACCGACGTCCCTCTCTCGGAAATCCGGAAGATGATGGCGGACATCCAGGCGGGAACCCTCAACCCGAATGTCGCTAAGGACATCCTTGCGAAGGATATCGTCTCTCAGTATTACGGAAAGGACGCTGCCGAAGCTGCCGCGCTCAAGGAAAAGGAAGTCCACAGCGGAAACGCGATTCCCTCCGACGCGAAGGAATGCTCCGTCGCAGCTGGAGCTTACAAAATTTTGGATTTGCTCGTCGAAATCGGCGCGTTCAAGTCCAAGGGCGAAGCCCGCCGGATGGTCCAGAACGGAGGGGTAAAGGTTTCCGGAGAAAAGGTTTCCGACCCGATGCTCGAATGCAGCCTTCTGGGCGCAGACAAGTTGCTCGTCCAGGTCGGTAAGCGAAACTTCTTCAAGGTGAACTTCTGATGACGGGAGATACCCTGATACTCGGGCTGAACCCGACGTGGCAGCGTCTCTTCCTTGTCGATGAATTCAAGCCCGGAGAGGTCAACCGCCTTTCTCGGGTGGAGGAATTCGCTTCGGGCAAGGGCATCAACTGCGCACGCGTCCTCCGTGTTCTCGGCGGGGACTTCATCCTGTCGCATTTTCTGGGTGGCGATCGCAGCGTGTCCATTTGCGATGAAGTCGCCGCTTCGGGCATTCGGCAAATCCCCATCTGGATTGGCGCTTCGACCCGAATCTGCACGACGATTGTAAGCAAGGGCGACACCACGGAACTCATCGAGCCGTCGCCGAAAATCACGGAATCCGAAAACAGGGATTTCCTGCAGACGATCGGTGAAATCTGGAGTGACGTGACAAATGTCGTTCTCTGCGGTTCGTTACCGCTTGGCTTCCGGCTGGACAATCTTTCCAAGCTCGATCTGAGTGGAAAGCGTTTGTTTATCGATGCCGTCGAAGGCATTGACTATTGGCTTGAATACGGTGTGGAACTTCTCAAGATCAACCTGTCCGAGTATTGCAAGCTCTTGCAGCGTTTCGGGATTCCGCAGATAACGTCTAGCCCGCAGTTTTGGAAGATGACGGCTTCGACTCTTCTCGAACGACTGCCGATCAAAAATCTCGTTGTAACCGACGAAGATTCGCCGATACATGTGTTCTATGTGCAGGAAGGAAAGTTTATGGGACTTAGCCTGCGACCGCCGACAGTCAAGGTGGTAAACGACATCGGGGCGGGGGACTCTTTTCTTGCCGGTTGGCTTGCCGCGGATTTTTTAGGTCTTCCCATCTCCGACCGGCTCTCGAAAGCGACGGCGGTTTCTGTGGCCCGCTGCGAAGTCGATCGTCCCTGGAACATCGATTTGGGCCGCGTTTCTTCCTTGGAATCGGACCTTCTTCCTCTGGTTGAAAAAATTGCGGACTGATCTGGGCAAAGGCAGAACGTTGTTAGCGATTCCGTCACCGATGGAATGGAAGGTCCTCTATCCTAAGGCGCCGTTCGGCAAGACGGTCGAGCGACCGTTAGAATTGAGTTCTCGCTTCGATGCGGCCTGTCTCGGAATCGGGCTTGTGGGTTTTGGTGGCCACTTGGCGCAACTTCTGCATCGAAGACGCTATTTTCGGGTGATTGTCGTCGGCATCGCCGGAGCGCTTCCGGGAAGCGATCTGGAGCTTGCGGATATCGTCCGGGTCGATGAAGAATGCGTGGGAGATGAAGGTTATATCCTGCCGGACGCGTTCAAGCCGTATTTTCGCCGACCACAGATTTTTCGGGCTTCGCCATCTCTGACGGCACCGTTGCCGATTGCCTCTCTTCCGGGGGTTCGCGGCGTTTCCGTCAATACTCTGACGGCGAGACCCGAAGTTCTAGACTGCCGCGCAAAGTTTTTCGGAGCGAAAGTCGAATCGATGGAAGGCGCCTCCGCCTTTGCCATCTCGAACGCGATGGATGTGCAGGCTTTTGAAATTCGCACGATCAGCAATTTTACGGGCGACCTGGATGAATCCAAGTGGAACTTGCGGCATTCGCTCCGCAAGCTTGCCAGGGAGATTCTCTGTCCGATGATACAGGGTGAAACGGCATGATTCCTCTCCGCTTGGGCATCTCCACATGTCCCAACGATACTTATATCTATGAGGCGCTGGTTTCCGGATTAGACGGTTCACCGTTCAAGTGGAACGTCACGTTTGCCGATGTGCAAACGCTAAACGAAATGGTCTTGCAGGGGAAACTCGATGTCGCCAAGGTGAGCTGTGGTGTCTTGCCTCTTGTTCAGCGCGATTATCGCCTGCTTTCCTGCGGTGGCGCGATGGGGTTTGGTTGCGGTCCGCTTCTGCTTTCGTCGCGAAAGGGACAGCTTTTCGATCCTGATGGGGAAACCTCCTTGCCGGGCAAGAATACGACGGCTTCGCTGCTCTTCCGGTTCTGGGCGAAAGAGGCGCAGGGCGTTTCCCTGCCGAAGGTTTCCTTTGCGTTCTTTGACGAAGTTTATTCTTCCTTGTGCGCAAACCGAAAGAGGCAGGGCGTTGTCATCCATGAAAAACGTTTTACCTGGGCGGAAGATGGCCTGGGACTATTAACAGATCTGGGCGCTTTTTGGGAGTTGCAAACGAAGTCCCCGATTCCGCTTGGGTGTGCCGTCGCCAAGAAGTCCCTGGGTGCGGAGACGATCCTTGCCATCGAAGGGGAAATTCGGGAAAGCCTGGACTTGGCGCGTTCAAGGAAAAAAATGATTTCCGACTTCATCCGGAGCAAGGCGCAAATTGCGGACGATTCCGTCATCGAACGTCATATCCGTCTTTTCGTTTCCGACTTTACCCGGGAAATCGGCGATTTGGGTAGAAAAGCCCTTGAAATCCTGGGGCGACACGCTTCTTTGTAAAAAAACAAAAACAAACGGCTTTCCTGAAAGAAAAAAAACTTCGATTGTAAAAAATATTTTTACGGAATGGCGATATTTTAACCAAAACTTTATTTATTTTCCCAAAGTATCATTTTCAAGGGAGTCTTGTTATGGACTTGGTTCAGCAACTGGAACAGGAACTTGAAGCTTTCAAGCGAGAGTACGAAAAGTTCGAAAAAGGCAACAAATCGGCAGGAACTCGCGCCCGCAAGATCCTCCAGGACATCAAGCGTTCTTGCCAGGACCTTCGAGTTTCCATTCAGGGAATCAAGAAGGATTCCGACCCGAAAAAAAGTCGAGAAGAAGGAGACGCATCCTGAAAATCGGTAGCGGAACAATGGGAAATACCATGAAAAAATGCTTTTTTGCAAAGATTTATCATGAAAAGGGTTTGACTAAAGCTATTTTTGAAGGTATATTCCACAATGTGATTTGTTGCACAGGGAAGTTCCCTTGTCGCTAATCCGAATGGACTATGGTGAGTTTTATGTTTCATGATTGGAGAACTCTAGCAGTATGACCCTAAAGAAAGTATTCGTAGTTCTTGCCGGGGCTATGCTCTTTTCTGGATACGCTTCGGCAAAGGCGATTAACGTGCCGGGCGATTACGAAAAGATTGCTGACGCTCTAGGCAATGCAGACGCTGGCGATACCATTTACGTCAAGCGCGGAACCTACAACGAAAACATCACGCTTGTCATGGGCGTTGTTCTAAAAGGCGAGGACCCCTTGACAACGATTATCGATGGCGGACGTCGAGGACCGACCGTTATGGGCACATCCGGTGCGGAAATGTCGCATTTCACCATTCGGAACGGCATCGAAGGCATCCTTTGCGAAAACGCGGCTCCTTACATCCACCACTGCTATGTGATGGATAATAAGGCGACCGGCATAGCCGCTTTTATCTCCTTGCCGAACCTCCGCAATAACGTGGTGTACGGGAACCGCTGGTCCGGAATCCTCGCATGGGGCGCAAAATCGCTCGACGCCTATGTCGAACAGAACGTGGTCCTTCGCAACGGCTATTCGGGGCTTGCCTTGAAGGGACCGTCGAACATCGTCGCCCGCAACAATATCTTTATGGAAAACCACTATTACGGTGTCTTTGCCGATCCGGCAGCGGGTCAGACAAAGATTGAATACAACAACATCTACAAGAACTACTACCCGTTCAACCGTTTTATCAAGGTGAACCGTACAAACGTTTCCCTGGATCCGAAATTCATCAGCCCGTCCCTCTCCAAGCCGAACTTTTTCTGCAATTCCAAGTCCCCAATGCTCAAGCGCGGCAAGGGAAAACTTGATATCGGCCTTCTGGCCCATGACGTGGTTACTGAAAAGGAGGAGGAAGTTGCCGAAACGCGTAATCCGGATACGGATGGCGATGGCCTTTGCGATCCCTGGGTTTCCGAAGAAGGACTTTCCGAAAAGTATTCGGCAGTTTGTTCGGGAATTGACAACTGCCCGGAAGACGCGGAAGACGTCGATGGTTTCCAGGACGACGATGGTTGCCCGGATCCGGATAACGACCGTGACGGCGTTTGCGATCCTTGGGTCGAGGCTAGCGGCCTTCTCGACAAGTATGCGCATACCTGTAAGGGTGCCGATGCCTGCCCGGACAATCCCGAATCCTTGAACGGTTACAAGGACGATGACGGCTGTCCGGACGAAGTACCTGTTCCGCCGAAGAAAGTCTTTGTCCTGGAAGGGGTAAATTTTGAATCCGGAAAGGCGACGATTACCAAGGATTCTGAAGTTTCCCTGCGCAAGGTCGTCGATATCATGGAAGCTTTCCCGGAAACGACCTTTGAAATTGTTGGCCATACGGACAATGTCGGCAATGCTGCCAAGAACAAGCAGCTTTCAGCCGATCGTGCCGCCTCCGTCAAGTCATTCCTTGTTGAAAACGGAATCGCTGACAATCGCATGATAACCCGTGGCGCTGGGGATACGCAGCCGAAGGCTTCCAACAAGACTCCGGAAGGTCGCGCCCAGAACCGCCGCATTGAATTTATCCGCACGGATATTAAGTAAGGAGAAGGTTAGGTGATGACACGCTTTAGCTTCATCAAGACAACAGCTGTAGGGCTTATCTGCACGAGTGCAGCGTTCGCTTCTCCCTCGTATTCTCCGCACAAGTACCAGCAGAACGACTGGTTCGGCGAATTCGGCAGCAACAACACGGCGATGTATGTAAACCCGGCTGGAATCGCGGAAACAGACCAAATCGAGCTTTCTATCGGCTACTTCAGCACGATTAGTGGCGAAGCGTCCCAGGAATACGGTTCCTTGACGATTCCGTTTGGATACAACCATACATTGGGCATTTCGTTCTTTGAAAACGGCGCAAGTGTCGATGGAGGTTATTCCTATACCGAAAATGCCTACATGATCGGCTACGCCTATCGGCTGATGCACTGTCTGGCCTTGGGTGTCGATCTTTCGATTCTCCAGATCAACCAGTTCGATATGAACAAGCAGTTGACGATGGGAGCGGATATCGGTATCGCCTGGAATCCGATTTCCAATTCCCGGTTCGGCAGCCTGACGGTCGGCGTTGCTTTCCAGAATGCGCTTGCTCCGGCGATTAGTACAGAAGAAAAGAATACTTCTTACCATTTCGTGTTCATGGGGGCTGACGAATCCTACAAGGTTCCGAGCAACCTGAATTTTTCACTTTTCTATCGCGGATTTAATCGTCTGCTTGAAGCGAAAGCGGAACTATCCATCATCGACGTTCTCCATGATGACGATGAGGGTGGCGATGGAATGAACCTCGAAACGAGCTTTACGCTAACTTATTATCTGAGTTCCCATCTAGGTGTTCGCCTTCGCTTTACAAAGGAAGGGTATCCGGTTCTGGGCGCTACGGTGAACGTAAAGGATGTAACGATTTTCCGCTATCTGGCGCTTGACCTGGAAATGTCCCATGACGATATTGTCGAAAAGAAAAACCGCGGATTTATCTGGGCGGTAAAGCTCACGTCCCGCTTCGGCAATACGCGTGAGGAAAATATCGGTGAAGACCGTTATCGTCGTTTGAAAATCGAACCGGAAAACGATTACCGTGCCGCGATGCGTCTCTACCTGAACCGCCAGTTCCTGGAAGCCGCATATGCGTTTGGTAAGGTCCAGACCAAGTATCCGGCATTCCATTTGGTGGACCAGGCTGCATTCTACAAGGGCAAGTCCTTTGAAAATATGCGGATGCACAAGGCGGCCAAGGCTGTCTATGACGATGCGATTAAACGTTATCCGCAGAGTGACCAACGCGCCAAGTATCACTTCCAGTTGATGAACATCGACTATAAGGAAGGCAAGTATAACGATGCAATGGTCAAGTATCAATATATTGTGCAGCATTATAGCGAAAGCGACGTGAAGGCGGATGCGGACTATATTGCTGGTCAGATTAAGTTTGAACAGGGACTTTATCAGGAATCCATCGACCTGCTCTCGGCGATTCTTCCGGGTAATGCCAACTATTTCTATGCTCGCTATACGATGGGTATTGCAAACAGCCGTATGGGCAAGTGGGACGAAGCGGAAAACTGCTTCCGCGACATCATTGACCAGCCGGCGTCCAACCAGTCCGAAATGGATCTCCAGGATGCAGCGAAGGTCAAGCTGGGACACATCTATTTCTCGGGTGAAAATCCGAACATCCCGGAAGCTGCCGGTCTTTATGGTCAAGTCAAGCCGGGGTCTCCCGTCTATGATGAAGCGATGCTCGCTTTAGGCTGGTCGTTCCTGAAGGTGAACAAGCCGGACGAGGCTATCAAGTATGCGCAGTGGATCATCAAGAATATGCCGGAATCCTTCCTTCTTTCGGAAGCGTATCTTGTCGAAGGATATTGCTACTATATGAAGAAGGACTATGGAAATGCGGAACGTTCCCTAACCCAGGCGGAAAAGCTTACCGAACAGCCGGTTGTTTCCATGGCGGCTCGCGATAGCGCTCGCAAGGCTTTTGAAGACAATGAAGCGCATTTTGATAGCGTCCAGGCCAAGGCTCTCGATCTTTCTCGCCAGCTGCCGACGCCTCGTGTTGAAATGAAGCGCGATCAGCTGCGACCGGACTTCGACAAGGCGAATGCCGCGATCGATGACTATGCGAAGTTCATGCTGCGTTCCCAGCAGAGCGATCGGTTTGAATCCAACCGCAAGCGCATTCTTGATGATGCCGGCTATACGCTCGCAACTGTCAAGACGAAGAAGGCCGAAAGCGGAGGTGGTTCGGGTTCGGCGAACTCTCAGGAACTTCAGGAACTGGACAACCTGGAAGATTTGGAGTAATTTAACAATGGGGGATAGACCTGGATAACCGGGTCTGTCCTTGTTTTAAAAGTGATAGGTAGAAAATTCAAATGAAAAAACTATTCATAATCGCTTTATCGCTCTGCACCGTTGCCGGAGTTTCCTATGCGGATCCTTGCAAGGACAAAACGAACGAAGCGAAAACGATGCTTGCCAAGTGCAAGGCGATGCAAAAGGGATCCCGCGACTACAAGCTGTGCGCTAGCTCCTATAACCTCTTGAAAACGCAGGCCCAGCAGGCTTGCCGTTCGGGCGGCATGGATGAAAGCGAAATGCAGGCCGCTATCAAGCAGTGGCGTACTCAGGTCGATCGTTGCAAGGGAAAACAGAGCTCCCGTTGCGCGAGTGCCCTCCAGCAACTTGGAAACTACCAGTACCGTCTGGAAGAAAAATACCAGGTCGATGCGATGTCTCAGTATGAATCCGATATCGCTTGGTGCGAAGACCGTGACAATGAGCCGGCCAAGTGCAAAAATCTCGGCGCAGGGCCGAAGGTCGACCATTCGAAGTCTTTGGGATATTTCCTCGAATATATCGACAAGTATCCGAAAGAGACGAGAACGCCAAACGTAATGTACCAGGCTTCGTTTGTCTATGAAGCGAGCGGCGAAGATGAAAAGGCCTACAAGCTGAGGATGCGCCTGGTAAAAGAGTTCCCGGACAATGGACTGGTTCCGAAGACCTGGCTCCGCATTGCGGAATACCATTTTATGAACCGCAAGTTCCGCGATGCCATTGATGCTTACAAGCGCGTGACAGGATTTGAAAACCTGACCGGAAAAGAAGCCGCACTCGCTATGTATCACTTGGCGGAATCCTATTACAATATCGCGGAATATGAAACGGCGGCCAAGACATATTTCATCTATATCGACGGTTCCGACAAGGGCAAGTATCCAAGCGACTTGCGTCTGGAAGCGATGGACTTTATGGCGGCTGCATTCTCGGACATCGATGACGGCGTCCGTGTTGCGGCTAAGTTCCTCAAGGATAAAAAAGTCAAATTCAAGGACTCCCTCTATTATCGTATCGGCATGAAAAACAAGGACCATGACCGTAACGAAGAGGCCGTGCAATCCTTCAAGTATTTGCTAGATATCAACCCGGATTACGTGGACGCGCCTCTTGCCGATGTGGCGATGGTCGAAATCCTCATTATCCAGCAGAAGTTCGATGAAGCTCAGGAACAGCGCAAGCTGGTCGTGAAGCGTTACAGCAAGAATTCTTCATGGTTCAAGAAAAATAAGCAGTATCCGGCTTCTGTCGAAAATGCAGAAAAGGCGATTCGCGCAGCGATGCTCGATATTCCACAATACGATCACGCCCAGGCGGCAAAGATGATGAAGGAAGGCGATACGGAAGGCGCAAAGAAACGCTACCAGGTTGCAATCCAAGGGTATAATGACTTCCTGAACCAGTATAAGAATGAACCTACATGGGATGAATACAAGGTCTATGCGAATTTGGCCCTGGTCTATCAGGAAATGAACCAGTTTGCCAAAGCGGCAGATATGTTTAACAAGATTGTGGATGCAGACACGAACCGCTATGGACGCCGCGCTCTAGGATCGGCTGCGCCCTACAAGAAGGAAGACGCCGGATACAATGCGGTTATCATGATGGACAAGGCGCGAGCATCTGCCCAGAAGAATAAGGCCAACGACGATCCGGTCAAGGCTTATGCCCTTCCCGAGACAAAGGCTTACTTTGCACAGGTCGGCAAGTATATGGCCAAGTTTGCAAAGCAGAAGGAAGCTGTAGAGCTTGCCTACAACGCGGCAATTGTCCGTTATCAGGCAAAGCAGTATAAGGAAGCTGTTATCGATTTCCGCAATTTGAAAACCAACTATCCCAAGAACCAGTATATTTTACTCATCAGCCGTATGCTCGCCCAGTCTTTGCTGGAATCGGAACAGCTTGATGAATCCCAGAAAGAATTTGAATGGCTGTATAAACAATATACCGAAGTCAAGGAAACCCGCAACGACTCGATGGCGAAGATTATCCGTACGTCGATTGCTGCGGTGCTTTTCCAGAAAGCGGACAAGTCGGTGAAGAGCGGACAGTTTGAACAGGGCGCTGTCGCCTACTTGAACCTGGTCAAGCTCTACCCGATGGAAGCGTTTGCCGACAAGGCTGTGTTTGAAGCCGGTAGCGCCTATGAACAGGCAAATAACTATGAAAAGGCTGCACAGACCTTTATGATGCTTCCGCAAAGCTATGGCAAGTCGCCTCTGACGATTCGAGGCATCTTGCGTGCGGCGATGAACTACAAGAAGGCTGGCAAGCCGGAACAGGCCGCCCAGACATTCCTCTTTATTACGAACAACTTCGAAAAGGACTCGATGGCGTACGCAGCGATCGGCTTTGCCGCATCGACTTATGATTCGATTCCCAACAAGAAGATGGCTGCCCAGACGTATGAACTCGCCTACAAGAAATACCCGAACCACGAAAAGACACCGGGAATGCTCTATAGCGCGTGCTTGACTTACGATGAAGCGCAACTCCCCGAAGAAGCCATCCGCTGCTCGAAGGATCTTGTCCGTGACTATCCGAAGAGTTCCTATGCCCTCGATGCCGCTTTCAGCATCCCGGTTGCTTACCAGAATGCAAAACGCTGGTCCGAGGCTGCTGAAGCTTATATCACGTTTGCCAAGAGCTATACAACCGACAAGGAAAAGCTAATCGCTGCCTACATCGGGACTGCTCGTGCCTATCGTGAACTGAAGGATGACAAGAATGCGGCGGAATACTACAAGAAGACGATCGATGCCTACGACAAGTACGGTCTGCAAATCAAGAATGCGGATCCGGGTGTGCCTGCCGAGGCTGCATTCTACCTAGGCGAAATGGAATTTGCCAAGATGGAGCCGGTCGTTGTTTCCGGAAACGAAAAGTCGAAAACCGCCGCGGTCAAGAAACTCACGGAAATCCTGAAGGTCGCGGTCGGACACTATTCGAAGTCGGCGACTTACGCTTCGGAACAGTGGACATTCCGCGCGACGAACAAGATTGGTACGCTGTTTGTTACGATGGCTGCCAAGATTCGGGAACAGGAACTCAACGGCAAGACGGATGAAGAACGCTTTGCGGAACGCATTGGAATCGTGCAGCAGCTTCCGAGCTACTATGAACAGGCGCAGCCGATTTTCCAGAAGAATATCGACCTTGCCCGAGACCAGGGATTCTACAATGCGGACGTGATCGCTGCAGAAGAAGGCTACATTGAAATGTACTATCAGGGTTGCGCCGTGTTTGTCGAGGTCGGTGATGCCTTTGCGAAGTCTCCGCTTCCGGATAGCGTGGAAATCGTAACCCAGTATGTGGAATACGAGGGAATGACGAAGGAAGATGCCGAAATGGCTGCAGGCGAAGACCTGCAGGCTTACCGCGAGGAACTCGAAAGCCGTTCACAGGCGGCTCGTGAAGCGGCTGTTCCGCGTTGTGCGACGGGTATCCGAGCCTCCGAGCATTACGGAATCGACAACCAGTGGACGCAGAAACTCTATGAGACCTTGCGCGAACTAGACGATCAGAACGAGGCTCTGCAGATAAAGATTACCAAGTTCGACGCAACGAAGCTTTTCCAGGATCCGGGCTATTTCAAGACGAAAGCCCGTCTAGACCAGGTTCGCGAGTCCAAGGTCATGACCAAGCAGGAACAGTTGGCGACCTACCAGGAAATCTTGAAGGACGCCTTGTCCGAAAACGAAAAGCTCAAGGCTGAACTTGCGGAACTCCAGGCGCGCTTGGCTCCTCCGGCTGTCGCTCCGGCAGCGGCGCCCGTTCAATAGTTCTCGCGTAATTCTATTTTTACAAAAGAGGAAAATCCCGAAAAAACCTGGGATTTTCCTCTTTTTTATTGGAGTAATGAAAATTTTACAGCTCGAAACTATCCCAAAAGACAAAAAAAAAAATAAATATGCGGATACAGGAAACAAAACATCTCATCACTTGTACAAAAGGAGTACCCTAATGTCTAAAATGCTCGAATCGTTCAACCCGTCCTCTGATGGTTGGCAGTTCATGTGGATCATTCTTGCGGTCGGTCTGATCGGCATTGGCTTCTCGATCGAACGTATTATTTATATCATTGTCAAGAGCGGCAAGGGACGCGCCAAGTTCCTGCAAAAGGTCGGGCAGCTCATCAGCGCGAAGCAGTATGACCAGGCTCTGAGCCTTGCGAATGCCTCGAAACTCCCGATTGCAAAGGTCATCGCCGCTATCGTCAGCAACCACGATGCCGGTCGCGATGCCATGCAGAATGCGTCGGATGCCGTGTTCCTCACCGAAGCGCCGCGCCTCACCCGCTATGTTTCGATTATTTCCGTGATGGCTTCCATCTCCACCCTTCTTGGACTGATGGGTACGATTTACGGTCTGATCTTCACGTTCGATGCCGTGGCGAACAAGCCGGCTGCAGAACGCCCGAAGGCTCTAGCTGACGGTATCGCTATCGCTATGGGTACGACGCTTCTCGGTCTTCTCTGCGCTGTTCCGCTGCTCGTCATCGTCGGTATCCTGAACATGAACAGCGAACGCTTGATTCAGGAGATGGAAGAAAAAGGCCTCAAGATTATCAACGCCCTGTCTTAATTGTTGCTTACCAAAGACAATTATTTAGATAGGAGATAAAATGGCAAAAGAAATCAAACCTTCAGCAAAGCCAGAAGAACCGGATTTGCTTCCGGCGATGGGCTTGTTCACAATTTTGATTCCGATGCTGCTCTCCATGACGTCGTTCCAGAAGCTGGCTATCGTCGAAGTCAATCTGCCCGAGCGCAGTATGATGCAGATGGATGACCAGACTCCTCCACCTCCGGACGAGCAAGCATTGAATCTTTCCTTGGCCATTACGGATGAATATCTCGTTATCGGTGCGCGTGGCGGTTTCCAACCCAATGTCTATTTTAAGGAATTTTGGGTGTTCCGCTGCAAGTCCGATGGACAGCTTATCAAGTATGCTGCCGATGACGTGAAATCCGCAATCAAGGCCGGCTCTGCCCCCAAGTGCAAGGACGGAACCGAGATGGACAAGGATAATTACGCATACCAGATTGAAACGATTGAACTCGACATGATCGAGAAAACATCGGAAGAGGATCCGGGTCGCTTGGTCTGGGGCGTTTATACGTCTCAGGAAGAAGGGCAACCGGACAGCATTCTGGTCGATGGCAACAACACGTTCCTCGCCCTCACCGGTGAAGGCGATGGCGGGGCTACCCCACCGTCCGCTCTCAAGAAACCGGGTGCAGGTGTCGGCGTGGCGACGCTCACTCCGAATTCCGCTCGGAAGCTCAAGCCGGAAGATGCAGCCAAGCTGATTGTCTATCCGCTTTCCGCCTATGACGAAATTTCGAAACAGCTGATCCAGATTCATACGGCGTTTATCGACCTGGAAGATGTGGATAACATCATCATCGTGGCGAATGACGACGTCCAATTCGATAAGATTATCGCCTTGATGGACCGCGCTAAGTCGGCGGGATTTGTCAAGGTCAATCTTGCCAAGCTGGGAGGTTAGGAATATGGCTAGAAAAATGCGTAAGTACGGAGAGGACGTTCCGTTCTCCTTGACTTCGATGATGGATATGATGACCATCATTCTGGTGTTCCTTATCAAGAACCTCGATGCGGAAGGCCAGCTGATTACCCAGGCGGAAAACCTGATCCTGCCGATTTCCACGTCGAAAGTGCAGCCGAAAGAAGTCTCGCTTTCCGTAGTGGTTGACGCCGGGTATGTCGTGGTGGATAATCAAAAAATCGTTCCGACCGAAGAAGTAAAGGCCCAAAGCGATCTGCTGATTGCGAAGGTGGACTCCGTATTGAAACTTCGCCGCGAGACGGAACGTGAACACGCCTTGAAGGCCGGTCTTCCGGCTGACGAAGCGGGCAATATCATTATCCAGATCGACAAGAACATCCCTTATGACGTTATGTATAAAGTAATGGCTACCTGCGGCTTCTCGGGCTACACGAACATTGCTTTTGCCGTGACGATGAAAAACGGCGGGGAGGAATAAATGGCTACGAAAAAGAAGCAAGATCCTTTTGTAGAATCCTTAATGCCGGAATCCGACAAGCGCTTTGCCGGTGTAGCTGCGATTTCTATTCTTGTTGCTCTTTCGTTCTCTCTTTGGGCGTCGATGTACGAAGCCGTGGTTGATGAAGTTATCTTCGAAGAAACCGCTGCGGAAGAACTGACGACAACGATGAAGATTGAAGACAAGAAGGAAGAGAAAAAGGAAGAAAAGAAAAAGGAAGAGCCGAAGAAGCCTCGCAAAAAGGCTGGCGGTGGAGGAAAGCCTCGTGGAAAGGGGCAGCCGAATGCACCCCAGACCCGCGGTGTTCTCAAGCTCTTGACCGCTCAGACGACTAAGTCCAACTATGCAGCTTATGATCTGATGAAGGACCAGAAGTTCTCCAAGGATATCAACAAGGTGCTGAAGGATGTTGCCGGTCTCCAGACGACGGGTAAGACTGTTCTCGGTGGACGTCGCGGCAAGGCGGATGGCGGCTTTAACGAAGGCTATGCGGAAGGTGGTTCCGGCGGTATCGGTGACGGCCTCGGAAGTCTTCTCGGTGGTGGCGGTGGCGGAATTGCTACCCGTGCCAAGGGAACGATCAAGACACCGTCTGCAAGGGATATCGATATGGGTGCCGGTGGAGGCTCTCGTAGCGCAGCGGACATCATGAAGGTCGTCCGCCAGCGTACGCCGGGACTGCGCCACATCTATAACAAGTTCCTGAAGAAGCAGCCTGGATTTGCCGGCAAGGTAACGCTCCGCTTTACCATTGCTCCGGGTGGCGATATCATCAGCATTTCGATAACATCTTCGACCACCGGATTCGGCGAGTTTGACAATGCGGTGAAGAACGCGGTGAAACGTTGGACCTTTAGCAAGGTCAAGTCGGGCAACACGACGGTAACGATTCCGTTTACCTTCTCGGAATAACTCGGGTTCAAGTAGGATTAGGAGCCGGAAACGCTTGTTTCCGGCTCTTTTTCTTTTTTTCCTTGCGAAAAGAGAGCGGAAGAATTAGTTTTAGCATAAAATAGGAGTTGATCGATGAAAAAGAAAACTGCTGCCGCGTTAGGATTGACTTTTGGTTTGCTAGGCGTCGGATCGGCATTTGCCACCTTTGCCCGTGTTGAATCAATGGGCAAGAATACGACGTATATCATGGATGATGTAAGCATTTTTGATAATCCGGCGAACATCAATCTTTATCCGAATTACCTGATTGGCGGTTTTGGCACTTATCTGGAAAATGTGGAAGTCGGAAAGAACAGGGATCCGCAGCATCCAACGTTTGGCGGCATCTTCTCGTTGAGCCTGGGAAGCGAAGAGTCTCCAGATCCCCGTATTTCCATCGGCGGTCTCTTTGGTCGGGAAGATTCGGAACTTTTTCGGTTTCTGCCGACGTATTATATCGATGACAAGGATCAGGTCCATGCTTTGCCAAAAACCGTGACAAACTTTGACGGCTTCCTAGGCGGGACGCTTTCGAACGGGAACGCCTTGGGACTCCATCTCTATATCGCTCACCAGGATGGCGGCTATGAAACGGAAAACGGTTCCTATCAGGTCGATGCGAATTCCTACGCTTCGGTGATTCGCGCCGATGCCGGCATCAACTTGCAACTTTCGAATACCATCGATTACGAACTTTCCGGCGGACTCGCCCGAGTGCAATACGGACCGGAGCACAATAGTTTCTTTGATGACGGAAATTTTTCGTATCTCGTCTCTTCGCGTGCGTTTTTCACGCTGGATGCGATCGATGGCGAACTGGTCCCTGCGATGAAGGCTCACTTTATCAAGGCGCCCGGCATCAAGGATACACGGGCTCAGGTCGGTCTGGGAATCAATGTCGGGTTAGACCGGGGATTCTTCTGGCTTGGCGGTGACTTTGTCTGGAACCGGGAAAAGGCTCGCCACTGGACTTTTAACTACAAGACCGGGGAATCGACTTACGATTCTCAGAGCGATGACTCCTATTGGGATGAACGGAAAGATATCGGCGGCGTGATCAGTTTCGGTATCGAGCGCAACATTTGGTGGGATTGGTTCGTTATTCGCGTTGGTGGACAGAAGGCTATTCTCTATACGGAATGCGACCAGAATTCGCACAATGCGGGAAAGAGCGGCATCTGTTCGGACAACGGGACGTTCTTCTCGACGAATCCCGTGGGAAACGGGACGATTGACGACCACATCGGATGGGGCTTTGGCATAAATATCGAGGAAAAGTTGAAAATCGACGTAACCATTGCGGAAGATCTGCTGTTCCGGAATCTGTTCCAAGGCGAGGGGCGCTGGTTCTCCCGGGTCGATGCCACTTATTCGTTCTAGAAATTCTCTTTGCGCTGTTCATTTGTGACAGCGCTTTTTTATATTTAAAATATGCTGCGGTTGCTTGTTCTCCTATTACCCTCTCTTTTTTTTCTCGGATGTGCGGAACCCCGGGAAAATATCGAGGAAAAACTGTCCGCCTATTTGCAGGACGATTTGAAGTTTATGGTTGCCCAGACGCTCAAGGCAAGCAATGACCGCAGTGCACTTTTGGATTCGCCCTACTATAAGATTCGAGACTTGCGTTTTTTTGACAAGGAACACTCCAAGATGTATTCCGCCTATGCGGACGTGGAGTTTTTTATTTACCGGGATATCAAGATGTATGAAGAGCGGAAGTATCGCTATAACAATACATACTTGCACTGGGACCGCTACTTGAAAAAGTGGCATTTTGGCGAGGATTCGGATAAAAACTAAGGGTCTTCTCTGTTTTTATCTATATTTTTAACAAATTTTAGAAAGGAACTTCATTTTGTTCGGACTATTCTCTTGCGATATAGGTGTTGATCTTGGAACAGCGAATACCCTAGTCCATGTTGCTGGGCAAGGGATTGTCATCAACGAGCCGACGGTCGTTGCGATGGATCGCAAAAATGACCGGGTCATTGCGATAGGCAACGAAGCGAAAAAGATGCTGGGACGCACGCCGGGCGCAAATGCTGCGATTCGTCCGATGAAGGATGGCGTCATTGCCGATTTCCAGCTGGTGGAAATTCTGCTTTCGACGTTTATCAAGCGGGTCCAGAAGTATCCGCTGTTCCTGGTGAAGCCGCGAATCGTCATCGGGGTTCCGTCGGGGATTACGGAAGTGGAAAAACGTGCGGTGACGGATGCTGCGAGAATGGCCGGAGCAAAGGAAGTGCACCTGGTACACGAACCGATGGCTGCGGCAATCGGTATGGGCATTCCGGTCGACGGTCCGGTGGGCAACATGATTGTCGATATCGGTGGCGGAACGTCGGATATCGCAGTCATCGCTTTGAGCGGTATCGTCTGCAATGCGTCCGTTCGAGTCGGCGGTGACGAGATGGACGAAGCGATTGTAAACTATTTGCGCAAGACCTACAACCTGGTTGTCGATGAAAGCTCGGCAGAGCGAATCAAGATGCAGATCGGGTCCGCGTTCCCGCTTGAAGAGGAGTTGACGATGGAGGTCAAGGGTGGCGATGTCATGGCCGGGCTTCCGCGTACGATGACGATCACGAGCCAGGAAATTCGCGAGGCGCTAAACGAGCCGGTAACGGCGATTGTCGATGCGGTGAAGCAGGCTTTGGCCCTGACCCCTCCGGCGCTCGGTGCGGACATTCTCGATCGGGGTATTATCATGTCGGGAGGCGGTTCCAAGTTACGCGGACTAGACGCTCGCATCCGCAAGGAAACAGGGCTTTCCGTCAATGTGATCGACGACCCGCTTTTGTGCGTGTGCAAGGGCGCTGCTCGAATTCTCGAAGACCTCGATAAGTATCGTCCCGTACTCATCTCTTCCACTGTGTAAGGCTTTTTCATTAGAAGATGAAGCTTTTGCGTTTTTTGGGCAGTCTTCTCTCCAGAGGGCATGGACTTGTTCTCTTTCTTCTGCTCTTGGGATTGGGGCTCGGTATTCGCCACCTGGAAAAAGATGAAAAGGAATCGTTTGTCGCAGGGGCGCTCGCTTCGGTGTATTATCCGGCTCAGGTGATCGTTTCCTCGGTGAACCTCATCCATTCCATTTCCTACGAAAACGACAGCCTAAAGCGGGAAAACGCCTTGCTGAAAATGGAACGGGATAATTTGCGCGAGGGACTTGAAGAAACGAATCGCTTGCGCAAGCTTGTCCACTTTGACAACGTATGGAAGTATTCCATTGTGACTGCTCGTGTTATCGGGCGAAATCCCGGGAGATTCTTAACGACTTTTGTGGTGAACCGGGGAACGGATCACGGTATCGATCTGAATATGCCGGTCTTTACGACGCGTGGACTGGTGGGGCGGATTTCCGCGGTGTCGAAAACACATGCGAAGGTGCAACTCTTGCCCGATCCGGCGCTGCACGTTTCCGTGATGATCCAGCGGACTCGAGTCATCGGTTTTTTGAATGGCGGTTCGGCGAATTATCTGCAGGCGATGGTTCCTTCCTATACCGGGGTGCGCGAAGGGGATACGCTGGTGACGTCGGGGCTTGGCGGAATCTATCCGAAAGGGATAGGGGTCGGGGTTGTGCGCTCCCTTCGCAAGGGCGATGTCGAGGTGGTGACGGATCTTGAACTGGAGCCCTTCCAGAAATTCACGAAGCTGGAAGAAGTGTTCATTATGCAGAAGGAACCGGACTGGATAACGCAGGAAATGCTTGGCAATGCTAAAGTTCATTAAACATCTCTTGATTTTCGTCCTCGCCCTGGTCTTGCAGACGACCATTGCTTCATGGATTTCCTTTTGCGGAGTCGAACCGGATTTCGTCCTGATCTTTGTCGTTGTCATGGCGATTTCCCATGGTCCCGTGTCGGGGATGCTTTGGGGATTTTTTGCCGGCTTTTCCGAGGACGTCTATTCTCCTGTGGAATGGCTGGGCGCCCAGGCCGTCGCATTTACCTGCGTGGGATTTGGCGTGGGGCAGCTGGAGGAAAGGTTTCTTCGGTTGAACCTGGTTTCGAAGGTTGCGCTGCTCGGGCTTTCCTTTATCTTGAATGACCTGATTTATTATGCGCTTGTCGATATTTCTCGGGAAAATGTGGGAACGTTCTTGGTGACGACGACCCTTCCGGAATGCGTCTATACGATGCTTTTCGGGTTCTTGCTCTTCTATCTGTTGAATCGTTTCGATCGCAAGCCTCGGCATGTCCCTTAAGCAACCCCAGAACGATCGTTCGATTCGCAACGTCAAGTCGCTTGTCTTTATGGCGACGGTCGGGTTTGTTTTCTTTTGTCTATCGGTTCGGCTGTTTTACCTGCAGTCTGTCCGGTATGAACAGAATTTGCAGAGTTCAGACGAAAACCGTTTGCGGCGTGTTGTCCTGAAGGCAGAACGGGGGTTGATTTACGACCGGAACGGGAAGCTGCTTGTTGGAAACAGGCCGTCTTACCAGATAGCCATCTTGCCCGCGGAAATCCGGAAAATGTCGCCCGAAGCGAAGGATTCCCTTTTCAAGCGGCTGATTCGCCTAAAGGATTTTCATGGCGAGGCGATTTTCGATTCGGCTGTAGTCGATACGATGTTCCAGCGAAGCGGTTGGCGGTCGCACGGAACGCTCCGGATTCTGGAAGACGCTTCGGTGGAGCAGGTCTCGATTGTCGAGGAACGGTCGGCTGAGTTTTCGGGCGTGACGACGGTCGTGGAGTCGAGGCGCTCCTATCCCTACGGGACGCTTGCCGCACACTTGCTGGGATATACCGGTGAGATATCGGACGAGCAATTGGAAAAGCCCGAGTTTTCCAGGTATTCCCTTGGGGATCGCATTGGGCAGAAAGGGCTTGAAAAGCAATACGATGAAGAATTTCGGGGAGAAGATGGGGTAAAGTTTATTGAAGTCGATGCCTATGGACGCGAGGTTGGGCATATCGAAGGGATGCATAACGTGTCCGCGGTTTCTGGGTATGGGATGATCACGACCATCGATTTGGATATCCAGAAGGCTGCGGAGGAAGCGTTGCCCGATTCGGTTCGCGGGGCTGTCGTCGCTATCGATCCGCGAAACGGAGAAATCCTGGCGATGGTTTCTTCGCCGCGGCTTGACCCGAACATTTTTTCGCTTAAGCGTCGGGAACGCAACAAGGGTTGGGCGAAGGTTGCTCTGGATTCGACCCGTCCTCTGATGAACCGGGCGATTTCTGGCGTGTATCCGCCGGCTTCCCCCTTTAAGCTTGTGACCGCGGGGGCGGGCCTCGAGCATGGGCTTGTCCGTGGCCATACGCATTTTCCGAAATCTTGTACGGGTGGCTTTACCTTTGGGACGCGTTACCAGAAGTGCTGGGGTGCGCACGGAAACCTGGACCTGGTGAATGCGCTGCGCCTTTCTTGCGATGTGTATTTTTACCAGCTCGGGCTAATGCTCGGCATGGAACGCATTAACGAGTTCGGGGAACGCTTTGGCCTGGGACATCAACTGGGAATCGATATTCCCGGAGAAAAGGAAGGCTGGCTTCCGGATTCCGCGTCATTCAACGTCCGAAACAAGCGGAACGGTTGGCGCTGGGCGCGCGGACTGATTTTGAATTTGGCGATTGGGCAGGGACAGCTCGTGACGCCTCTCCAGGAAGCCGTTCTCGCCGGAGCGATTGCGACGGGAAAAGGCGTTTACCGCCCGCACCTGATGAAGGAATTGCGGGATTCCGATGGGAATGTGGTCGGTCGTTACATTCCCGAAAAAATTTTTGACGGCAAGATGAGCGAGGTGACGCATGAAGCTCTTCTGGCGGGAATGGATTCCGTGGTGAACCATCCGGGAGGAACGGGACGCCGTGCGGCGGTTCCGGGCGTTCGCGTTGGTGGAAAATCCGGCTCCGCAGAGTGGAAAAAGGGCGAAAAGACCCACGCTTGGTTTGTGGCGGTTGCTCCGCTTTACGATCCTGAAATCGCCGTGGCTGTCATCCAGGAGGCGGCTGGCGGAGGCGGCGCCAAGTCTGCGCCGGTTTGCCGAAAGGTAATGGAAGCCTATTTCGCTTCGAAAAGTAATTTGACGGAGACGGAAAAATGAGAGGCTCCGGGCGTTTTCTGAATAGCACGATGAAAATCGATTGGCTGTTCCTGGCCCTTGTCTTCGTCTTGACTTCGATCGGAATCTTGCTGGTCTATTCGGCGACCGCGAATTCGACCGCTACGTGGTATTCGGCCTGCTGGTTTCGCCAGATTGTGTATTTTGGAGGTGGCTGCTTGCTCGCCTTGCTGTTTGCCTTGATACGTATCGACTATTGGCAACGCCTGGCGTTTCCCATGTATTTCGCCGTGGTTTTTTTGCTTGCTTTCATCGCGTTTGGCGGTGGCGATGCGGCGAAAGGTGCCGGACGCTGGATCGATTTGGGCGTTATCAAGGTCCAGCCTTCGGAATTTGCGAAAATCGCCTTTTTGCTTGCGATGTCGAAATGGCTTTCGACTCATCGGGTAAATATCTTGCAGGCGAAGACTTTTGTCGTTCCCGGCGTTATCTTTTTTGTTCCTTTTGTGCTGGTTCTCAAGCAACCCGATCTGAGTACTGCACTGGTTTTTACCGCGGTGACTATCGTCGGACTTTACTGGGCCGGGCTTACCCTGTCGGATCTCTTTCTGCTTTTGAGTCCTGTCGCTTCGGTGATCCTTTCCTATCCGCACATTCCGTATTCCCAGGCGCTTTGGGGACTTCTCCTCTGTTTCGTATTCCTAGTGCTCCTTTTCCGGAAAATGCCGAAAAAGTTCATCATCGTCATTCTTTCGTTGAATATCGTCTGCGGCTATGCGAGCATGATGGCCTGGAATTCGCTTGAAGATCACCAGCGCGAACGTGTGATGACTTTTGTCGATCCGATGCGCGATCCGAAAGGGGCGGGATATCAGGTTATCCAGTCCGAAGTGGCGATTGGAAGCGGAGGCCTTTTGGGGAAGGGGTTCGGAGAAGGTACGCAGACCAACTTGGCGTTCTTGCCGGAGGAACATACGGACTTTATTTTCAGCGTCCTGGGCGAGCAGTTTGGCTTTGTCGGATGCATCGCGCTGCTCGGTCTGTATTTCCTGTTCCTTTGGCGGGCGATTTCTATCTGCCGTCTGCATCTCGATCCGTTTGTAAACCATGTCGTTTCGGGAGCGTGTACGATTTTTCTCTTCCATATGACGGTGAACATCTCGATGACGCTCGGGATGATGCCTGTGACAGGGCTTCCGTTGCCGTTCCTTTCTTACGGCGGATCGTTCCTTTTGACATGTATGATGCTTGTCGGGCTTTTGGTCAATATGCGCTACCAGGGAAGCCAGATTGAAAGCAATTACGATTGATTTTTAGGCAAAAATTCTCTTTTGGAAATTTCGGAGCGTTATCCCTTTAGGAACATTTAAAAGGGAGGTCCCGATGTCCTTGTGGAATGGCGTTTCAAGTTTTTTCTTTGGTAACGGGTGTCTCGGATGCCATCGCGTCGGCGTTCCACTCGATCCGTGGCTTTGCCCGGACTGCCGGAAAGAGTTGCGGTACCTTGCGAAAAGCCCGCGCCGGCCGAATCCGGACGTTCTTTGCCTATACGCGATGACGCCTTTGACAAAGTCGCTCGTCTATGGATTGAAATATGGGAATATGCCGGGGCTTGCAAGCTATCTAGTGGCGAATGCGCTCCGGGAAGAAGAATCGTTCGAAACTGTCCGGGAATGGGGAATGAAGCTCGCCTTTATCCCGGTTCCGCTTCACACGGCGCGAATGCGCGAAAGAGGCTATAACCAGGCGGAAAAAATTGCTTTTTCCCTTGCCGGAAAGGCGAACGGCATCGTTGCCCATGCACTGCTGCGGAAAACGTTTCGTGTCTCGCAGACAAAGCTTTCCCGGACAGGTCGGGAGAACAATGTTGCGGGGGCTTTCGGGTGGAAAAGGCGTTTTCGCTGGCCTTCGGGCTATACGCCGATTATTGTCGATGACGTGTTTACGACCGGAGCTACAACCACAGCCTGCTTATACGCTCTAGAGAAGGAAAATCTGGCGGGACGTGCAAAGGTGTGCACGCTTCTTCGCGAAGAAAGCGCCTGCGCCAAGATAGATTTTGCGGCGGATTCCTCGATGGAATGGAATGTTTAGCGGAGGAAGAGGGACTCGAACCCCCAAGCCTTACGGCGGCGGTTTTCAAGACCGCTGACTTACCAATTAGCCTATTCCTCCAAAACAAAAACCCTAGAAGTTTCCAGGGTTTTTGGAGTGGCTCCGACAGGAATTGAACCAGTGACACGAGGATTTTCAGTCCTCTGCTCTACCAACTGAGCTACAGAGCCATTTGATAGACCAAATTTAGTCTATCGTTTTGAAATTGTCAAGGGAAATTTGTTGTAAACCAAAATTTAACGCTTTTTTTGATGAGGGAAAATGCGTTTTCATATAGATTTAGAACGGGATTTCGTGTGGTTTGCTTTGGAGATTCAATGAAAACGATTCAATTCGCTGTTGCGGCCACTTTTGGATTTTTTACCGCCTGTTCGGACGAACCATCCCGTGCAGAAGAATACCCGTCTCTTTCTTCGGAATCCGACTGGGTTTTGGAAAGCTCTCCATCGTCGAATCGGGACAACTCCTCGTCGTCGAATCGGGGCAGTTCCGATGCGGAAAGCGGCAAAAGTTCGAGCAGCGAAGTACGCTGCGAGGCGTTTTGGCAAGGAAATTCGAAAATTCTCATCAATGAAATTTTGCCCGGGAATATCGATTGGCCCGATGACTTGGGAAAGGATCCCGGGTGGGTGGAACTTTATAATTCGAGCGAGAAGCCCGTTTCGTTGAAAGGTCTTGCGCTTGTCAAGAACACTTCGAACCCGCGAAAGTGGGTTCTTGGCGATGATTCGGTTCCGGCGAAAGGTTTCCGTATTGTTTTTGCCTCGAAGCGCGATATTGCGACGCCTCTCCCTGGCGAAGATTCCGATACCTTGCACTTTCGTTCCCACGCGAACTGGAAGTTGAAAGATTCGGGTGGAAGCGTCTTTCTGGTCGATGAAAGCTGCGGTGTTCTCGATTCGGTTTCCTATCCGGCGCTTGATGCGGGCATTAGTTGGGGAAGGACTTCGGACGGATGGAAATACTTTGCGAAGCCTACCCCTGAAAAGGACAATGCGAAAAGTTCGGGTTTTGAAGGCTTTGTCCCGGTTCCCGTGTTTGATAGCCACGGCGGGTTTTATCGGGATTCCGTAGTGCTTACGCCTCCATCGGTGGAAGGCGAAGCTGTTGTCCGGTGCTCGTTCGACGGCTCTGCTCCGGATGCTTCGACGGAAGAGATGCGCGAAGTCAAGGTTCTAAAATCAAATACGGTTGTCCGCTGTGCCGCATTCAAGGATGGGTTGATTACGAACAAGGCGGTAACGAATACTTACTTTATCGACGAAACGGTGAAAATGCCTGTCGTTGCGATCAGCGTGGATTCCGCTTTTTTTAAAAAGCATTACGTACAGACTTATGCGAGTACTCCCGGTTCTGCGGATCCGGACAAGACGGGGCTTTTCGCCGATGTCGAGTTTCCGATTCATGTAGAGTATTTTGCGGATGGAAGTGAAAGCTCGGGAAAAGCCTGGGAAGCCGATGCGGGAATTTCGCTGATGGGAAATTACAGTCGCCTAGAGAAGAAAAAATCCGTGGCTATCAAGATGGGAGAAGAATATAATTCCGGCTGGCTTAGGTATCCCCTGTTTGAAACGCGCAAGGAGACGAATAGCAGATTCAAGGCGTTTAATCTGCGGAATAACGGTAACCGTTTTGTGAGTGACTATATCGAAGATGCGATGGGCGGCGCGATTCTCGAAGGCAGCGGCATAGATTACCAGCGAAGCCGACAAGTCGTCGTCTTTTACAACGGAAACTATTGGGGAATTCACGATATGCGGGAACGTTTCAATAAAAACTTTATCGAGACGAATTATGGCTATGATGCGTCTTCGGTAAATCTTGTCAAGCATATTAACCATACGGTTACGGCGAGCAACGGGACGACGGATGATTATGAAAATCTTCTCGTGTTTGCGGCGCAGAGCGATCTTTCCGGATCGAATAATGCTGCCTACGAAATAATTAAATCGCAGATGGATGTGGGAAACTTTGCAGACTATATGGCGGCGGAAATCTATTCGCATAACGGCGACTGGCCAAACAACAATGTCCGCGCATGGAGAAGTCCGGAGCAACCGTGGAAATTTATGATCTATGACCTGGATCACGGCTATGACTGGGAATGGGCCACTTCGGGATTTAGCCAGAGTACGAACATGTTTGACTGGATTCGACAGGGAGGCTCGACATCCGGGAAATGCGTTTCCAGTACATCGGGAAAATGCTTCCATACTTTGTATGTCAAGTTAATCCAGAATCCCGATTTCCGTCGGCTTTTCATCAACCGTTCCGCAATGATGTTTGAAAGCTACTTGAATTCGGCAAATGTGGCGAAAACGGTCGATGCCATGGTCGAAACAATCGATGCGGACGAAATGAAACGGGACCTGGAAAAGTTCAAGCAGGCGGAACGCTATTACAGCAATTCGTGTGGCGGAGGATTTAGCAAGTCAGGATCCTGTATCAAGTCCTGGGCGGAGAATCGCGATGCGGTAGTCCACGAAGAATATGTCGAAGAGTTTGGACTCGGCGGAGACATTTCGGTAACGATTCTTTCGCAGGGGCGAGGTTCGGTTCGATTGGAAGGAAAAAGCTTGCCGAAAAACTTTACCGGAAATTTTTTTGGCGGCAACGCAATGGAACTTTTTGCCGAGGCTTCTTCCGGGGCAAGGTTTGTTTCGTGGGAGGACGGCTCGGCGGACAATCCGCGCCTTGTAAATCCGGCTGGTGGAGAGTCTTATATCGCTGTATTTGAATGATATAAAAGCATCTATCGCCTAATTTTCTAAATTCAAGCTATGCTTTCGCCTGTCCGTAAAATGTTTGACGATATTTCGAAAAGATATGATTTTCTCAATCATACGCTTAGCTGTTTCCGGGATATCTGCTGGCGGAAGGCTTGCTGCCGGGAATTGAAACGGCTGAATCCGGGAATGAGGCTTCTCGATCTGTGTGGAGGCACGGGGGACTTTGCTGCGACTTTTGAAAAAATTGTCGGAAAGCCACAATCGGCGATTATCGGGGATTTTTCCTTTGGGATGCTTTCGCATTCCCGGAACAAGAAAACATCGGCGCTTCCTGTGCAGCTTGATGCAATGCGGATGCCGTTTCGGGATGCGACATTTGATGTCGTCTTGAACGGCTTTGGTATGCGGAACTTGCCGAATGCGGAAAATGGCTTGAAAGAGTCCTTTCGGGTACTTGCGCCGGGCGGATACCTGACGGTGCTAGAGTTTTTTTCGCCGAAGAATTTTTTCAACGCGTTCTTTTACAAGAAGCTCGCTCCGCTTTTTATTCCGGTTGTCGGTGCGCTTTTTAGCGGCAAGCGTTCAGCGTATGAATACCTGGTCCACTCCGTTATCCGTTTTTTGCCCGTAGCCGATTTTGCGAGGCTTGCGGAAAAGACGGGATTTGAAATTGTCCATGTGAAAGCTTGCGATTTCGGCATTGCGTATCGGATCCTTCTCCGAAAAAGAGGTTCTGCGTGAGCCGCTTTCTTCTGGGCGTTACCGGTGCTTCCGGCGCAGTTTATGCGGCACGCACGCTTTTCCATTTAAAGCGTCTGGGACATACGGTGGCATTGGTCAAAACATCTGCGGGAAAATCCGTTGCGGAATTTGAAGGTATCTCCGATGCGTTGTTGCGCGCGGATACCGTTTTGGAAAATGACGATTTTTTTTCCGAAGCGGCGAGCGGAAGTTCCTTGCTTTCGGGAATGGCGATTGTACCGTGTTCGATGGGAACGCTCGGAAAGGTTGCAGGCGGGATTGCGGACAACTTGCTCACGCGTGCCGCCGACGTCTGCTTGAAGGAACGCCGTCCGTTGGTTGTCGTTCCTCGGGAAATGCCGTACAGCCTGATCCACTTGGAAAATATGGAACGCCTGATTCGGGCCGGTGCGACAGTAATTTCCGCAAGTCCGCATTTTTACACAAATCCCCAGACTGTTGAAAACTTGGTCGATACGGTCGTCGCCAAGATTTTAACGCATCTAGGCGTTCCGAATGAAATCGTTCCGAAGTGGGGAATTTCCCGATGAAAGCAATTTCGAAAATCACGGAGTTTGGACATCTTGTCCGGTTCAGCCATTCCTTGTTTGCAATGCCTTTTGCCATCGGCTCGATGTGGGTTGCGGCGAACGGATTCCGTGGAATGACCTCTGTTTCTATTTTCAAGCTTGTCGTTTTGATCGTCGGCTGCATGGTAACTGCCCGGAATTCTTCGATGTCCTTTAACCGCTTGGTCGATGCGAAGTACGATGCGGAAAATCCGAGGACGGCTGAAAGACATTTGCCTGCGGGGAAAATCCGGAAAAAGTCGGTTATCGGGTTCATCGCAATAAACGGAATCTTGTTTTGCGCCTTTGCCTGGATGCTGAATCCGCTTGCTGGCGTCTGTTCTGCGCCTGTCTGGCTTGCGCTTCTTTTTTATTCTTACTGGAAACGCTTTTCGTGGCTTTGCCACTGGTATCTGGGCTTTGCTATCGGGATGAGCCCGCTTGGTGCGTGGATTGCCGTACGCGGGGAGTTTGCCGCTTTTCCGATTTTCCTGATGTTCATTTTGATGCTTTGGATGGGAGGCTTTGACATTATCTATGCGACGCAGGATGAAGAAGTCGATCGCAAAGCCGGGCTCCATTCGGTTCCAGCCCGCTTTGGAAGAAAACTGGCCTTGAAAATTGCCCTAGGCAGCCATGTTGCGATGCTCGCTCTTTGCGTTGTTTTTGGCGTGTATTGGAAAATGGGAATTGCCTGGTGGAGCGTTTTTGCCTTGATGACCGTTTCGATTCTCTATATCCACCTGTTCCGAAAATCGGATGATCTTGACACGATGAACCGCGACTTTTTCTTGGCGAATGTCGGCGTGAGCGTACTGGTGATGATAGGGCTTGTCGTCTGGATTCTTTTGGGAGGAAATGCCGATGCGTTCGGGTAAACGGAAATTCTGCCATCGTGCCGGGGTCTTTTTTGCCGGGCTTTCCCTGGTCGATGTTTTGGGTATTGAACTGGGATTCTTGCCGAAAGCCGAGGCTGAGTTTGTTTTGAATATCTTAATCGGTCTGCTTGCCGTTTCGATCGGCGCCGGGTTTTACTTCAAGAATCGCGAAGAATAAAATAAATTTTTGCTTTTGCGAACTTTAGCTTTCAAATCGAGCTGTCAACCATTATCTTTAACGATTACGAAATGTTTATAGACAAAATTTGTCATGCGATTCTGGCAAGGTGAATTTTGTCAAATTTCCAGATCTCCTGTATGCCGCGTGATGATTTGGCCGGATTGCGTACAAAATAACAGGCTTCCGTCATCGTTGATGTCGAGAATCGTCCCTTCGATGATTTTGTTTCCTTCGACGATTTTTGCCGGATTCCCGATAAACCGGTCCATCTTTCTCCATTCATCGATCCATGGCGCAACGCCTTTTGCCTGGGCGAGTTCTACGGACCGTTGTAACTTGTTTATTATCGTTTGCAAGAGAACTTCCCGGTTGACGGAACGCCTTAGAAGAATCTTGAGACTGGATACGGGACGGTCGATACTTTTCAAATCGTCCTCGTCTGCATTGACATCGATGCCGATTCCGAGGGTGAGCAGTTTATTCCCGTTCTTGGTGAGAATTTCCGAAATCATCCCGCAGACTTTTTTCTTTTCGCAAAGGATGTCGTTCGGCCATTTGACGCTCGCATCGATGCCGATTTCCCGAAAAATCTGGGCGATGGTGATTGCGCTGATTTGCATCAGCTGGGGATATTCTCTCGGCGCAAAGCTTTCGAGCGGATAGAGAATGTTGAAATAGAGATTTTTCCCTTTTGGCGATAGCCATGTCCGATTGTGCCTGCCGCGACCGCTTGACTGGGAATCGGCGACGATGACGTCTCCGGCTTCTAATTCTTGCAGATTTTCCTTGCTGTATCTGTGGGTGCTTTCCAAATGCGGAAAAAATCTCGCCATCTTACCGTTAAATCCGAGAATTTTCCAGGATTCAAAAGGTCGCTCTATCGAAAAGATATCGTCCATATGCCAATAATAATTTTAATTTCAAGGGAAAACGAAATGGGTAAAGTTTTTCTTGCCGGAAAAACTTGGGTCTTAAAAATTTTACGGACAGAAAGGACGCGATATGGAACTTTTGAAATTCTTGGATGATGCTATCACTCCCTGGCATACCGCGGAGAGTGTTTCTCGGGAACTTTTGAATGCTGGATTTGCCGAATTGAAAGAAACGGAATCTTGGACGTTGCAAAAAGAAAAAGCATATTTTGTAAAGCGCGGTGCGGCTGTCTTTGCTTTTCGGATGCCGTCTCGCTGGACATCGAAAACGCGATTTCGGCTTGCTTCGTCGCATACGGATTTTCCGGCACTGAAAATCGCTCCCAATCCGGATAGGATTTTTGCGGGCGTTCGTTTGCTCCATCCGGAAGTTTACGGGGGAGCCTTGCTCAATACCTGGTTTGATCGCGATTTGGGAATTGCGGGAATCGTAATTGTAGAGAATGGCGGTTTCCTGAGACAGAAACTTGTACGGTTGAAGACGCTTTGTCGAATCCCGGAGCTCGCCATCCACTTAAATCGGAATGTGAACGAGGACGGTTTCCGCGTAAATCCCCAGACTCAGCTGGATGCTTGTTTTTCTTCGGAGGAATCGCGAAAATTCATTCCGTGTCTGGAAGAAGAAGTCGGAGGGAAATTTGTCGATTTTGAATTGCAGTTTTTTGATGCGCAGCCGGCGGCTCTCGGCGGACTTTCACAAGAATGGATCTATTCCGGGCGCCTGGATAATCTGCTTTCCTGCGATGCGCTTCTTTGCGGAATTGTAGAGAATACGGCGGAAGCGGAAAACGTGCGCGGTGCCTTCTTTTTCAACAGCGAGGAAATCGGTTCCGAAACGCGTGACGGGGCTGCGGGAAACTTCGCCGAGGCGATGCTTCTTCGGATTGCAGATTCCGTACAAATGAATCGTGGCGAACTTTTGGGAAACCTTTCTGATTCGATTCTCTTTTCTCTTGACGTCGCTCATGCGCTGCATTCTGCCTATGCGGAAAAAATGGAACCGAACCATTCGCCTGTTTTGGGTCGGGGAATCGTCCTAAAAACGAATGCGAAAAAACGCTATGCGAGCGAAGCTCTTTCGAATGCGTTCCTGAAAAGAATTTGCGAAACGCGAAAAATTCCGCTTCAAACTTTTATCAGCCGAAACGATATGCCTTGTGGAAGTACCGTTGGTCCTAGACTTTCGGCCTCTCTTGGAATTCCGGCGGTGGATTTGGGCGAAGCGATTCTTTCCATGCACAGCGTCCGTGAAATGGCGGCGGTGGAAGATCATGAAAGAATGCGGAACGTGATGCGGGAATTCTTTCTTTAAATACGAAAACAGTCGGTGTCTTGCCGACTGGAAGCCAAAGAAGACGAAATCGCCGGAGTCCTCGTTACCGCTTAGATACAAGATCGGCATTAACTAAAAATGCTTGCCAGAGTGGGAAGCATTCAGCTTGTGCGAACAAAAAGTTTTGACTGCTTTTCAAACCCGAATCGGACTTTTTTGTATTTCCGAAAAACTTTTTTGTCTTAAATCGGCGCAGGAAAAGGAACGACGAGGCGAAATTCGTGATTTTTTGGGAAAAAAGAATGGCATAATTTTTGTTAAGCATAGAGCGAAGGAACACCTCAACCAAGGATGCATTATGACGAATAGAATCCTTCTTCTTTCTATGCCGCTAGCCGCGTACTCCTTCCTTTTCGCGCAGGAAGCAAAAGGCGAAGGTCCGGCATTTAATGTTTCGGGATCGGTCGAGTTTGAAGCGAATACGCATTTTAAACAGGTCGATCCGCGGAGCGAAACCGACAACAACGCCCAGGACAATAAATGGTTCCACGATTATTCTTCGACATTCGACCTGCTTTTCCAGGTGAAGTTTAATGACAAGTGGTCAGCGGAAGCCGCTATTTCTGCAGACGGTGACGGGACCGCTCCGGGATTTTCCTATGACGGGGCCTTCATCCAATACCAGATGAAAGACAACATCGCCATCAAGGCGGGCGACTTTACCTATTCGGAAGGAGCCTTCCGCTATTACGACTACGACGACCCGGGAGATGCTGCAGCCGGCATGGCGGAACGGAGCGTTCGCGGAATCGAAGTGGACGCTTACGGACTGACAGTAGGAATTGGCTTTGGCGCCGACGATGACGATTGCGAAGCGTCGGATGCGGGATGCACGACTTACGATGTCCATGCCGCATACGATTTTTCGTTCGGAAGCAATGCCGTTCGCCCCTATATTAACTACAAGAGTTATCAGGTCGAAAACGGCAACAGCCTGCGTGCCGGCGTTACGGCAAATCTCGTTTTTGGGAATGTCGCAAACGTCCAAGCTGTCTATGGCCTGTATTCCGATGCGCTTTCGGAAGACTCTCCCAAGATGAGTCACGCCTTTGCCGTGGAACCGGAAGTTTCCATCGGAAAAGTCTCGGTGAAGGGAACGGCTTACTACGCCATTCTTGATGACGAGAATCCGACCGCCGTTGATGCTCCGGAATATATGTTTGCCTATGTGGAACCGGCGTTTGCCCTTTCGGAAAATCTTTCGCTGGGCATTCAGGGGGAATATCATACGATGACACTCGACGACGATGCCGATTTGGCCCAGGTCTTTGTCGGTCCAAAGGCGTATTTTTCCCCGGTGGAAAATCTTTCGATGGAAGGATACGTCCGTGCATGCAAACCCATCGGCGATGACTATGGCGATTCGGACGATGTTTATTTCGGAGCCGGCGCCTATGTAGGCTTCACGTTCTGAAACAAGTTCTAGCCAAAGACCGTCCTTGCAGATTTGCAAGGACGGTCTTTTTTTTATTTTTGTTTTTATGAAAATTATTTTTATGGGAACGCCGGAATTTGCGGCGAATTTTTTGGAACATCTGCATACTGGACCGCACGAGGTTTTGGCGGTTGTTACGCAACCCGATCGTCCTGTCGGGCGCGGCCGTGTTTTGACTCCCCCTCCCGTCAAGGTAAAAGCCGAGTCGTTGGAGCTTCCCGTCATTCAACCCGTTTCGGTAAAGGATGCCGCGTTTGCCGATGACTTGAAAAAGTGGAATGCGGACCTGTTTGTCGTTGTTGCGTTTTCCATCTTGCCGAAAGCGGTTCTTGCCTGTGCAAAATTTGGCGCGGTGAATGTCCACGGTAGCCTGCTTCCCAAGTATCGCGGAGCGGCTCCTGTGCAGTGGGCGATTGCGAATGGGGAAACCTCGACCGGTGTTAGCGTTTTCCTCTTGGACGAAAAGATGGATCATGGTCCGCTTCTCGAACAGAGAACCATTCCGATCGACTTGCAGGATACGGCGAGTTCCGTTCTGGAAAAAATGGTCGGACCAGGATGCGATGCGCTCGATTCGGCGCTTAAGCGGATTTCGAACGGTGAACTGAATGGGCTTCCTGCGCAAGAACACGAGAAGGCTTCGCCGGCGCCAAAGCTCAAGAAAGAAGACGGAAAAATTGATTTTTCAAGATCCGCTCTGGAAATTCACAACCGGATTCGCGCTTTTTGTCCGTGGCCGGGAGGCTTTTGCGCGTTCAACGGGAAAGTCGCCTATTTTCGAAAGACGAATCCTGTTGCGAAAAATCTTGGGATTTCTCCGGGCGAGGGAAAGGTCTTCGATGGAAAGCTTTTTATCGGGACGGGAAACGGGGAACTGGAAATTCTTGAAATCCAGTTGGAAGGAAAACGTTTGATGTCCGCTTCGGATTTCTTGTGCGGAATTCAGAAAAAGGATTCGCTGTGTTTCAAAACGATAGCCTAAAGGAACGACTCGCCGCCTTTTTTGCCGTATTCGACTGGCAGAAAAAAGGGATGCTCATCCGTGAACACTCCCTTTCCCCATTTGCGAAGGAACTTGCCCTCGGTGTATGTCGCAGACACTTGCTTCTTTTGTATGCAATTAAGAAGTGCGCTCGGCGGATGTCGAGACTTGAAGTGCTGTGCGTGCTGGAAATCGGGATTTACCAACTGTTCTTTATGGAGTCGGTTCCTGAAAGTGCAGCTGTCAATACGAGCGTAGAACTGGTTCGTCGAGTAGGCCAGGGGGAAGGTTCTGTCAAGTTGGTGAACGGCGTCTTGCGAAAGCTCGTGCGTGAAGGCTTGCCTGAACTTCCTTCCCAGAACGTGAGAAAGCTCAGCCTGGAAAATTCTGTCCCGGAGTGGCTCGTGCGACGTCTCCTGGATTTTTTCGGAAAGGATGTAGCTGCGGAAATCGCCGAGGAAAGCGTAGAACGCCCGAGACAGTGGATTCGCGTGAACGTGAATAGAATTTCCGCTGAAAAGTTGAAGGCGAAGCTAGGACTTTCGGGCAGAATCTATGAGAACCGTTACCTGGAAATTTCCGAAGCGCCAAACGAACCGCATCTCGGTGAACTTTTGAAAGGGGAGGCTTTTGCCCAGGGCTTCTTTTCGGTACAAAATCCGGCTGCGTATGAAGTCGTCAAGAGGCTCGATGTGCAGGAAAATTCATCTGTGTGGGATGCGTGTGCGGCTCCCGGCGGAAAGACGGCTCTTATCGCGGAAATGTTCCCGGCTGCGAAAATCCTCGCTTCGGACGTGTCTGCGGAACGCTTGCGTTCGATGGAAGATCTGCATCGGCGGTTGAATTTGCAAAATGTCCGTGTACAGGCGTTGGATGTTCTCGCTTCGGATTTTGATAAAAAGTTTGACAGGATCCTTCTGGATGTTCCGTGTTCGAACATGGGAGTCTTTTCCCGTCGCCCAGAGGCCAAGTACCGCCTGACTCCCGAGGATTTCAAGACTTTGCCGGAAATCCAGTTCCGAATACTTGAAAAGGCGAGCGGTGCCCTGAAAGAAGGTGGAGTTCTCGTGTATGCGACTTGCAGTCCGGACCGCGTCGAAACGGATTGGGTCGTGGAAAGATTCTTGACGAAATATTCCGATTATGAAAAGGCAGGCGATGTGTTTCGTATTGGAAAAAATCCTTTTGGCTTGGATCGATTTTTTGCGCTTGCGATTCGGAGAGTAAAATGAAAAAAATAATTTGTCTGATTAGTTTGTGCGCAATCTCCCTGTTTGCCGAAACGGACTTGCCAAAAACGGAATTTTCCCATGCCGCAATAGGTGTCGAGGGCGGCGCACTCTATTTTTTGGACGATGTGCAGGATGCCCTGGATAATACTTACTATGGATTGCTTGAATTTGAATATCTTTATTTTGAAAAGTTTCGAGGCGTTGTCCAGTTCGGGTATTCGTATCTTCCGACAAAGGGTGATGCTGCATACCCGGGAATCCACCAGGCAAGTGGAAGAGTCGGTCTGGATTATCCGTTGCCGATAGCGAAACCGATTGCTGTCGGTGCGGGATTTAGCTGCATCTGGCTGCGGGCGGACGATGACGGAGATGTTTCGCAATCTACGCTTAACGACAATGAAACGGAATTCGGCTTCTATGCCCGTCTCGACCTTCCGATTCTGATTCTTAAAAATTGGCGGATGGGGGCGAAATTTTACTATGAAACCCTGTGGACGGAGCCGGAAACGTCGCAGACGGCATGGTTCGGGTTTTATCTGCAACGAAAACTCTGGTAGGGAATTTTTAAAATGCGAATGAAATTTTTGATTGTAGCCTCCCTCCTTCTTTTGCAACGAGTTTTTGCGGAAATTGCTCCGGAAACAGAAGGAATGCGGGACACTCGAAACGATGGAACGTTCTTGACGGCTTCCCCGACATATGTCTTTGACCGAAGCTCCCAAATGGGGGGGATCCATTCTGAAAGCGAGGAGTGGAATCCCTTGAAAATTCGGGATAGGCTTTTTTTGGAAAGAATTTCGGGAACGCCTTCGTGGACACCCTTTTTCCCGTCTGTATGGCTTTCGGTTGGAAACGAAATTGGAGACTTGATGTATCAGGATCCGCTTCGAGGTGGTGTCCTGGCGCATGAAGAAAATCGCACACCGATGCTCGAAGGGGGATTCCGGTCTAAGTCTTATAGCGGAATCTGGGCGACTGCGCGTTATTTCCAGATAGACCATTACTCGAACAATTTGCGAAAAATTCGGCAGGACATGGTGAAAACGGATGAATTCTCCATTTTTGGGGAAAACCTTCCGTTTACGAGTACGGCCTATGCGGGGCTGGGTTTTGACTCAAAAACCTTCGACGTCTCCCTTCTTGCCGGGCATGAATACGTCTGGATTTATGGCGAAAGCAATCGCTGGATTCCCGTCGAATACAAACCTCGCATCGAGTCCCGCTTTGATTCGAAATTCCTTCATGCTTCGCTTGTCTATGAAGATGCCGAATACACGCTTTCGGCAAAAAAGCTGGTCGGCAATCGGAAAGAGTGGAACGGTTCGGTCCGGCTCGGCGAAGATTCGCTTGCAGCGAGAACAAGGCTTTGGAATGTCGCTCTGGGCGTCGCGTTTCGAGTGGTCGATGACAGCGCATTTGTTCCGTTCGGGATTAAAGACGATTATGTCGCATTCCCGTTTTTGGAGTATGCCGTTCGTCCTGTAAAAGGTTTGCGGTTTGCCGGATTCATCGGGACAAGCGGACGGGATTTTGCGAGCAAGGATAGCGTGGAACTGAAATTTCCTGAATTTGCCGGGGTTGTTTCCCGCATTGGATTTAAAAATCACTTCGCTTCTGCCTTGAATCCTCTGGGGGAAGATTTTGAATATTTTAATTCGGACACGATTTCGCTCAAGGCGGACGGCTGGATGCAGCTGTATCGTGTTTTTCTGGATGTCGAGGAACGCTCGAAATATTTTGGACTGGGAATGAATGTCGCCGGCTGGTTCGAAAAAGGCGCGGAGACGTTTGACGTGAAAGAATATATCGTCCAAAAAGTCGGGCGGAAGAAAGTGGGCTATCGCACGGGAAACGTTGACCGCATCGATTCGTGGATTCGCGGATTTACAGGGGAATCTTTTGTCGCATTCTATTATGAAAAAATGTTCTCGCTCCTTGCTCGGGCCGGATTCGAGCGTATCGATGGAGATGAAGAACGCTTTGAAGTCAGCCCGGTAGAAAACTGGCTTTCGATTGCCGCATCCTGGAATCTGTGGAATCGTTTTGAAATCCAACACGCCTGGACATATCGCTCGGACGCTCGTTGGAACCTGAGGACGGAAGATCCTTTTTTGGTGAAAGGTTCGTGGTACTGGAACGCTTCGTTTGTACAGAAATTTCCGGGAGTCGGGCTTTCGCTTTCGGCTACGATTTTACATGCGATTGGGGAGGAACTTGTACAGGTTCCAAACGGCGGAGATGATCGTACGCGCTTCTTCTGTAACGTGACGAAGACTTTTTAGGGTTTGCAAAGATATAGATTCCGGCATTTCTTGAAAACAAAAAGGCTCCGCTTTTGGCGGAGCTTGTTCGTAATATTATCTTGTAATCCGGATGGATTGCATCTGGTTTTGTCTGCCATCGCTTGCCTTGACGATATAAGTCCCGTTCGGGAGGTTTTCCAGAGAAAGCGAACTTGTTCTTGAGCTTTTCAAGGAATGCCCCTGGAGATCGTAAAGGTGGATGGAGGGATTCTTAGCGTTTACCAGTTGGACCGCCTGTTTCGTCATTTTTAATTCAAGGGAAGGCAAACGGAAAGATTTTTCGATTCCGGTATTGCTTGTGTCGGGAATTTCGGTACTGCAGGCTGTGTAGGATGTCGGGTTTGTGGCGAGATAGCTTTTGACCAGATTTCCCGAAGCGGAGTATTGCAAATTGTTCGCTGTCGATCCTTCCGTGAAGGCCGCAGTCCCTTCATTTATCCGGGATGCGCTCCAGTTTGCCCAGGAAATTTTGTATTTGTTTGCAAAGGCTTGCCATTCGTCGTTTTTCGCCTGTCCCGGGGTTCCGCCGCCGTCCGCCGTTCCCGTTCCCCATTCACTGATGAAAACGGAAAGACCTGCCTTGATGGCTTTTTCGCCGTTTGCACCTTCGCACGAGCCGCCCCAACTGTAAGAACCGTTTACGCAATGGCTCATCGCATAGTAGTGGAGCGTATAGGCGGTGTTGTTCTTGCTGTCGGTCACTTCGTTTCCGATGACTTCTTCCGGGTGCTGGTCCCAGGCGCGCGTCCCCACGAGGATCAGATTGTCGGAATGTGCCCGGATGGCGGGAATAATCTGGTTTGCATAATTTTTGATGTTTTCCCAGGCGATATCTTGCGGTTCATTGAAAATTTCGAAGATGACGTTGTCGTAGCTGCCGTATTTTTGCGCCATTTCCGAGAAGAAACTTTTGGCGCTTTCCACTTGACCTGTCGCTTCGTGTGAATGCCAGTCGATGATGGCGTAGATGTCGTTTTTGATGGCGGCTTCGACGACGGCGCTGACCAGATTCTTCTGGTTCGTAGCATCGAGTTGGTAACCTTTGTAGGGACCGCCCCAGTTTTCTGTTCCCGTCGCCATAGCGGCGCGGACGATTTGGATGTTCATATCGTTTACCATCGAAGTGACGCCGGTTTCCGTCCAGAAATCGGTTGCGGCTGCGAGAAGACTCCAGTAGAGGCTCATGCCGCGAACCTGGACTTCGGATCCTTCGGCGACACCTTTGCAGGAACCGTAAATGCGTCCTTCGCTTGCGGAATTCTTGCCGGTTATCAGTTGCCCGTATTGGCTAACGGGACCAATTCGATTCGGTTTAATCGATTGGGCAAAGGAATTTACCGTGTACAGGGCCAGTGCGGCAACGGTTAATGGAATGAGTTTTGTTTTCATCGGGGTTTCTCCGGTTGGGCTGAACAAATTAAAAATACACTAATTTTTTTTAAACGTTTCGGCTTCGCTTATCGTTTGCGATTTTTCCTGAAAACTTCTTTGGTGTCTCAGAATAAACTATTTTTAGATTCGTGAATTTTCAAAACTCCACAATCCGTACTCTTTCGAAAAAATTGCCAGATCAAAAAAGCATTCTAGGCCAGATGTGGCGATATTTTCTAACGGGCGGTCTCGCCTTCGTCGTAGATTTTGGGCTTTTTGCGATATGCCTTGGTGCCTTGGGTTGGCATTACCTTGTTGCAAATCTGGTGGGACTTGTCGCCGGACTTGCCGTGAATTACTGGATAAGCGTTCGTTGGGTTTTTGCTGCCTGCAAGCGGAGCGTTTCGAACAGATCCTTGGAATTTTCCATGTTCGCCCTGATCGGAGTTTTGGGCGTTCTTTTGAATCAGGCGCTGATGTGGTTCCAAGTGGATTTTTTAGAAATCCTGCCGATGCTTGCCAAGTTTATTTCGGCGGCAATCGTCTTGCTGTGGAATTTTGGAATCCGAAAAATTTTCCTTTTTAAATCGTTGAAGGATTGATATGAAAACTGCCGTGATTATCGGGGCTGGACCCGCGGGGCTTACCGCAGCTTATGAACTTTTGAAGACGACGGATGTGAAACCGATTGTTCTCGAAGAAAATGGTTTTGTCGGTGGAATTTCCCGGACGGCGGTTTACAGGGGAAACCGGATGGATATCGGCGGTCACCGTTTTTTCAGCAAGAGCGATACGGTGATGGACTGGTGGACGGATATTTTGCCGCTGCAAGGTTCTCCGAGTCGAGACGATCTGTCTATCGAACGTCCGGTGATCCTTTCGGCGGAAGGCCCCGACCCGGAAAAGGAAGATCGGGTGATGCTTGTCCGTTCGCGCCTTTCCCGAATCCTCTACACGCGAAAGCTTTTTGACTATCCGGTGAGCTTAAATGCGGCGACGATTAAAAACCTGGGGCTTTGGCGGATGTTTAAAATCGGGATGAGCTATATCAAGGTTTGCATTCTCCCGAAGCGCAAGGAAGTTTCGCTTGAAGACTTTATGATTAACCGTTTCGGCGTGGAACTTTACCGCACATTCTTCAGGGACTACACGGAAAAGGTCTGGGGCATTCCCTGCGACAAAATCAGTGCGGACTGGGGTGCGCAGCGGATCAAGGGCCTTTCGATCGGGAAAACGCTTTTTCATGCGATGAAATCATTCTTGCCAAAAAAATCCGGTTCGATTCGGCAGAAAGGAACGGAGACGAGCCTCATCGGGGAATTTCTTTACCCGAAGCTCGGTCCGGGGGAACTCTGGGAAACCGTTGCCGAAAAAATCCAAAAGCTCGGCGGAGAAATTCGCTTTTATTCCAAGGCGACATCTCTGGAGGTTTCGGAACAAAGGGTTTCTGCGGTTCGCTATACGGAAAAAGGCGAAGAGAAAAGGCTGGAAGCCGATTACGTAATGAGTACGATGCCTGTAAAAAATCTGGTTGCCGCTCTTCCGAATGTCCCCGCCGAAGTTTCCCGTATTGCAAACGGTCTCGTCTATCGGGACTTTATGACGGTGGGACTTCTGCTCGATTCGCTGGACATTAGGAATCCGGCGAAAGCGGGAACTCCCGAAAGCCGCCTGAAATTTGTCGCGGACAACTGGATTTATGTACAGGAATCCGACGTGAAGCTCGGGCGTATCCAGGTTTTCAACAACTGGAGCCCCTATCTGGTTTCGGATCCTTCGAAAGTCTGGATAGGTCTTGAATACTTTGTAAACGAGGACGATGAAATGTGGAATATGGCCGATCGGGACTTTATCGATTTCGCCGTTTCGGAGCTTGAAAAAATTCACGTGGCGAAGCGTTCCGCTGTCAAGGATTCGGTCCTTTTCCGCGTGCCGAAAACATATCCGGCGTATTTTGGAACTTATCGGGAATTCGGCAAGGTCCGCGAATATGTCGATTCCTTTGAAAACCTGTTCCTGATGGGACGCAACGGGATGCACAAGTACAACAACATGGATCACAGTATGCTCACCGCGATGGAAGCTGTCAAGTGCATCCGTGAAAATTCAAGCGATAAGTCTGCTATCTGGGACGTGAACGCCGAAGCGGAATATCACGAAGGGAAAAAGTGAACGATCTTGGTTGCAGATAAAGTCGTTTTTGATTTTGGGTAGTTGCTGATGAAAATCGTAAAGAAATTTTTTTACATACCGGAACTGTATTGCCTCTTCCTTTTATGCGTGGGAGTTCTCCTGTTTTTTGCTTTCCGCTTTTCGCTGGAAAACATCGGGTATCGTTCGTTAAATGACGAAAGAAAAGCGACCTTTCCGATTGCGGAACAGTTTCGGGAAGGCGAACGATTTGAAGTCTTTTTTGATGTCCGAACAAAGCTCGGCGAAGCTTTTGCGTTAAAAGTCATCCCGGACGACTGTGCGGAAACCGTAAAGATCAACGGCAACAAGATTTCGCTTTTCCATTTTCCGGGTCGCTGCGATTATAGAAATGGCTTTGTGCTTCCGTTGGATTCGATTGCGAAGTATGCGGATGGGGAAAATTTTCATTTTGAATTTCTCGTCCGGAACAACGGAGGCGTCGGCGGATTGAACGTAAAACCGGAGATGCTTTCGTCGGCGACCGGAATTTTGCCGTATGTTTTGATGCTTGCGTCCTTTACCGCGCTGTTTGCTTTTTTATTTCGGAGATTCCATATCAGGCTTTTGCCTAGAATCCTCTTGACCGCCGGTGTCTTGCTGCGCGCCTTGATGTTTTCTTCAATTTCCTATTCCCAGTATTCCTACGATGTCGATGGGCATTTGGGCTATATCAAGATTATTGCGGAAAGACATGAAATACCGGGAACCGATGATTGCTGGACATGCTATCATCCGCCGGTCTATTATGCGGTTTCTTCCGTTCCCTGGCTGCTCGGGTCTGCCTTGCATTTTGACGGTCCTTCAGCGGTGCAACTGGAGAGCCTTTTCCTGTCGATTTTCGTCCTGTTCCTGGGTTTTAAAATTCTGGAGACGGTTCTAACGAAAAAGACTCTCGTTTTGGGAACTCTCCTTTGGACTTTCTGGCCGCTTCTCTTGCTTGTCGCTCCGCGCATCGGAAACGACCAGCTGTTTTATTTTTTCCACACCCTGTGCCTTTGGGGTGTTTTGGAATACATCCGTTCCAAATCCGCAAAAGCGCTTCTGTGCGCGGTCGTTGCGGCGGGATTAAGCTATTGGACAAAAAGTACGGGCGTGGTAACGCTTGCGACTTTCGCCTTGGGATTTGTTCTCGGATACTTTCCGCGGGAGATGTTATTCCCTAAAAAATCGGAAATCGTTTCCCTGGTACTATTTATCCTTTTCTGCTTGGGAATTTTGGGAATCCGGCTGTATGGAGACGCTTCGCTTGTCGGAAACGCCAGCGGGCTCCATTCCGGTCTCGCCGTTCCGAACAGCCTGATAAATTACATTTATTTCGATTTGAAAAATTATGTGCTGAATCCTTTTACCAGCCCGTGGGACGCAGCGCTTGGAAGGGAATTCTTCTGGAATTATGCACTCAAGAGTTCGCTGTTTGGCGAATTTCAAATTCTAAAATCCCCGCTTGGGGAAGCGCTTGCCACTGCCATCGGCATTAGCCTTTTGGTCCTTATCGTGTGCGCATTCCGCGGATTTTGGATGTCGAAGATCGACCGCATTAAGTGTCTCTTGCTTTTCCAAATTTTGATGTTCTTTGGCGCATTGATATGTTTGCGGATAACGGTTTCGTTTGCCTGCAGCAACGATTTCCGCTACATTTTGCCGGTTCTTGTCGCCTTTATTCCATTTGTCTGCTTTGGGATTTCTAATGCGTCGTGTAGTTTAAAATGGAAAGTGCTCATGGTGGTAAACGGAATTGTTTTTGCCGGGCTTTCCGTTTGGTTTGTTTTGCTGATGCTTGTAAAAAATTCATCTTTTTAACTTTTCTAGATTAAGCCTATGTTTCGACAGAAAATTTCGAAAACCGAACTGGAAAATGGAATCACGGTCGTTACGGATTATATGCCCGGAACTTATTCCGCGAATGTGGGCGTGTGGATTCCCCGCGGCTCGCGTCATGAAAATTCGGCGACAAACGGGCTTGCCCATTTTTACGAGCATCTTGTCTTCAAGGGGACGGAAAAGCGTTCCGCATTTGAAATCGCCCATACGATTGAAGATCGCGGTGGAAATCTCGAAGCCTATACGACCAGGCAGGAAACAGGTTTTTACGCCCAGGTCGTCAGAGAGGATGTCCCGCTTGCGCTCGACGTGATTTCCGATATGCTGATGCATCCGATGTTCGATGCGCGCGAAGTGGAAAAGGAACGGAAAGTCGTCATCGAGGAAGTCCACAGCTACGAGGATATTGCCGAAGAATGCGTCGGGGATCTTTTCAACGAAATCCATTACAAAGGCTGCGGGCTTGCTCTTCCAATTGCAGGAACCGTTAAATCGGTCAAGGAACTTTCGAGGGAAGACCTCGTCGAATGCGAAAGGGAAGTCTTGGAGGATTTGCCGCTCACCGTTTGCGTTGTCGGAAAAATCGAACACGAAAAAATTGTCGATTTGGTCCGAAAAAATTTTGAAGAGAAAAAGTCCGCAAAGAAAACCTTTGAAAATTTTTACTGCGCAAATGCCACGCGAAAGACAAAAAGCAAAAAGGACTTGAACCAGTCGAATCTGTTTTGGGGAACAAGCTTTGACTTCCGTGACGGAAACATCGATTTCTTGCGGGCGCTCGGGCTTTTTAATGTCGCTTTCGGCGCCGATATGGGATCGAGGCTTTTTCAGAAAGTTCGCGAAGAACGCGGGCTCGCCTATTCCGTCTATTCGATAACGGACGTGTATCGGGATGTCTTGGGGTGGGGAATTTCGCTTGCCACCGCACCGCACAAGATGGACGAAGCTTTGGAAATCGCCCAGCAGGAATTTCGAAACTTTTTGGAAAAGGGTTTTGAAAAAGGCGAACTGGAACGGACGAAAAGGAACATCATCGGAGGACTGCGCATCGGTTCGGACAGCGCCGAAAAACGCTTGATGCGCCTTGCCGACCAGATGCTCCATCTGGGCCGTGTCTATACGATGGCGGAAACGGAATCGCAGGTGCGAAAATTTTCGGAAGGTCGCTTGATGGAACTTTTGCGCGAAGCGTTTGCCAAGGCTCCATTCGCAACGGCGGTGGTGAAACCCGTGAAAGGATAGGAAGTCTTTCTATGCAGAATATCGTAAGCCCGGTGGGCATTTTAGGCTTTGGAGTTGAAGGCAAGAGTACGCTGAATTACCTTGTGCAAAATGGCGTCAAGGAAATCGTCGTGATGGACAAGAATCCGGTGGAACTTCCCAAACTGCCGGATGGCGTGAATGTCAAGGTTTTTAGCGGCGGAAATTACATGGACGGTCTCAAGGATTCCGTCACGGTCGTGCGATCGGCGGGAATCTATCCGCTGCAGAACGAACTTTTCCGTTTCCAGACAAACGGCGGGATTCTCACCAGCCAAATCGAGATTTTTTTGAAAGAGACAAAGTCCCGCTCGGTCATCGGCGTGACGGGAACGCTCGGCAAGGGAAGTACGGTCAGCATGATTCGCCATGCGCTTGAAGCTTGCAAAATTCCTTGTGCGATCGGTGGAAATTTCGGCGTGCCGGCTCTTGACCTTTTGACGGACGATTCCTCGGATCGCGTTTCGATTCTCGAACTTTCCTCTTTCCAGCTGATGACGCTTTCCGTTTCGCCTCATATCGGAGTCGTGCTGCGGGTTTCGACGGAGCATTTGGACTGGCATCGTTCGGTCGAGGAATATCGCGACGCAAAGGCGAATCTTGTCCGTTGGCAAAAACGGAATGACTTCTGCATCTATATTCGAGATGCGGCTCCGTCGGTTGCGATTGCCCGGGAAAGCGGAGCGCAAAAACTTTCTTACGGCTCCAAGGATGCCGATGCGGTTTTTACCGAGGATTCCGTTTCGCTTGACGGCTATACTTTAAAACTTTCGGAATGCAAAATTCGCGGAGCGTACCAACTCGAAAATATGGCGGCGGCCCTGCTTGCGGTAAAGGCTCTGGGGGCGGATGTTCCGACGGCTCTGCAATCGCTTAAGTCTTACGAACCGCTCAAATACCGGATGGAATTTAAAGGGGAAAGGAACGGCATTGAGTTTTACAACGATTCCTACGCGACGCGACCCGATGCGACAATCGCCGCTGTCAAGAGCATGAAGCGTCCCTTTGCATTGATTCTCGGCGGCTCCGAAAAGAATGCGGATTTCACCGAGCTTTCGAATGTTCTTGCCGGAATTCCAAACCTGGAAAAAGTTTCGCTCATTGGGGCGACTGCGGAAAGGATGGTCGCATCGCTTCGGGAAAACGGCGTCTCCGTTCCGATGAAAGTTTTTCCGGATCTCGACCACGCTTTTGCGGATGCGTGCTCGCTCGGAGCGGGAAGCGCCGTGCTACTTTCTCCCGCCTGCGCGAGCTTTGGACTGTTCAAGAATTACAAGGTTCGCGGCGAATGCTTCGACCGGCTGGTGGAAGGGTTAATGGAATAAAGTAGAAAACAAATCTTTTCTTTATACCGAAATAATTTAAGTAAAATTCTTGATTTTTTTCGCCATAAAGAAATATATTTGTCTATATGAACATTATTCGAACCGTCTATCTGGAGAAAGTTCGGGCGTTTGTCGATACGCCGGTTGTGAAAGTGATTACCGGAATTCGTCGCTCTGGTAAGTCTATTTTTTTGGAGCAGATTCGAAATCTGATTTTGAAAAAAAGCGTAAGCAAGGAACAGATTCTTTCCTTGAATTTTGAATCATTTGCCGATGAACGGGTTCACACTCTTGAAAATGTCATGTCCGCTGTCAAGGCGATCCGGAAAAAAGTGAAGCGAAAAAGAATTTACCTTTTTCTCGATGAAATTCAGGAACTGGTCGGGTGGGAAAAATTGGTCAATTCGTTTCTAATCGATTTGAATTGCGATATTTACATCACGGGTTCCAACGCAAAGCTTCTTTCCGGTGAACTCGCAACCTATCTAGCCGGGCGTTATGTAGAAATCAAAATGTACCCATTTAGTTTCAAGGAAAGTTATGAAGCTGTTGGCAAATTAAAGAAAGGAGTTTCCCAGGAAAAGGCTTTTGAAACTTATATTGACGTTGGTGGTTATCCGTTTCTGTATAACTTTGACCTGAGCGAATCGCAAAGAAAGCAATACTTGGACGACATCTTCAATTCCATTATCTTGAAGGACATTGCCGATCGATACAAAGTCCGTGACATTTCGCTTTTAAAATTGCTGCTTGCCTATTTTATCGAAAATATCGGAAATACTTTTTCGGCTCTGCGCCTCATTAAATTTTTGAAGAATGAAAGGCGTTCCGTTTCAACAGAAACAGTTTATAATTATCTGGAATATGCTCGGGAAGCCTGCCTTTTGCATCTTGTTCCGCGTCAAAATCTTGTTGGCAAGGAAATTCTTTCTTCGCAGGAAAAAATTTACATTTCCGATCATGGATTGCGTCAAAGCCTGTTCTTGAAAAATCAAAAGGACATTGGTCAGGTTCTTGAAAACATTGTCTATGTTGAACTTTTGCGCCGAGGTTACTCCGTAACGATTGGAAAAACAGCCAAACAGGAAATAGATTTTTGCGCCAGGAATGAAAAGGGGACAGAATATTTCCAGGTCTGCTATCTGCTTTCTGGCGAAGAAACAGTTAAAAGGGAATTCGGCGCATACGCCTTGGTCCCCGACAATTTTCCAAAATATGTTTTGTCTTTGGATCGTTTCGATTTTTCGCGGGATGGAATTATCCACAGGAATTTGATCCAATGGCTTTTGGAATGAAGGATTGATGTTGGATTACTTCACCCATCCTGCCGCATAGAGGGGAACGGATTTGATGCCGTTTTCAAAGCCAAAGTTCTTTGTTGAAATTCGAATGCTGTATGGCGGTTTGTATTTCTTGACAAAGGCGTTTAGGCTTTGCGATTTATTGTGCGCTGCCGCTTTAACTTCAACAGGAATAATATCGTTATTCAGTCGAAGGATAAAATCGATTTCGTTTTGATTGGATTCGTTCCAATAATAAGATTCAATATGATTTGCTTTTAGCTGGGTATAAACGTAGTTTTCCGCGAGTCCGCCTTTAAAATCATTAAATAGGGGATTTTCGTAAACAATATCATCATAAGTTGCATTTTGAGAAGCGCAGCATAAGCCGACATCGTTCATATACAGTTTGAAATCCGAGTCTGAGGTGTTTGCAGAAAAAGGCAATGCGATATGTTCTAGTCTTGAAACTTTCAATGCGATTCCTGAAAGGCAGATCCATTCGATTGCGTTTTCAAATTCGCTGGCTCTTGCACCGGGCTTGATGCCGCGATACTGGAATTTTTTATTTTCCTTGGCGAGCTGTTTTCCGATTCCTGAATAAACTAAACGCGTTTTTGCAATTTCATTCGGCTTGTTGTATTTGCTCATGTCGTTTTGATAGGCGGCAAGAATGTCCTGTTTGATGATATTTGCTTGAAGCGGATTGCGATTGCGTACAAAGTTATCGACCGCAGCGGGCATTCCACCGACGAAAAGATATTCGCGATAAATTTCAAGGGCTTTGACATGAAGCGCTTTTTCCATTGGTGTGTTTTCAGCGAAACATTCGGAAATCTTTTGCTGGAAAAAATCGTCTCCTCGGGCGAAAAGGTACTCTTCAAAATCAAGCGGATGCATGTCTAGGAATTGGACTTTTCCCACGGGAAATGAAAATTCCGCCCGGTTGACGGCTACTCCTAAAAGGGATCCTAGGGCTATGATATGAATATCAGGCGCTTCTTCGCAAAAATATTTCAGCGAAGTGAGGGCTTTAGGACATGCCTGGACTTCGTCAAAAACGACTAGCGTTTCGCGTGGGAAAATTTTTTGCTGCTTGATGGCTCCGAGGTTTGGCAGAATGTGGTTGGGGGACAAATCCGAAAAAAGAGAAGCGAGATTCGGTTCTCTTTCGAAATTGCAGTAAACAACACTGGAATAGAATTTAGAACCAAACTCTGTGACCGTATAGGTTTTTCCGGTTTGCCGGGCGCCTTGTAGAATAAGCGGTTTTCGTTCGGCGGAATTTTTCCATTCAGCCAGTTTTTTTAGGATTTTTCGCTGCATACTTGGAATATAGGTAAAAATGTGGGCTGATGGATGAATATACACTAAAAAGTGTAATTTCTGTTGTAAAATTACACTTTTTAGTGAAGTACGGAGAATGAAAAGTTTCAAAATGGCAAGAGTAGGTGAAAACGAGAAGTCTATTCTTCCTCTTCGTCTTCATCGATGAAGTAGCTTGTCAAAGCTTCGTCGGTCCATTCTACTTGATACTCCTCCAAACCTTTTACTTTAGGCTTTCCGGTAATTTTAATGGTTCCGTTGGAGCGAACATTGGCTTCAAATTCGGTATTCTGGAAAGTTTCAATCCAAGCTGTTTCAAATTTTTTTACCTCGATGTCCGAAAAACACCGTTTCGGATTTTCGGAGGTTTCATCGTAAAGGAAAGAATAATCCTCGGGTGGATTTCTTGCGTTGTCGTACCAATGCTCGGGTACGGATTGGATGTTGAGAATAAAGGATTCCAAAGAGGGGGCATTCCAGATGGTGAATAGAAATACTCCTTTCTTTCCTTGCCAAATGTTGGTGCTGTCAAGAGCTTCAAGTCCATCTGTTGTAAGTTCATATTTTCCCTTGTTAAAAACAAACAGTCCGTTTTCCTTAAAGAAAAAGAGGATGTTTTTAACGGCAGCAACCCGAGCTGTCCCATTATCGGCAAAAAGATCACGGCAAATTTCGGAATCATTGGCGTTCGGATGTTCGTGAATGTATTTCAAAAACGGGCGAATCCAAGGGTTGGAAGTAAGTTGTCGAATTTCGGCTTTGACAAGGTAGTAGGAAATGTCTTCGTGAATGTCGATTTTCATGAAATGTTCTCCTTATGATTGTTATTTAAGATTGTTTGTGAAAGGTTTCATTTTTTGTACAATGCGACCGAGCGCGCCCTCGCTTTTACTCATCGCATTCCAGTTGCCGACATGAACCATCATATAGCGGGCACGGGTAATGGCGACATTCAAACGATTGGGAGCTTCAATAAAGCAAGTGGGAACTTGATTGCTATAACTCAAAAAGACAATGTCTGCTTCATGCCCTTGGAAGGAATCTACAGAACCGGCACTGTATTCGACAAACTTTTTGGAGTCTTTGAATACACGATTGCAAATCTTTTTCAGTTCTTCGGCTTGTTCCTTGTAAAAAGACAGCACGGCGACGGAAAATTTTGATTTGTCCTTTTGGAAGTGGTGTTTTGCGAATTTACAGAATTCTTTTAGTTCCTGTTCAATCCAGTCCTGTTCCTTTTTGTTACGATTCTTGGCATCGCACTTTCCCTTGATGTGTTCCCAGTGAATATGATGTTTAAATCGACGGTATTTCCATTCCCGTTTTTCATTCATGTGTTCGGAGAGCATCGCAGTTCCTCCGTAAAATTCCTTGGAGGCGAATTGTGCAATTTCTGGATGCGAACGATGCTGGTAGGAAAGTTCAATACAACGCTCGTTGAGAATGTCCTTTGGGAATCCGCGGAAGACGGTGAGATCCTTGTAGGCTCCAAATCCGTTAAGAAAAAGCTCCATGCATGAGGGAAGATAGATCTGTTCAAAGATTTGAAGTTTCTTTGTGCATTCTTCCGCATCGGCTTCGGGAATCAATTCTGCGATTTCCTGTCTCAGGCGTTTAAGAGGACTTTTGTCTGTATTGACAATGTTGTTGCGTTGCTCAAACATCCGAATCAAGCGCCAGGAAATTTCATCCGACCATTCCCGCGGATGATTCTCGTTCAAGCGATTGAAGATGTTCTCTCGGTTGTAACGGGCGATACTCAGCCAAGGTTGCATTTCTTCCTCGTGGAGAATGCGTCCGTTCATTTTGTCGCAAGCCATTCGAACCGTAGTAATACGCGGAGAAATTTTTCCCCGGTTTCTTTTGAACGACGGAATCGAGCCGATGATGATGGTTGCGTAAGGAAGAAGTACTTCGTCTTCTTCCTTGTCCGCATCGGCAAAAAGAACATTGTTCTTTTGGGCGTATTTACGATACAAATATGCATCGTATTCAGATTCCTTTTCAACGAGAATGACCGTCTGTCTAGACTTGTTTCCTTTTTTGGCGAGAAGCGTGTCGGATGCTACGCGATATTCCAGATTCTTTTCCGGATTGTCCGAGTAGCAAATCTTTGCGTTTTCTGCCAAATCTTCGTCGCTTACATAGGGAGAAAGCTGCTTGGTGTCGCCTACGATAATCCAATGCTTGCAAAGAACAGCTGGCACAAGAAATTCCTGAACCGTTGTTTTTGACGCTTCATCGAGAATCATGTAATCAAAGGGGGGTTCAATTATTTCATGGTTGTGAAATTTTTTCATTTCAGCAAGGGAAGCTCCAAAAGTTGTTCCTGTGACAATCGGAGCATTTTCCTGAAGAATCTCGTAAAGAAGATTGTTGTTTTTGACATCGGAACATTTGATCAGTTCTTTTTGTTCCTCGCTACGTTCTTCTTCAGGTATTTCGCTCAACCGATTTTTCAGGGCTTTTGCTTCTTGCTTCTTGAATTCGGATCCCTCTATAAAACGCTTGGCGATAGGACTGATACGATCGTTTTCGCCATTCCCATAACGTTTGATGCTGGCAAGGTCCAGATGATTTGCGAGACGTTCAATGATATTGTCAACGGCGACATTTGTAGATGCGACCAAAAGGATTCTTTTTCTCCGTTTGACCAATTGAATGATAAGTTCTACAATTGATGTTGTTTTTCCGGAACCGGGAGGCCCGATTTTGATTGTAAAATCTGGTGTGGAGAGCGCGTTACAGACAAATTTGCGCTGCTCGCTGTTTCCCGGACGATTATTATCTTTCAAAATGACATACTCATTTTCGGGAATTTCTTTTACCTGAAAGGATGGCAATGTCAGATTTTCTGTCGAAAAAAGTTTTGAAAGTGCTTTTGGAATCTCTTTGGCCGAACTATACTGATTGTTGAACTTTTCAACACTATCACGGGTTATAGGGCTAAGTGAACCTTGAATTTGACAAATGTATTCCAATGCGGAAATTTCGGCTACGATTTGTGTAATAGATGGCGAAATGCAGAGTAAATGACCATCTTTGATCTTCTCTTTCAACCATATCATCGCCGAGTTTCCATCCTTATCCTTTTTAAAACCGATAATGGTACAAAGGTTTTTCGGCTGTAACTTCGCCTTGGGAACATCCCTTTCAGGGACCTGATAACAGCCGAATCCCTTGTCGAAATTTTGTTTGAATGCGTTTAAAATGTCTTCAAATTTGGATCTTGTCCGATTTGATTCGTGCAGGCTATAGACATAGCTGGCACAATCCTTTTTTTCAAACTTTGCTTCGAGAAGCGTTGTCTGATATCCGTTCAAACGAAGCTGTATTTCTTTGTCAAGAGTATCAAGATAATTTTTAATGGTGCACATTTTTAAAACTCCTTGTCGTTAAAGAATGACGCCTGCGCAAACGAGAATTTTTCTAAGAAGCTTTTTATAGCAGCTTTCAAAATTCGCAAAGGCTTTGCAATCGCCGGGCGTGGAAGGGACGATAAGTATTTTTCCTTGGAAATGCCGAAGAATGATGTGCTTTTCGTGGCGTTTCACTTTCCAACGACGCGTTCCAAGAATTTTATCGCACATCTTATTGATGTCTTTGTTGGCGGATAGTTTTCTCATATTGTTCCTTTTGTTTGATGTTGTATTTCGCTACTGCGAAGAGGTTTTGTTGTCGGGAAGATTTCTCTTCTTGACATTCTTAAATTTAGAGACCGCTCAGGGGACAAAAAGGGACAATGATAGGGAACGAAATTTTATAGCAAATTTCGAACTTTGATTTTTGACAAAAATTTTTAATGGCAAACAGCTTCGAGGATGAAACTAGATTGCACAAAGAAGGATAAAAAGGCTTTTAATACAGGTCGTAAATTATCGCTTTGTCGCTTTCGTGACAAATGAAACAATTGACGTGATGAATCCTAGGATGATTAATAGCAAGTAATAGTAGTCTTTAATGTCTTTAGCGAAAAAATGGGATGAAATGTAATTGCAAATCCAGCAGATAATCAAAATGGCGAAGATTCCGCAAGCGGAAGCGAATATGTATTTTAAATGTTTGAAATTCTCCGGCTGTAAATTGGTGTCGATTGAAAAAATATCGGTAATGATTTCGATGATTAAAGAACCGGATTGAATTAAAATTTTCCCGATGATGAAAAGGATGATTAGGTCGTAGAAAATAATCTCCGTGGCAAATTCCGTATCGAGCAACTTGCTGGATAAATAGGCAAAAATAACTCCGGGAATAAAAGCCTTTAGCCAAGTCTTAAAGTAGGGAATGAGTTGTTCAAAAATAGGGAGCATCGTTAATCCTTGTTGTTTGAATTCTGTATTTGCTTGTCAAGATGTCTGGATATTTTTCCCATTAAATTCATTAAGTGTGATGATAGAAGCGTTGTCCCAGATGGTAATTCAGGACATTTATAGAAAGAATTGGGACGCTTGTAAATTTCTTGCATTTCGTTATAGAGTAATTCCATCTTTTTATAATCTTCTTGGGTAGCATTCTTTTTAGGATCTGTAATTCGTTTTCTGCAGGCCTTGTACGCTTCTTTACTGCTTTCGCCAAAACAATCTATTACGCATGATTCGAAACCGAAACGTTTACCAGACGAAACATATTTTTTAAGAGCTTTGCTTTGTAGCTCCATTTGATATTGTTTTTCTTTCCGATGTTTTTCGTCGGAGCTTTTCCTCTTTTCTTTTTTGATTTCCTCTTGGCAAACTTCAATGAAAGCGTCGATTTTATTAATGATGTCATTCTCCATATTAGTTCTTATCTTCTAGAAATGCTTTTGTTCCAGCTTTTACTGCTTCGGTTAATGCTTTTAACATTTTCCCGTTGCCTTTTGTTTCTTTATTTTCAAGGCAGGATTTGTATTTCTTTTCATCGTTCTCTATGATGCTTTTGGACTCTACGGCTTTTTTTAACTTTTCATCATCTCCGTCATATTCACAGGCTAGGCTTCCGAGGTAACAGGAACAAGCGTTGAGTTTTTGTTTGTATTGATCTTCGCTCATCCATTCGTAACTTCCCATACATTGGTTCATCAAGAGAAATTCCATTTCTCTGCTGAAACGTTTATTTAGACAATTGAAGCCTAATGCGTAAGAGAGGTTTGCCGCAATAAATGCGAAGAGAATGATTTTCTGTGTTTTCATGGTTTTATCTCCTTTTTTTAGATTAGTATAAACCTGTTTTAAATAGTCGATCTCCTGTGTCGGGACCTTTATTTTCGTTTTGAACCTTTATATTGGTTCCTATGAAAGAGTTTTGTGAAATTCGGACGGTAAAAATTTCATAAGCGCTAAGTTTTTTGATTGCTTTGTCGCAAAGAACATTTGTCATTATTAAAGTGTTTTTAGGGGTTCTTTCTAGATTTTCAAGAACCTTGAGAATCCCTTTTCCGGTATTGATTACAGAATCAATCAATACGAGGAATTTATTTCTCAGTTGTTTCGCTTGTTGTTGAAAAAAACAGGAAGCATTTTTATCATCGTAAAAAAGTATAGGGCAATCTAAAATATCTGCTACACCTAAAGAGAACGGAATACCTGCACGCAAAAAGCAAATTATGATGGGACTTTGCAATTTTAATTCGAATGCTTTTGTCAGTTCTCTACCTAAACTATAGTGAGCTAAACGCAGTTTTGAACCTGTTACTTGAGAGTCGCTTTTACAAATGGATATCATTTCTTTTATATGAGAACTATTTTCGATATCGGTAAGTGTGTAAATCATTATATTGCCTCTATATTTTGATATTGATTTGGATTTTGCTTAAATTGCTTGATATTTGTTTTGGGGTGGCTGTCTAGATATTCTTGGATCGATGGACGAAGTTTTCCTGGCGCAAAAATGATTCCGTTATTGGCGCTTTCTAGCATATATATATCGGCTAAGCTATCGCCACAAGCAAAAACTTCGCAATCCTTGGATAAAAACTTTACTAGAAAGCCTTTTGTAAAATTGGATATGATGAGATGAGGAGTACTGCTTATCATTAAATCAACAAGCTTTTGCCTCTTATTAATTTGACGCCAAATTTCGCCAATGCCTGAAGTAATTCCAATGATAAAAAATTGTTCTTTCCTTAGTTTTTTGATGGATTCTTCAATAATTGGATTGATGCTGTATTGAAAAATGGAAGGATGTTCTGTGAAATTTTTATAGAGATTGTGGTATTTCCAAAATTGATACTGTGTATAACAATCATCCTTAAATATTTCCTTGACGGAATTCAAAGATGCATTGTTTGCGTTAAAAAAAATAGTTCCAGAATCTTCCGCTATAATTGTTCGGTCGCAGTCAAAAAGAGCGATTTTTTTATTTTCTTTTGAAATGGCTTTGCATTTGTTTGCAAGGCGGATTGCTTGTTGTCTGCTATTGATTATTCTGTAGTTTTTGTTGTATTTATCAATAAAATTTAGCGTATTGTTGAAATCATTATCAAAAATGATGAAATCTTTATTGATGTTAAAACAAATATCTTGGAGATCGTTAATTTCTTTTTGTTGCCAAATTGCCAAGTCACTAATTGTTAGATTGGCGTACTGTTGGTTTTTGTTCGAGTTGCTTATGCGTTTCTTGATTTCTTCAGGGTTTGTTTTTAGATAAAAAAAAGCATCGTAACACTTTGCGTCTTTCTCTGTAAAAACAATATCATAATGATTTTTTCCGGGAAAACAGTAATGCCCATCTGAAAAAATGTTTCTTTCTTTGTCTAATATCTCGGCATATTTGTCTCGAATGTCTTTTTGGCTTCTACTTGATATTTCTTTAAAAAGTCTTCCGTAGATTTTCAAGGAAATGTTGTTCAATGATTTTGAACCTTCTGGATGTGTATAACCCAAAAAATTGTTAGAATCGAGAAGGTTGTTGATAAGAGTGTCTTTGCCACAACAAGAAATTCCGTAGATAGCATACTTCATATAATGGACCTATTTGTGTCGAAAAAACACAAACCATCTACACAGGGGGTGATAGTTTTTGTCATATATTTTTCAATAGATTCGATAGAATCTGTTGAATTGCCTAACTCATATTTTGAGTTCCCAACAAATCTTGCGCATGGGTAAACTTTTTCGTTGTCAAAGTAAATATTGGTTCTGCCTACTCCACAAAGTTGACCATACATAGTGCAGTCGTATTTTTTAGTCTTGAATTGTCTAAGGGAGAGATTCCTGTTTTTTGCAAGTTCCATAAATTTTGTGTAATCCTGTTTGCTTATAAATAATTGTGGCGAAGTTATATCAACTAGTCGAGAAAAGGTTATTTCTCTAAAGTTCTTTTCAAAAAAATCTAGCACTTCTTTTGCATTGCGCAAGGTTTCTTTATGAACTGTTGCGTTTATGGGAGGGGCATTTAGGAAAACACCTTTATAAATTTTTACTGCTTTCATGACATCAGTAAAGGAGCCTTTCCCTTTAATTGTTTTCCGGCAAAAATCGTGAATTTTTCTATTACCATCCAAAGAAAAACAAAGTTTGATAAGATGGCGATTATCAAAGAACCATTTGCAAATATTTTCGTTAAAGTATATGCCGTTGGAAATTGTGTAAAAATTTAAGAGATTTTCTGGATCTATTTCCTTGGTTGTATTGACGATTGCTTTGATTAACTCGAATCGTATCAGAGGCTCTCCAGATCCTACAAGACCTACCTTAATTGTTTTATGGTTAGCTGAGGCGTATTGGTAAATATTTGTGATTATTTTAAGGGCGTCTGTTTCGTTGATTTCTTTTATTTGCTTTTTATCAATATGAGTGTCGAAATGGCAATAACTGCAGTGAAGTTGACATTTGCTTGAAAGAGAAATGCAAACCCGATCAATCATTATAGTTTTCCTTGAAAATATTGATTAATTCTAAATTTTTCGTTTTGTATGCATAGTCTTTGGCTGTAAGTCCTTCAAAGCTTCTTATTTTAAGATCTGAAATGGGATAAAGTATTTTTGCACAATTGGCATGATTTTTAATGCAGGACTTAATGAGAGCGGTGAATCCATTTGAATCTTGTTGATTGAGGCTGGCGCCTTGATTGCAAAAATATTGAACATAGTCTGTTTTGCCATGCCAAGCGGAAATCATCAGAGGTGTGTTGCCTAGATTTTTCCCTTGCGATTGACAGTCTATATCCGCTCCATTTTTTACAAGCATTTCGATGATATCTAATCTTCCAGATTGAACTGCGTGACTTATGGCTGGAAGCCTATATTTTGCGTTGTCGCAGAGATTAAGGTCAATGCTTGGAATTTGCATAAGAAATTCTATTATAGATTTGGATTTGTTACGAACACTTTGAATAAGAGGGGTGTATCCTGTTTTAGGATCTATAATATTTGGATTGATATTTTCATGAAAAAGATTTTTGATTTCGTCAATATTGTTTTGTTTTACTGCAGCAAAAAAGCGAAAAGATGCTTGTTTGTTAAAATTTAGATTCGGAGCAAAAAATTTTGCATAAAAATTTTTTGAAGAAATTACTTCTAAATTGGGTGCTATTGGGGCTGCTAAGGAAAAGTAGATGTCGTCTGTAAGCAGATATGTCATGACATTACTATGACATTTTTTGATTTGTTTTGCTACGGAAATTATTTTTTCATCATTGATGCCAGAAATGTCTTTTTTCCTGTAAATGGAAAGTCTATTTGGGTAATTTTTAAGAAGTTTTTCTATGGAAACCATCGCTAACCAAGCCGATTGCTTTTTCCCATAATCTTTCTGATAATTGAGCTCGGAAATAACCACATTAGGAATAATAATTTTCCCTATTTCTTTATGGCTTAGAAGATCGGAAAGAATATTTGGGCGGTTTAAGATAATGCAAGTATCTACAACAATGATACATTGTTTTTTCTCTAAAACTGTCATGAGATGATCTCTCCCAATCCCCTAATTCGTCACGAACAGTATCGTCATCACCGTTGCCGCAATGGTTGCGAATATGGCCACAATGACAGGCGTCTTTGACGGTTCAATCGTCTGCGTTTTCTCCTTGTCCTTGTCGGCGATAAAGATTGCCGAATCCCCGATGTCTTTCCATTCGGCGGCTTCTTCGACGGAGAGGGATTCGTAGCTCACGGCAAGGCCAGAGTATTTGCAATAGACGGAATTTGTCGTGTTGTTCTTGTATTCCTCGGTTACGATGTTTATCATATCGTCGATTCGCGGGTTTTGGGAAACAGCAAACTGCAGGAACGAAATTTTGGAGCACTTGTCTTGGTCCTGCCAGATGACCGGGCCGATGATTTTTGCGCGTTCCGCTCCGTAGCCCACGATGTTCGTGCGGTTCTGGTAGGTGACGTCGCGCTCGCCATAATCCGTGCGGGTCATCGCGCAGCTGGAAAGGAAAATGGCTGTTGCGAAAAGAATGATGATTTTCATAATGGTGTCCTTTTTTGGAAAAAGGTGGAACGAGTTGTCAATACCAGCGGAAACCTTGACGCTTCATGCAATTTGAAACAAAGTCTCCTCGTTCTACATGGTCTTTTCCTGCCTCGTATTCGCATTGGGCTAGGGCGTTTTCTGTTTCGAAGTCGCTGACGCCCTGTTTGTGCCAACCGACTGCGCAGCTGGAAAGGAAAAGTAAGAAGAAAAGGCTGAGGATTGCGATGAGTTTGTTCATGTTGTTACCTTGTTGTGTGATTTTTTAATACAGATACCATTCCCATTCGAGGTATAAATTGTCGTTCTTGTAGTCGGACTGATCCACGGTCGTATAATTGCTTAGGTAGCCGATATTGCTTCGGATGTAGCAATATCCCCAACAACTCGAACTACTCTCCGGACAGCCCGCACTTTTGTTGTCGTCATATAAGACATCTTCATCGATAACTTTTGGGCATACGTATATTTTTTCTGTGTTGGCTGGGACGGCGAATGTTATTGATTTTGTTCCCGACCAGTAACCTTGATTGGAGAGGTCGAGCATAAGTCCTGTATTTTTTGTTGTCGTGTCGCCCGTGATGTTTACAAACTTAAGCTTGAACGAAATTTCCGGATCACCGTCAGTAAGGCTGCTTTCGTCAAATTTCACCCTTTGTTCGTAGTAAGTGAGCGTAAATTTCAAGGTCTTTGCCGTTTCCGTGTAATAGCTTGCGCTAGAACTGGAGTAGTAGTAATAATACGAGCTGGAGCTGGAATAACTATTGCACCTGTATCCATAATTAGAACAGCACCAATAGTCGGAGTGTGTAGAAGTCCCGTAGTAGCAGGCGTTCGCTTCGCTTGTCGAAGAGCTGCTTTTATTGCACTGGTAGCCGTAATTCTTGCAGCACCAGGAATCCGTATGCGTGGATGTGCCATAAAAGCAAGCGGCTTCTTCGTTTGCAGATGAGGACATTTTCCATTCTTGACGGGCCACTTCATCGTCGATTTTATCTTCGACGGCGGAGAAGGCGTTCTCGTCGCTGCAACCGATGGCGAAAATGGCGAGGAAGGCGAAGAGCGATAGTTTTACAAATTTTTTGTACATAAAAGAATCTCCCTTAGAAAGCGATGTCGAGTTTTATTTGCCACGTATCGTCGGGCTCGTATGGGTGTAGATCGTCAGCGAATGTGCTGAGCGAGTGTATCAGCCATTGGAATTCCAGGGAAACGTGGCGGAATATTTCCAGACCGAATCCGAAGTATCCCGTAAATTCAAAATCCTTTGCCTCGTAGGGGCTGGAATCCCAGCTGTCCCAGCCGTCGCCGTAGCTTTTATAATAATATTCGCTATCATAGCCGTAACCTTCAACATACCAGTTGTACCAGGCGTAAATCGGCTTGCGTATGTTGAAATTGTAGCTGAAGAACGGGCAAAATCCCTTCCATGTCGGAAATCCGAAGCGGAGCTCCAGGGGAAATTCCGCAACCAGGTTGTGGTACTGGATTCCTGCATCAAAGTAATAGTCGCTGTAATAACCGATGTGCAGCAAATCGTAATCCGCATACTGATAGACCGCATTCGCTCCCATCTGGAAAGAACCGTATTTGTAGAAATAGGTGCGGATGAAGACGCCAAGTCCTGCCGCGATGCTCCCGTTGCGCGAAACGTCTTTTCCGGCGAGACCGTTGTCGTAAATCTGCCCGATATGCAGCGAAAGCCCGAGATAAAGAACGCGCCAATGATCTTTCGAGTTGTTCGCTGTTACCGGAACTGGTTTTTCTCTTTTGTCAATTCCCTTTTTGGGCAAAATGCGGAGCGAATCGCCGAGCTTCGCCGTTGTGTCTTGCGGAACGAAAATGATGGCGTTGCTCTTGGTTGTATCCGGATTGTTTTCTTTCACCCGGCGAATGTCGATAAGGAAAAAGTCTTCCTTGCGGAGCGTGACGAAAAATGAATTTGCTTGCGATTCTGTGGAATACGAATAGATGGAATCCGCTGTCGCTTTTAACTGCTCGTTGCGCTTGATAAAGTCTTGGAGCTTTTGCATGCTGTCCGCCTTGGCTTTTTCGGCGATGCGGAGTTCCTGTTCGGCAAATGCGGTGCAGCCACACAGGTTCTCGATTCGGATGCAGTTGCTGTCAGCGGATTTTTCGGCAGGGCAGAAAGCGCAAAAATTCTTGCAGTCGTCACTCAAAGATAAGAGCGATTCTGAATGTGTCGAATCCTTTTGACCGGAGAAATCCGCCTGTTTGGTTTTATAGAATTTCAGTCTCTTTTTGGAAACGGGAATTTTTGTCTTTTGAAAATGGCTCAGCGTGTCGCCTGAAAACGCAATCTGAAAGGCGCAAAATTCCGTATTGCAACTGTCCTGGATATTTTGAGCGAGGCTTGCCGTCGCCTTCGATTGGAGCTCTTCCCTTGAAGTTTCTACCTGCCTGATGCTGTCGAGAAGGGCGTTGCAGTGGCAGAGTGAATCAATTCGGCTGCAGGTGGAATCCGCAGGGTTTTCGACACAAGGCTTGCAGAGAGAAGCGCACATTTCGTTTGCAAAGAGCGATGCGGTAAGAAGAAAAATTCCGAAAACGGTGAATTTCATAGAAACCTTTGGTTAGTTATTCAACAAGACGATGGCGGAAAGTGCAGTCGCAACACCGATAACAGCGACGATTAGCCAGTTGGTCGTCTTTGTTTCGGCGGTGCGGTTGTCCTGCACCTTGTTGTATTTTTCCATCCGTTCGATGCCGATGAGCTTGTTGTCCTTGATGAGCATGGCGAGAAATTCGTTGCGTTCGCCCCAGGCTCCGTTTACCCGGTCATTATTGTTCGGCTTGTATTCAACGCCGTTCTTTACGGTAGCGAACAGTGCCGGGTGGTAATTGTAGATAAAGTAAATCGTGTCACCGCTGTATTCGGTGACGACAGGGTTTCCCATGACGGGAAACCATTCGTTCAGATTCGGATGCTGCAATGCGTATTGCAGGTCGCTGTCATCGATCCAGTTTTCCTTGAGTTGGTATCTCGACGTGGCGCAGCCCGTGATAAGGAAAATGGCGAAAAGAATAAGGGTAAGCTTTTGCATAAATTTTCTCCTTAGGGTATGTCGTTCGGCATGATGCCGTATTTGCGAACTTTTTCGATGTCGATTAGTTCGGATTCGCCGGATTTAAAGGTCCCTGCGTCGACTTCTTCGTTGTAGCGATCGATTGCGCTGGAATTGGCGTATTTAAAAGTGGTTGTTTCGGATCTGATTAGCGTAGTTTCTACAAAGTCGAGCGTGTCGGAATCTTCATCGACACGCCATCCGACAAAAGCGTGGCCGGGAACGCTGACGATAAAGGCTTGCATCCCGAGAGCTTCCAGAATAGAGGCGAATAGGACCGTTGTCTCGATGCACAGCCCATCCCTTGAACGCAAAACTTCTATCGGGTAGTTGATTTTTTGCCCGCGGCTTCCGGCATTGTTATTTTGTACATAGTTGATGTGTCTGCTTTGGAGAACTTCAAAAACGGCTTGTACAACCCGCTTGGAACTCGCCGCGACATTCTTGTCTCCCGTGTATTTCTGATAGACTTTTACCGTTCCATCGGGGAGTTTTTCGGATAGATCGTCCAGGATATTTTGCAGGGAATCCATCCCGGGCGTAACCCAGACCGCCCACCACCAGTTTCTGTTTTCGACGCCTTGATATTCCGCCCCGTTAATTTGTACGGGGTGAATCGTTGTCGGTTCGGACGATGCGTAGAATAAAATTTCGTGGTCGTTTTCGAGAGCGTAGGCCCGAACCTGGAATTGCGCCTGGACGGGAGCTTTAAGGTCTAGGTAATTTTCCGGCTTGAAGCGAATCTGCGGGGCGAAAATTTCGGAAGAATTTTGACTTACGATATCGGTCACGCTTCCCGTATCGCTAAAGTCTTCCACCCAGGCCTTGACGAGAATCTTTTTCTCGGAACAGGAAGCTGTCGAGTAATAGGAGCTTTGGCACGTATTGCGGACCTGGATGGAAATGGGGTAAGGATTTGTAAAATTCTTATACATCAAGGGATACTGGTTGGCGAATGCCGTGTAGATATCTTTTTTTACCGTATTGGAAGAGGCTTCCAGATTCTTGATGACGCTCTGGGAATAGATGTCGTAATAGACGCTGTCGTAGAGCTTGCTGTAGAGCGAATCGAAATCGGCGCGCTTTAGGCTGTCGATAAGCGCTTCGCGGGTGGAATCCATCCAGCTCGACGAGAATGCATTGTTGAAAAGGGTGTTATAGACCGTATCGATATACGGCTTGGCGTACAGGGAATCCCAGAGCGTTCCCGTGATTTCGCTCCGGATTGCGTTTGCCAAGGAGTCAACGTTGACGGTTGCGTCCTTTCCGTTCGATCCGTTTTCTCCGCTACAGGCGAGGCTCAAGACGGAAAAAATCCCGGCAAGTATCCATTTTTTCATTATAAAGGCTCCTTTTCGCGAAAATGGTTCGCGGCAGGGGGCCTGGGACTGTGCCTTTTGAGTGCAAAAAAGGCGTGGGTTCCGTTTTTCGCTTGCTTGCAGACTGAGGTTCGGCAAAACCTATACGCACAAACAAACGACAACGACCCACGCCCCGAACGGGACGTGAGCGTTCGCAGGCTTATTCTCTGCGTGTGAATTTTGCCGATTCCAGTCTCGAGAATAAGGCGCAAAAGCTCTTGAAAATCCTGTTGCGATTTTTCGCTATGTGCTATAAAAATAAGAGAAAACGATACAGTTGTCAATACCGTGACGTGAAACTTATCACTTGTTTGATGATTCGTCTCGAAATCTCTATATTTTTGTGTATCCATCGGTCTCTGGAAAATGAAATTAAGAGGAAAGATAAAATTTTATTGTTAATTTGAACGTTTTTTTTTCTTGCAACTTTAATTTGCTTGAAAAATACACAGCCCGGGCGGCTCATGCGCAGGATTTGTTGCCGAATCAGTCTGTGAACCGTCGGGCTGCGATTATCGGGGCGCGGGCGTCAGTCGTTTCCTCGCTTTCCACCGGACGGTTTTCCCGGATTCTTTGACGGATATCCGGCTCCGTGCGGATCGTGCTTGGGCTGTGGCATAAGAGCCTCCTATGAAAGTCTGAAAGGAATTTTTCAAGACATCTAGAAAGCTAGTTTTGTGGACGGGGACAATCGGGGACAGATTTTAGGGTTCGGAATTTTCTTTTTCGGCGATGATTTGCTCCCGGATTTTTGGCGAGAGCTTTTTCATCTCTTCGCAAATCGGATCGTCGTTGACAAGATCTAGGAGCGGTTGCGATTGGATTAAAACTTCACCTTTTAAAAACTGGAGGAACTCCGATAATTTGCGAAGAGGCTTGGCTTTTGGACTGCCGTTGATGCGTGACCGGTATTTCTTGAATTTTTCTTCCAATCGCTTGGCTTCGTTTTCGCTGTCGTCATCGAATTTGTTGTTTTCGACGCACCAGCCGTGATATTCCCGGACCGCGCTGTTAAAGGATTTTCCGCTTTTATCGAGAAGGCTGTCGATTTCTTCTAGAAGGGGATGTTTGGGATTTTTCTTAGTAGGCATTGCAGTTTAGAGCGATGTTTTCAAATTTGTCCTTTGGGTATTTTTCCTGCAGTTTTTTAAGCGTTTCGATACAGCACTCGACTTGCTGATTAAATTCATAAGAACTCATGGAATGGCCTTGGGCGTTGATGCAGTTGTGAATCGCCTGGAATTCGTTTTTGATCGGGGATCGGGATGCGTATTCGTCCTGAAGCTCCAAAATCTTCTTTTGGAAGATTTTGGCCAAGCTTTCCAGACTGTCGATTTGATTGTCCCGGATTTTGACTTCCTGTTGCTCGTTTTCATAAGCGAGAAGGTTTCCGTCTTTTTCTTTTTGGATCGCTTCGTTGGATTCTTCGCATTGTTTTAGTTCTTGGTTCTTGCTTTCCAGCGCATATTGGTAATTTTCGAGTTGGTCGGTGATGCGCTCCAGGGAATCGATCGTAATCCTATAGGAAGCGATGGACGATTGGAGTTGTTCTTGAATTTCAAGCCATTCGGCTTGTTTTTTTTTCGAATTTTCTAAAAGGGATTCCGCGATATTGTAAGGCTGCCTAGCTTGCTCCAGCTTGTCCATTTCATCGACTTTATCTCCGCAGATGTAGCCGCCTATGGCGCACACAATACCTGTCGTCGCGAGCATCTTTGCCTTTCCGCTAGGCTTTGGGGAATTTCCTGTATTCATAAGGACTTATTTTAGCCTTTTGATTTTTGCAATGGAAAATCCTGTGCATCGCGAGATGACGTCTAACGGGAGCCCTTCCGCTTGGAGATTCTTTGCCATTTCTATTTTGGCTTTTTCTTCGCCTTCTGTCAGCCCTTTGCGCATTCCTAGCGCAAGTCCTTGGGATTTCCCCTTTACGAGACCTTTGGCTAAACCTTTGACTAAACCCTTGGCTAAGCCTTTGGCTAAACCTTTGGATAAACCTTTGGATAAACCAGTCGCTAATCCCTTTTTCATTCCTTTTTTTAGTCCTGTAGCCATTCCTTTTGCAAGGCCTTCCCGGGTAGCTTTTTCTCGAAGTTCCCTGTCGAGGCGTTCGCGTGTTTTCTTGACGGCGTATTCATCCCATTCTAGGCTCATAACTTCCTTCTCGTATATTTCCAGTTCCACTTTTTTTAATGTAGCAACTTTTGTCAGCTTGAGCAATCGTGTGAATTTGCCGTTTTGTATTTTGGCGGGTAATTTTTGGAGCGTATGGAGATACCGAAAAAGGTACATCCAGTTGCGAAGCGCATCGCGGCCCGTTCCGATTCCCGGAAATTTTTGAAGTTCGAGAAATGTAAAACTGGCGAAATCGCGGTTTTGCTTCTTTGTTTTCATGTCGCAGAGGGAAAGGTGATGGACATAGCGTTTGTCTGCGAAAAGATTTGGCCAGCTGATGGCGATGACGTAAACGGGATTGAAGTTATAGTCGTAACGATAACCTGGAACGCCTTGCCGTACGATTGCCTGCCCGGCATAAAAGAAAGAACGCTTGATAAAATACTCCATTTGCTTGATTTGTACCTCGACGATGAAAGTCCTGTTCTTGGAATCTTTGCAATGCAGGTCGAAGACGCTCGTTCTTGAAACTCTGCTGCCGCTGGAATTCCCGGATTCAAATTGCTAATGCATAATTTGAGCGAAATCTGAAGGCCGCAAAAAAGGCCCCCGCAGAACGGGAGCCAGCTAGGAATGCTAAATTGTAGCCTTCTCTTACCAC
>CAKUXP010000008.1 GCA_934700345.1 uncultured Fibrobacter sp. | reverse complement strand
TGGACCTGGTCTTCCTGTCGTTCGTCCAGGCGGCCTTGATCTTTATTTGGATCAGATAGCGTCAACAGGCCGTAATTGCAGCCATTCCGGCAAACGGTTCGATTAATCGATTAAATCTGTCCGGCATAAACCGAAGAATCTGTGGTGCCAATATTCTCTTGGAACCTTGATATTGTACGATGTGCGGCACTTTCCATGTCATTTTTATATCCTTCGTTAATTATGATTTCACGATGTAATCCGGTGCTGCGACTTAAAACGACTTAACTTACGCACAAGTCTCCTGTTAAAACATATTCATTTTAATTCATTCTGGCTATGCTATACCAAAACTTCTGCTGAACAATTTTTAATTCAATCGAAGTTTTGTTAATTGGCGATATTCTCCTCCAAGTTCTGGCTGCCCCCCCCTACTCCATCTTCGAAAAACTTTTGTAATGGTCAGCCGTATAATAAATGATGCAGGAATTTGCGTAAACGAGCCGTTTTGTCCCGCGGTTCGCCGCAAAGTAATCCACGTCGCATTCGCGATAGGCGTTTTGAGGGAGAAGTCCTTCTCTGTTTTGGAACGCATCGCCGCCGACCATGACTCCCAAGGTTTCCCACGGGTTGAAATTCCATTTGGAAAAAGTTTTTCCGGACGCGGCGTAAAGCTCCTTGGCCTCGGCCTTGGTGCGGTAATTGGACGGCAATTTTTCGAATTTGCAGAGATAGGCTGCGACGGAATCCCTGGTCGTGTAGGTGCCGGATTCGGAAATCGCCGCGAGAAGTTCGCCGGAGAAAATCCCCGCGGAAGAGCCGGAAATTTCCCGAAAAGACGAGGAACTTTCGGCTTGGACGCTCGTTCCGCTTTGCGCCGAAACGGATGATTCCGCTTGGGCGTTCGCCGAACTAGTGCGGGCCGCTTCCGGGTTGGGAACGGTCGGCGAGGAACAGGATGTGGCGAAAATCGCCAAAATCGTGAGCGGCTTGAAAAGTTTCATGTTTTGAATATAGTTTTTTGCGAATAAGAACGTATTTTCGTAAAAATTCGGTTGACGGTTTTGCATTCGCCTTGCCGCGTTTCGGGCGAATTTCTTTGCCAAAGGTACGAAGGTTTTTTATCTTTCCGAATACCCAAAAAAGGATTCTTGGATGCAAGATCGATTCATTGTCACAGGTACCTTTACGGACGATCCGTTTGCGATTGACATTGCGCAGTACATCGGGCTCCGCGAAGATATTTCCGATACGGTTTCGCTGAAAACCTACGCGAATTCCGAATTTTGCCCCCGCTACATGATCGACGTTTTCGACGATGAAAATATCGGCAAGCGCTTGCAGGGGAAGATTGTCCTCATCTGTTCCTCGACGACGCACGAATGGAGCCGGAACGACCTCGCGATGCGGGCGTGCATTCTCGCCCGGGCCGCCAAGGAAAACGGGGCGGAAAGCGTCGTTCTGATGGAGCCGGACCTGTTCTACAGCGCACAGGACCGCGGCGCCCATCGGGTCGGGGACTTAGAAAAGGAACGTCCGACGGCGGACTTGAAAAAGTTCGACGGACAGCCTTTTACTGCGCTTCTCTACGCGCAGCTCCTGAAGGCTTCGGGCGTGGATTCCGTGATAACCGTCCACAACCATTCGGTCAAGGTCCAGAATCTCTACGGCGAAATTTTCGGTGGGCACTTTCACAACATGATTCCGACGGAAGTGTACGCGCATTACATCAAGACGTCGAACTTCGTGCAGACCGGAAAGGACGGAGACAACCTGGTCATCGTCGCACCGGACAAGGGAGCCACTCCGTTTGTGAATGCGATGTACGATGCGCTCCAGCTTTCGAAGTGCAAGCGCGTCATCATGAGCAAGGTCCGCACGGGTGAACGCGAAGTCAGCATGACGCTCAGCCCGGATTCGGAAGTCCAGCTCGACTATCTGAAGGGCAAGGATGTGATCGTGTTTGACGATATGGTTCGCACGGGTTCGACGATTGTCCGCTGCTGCGACTACCTGAAGACCGGCGCACCGAACCGCGTCTGCTTCTGCGTGACGCACTTCAATTCCAGCCCGGAAGCCCGCGAAAAGCTGAACAGCCCGTCGATTGACGAAATCCTCACGACGAGCACTCTCCCGGATATCATGAACCGCGATTGCCAGGGACGCCTGCGCCACAAGCTCACCGTTCTGAAGCTCGCCAAGTGGATGTCCCGCTATGTGATGCGTCTCTACGGAGAAGATGACGGACGTTTCGACAAGAATTTCTACAAGGTCGATATGAGTTCGAAGAACCCGCGTTGGCCGCCTCCCCACCTTTATTGAAGAAAAGGTTCCTTTCGAGGATTAAAAGGCTTCTGTCGAGGAGGCCTTTTTTTTAATTTTGGGTGGGCTAACAACAAAGGAAGAATATGGCCGAAAAAGAAATTCTTGGAACGACGGTGCCGCTTGCGGCAATCGATAAGTTTGTGGGACCCGTGCAGCGGTTCTTGAGGATTGAATCGACCGCGGGAATCGGGCTTATCGTGGTGACGGCGATCGCTCTTCTGTGGGCGAATTTTTCGAACGAAACCTACACCGCATTCTGGTCGCTTCCTTTTAACTTTACGATTGGCCCGTGGAGCATCGACAAGGCGCTAGGCGGTCACATTCCGACGCTCGGCTGGTTTGTAAACGACGCCTTGATGACGATATTCTTCTTTTCGGTCGGCCTGGAAGTCAAGGGCGAAATCGTCCAAGGCGAGCTGCACGATTTTCGGAAGGCGCTTCTCCCGGTTCTCGCAGCGGTCGGCGGAATGCTTTTCCCGGCGATTATCTACCTGGGACTTTGCCCGTCTGAAGCGCACCACGGTTGGGGAATCCCGATGGCGACGGATATCGCGTTCACGGTGGGCTGCATGGCGATTCTCGGTTCGCGGGTGCCGCACGGGCTGCGCGTGATGATCCTGACGCTTGCGATTGCGGACGATATCGGTTCCATCATCGTTGTCGCGGTCGGCTATTCGAGCGGCGTCCAGTGGCTCGCTTTGGGTGTTGCCGCGATGTTCCTCTTCCTCACGTGGCTTTCGTTTAAGCTGGGCATTCGGAATTTCTTCGTGCACGGCGTCCTCGCCCTAATTTCGTGGTTCTGCTTTGTGCAGAGCGGTGTCCATCCGACAATCTGTGGCGTGATCATCGGACTTCTCACTCCGGTGAACCCGATGGTTTCCAAAAGATACATGGACCGTCTGATTGTGACCGTCGGCGATGCGGTCAAGGAAAACCGTCCGATGACGAACGACCAGCGGAAGGACGTTCTCGACATTCTGGAACGGACTTCCCGCGAAAGCGGTTCGCTCCAGGGACGCCTGAACACGCACCTGCAGCCGTGGGTGAATTTTGTGATTATGCCGCTCTTTGCCCTTTCGAACGCGGGCGTTGTCATTGATACTGGCGCCATCAGCATGGTGACGGCTTCGGTCGCGTCGGGCCTTGTCATCGGAAAGCCGCTCGGCATCTTCCTCGTTTCGTTTGCCGCCATCAAGAGCAAACTCTGCCGGCTTCCTTCGGGCGTGAACTGGAAAATCCTCCTCGGCGGCGGAATGCTCGCTGGGATAGGGTTTACGATGTCGCTGTTTGTCGCGAACCTTGCGTTTGCCGACCCGACGCATCACGAGCTTCTCGCCGGTGCGAAGGTGGGAATCCTTTCGGGGAGCTTCCTGTCCGCGGTACTCGGAATAGTCTATATGTGCATCGTTTCGAAGAAGGGCAGGGACGCTTAACGTCTCCCAAAAAACGTAAACATTTAGAAACAGGCGGCCCGGGCCGCCTGTTCTTGTCGGTGGCAATTCAAGAAAAAGGGGTGAAATCCCCCGTTCCGCAAAAAATTCCTTCTCCGGTGGGATTAAAAGGCGCTATTTAAACTTTTGTTTATGTGCATTTCGAGACGCTTGAAACTAATTTCAATAGGGCGTTTCGAATTTGGAACGTCCATTTGGCAACCTTTTAAAAGGCTCACTATGATCGATCTTCTCACCGTCCAGTCCAGCACTGCCTATCCGACGCTTATCACGATGGCCTACACGCTCCTCCTCGCCTTTGTCTGTTCGACGGCGATAGGTTTTACCTATGAACACACATTCCTCGGACTTTCCTATTCGCGGAACTTTGTGCAGGCGCTGGTGCTCAGTTCCGTGGTGGCGGCGACCGTGATGCAGGCTATCGGCGATAATGTGGGTCGCGGTCTCGGGATGCTCGGCGCGCTTTCGATCGTGCGCTTTCGGACGAGCTTCAAGGACCCGCGGGACATCATGTTCCTGTTTGCGGCTCTCGGTGCGGGAATCGGCTGTGGCGTCTTTGCCTGGGGAATCGCTGCCGGGGGAACGCTTGCGTTCTGTACCATCGCGTTTGTGCTTTCGCGTTCGGGACTTGGAACGAAAAATTTCTTCGATGGAATGCTTCGCTTTGCGATGCCGAACGAATCCGCCGCGCGTGAAAAGCTCGAGAAGGTGATGCGGGCGAACATCAAGACTTTCGTGCTGATAACGATGCGGGAGATTGACGGCGGCGGGCGGATCGATGTGGCATATCAGGTGCGGTTGCGGAAGAACCGGCCTGCGGGTGAAGTGCTCAAGGAACTGGCGGCGATTTCCGGTATTTCGGATATTCACTTTATGATGCAGGATGCGACAACGGAAGTATAGGAGACTCTCATGGGATTTTTCAGGAAGTTGGACGAGTTGGCGGATTTGAATTCTTCGCGCTTTCATGCGATTGAGTCTCGCAAGATGCTTTTGGCGTGGATTCTCGCGGTCGCTTCGATTGTTCTTCTAGGATATTTCTTTCACGGGCAGAATGTCGTGTTTTCTGGAATTGCGGAAGCCGCCGAGACGACCATCAGTATGCCAGAAGCGGTCGAAGTGGTGAAAATTCATGTGATCCCGGGCGAGGAAGTACGCCCGGGCGATACGCTTGTGGAACTCCGCAGACCGGACCTTGCGCTTCGCATCAACGAATTGAACCGCCAACTGGACGCTTTGGAAGGTCGCGGAAATCTCAATTCGGCGGACATTGACCAGAAGGTTGCGGAAATCCAGTCCGACCTGAACGTGAAGCGCAATACGATTCTTCTCGAAATCGACAAGCTTTCAACGCAGTATGAACAGAACCGGGCGATATCCTCGAAGCTGAAAAGTATTGCGGGCGAAGTCAAGGCGGACAGTAACAGCGGAATTTTGTTGAGCATCCGCAACCTGAAGAAGGAACTGAAAGTCGCCGAGGCGAATGCGGCATCCCAGATAAGGCTTCTCCGCGGGAGCAAGGGACTTGCGAAAATGAGCAGCAAGACAGAATCGGAAGCTTTGCGCCGTGAAATTACGATGCTTGAAAAGGAACAGGATGATCTGACAATTCTTGCAAAGGAAACGTGGATTGTGGGAACGGTCGATGTCCGCGATGGCGAAAAGATTTCGAGCTTCAGCCCGATTCTTACATTGACGCACAAGGCGGTTTCCCTTGTGCGCGGCTACATCAACGAGAAAATTTACACGAAGATCCAGGTCGGCGACGAAATCGAGGTCCTAGGCGGGAGCGGTGAACGGATGGACGGTACGGTCATCGGAATGTCGAGTCGCATTGTGCCTTTCCCGGTAAGGCTTCTTAAGATGGCGGACATGCCGCTTTATGGGCGCGAAGTGATGATCCGCATCCCGGCAGAAAACGGTCTCTTGCTCGGTGAAAAGGTTTCGATTGCCGAAAAGGTGAGTATTCCCGGCATTCTGAAAAATTCCGCGCTAGACGGGGAGGCTCAATGAAAACTTTTGTTTGCTGCGGGATATTTGCCGTGACCGTTCTCGCGGAACCGCTCACATGGGACGTTCTGGTTTCTTCCGCCGAAAACGATCCGGTCTTGCAGGCTTCCCAAAAGAAGATGGCGGCAATCGGAGAACGCTCGGGAACAAAGCTCTGGAACGACCTGGAACTTGAGTATTCGCTTGACGGCTTCGGTTTTCTGGAACACGACTTTGAACTGAAAATCAAGCCGAAGGCCTTTGGCGAAGGCGCGGCGTCGGAAGCCTATCTGAAAAGCCAGTCGGAATACCAGAAAATGCACATCGCGAAAGACCGCGCAGCGATTCTGTATGAACGCTACGAGCATGCGCTCCGCTACGTGAAACGCTTGCAAATCCAGACGCTTCACTGCGAGCTTCTGCAGGTCGCCGCAGACCGGATCGAGGTCCTCCAGGCTCTAAGCGGAACGGAGACTTTCCGCTTGCAGGACCTGGTGACTGCGCTTGAAAACCGGGCGACTCTTTCCGCAAAGATAATTGCGGATTCCAACGCTCTGAAGGATTCGAGGATCAAACTGCTTTCGTGGACACCGGGACTTGATTCCGTCTCGCTTGACACGAATTTTCTCCCGACAATCGGAGACGTGAAGGCGATCGTCGAAAACATCTCGTGGGACGCGGAAAATTTTGACGAAGTGGCGATAGCCAAGGCCAAGTGGCAGCTGAGCGAAAAGCGCGCCGAGCAGGATGCGGCTTCCGACCGGAACTTTATTTCCAAGATAGGCGTGGGCTATAAGTATGTCCATGCGAAATACAAGTATAAATGGGTGACGACGGAATGCAGAGGCTCGAGCTGTACGGAAGAATGGCAACTCAAGCGTTCCGATGACGACCGCCGGACGCAGGACAAGTTTTATGCATCGATTGCCTTCAAGTTGCCGTTCTTTTCGAACGGGGCTTCGGCGGGTCTAAAGCGCCAGATCGATGTTCTCGAAGACGAGCGCGATTACCAGGCGAAGAAACGCGACATGCTGCAGAAGGTGGAACGCCACCGTGAAGAGATCATGGGACTGATTGCCCAGCGCGAGGTGCAGAAGAAGTTCGTGGAGCAGGTCGATCAGGGCGCGCTTTTCGAGGATTTCGCAAACAAGGCGGGAAGCGATCCTCTGCTCCTCTTGCGCGCCCGGGAAAGTTCGCTCGAAAGCCGTCTGAAAATTGTGCAATTGGATTCGGATATTTTTTCCGTCTATCTGGAACTGCTTTACGAAACGGGCTCTCTTGCGCGGACCGATGTGGCGAATCACCTCAAGGCGGGAACGGGAAGATGAGCGAGGCGCGCGGATTCAGCCTATTGGAACGGTTTGAACTCAAGTATCATATTCCCGTTTCTCTCGCAGATGAAATCGGCGCATTTATTCGGCCATATTGCGAGGAGGATTATTATTCCAAGATCACGCCTGGCGGATTTTATTGGATTACGAACCTCTATCTGGATTCTCCGCGGTGGACATTCCTGAGCTGGAAAAAGGCGGGGCGTCTCGACCGGTTCAATATGCGCGTCCGGGCCTACGGCGAACATCCCGAACAGGCGGGAATATTTCATTTTGAAGTCAAACGCAAGGTGGCAAATGTCGGCTACAAGAGTCGAGGAACCATCAAGGGCGTAAATCCTTCGTTTGTATGGAAGCGTCCGGAATCCGAATGGCCCTGCAGGACGGAAAAGGACAGAATGTATATCCGGGATTTCATCGGCAAAACGTGGACTTACAATGCGGAACCTCGACTTCTCACCCAGTATAAAAGGCGCGCTTGGTTTGGGCTTCGTGAGGAGTATTCCCGGGTGACGATTGATACGGGAATGCGGTTCCGGGAAGAAAACGGCTTTGACTACACGGTTCGCCCGGAAGAGATGAGTTCTACCGGGCTTCCCCGATTTTTCCAGCGAGACTGCAATGCGGTGCTGGAATTGAAATGTCCCGCGCTTCAGGTCCCGTTCTGGATGCTCGATCTGATTCATCGGTTCAACTTAAAACACGGCGCGTTTTCCAAGTTCGGAAATGCCGCCGCCGAATGGAAACGCATCTACGAAAAACCGCGCGATTTTCGGGACGCCCGCTTCCCTTATCTGGCTGGAAATTTTAACGATACCAAGGAGGTTTTCGCATGAAGAAATTTTTCCCCGTTCTCGTTTGCCCGCTAGCGCTTTCCTTCTTCGCCTGTTCGGATTCGAACAGCGGAAAGACCCGCTCCGTTTCCTACCCGGTGATGACTTGCACCGAGCTGATGTATCATCCGCAGAACGGCTGGCCCGAATTTGTCGAGCTAAAGCTTACGGGAAAGTCGATAGAAAGCATGTCTGCGATGAACTTGCGCCTCGACGGTGCCGTGGAATTTTCTTTCCCCGACGAACCGCTTGCCGAAAACGAAATCATCGTGGTGACGAACGACAAGTTCCTGTTCCAGACGAAATATCCGAATTTCTCAGGAAGGCTTTTCCAGTGGAATTCGGGTTTCAAGCTTTCCAATTCCGGAGACGTGCTGGAAATCAAGCTGGACGGTCCGGGGGATTTTGACGCCCGCTTTGACAATAATCCTCCCTGGCCGAACCTCGCCGACGGCAACGGAAGTTCGCTTGTCTATATCGGCGGAAATCCCGCCTACGCCAGTGCATGGGCGGCAAGCAAGACGCAGAACGGAAATCCCGGCTCGGAAGAAGACCCTTATTATGAACATTCTTCGGTCCGCATCAATGAAATCATGCCCTATCATGAAGGCTCCGAATCCTGGATCGAATTTTACAACGCCGCTTCGAGCGATGCGGATATCGGCGGTTGGAAAATTGTCCGCGCAGATGCCGAAGACAGCCTCCGTTATATTCCGAGCGGTACGACTGTCCCGGCGAAAGGTTTCCTCGTTCTGAAAACGCTCCTTTCGGAAAGCGGAGAAGAGACTCCGGTTTCTTTTGTTGCGCGCGGAGAGTCTGTCTATTTGCGCGAAGCGGTGAACGGAATCTTAACCGGTGTCGAATCGAGCCTTGAATTTTCTGCGGTTCCGAATGGAAAGTCGGCGGGAACCATCGCCCTTTCGGACTCCACGATGGAGCAGGGGACGCTTCTCGAACCGACGCCCGGCAGTGAAAACTCCAAGGCCCTGCTCGGTCCCGTCTTTATCAGCGAAGTCTATTACAATCCTCCCGATGGCGATGTGGAATTTCTCGAAATCGTCAACAAGGGGGATTCGGCTGTTTCGCTCCGGAAGAATCTGGATTCGACGATTCTCGGTTGGAAAGTTGCGGGCGTCGGGTTTGAATGGGCGGATTTGGCTACGATCGCCCCGGGAGAAGTCGCTCTGCTTATCCCGAAAACCTATACGGCGGCGGACGGCTACACGAGCCTTTCGATAACTGTCGAAGAGTTCCGCGCCAAGTGGAATCTGCCCGAAACGCTTCAGGTTTTCCAGTATCCGGGAAAGCTCTCGAATCGCGGGGAAAAGATTTCCATCGAAGAACCCTCGGCCATCGCCTACACACTGAATGCGGATTCGCTTCGCACGTTCTATCGGGTTTCGGACGCGATACTCTATTCCGATGACGGTCTCTGGCCCGAAGAAGCCGACGGCGATGGCTACAGCTTGAACCGAGTCGATTTCGAAATTTCCGGGCATGAACCTTCGAACTGGATTGCTGCCCAGCCGACTCCGGGCTTTTGATGTTCGTGCTTCAAACTGCGGACGGTCGAGAAACGAGGCGTCAGGAATGGTCTGCGGAACGGGCAGCTTTCTGCCTCACGTCCCGCGCCAATAACGACGAATCTCTTCTCCCTCGCCCCTGATGCTGCTCGCTAGACAGTCAATTTCTCATTTCTAATTGCTCATTGCTAATTTCCGCCTCCTGTTTTCTGCTTTTCCCTGCTTTCAACGATTCGCAAACTTTAGTTGCCCCATTGTAAAATTTTCTTTTCCGGTGGATTTTTTGGGGTTGAAAAACGTTTAAAGTCTTGGACTTTTCCATTAAAACAGGAGAACCCGATATGCAGGAAAAAATCCAAGACAAATCTTCATTCAGGGTCGGACTTTTTGTCGATGGCTTTACGCTCCGGAAGGTGAACGAGTATTACCGAGGCTTGAACCCGGAATGTGCGGGCATCAATTTCCTCGGACTCAAGAACTGGGTCGCCGTCCATATCTCGCGTTATTTTTGGCCGGGAAAACCGATTGAAATGATGGCGCACTATTACCATCCATACCGCAATCCGGAGGCGGATAACGATTTTCGTCACGCGGGTGTAAAGTATTTTTCGGGAGAACTTTCGAAAGCGGGGTTCGATGTACATTTCGCCTCGGTCAATTACGCCAATAGCCTTTGCCCGAACCTGGAACTGAAGGATGATGTGCTTCTGTATGCGGAATATCGGGAGTTAGACGCCCTTGTCCTTGCGAGTACGCAGGGACAGTATGCGGACATTCCGCCAAGGCTCGCTTCGATGGATATTCCGACGCTGCTTCTCGGCTGGAACTTCACCTACCGCAACCGGGAAAAGGAAATCCATTGGCATACGGACCAGAACCTGAAGCGCCAATCGACTTTTTATGTCCCCATGGAGCGCGTCATGGAAAAAGCCAACTCGGATGTGCTGGCTCGGAACTTGTTCCTTTCGCCCCGGATGAAGGCTACAGCTTGTCGCGGAGCTTTTTCTGGTTTTCCGAGAGGAATGTCCAGGTTATCTTAGCGCCGAGGAACCAAGTGTCCCCGTTGTTGTCCGTATCGCCGAGGCTGTGGCCTTCGAAATCGATTTCGTTGAAACGGACGACACGGTAGCCTGCGTAAGCGCCGATGGAAATCGGGTCGATAGAGACTCGGAATTCGACCTGCGCGTTGAATGTCGGAGACAGCGTGCTGTAATAGCGGTTGCGCGCCTGCACGTAAGAGGAGTCCGAACCCGATTCGATAAAATAATAGTCGGATGCGAGATGGACGTTCAGAAGGTTCAGACCGATGCCTGCGGACGGAATCAGGTTGATGACCGTGTTCTCGCCGAAGAGCTTCCAACCGAACATCCAGTCGATTCCATAAGCGAACCACTTGACGTTATAGAGGCGTTCATTGGTCGTGCTGCTGTAATCGGCAGGCTTGTCCGAAACCTGGGTCGGCATGAAGTTGATGTCGAACCAGGTGAGGAATTGGTGATACTGCGCGCCGACTTCGATGTGGAGGCCGAGATAGTAATCGTTGAAGTGTTCGTAGCGAGAAATATCCTTGTCGAGAACTGCGGCCTTGACCGTATCGCCATCCTCGGTGATTTTATCGACGATAAATCCCTGGTTCTTGTTAAACAGGAGTCTGTTCAAATAGTTGGCGTAAGCGCTGCGCATTCCGCGGTAATCCGCTCCGACGGAAATGAATCCGCGGATATCATGTTTCTCGTAGAATCCCTCTTCGGGTTCCGCGAAGGCAGAAGTCGTTATTGCAAAAAGGCTTGCAACGAAAATCAGGAGACAGGGAAAGTTTCGCTTCATAATGCTTAAAATAGCTTAAAATTTCTTTCGGTGAAAAGAATCCTTGCAAAAATTTGGGCTTTTGGGGAAGCGGATTGCGAAATACGGGATGAGGGGCTGCAAAGCGGGCTTTTCCATATGGTAAAGTTTGAATTGTATAAAATTACAGGTCGCACAATAGCTCGTTCCTAATTCCTAAATTATCGTCATGAAAAAGATTCTAGCCGCCTTGATTCTCTGCACTTTGTTGTGTGCATACTTTGCGCAAAGAAATTTACGGGGAAAATCCGATATGGAAACGGTTGCCGCTTGCAAGGATATTCCGGTGCTTTCTATTTCCGACGCAAAAAATTTCGGAATCGATTCTTGCGGAAAATTTCGTATTCTCTGGGTTCGGAACGGACCGTCTTCCTCGCTGCGCTGGATCCTTCTGGATTCCTTGGCGGGTGCCTTGCCTCCGGCGTTCGCCGAGTTGCCGAAAATCAAGATTCCTGCGAATCGGATAGTCGCTCTTTCTTCGACATATCTAGGCTACCTGAAGCTCCTGGGTGTCGAAGACCGGGTCGTTGGAATCGATTCTAGAAAATATGTCGCGGATAGTTCTTTTTACGCTCGCGTGAAGTCCGGAAATGTCAAGGAAGTCGGCGGCGCGGATGTTTCGCCCGAAACGATTTTCGAGCTGTCTCCCGATGCGGTCTTTGCTTTTTCGGCGGGAAATTCCGTCTATGACGTGTTTCCGAAGCTTGAACGCCTGCAAATGCCGGTCGTGCTGACTGCGGAGTGGATGGAACGCTCGCCGCTTGCCAAGGCGGAGTGGATCAAGTTTTTCGGAATCCTTTCGGGCAAGGAAGCTCTTGCCGATTCGCTTTTTTTCGGGATGAAGGCGCGTTACGAGGCTTTGCGCGCGCGGCTGGATTCGATTGCGACGCGGCCTGTCGTTTTTACCGGGACGCCTTCTTTCGGAACGTGGTTCGCTTCGCCCGGGGACAGCTACATGGCAAACCTGATCCGCGATGCCGGGGGGAAGTATCTCTGGGCCTCGGACACTTCGGACGCTTCGCTTTCCATGCCGTTTGAACAGGTCTTCCGGGACGTTCAAAAGGCGGATGTCTGGCTGAATCCCGGCGGCGCTTCGAGCGCCAAGGAACTCCTCGTGCGGGAGCCTCGGCTAGAACGTTTTCCCGTATGGACTTCCGGCGAAATTTACGAGTATGACTTGCGTAAAGGTCCCGAAGGCGGTCTGGATTTTTACGAAAGTGCGGTTGTCAAGCCCGATTCCCTATTGTTAGACGTGGCGAAAATTCTCCATCCGGCGGATTTTCGCTTGGATTCGCCCAAATGGTACCGCAAACTTTCTAATATTTAGGTCGATATGGCAGTGCATTCGAGCATCGGTGACTGGATTTCGGCTTCCTATGAACGGGAAGTGCCGTTTTTGCAGCAGATTCCGCGGGAGTCTGCAGACTTCTTCCTGCTGAATTCGCAAATCCGGGAATACGAGACGGGCGATGTGATAATCACCGGAAACAGCGAAGGCGAAACGTTCTGCGTTCTCCAGAGCGGTCGCGCGCAAATCTGCGGCAAGATGCTTTCGGACGGGCATTACAACGTTCTCGCCTGGCTCGAAGCGGGCGCGTGTTTCGGCGAAATGTCCATCATCTGCAACGAGAGGACGAGCAATACAGTCGTCGCTGCCGAGGACTGTACGGTCCTTCACCTTTCACGGGACGCATTCATCAAGTTCCTCGAAAAGAATCCGAGCATCATGGTGTGCCTGTACAAGATTGCCGCGGACAGGCTTCGCGCAAAGAACCAGGCCCTCGACGAATTTGAAAACCTTTCCCTCCTTGCGAGTGCAAAGGTCCTGCCGTTTATCGATTTTGCGCAGACTCTCGAAAAAAGCCGCATTACGGGAACGGTTCTTTTCGAGTGCAACGGGACAACCGGATTCATCGCGTTCAAAGATGGGCGAATCTGCTGCGCGAAATGCGGAAGGCTAACGGGTCCGGACGCTCTCGAACAGATGCTTTCCTGGAGCGACGAAACGCTCTTCAAGTTGGATACCCATCTGATGCCCGATACGGTAAACATCAGCCAGGAATCCGATACGACAAGCTTGATTCTGGATGCTTTGCGGAATATCGACGAGAGGCAGAATCAACGGAAATAAAACAACAAAAGGAAAAACGTATGAATTATGCAGACGCAGGTGTTTCCCTTTCTCGTGCTGACCAGGCGATGGTCGGTGTGAAAAAGTCCGTCCGTTCCACGTTCAACCAGGGTGTCCTGGGTGATGTCGGGAATTTCGGGGGGCTTTTTACGCTCAAGCATCTCGGTCTCAAGGATCCCGTTCTCGTGAGTTCCGTCGATGGCGTCGGGACGAAGCTCAAGGTCGATATCGAAATGGGAACGCATACGCTTCCGGGGCAGGACATCGTGAACCACTGTTGCAACGATATTCTGGTCCAGGGCGCGCGTCCGCTGTTTTTCCTCGACTACGTGGCGATGGGAAGTCTCGAACCGTCCGTGATGGACAGCATCGTTGTCGGCATGGCGAAGGCTTGCCGTGAAAACGACATGGTCCTCATCGGCGGCGAAACGGCGGAAATGCCGGGCTTCTATGCGAAGGGCGATTACGATATCTCGGGAACGATCGTGGGCGTCGTGGAACGCGAAAACATCATTGACGGCTCGCATATCCATCCGGGGACGAAAATTCTCGGCCTCCCTTCGACGGGCCTTCATACGAACGGCTATTCGCTTGCCCGCAAGGCACTCTTCGATGTCGCCGGCTATACGGTGAAGAGCAAGGTCGAAGGTCTCGAAGGGACAATCGGCGAGGCGCTGACCGTTCCGCACAGAAGCTATTACAAGAGCCTCATCGATCTGACGAACGCAAGAAAAATCGACGGCATGGTGCATGTCACCGGTTCGGGTTTCCAGGGAAACATTCCGCGCATCCTTCCGGAAAACGTAGATGTGGTCATCGACCGCTCCGCATGGCAGGTTCCTGCAATTTTCAAGCTTATCCAGCAGGCGGGCACTGTCGAAAAGGACGAAATGTATTCGACGTTCAACATGGGTATCGGAATGCTCCTCTTCGTCGATGAAGCGAATCTTGCCGAAGTCGAAGCGCATCTCAAAGCGAAGAACGAGCCGTTTTTCATGGTGGGCGAAGTCGTAAAGGGTTCTCGCAAGGTCCTCTTCCGCGACTAAGGATTTCGTACAAACGAAACAGGCGCTTCCGGTCCGGGAGCGTTTTTTATTTCCTTTTGGTTTTTCGCGCCGTCGGGCCTTTACGTGAAATTCTATATTCGTACTTTTTAGCGGGTCCCGTCTGGGATTCAAAGAGTTTGTCTTATTTAGGAGTTTGAATGGCTATCCAGAATTCGAAGCGTGGCATTTTGATCAGTATGACACCTTATGAAAAGAGAATTGCTGTCATGGAAGGCGGAGAACTCGCAGAGCTCGTCGTCGAGAGTGCGGAGTCCAACCGGGTCTTGGGCAATATCTACAAAGGCGTCGTGCAAAAGGTGCTCCCGGCGCTGAAAGCCGCGTTTATTGACATCGGGCTTGAAAAGGCCGGTTTCCTCCACCAGGAAGATGCCATAGACCGGAACATTCTTCTGTCCCGCGAATACGGGGACAAGGATGACGAAAATACAGTCGGGGAAGAACTTTCGATTGACCAGATTTTACACGAAGGTCAGGAAATCATGGTGCAGGTGGTCAAGGAACCGATCAGTACCAAGGGTGCCCGTTTGACGACACACCTGAGCTTTGCAGGCAGGTTCCTCGTCTGTATGCCGGGGACGAACTTTGTCGGCGTATCCAAGCGCGAGCGCGATCCGAAGAAACGCCGCGAGTTCAAGAAGGTCGTCCGTCGCCTGAAAGGTCCGGATGTCGGCTATATCGTCCGCACGAACGGTCTTTCCGAAAGCGAGCTGGAAATTTCCAAGCAGATGCGTGAACTCGAAGCGAAGTGGGACGCGACCAAGTATAACTTTGCGCACCAGCCCGCCGAGACTTGCATCTACAAGGAATCGGATTCTGTCGGCCAGACGATTCGCGAATACTTCAGCGATAACACGGATTATGTGTATGTCGATGACCGCGACGAATACTTTGCGATTCGCGAGGAGTTGCAGAAACTTTCGTCCGACAAGATTAACAAGGTCAAGCTCTGGAGTTCCAAGGAAAGCCTTTTCGAATACTTTAAAATCGAAGACGACTATGCGCGTTCCCTGCAGCGTTCCGTTCCGTTGCCCCACGGCGGAAACCTGGTAATCGACCAGACCGAAGCGCTTGTCGCAATCGATGTGAATACGGGTCCGAAGGTTCACGGTAAGGACCAGGAAAAGATCATTTTCGAAACGAACGTCGATGCTTGCTATGAAATCGCCAAGCAGCTCCGCTTGCGCGATATCGGTGGACTTGTCGTTATCGATTTCATCGATATGGAACTTCAGGAAAATCGAGACGCTATCTACCAGGAATTCCGCAAGGCGATTCGCAAGGACAAGGCTCCGATTACGCCGTCGCCGTTATCCCAGTTCGGACTGATGGAAGTAACGCGCAAGCGTGTCCGAACGAACCTGATGACGGAGAAGACCGAGATTTGCCCGGTTTGCCGAGGCACGGGACATGTGTTCCGCCTGGAAACGACTCTTTCGGCGATTGACCGCTGGCTGTCGCGTGCCCGTGCGAAAGGCCGGACGAGGAAGGTCAAAATGGTCGTCAGCTCGGAAATGGTCGATCTGTTGTGCAAGGATATGGCTCGGATGTTCCATTACCTGGAATACAGGCACGAGATGAAACTCGAACTGGTGGAAGACGACAAGATGTTCCCGAGCCAGTTCTACATGTTCAACGACCGTGACGAGGATATTACGGAACAGTATAATTTTGCATAAATTAATTTGCACGAAGCCTGCTGTTTAATAGACGGTTCGGAAAACGCTCGGATTCCTCTCCGGGCGTTTTCGGCTTGGCGAAGACTTTTGCAAAAAGCTCTGCAGCGTTTGCCGAGAAAGCTTTTGGAATGGAAAATTGGAACTCGTTTGGTGGCGCGGGAGGCCTGTGCTGCCCACTAAAAAATTCTTTTTACAAGAGGGATTTGCCGGGCGCAGAGAACGACGATGAGAGAAATCGAGAAAAATAGGACGCAGGCCGATGGGGCGGAAAGAAGCGGGTTCCATGCGAGAAGCGAAAAATTCATCTTGTAGAATGCGCGGATGAATACAGGATGGATCAGGTAGACCCCGAGCATTGCTTGTGAAATTTCTAGAAAACGCCGATTGGCAGTCAAGCGATTTTGGAATTTTTCTCGGGCTAGGCAAAAGACGCTTGATGAAATTAAAAAAGTCGTCGGGCGAAAATTACCGAAAAAATATTCATTTGGGGTGTTCTGTAAGTCGCTGACATAGTCCGAAGCGAAAAGCGTTGCCAACCAAAAAAGTCCACTGGCTGTGTACAGGATTTTTCGGTATCTTCCCGGAATTCCGTATTGCGCAAGGTAAAAACCGGCGAGATAGTAGCCGACAAAACTGGATAGTCCATGGATAGCCAAGTTTTTGTAGAGTGAAAAATGAGCGAATACGCTCAGCAGGTGGTTGAGGGTCGGTAAGCAAAGACCGAATGCGATAAATAGCGTTATCGCATAGAGAACCATTTTTTGACTTGCATATTGAGTAAAGATCCGTAGTGGCGGAGTCAAGATGTATAGCCCGGCGATAACATATAGAAACCAGAGGTGAGTGTGCGGTTTTGTAAAAATCAGTAGCGGTGTGGCCAGCAGTTCGAAAATGGAAGCGCCCTTGTCAAAGGCGTCCAGTGTGCCGTAAAAGAGAACCCAGAAAATGAGCAGTGTGAAAATTTTCGGCAGGTTGTGCTTGAAAATCTTTTGCGGCGGGTGGGGATATTTGGGCGAAAGCATAAATGCTCCGCTGATCATCACGAATACGCCGACGCCAAAGCGCGAAAGGCTGTTAAGAAAATTGAGAAAAGAAAAATTGCAGGAATCCACAGGGACTGAATACCACGCCGATGTTACCGTATGCTGGAATACAACGCTAAATGCAGCAAGGATTCGCAGCCATTCTGCGTAGGTTTCTTTTGGGCGGATCATTTGCTCAATTTAAAAACTCCGCTGGGCTTGCCGCGGAGTCTTTTCGTGTGTGATGGAAAATCTGGGTCTTTTATTTTACGGTACGGAAAGCGCTCGTTTTGCCGGTAGTTCTGTTGCGGATATAGTAGGAGCCGGTCGTTTTCAGAATGTTGCCGGATTTTGCAAAGGAAACGGCTTCCCGGATGCTGTAAGCGCTAAGACGCCCCATGAATACGCCTTGCATGTCAAATATGTCGTAATCGGCGATTCTGGGGGAGGTTATGCGTACAGGATGGAGTATCGGGGTCGATTCCTCCTTTTCGATTGGGAACGCGTCTTTTGCGTTTTCTCCTTTTTCGAAATTGATGTAATCGATGTCGAACCATGCTCCGGTTACGGTGATGCGCATAATGTGCGTTCCTTCGGTCAGATTTACATTTGCCGCAACCTTGTTGAAATCCTCGTAGTTTTCTTCGCCGGAAGAGGCTTTCGGAACAGCGATTATCTCGGTGATGTCTTCGCCATCCATGGAAACCTTGAAACTTGCTCCGGAACCGGCTGCCGCAACCGCGGCGAACATTGTATAGGCGCCTGTTTCTGCGATATCGACAGTGTATTCGTACCAATTGCCTTCGCTGTTATAGCCAAGAACGTATCCTGTTGCACTTGTATAGATATTGGGTTTTTCTTCGCGATAATCGGCGTTACCATGACCGGCTGATTCTACGCGGTAAGAATCGTTGCCTGCGCCTACGCCCGGAATGTCAAAATTCTCCGACTCGATCTTGCCCGGAATTTTCCAGGGTGTTCCTCCAAAAGGTTCTTGTGGAACAGGATCGGCTGTTTGTCCGTTTCCTAGGCCGGTGGTATTTTTTCCCTTGTCGAGATTGTTTGCAAAGTATTCCTTGAGCCACGTCATTGCGGCACGGTCCTGTCCATTCTTGATGATTCCTGTGTTGCTAGCCCAAGTGGCGCCGTCGATGTAGCCCCAAATGGTGATGCCCGCAATCCATTCGGTTTCCCACATAAAGGGAATATGGTTTGCATAGTCGTTTTTCTGTTTTTGGTCATCGGCCTCGCCGATATCGTATTCCGAAATAAGTAAGGGAAGACCCGTCTCCTGGTGAATTTTGGTAAGCCTGCTTTCAAAATCGGCCTTGCTCATTCCCTTGCAATCGTGAGCCTGTTGCCCGTAAGCGTCGACCGGTGCGCCGTTTTTAATGATTGTTTGGACCAGTTCGATGCCTTCGTTCATCTGCCAGGAAAGCGTGTTGTAGTCGTTATAGATGAGCACTGCTTTTGGCCAGCGTTCGCGAGCCATCTTGAATGCGTTGGTGATAAAGTCGTACTGGTGCTTTCCGTTGATAACGCGATCGCCTCCGAGCGCTTCGATGATGTAAGACCCGCCGCATTCGGTGTCGTCGGTACTGATTCCGCCGGCGCCAGCCGCAGGTTTGCCGTAACCGGAATGGTAATTGCTTCCATCCCAGATGGCTTCATTGACGACATCGATGTATTCGAGATCGGGAAACTTGGCGGCTACAGCGTCAAACCATTCCGTGATGTATTGCCTTGTAAGCTCTACGGTAATATTCGGATTTTTCTTTTTGCAGAGAAAGTTCGGATATTGGGATCCCCAAACTAGGGCGTGAAACTTGAAGTGCCGTTCGCCGGGCTTTTCCTTTGCCCAGTTGTAGGCGCTTTCGCACTTGTCGTAATTGTCCCAGGCAAAGCGGCTCGTTCCGCTGTTTCCGTTGGATAGCGAATGCACCGAGCCCCATTTGCAGCCGTTTTCCGGGGTAATCTGGTTCCAGTAGGTTCCCATATCGTTTCGGATTTGACCGCTGGTCGTGATGTTGCCCAGAAACTTGGCTCCGTTTTCCGCTAGCGGGGCGGCAAACAGTGTGCTTGTACTCAAGGCACAGCCGAGAAAGGTGTAAATAAATTGCTTCATTGTAATTTCTCCTTATTTTTAATCTATTCTCGCAAAAGTCCTATTTCCCTTTTGAATGTTCTTTATATGGATAAATTGTCAATGGATGAACCCGCACCGGGAAAGGGCTCCACGGCGTTTGCCGTGGAGCCTTTTGGATGGATGTGTGGTAAATGTTCAATGGCTATCTGAAAAAGCGGACTTTGTAGCGGGGATTGTCGGAAATTCGCCGTCCGCGGGCGTCAAAGCTTTTGTTGTGCGGTTTGGGCGTTTCGCCTTGAAATCCGCGGAGGATAAGCCTTGTCGATGGATTGACCTTTTCCGCCTGGAATTCAAGCCAGTCGATATTTGCATAGGGTCCTGTGATTTCGAGCCGAAGGATGTGCGTTCCCGAGGGAAGTTCGCGGGAGGCGACATCGATTGTTGAATAGTCGCTCCAGCTTCCTGTATTCGGGACTTTTACCGTATCGGACAGAATCTTGCCGTCGAGTAAAAGCCGGAAACTTGAATTGTCCGCACCGGAAGCGATTCTTGCCGTCACCTTGTAAGCGGCTTCTTGGCGAATATCGACCGTGTATTCGAGCCACTCCCCGCCGAGCGTGTATCCTACCGCATATCCTTTTGCCGTGTCTGCGGAATCGAGCGCAACGATATCGACGCGATCGTTCCTGTAAAAACCTCCCTTGTTCGGGGAATCCGCATCGGAATAGGAAACTCCTTCCCCGCCGACATCGTAGTTCTCAGCTTCGATTTTTCCCGGAATTTCGGCTGCGGCCACTCCGAACGGAGCTTGCGGAACGGTATCGATGACGCTTGTGCCTACGAGGGTCGTGATGGATTCCCTGTCGAGCGAAACGGAAAATTTTCCGTTGCTTTGGGAAATTCCGCTTTCTTCCTTGACATTTTTTGTTTCCGACGTAACGTATTTTTTGAACGAGGAAATGTTTCCCGCCCCCGAAATGGAAAGTTCGATGTTTTTGGAAGAACCGAAATCGCGGTTGATCAGGACGACGATGACGCTGTCCTGCTTTTTGTAGGCGGAGACGAAAACGTTTGCTTCCGGATTGGACGTTGCGCCGATTCGGACGGATCCGGGACGGATGAATCGTGAAAACTGGGAAAGGACATAGCCACGCTTGGAAGGTTTGCCGATTTCGCCTTGCGAAATGGAGAGCTTTCCGCTAAAATCTTTTTCCATAATGAGACCGTAACAGCGCCGGATGTACCACCATGTGTATAAATTAAAGTTCCCGATGACAAGACCGCGATGGATTTCGTAGCCGACGTCTAGGGCGCGGACCGTGTCCATTTTTGCAGTCTGGTCCTGGTCGCCTGTCGAGATGACGCCACGCCACATGTTTCCGCTGCCTTGGCTTTCCGTGTAATGCTCCGTCATCCAACGTTCCTGCTGTCGGGCTTTTTCGTCTGCGAGAGCGTATTTGAAATAATCGTCCCCGGTCGCGGCGGTGCTTCCGTAAAAGTGCGCCCCGATGATATCCAGATTTTTTAAGGCGTCGTTATCATTTAAAATCTTGTCGTAAAGCGATTTGCTGTAGGCGAAGGATTCCGCGGAGATGACTTTTGTTCCGTTCTTTCGTAGTTGCCCAGCGTAGTTCTTGGTGAATTTGTACAAATTGTCTGCGGTCCAGCAAGTCCAGGAATCGCACCAGTCCGGTTCATTCTGGATGGATATAGCATATAAAGGGACGCCTTGATTTTTCATGTAGGCGGCAAAGTTGTTGAGATGGTTCGCATAGGCTTGCCAGTTGCTCTCTACGATTTGCGTTGAGTTGTATGTCGTTCCCCAGCGGTTGAACGAGTAGGCGGTTTGCAGGTCGGCGGGCGGCTTCAAAGGGGTCGCATAGACGATTGCCCCGTAAGATTTTGCCGACTTGGCTGCATCTAGGTCGCGACTCCAGTCCGAAGAGTTTTCGTTTATCGGAATTCGAAGTGCGGAAAGTCCCAGTTCCCCGTCTCCGGTTCCGAATGCAATTTTTGCGTCTTCCGCGGAGAGCCCCTTTCCGCCTTGCCATATATTGTGGACCATTCCGCCGAATCCTCGGATGACTTGGTGCTCTTCATCCAGATTGACTTCAACGACGGATGCGTTGGCGGTTCCTAGACCGACTCCAAAAGAGAGTCCTAGAAAAAAAAGTTTTCCTTAAATGCGTCATTCTTTTTCCTTGAAAATGCTTGGATGCGGTTTCTATTTCACGACCTGGATTTTTTGTATGAATCCTCCGCGTCCTCGTACGAGATAGGTTCCCGGGCGTTGGAGCGATGCGCGAACTGATTCCGAAAGGTTCTCCGCGCTAGACCGGATTTCTCGCAGACGGTTGCCGTTCATATCGAAAATGTCATATCGGGTCACCGCTTCGTGCGCCGTGAATCGTGACTTTGGCGGCAAGGATGTTTCGGGTTCGAGGAACTCCAGATAGTCAATGTTAGCGTAGCTTCCGGTGATTAGCATTTTTAGAATATGTTCGCCGGTCGTGAGCAAAACTTCGCCCCCGTCAAGCGTCCGGTAAACATTCCAGGATGTGTCGGTTTTCGGAATGGGAATCGTGTCGGTTAGAGGAACGCTATCGATGAAAAACATGACGCTGGACGATTCGGAACCGCTTGCGACATTTAACATTAATTTATACGTAGCTGATGAGAGGACATTCACGGTGTATTCCGTCCATTCGCCGGAATTCGTGTAGCCGATTGCCTTGCCGCTTCCGCCAACGACAATATCGACGCCTTCGTCTGTTCGAAATTTTGCGTCTCCCTTGTTTTCGGAATCGCTGTCCCAGTAAGCGTTGTCCATTCCGCCTTCGTCAAAATGTTCCGCTTCGATTTTTCCCGGGATTTCGTGCGGCGTGTCTTGGTAGGCGCGCTGGGGTTCTTTTGGCTTTTCGGAAAATTTCCATTCGACAATTCCCATCGTGGAATCCGCCGGACCCTTGAAAACGAGGAAAAGTTCTTCGACGATTCCGCTTAGGCCCGAGACTTCGCACTGGACTGTTTTGTAGGATTTCCAGCTGCCCGTTTGCGGAATTTCACAGGTTCCCGCTAGGGTTCCCGAAGAACTGCCGGTGCGAACTTCCACACGGTTCCCGGTAGCGATGCTCGCTGCCTTGACGGAAAAGCCCGCTGCACCGTTTTTAAAATCCACCCCGGAAATGCGGATCCAGGAATCCTTGCTTGCGTATGGCGTTAATACGTGTGAAACGGGGTTTCCTCGAGTCCAATCCGTGCGGCTTCGAACATTTCTTTGCCTAGAACTTGTCAGCGCAGGGTATGTCCGGTAAGGATTGAATCTTTCGATTTGCCTAGGTCCTTCGTTTGTGTAAACGAGTTTGTTCATCGCGTTTCCGCTGTATGTGAACTCGTCGATGCTCACGCTGCGGTGATACGCCGGTTCGGGATTTTCGACGCCAAGGGATGCCGGATGTTCGCTCGCCTGGACCAGGCGGCGGTCGTGGTACACGGCGTACCATTTTCCCTTGAACTGGGCGATGCCGTGGTGATTGTTGTTGTTGGCGTTGATATTTTTCCCGCCGATATTCGGGTTATCCATGAAGATTCCCTGGTAGGAATAGGGCCCGGTTACCTTGGTCGAAGTCGCATAGGCGATTCTTAAATCGGCGGTACTGTATGTCAGATAGTAGAGGCTTCCGTTCTTGTGGATATAGGATGCTTCCATTGCCCGTGGACCGCCGACTTTCAGTTCAACCTTGGAATTAATGTCGAAGCCTTTCATGTCGCTGTTGAACTTGTATAGGTTGAAAATATTGTTGTTGCCGTCTGCGGCGGGTCGTGTTTTCGAGTTGCCTCCACCGAATGTAAAGTAGCCCGAGCCGTCGTCGTCGAAGAAAATCGCCGGGTCGAAGCACCAGGCGATGCCATCGCAGTCGGCAAGCCCGCCGCCCCAGTTGTTGATCAGTTTCTTGTTTCCGGGAATGGGGTTTTCGTAGGGACCGTCGATGTTCTTGGACGCAACAAGTCCGACACCACCGCCACCGCCGTCCGGGTAAACGATATAGAAGGTTTCGCCTTGAATGGCGATTCCAGAAGCCCAGATGTCGTTGATGTTGTCGTATTCCCGCTTTGCTTCGAAGATGATTCCGTGATCGGTCCAGTTTTTCATGTCCCGACTGCTGAATGCGTAGAGCGATTTTATCGTATAACCGTCCGCTCCGGCGGGATCATCGGAATCGGTCAAAATGTAAAAGACGGAATCCGAAGCCGCTGCCGACGGGTCGGCGAGATAGTGATAATTACTGATGGGATTGTCGGCGAAAGCTCCGGCGAAGAGGACACCCAACGAAAAGACGGTCAGTTGAAAATTTTGCATCGGCATGGAACACTCCTTGTCGTTAAAGCTATTCTCCCCGTTTTCGGAAAATCGCTTAGCCCAAAAATTCTCATGGACGTTTTATCCACGGTTCGGAAAAATTATTCCGGAAAGTCCACGCCGTAAAAAACGACGTCGTCAATCCAGAATTCCCCGCTGCTTCCGAAAATGGAGATGTTCGTGAGATGGTCCTTGACGGCTTCCCACCCGATATTTCCGCCGATGCTGTCCGCCGGCAACAATGTTCCGGGTGTTACCGTATAACGGGTCCACGACGAATCGATTGCGAAATGTTTCCACGCTTTGCCGCTTTCGTAAGAGGCGGAGCTATCCGCAATGACATCGAATGAAAAGGAAATGGTTCCTTGGACATTTCCCTTGGCGAGGAATGTGACCGAATCCAGTTCGCTCATATCGATGGCGCGTCCCAGAAAACGACCCATTAGCGACCAGTTTGCCACGGAATCGTTTTGCGAGACAAAGTGGGCGGATTTTCCGTTCGGGCTTTCGGTGCTGTCTAGCTCAATTTTTGCCGTCGAATATTTTGACGTGGAGCTGTACCAGTTTGCGATGCCGTTTTCAAAATCTTCGAATAAAGTGGCGCGGGTCGCAGTATCTCGCAGAACGACAGCCCTTTCTCCGGAGGAAACGTCAAGATTCCCTTCGGCAAGCGGAACGATTTGTGAATCCGCAACGTAAATGGCGACCCATTCCAGATCGCCGCGAGGCAGGGAAGGAAATTCGAAATGTCCGCTGGAATCGACCTGGACCGCGTAATCGGTTCCAGGAAACAGAATCCATACGGGCGCTTTTTCGGTCTGGAATGTCCCGGAAACTTTTGACGGCGTGTCGGTGGAAACGAAAATTTCGAGGTTTGAATCCGGCGAGACTTTAGGCACGCTGAATTTTTGGATTCCTTTTCGGAGCGTATCCGCAGACAGGCTTTGCGCTTCGACGGTGTAATCGCCTGCCGGGAGAGAGGCCAGCCGAAGAAATCCGAGCGAATCCGTTTCCAGAGTCTCGCTCGGAGAAGTCCCGAAATTCAGATAGTTTTGCTGTCGGATATTCAAAAGGCTTTTGCCCATCGGGCTTCCATCGCGAAAGGTGACGACGATTGCAACCGAGTTTTCCGTTTCGAACGTCGAACCGGCGACATCCCGCGAACAGGCGACCCAAAGTCCGCTGGCGATAATTCCGAAGATTCCTGCCCACAGCTTCATTTTTTCCTCGCAACCGGGTAGAATGCCATGGAAAGCTGCATTACGCGATCCGGATTTTTCACCGAGTCAACTCTCTTTTGAACCAGTCTCCGGAATTCCCGAAGCATATCTTTCAGGTCTTCAAATCCTGGTTGATCGATGGAAACGGTAAGCGTGGAAACGTTTCTTTCGTCAACGGGGATGTTTTCCAGAGATTCGTTTGCAAGATGCAGAGCCTGCTTTTGGAAATTGCGTACCGCTTTTGCCTTTTCGGTTCCGCTAACTGTCAAATGCGCTTCGGTGAGGCCGAGTTTTCCTGAGGCGAGCTTTTTGACAAGCCCCGCGCTTTTTAGCGTTTCAATGGCTTCGTTGGCTTGCTCTTCGGTGATTGGTGGGCACAGGGCGCTTGCGATTTGTTTGAGGTTTGCAACGCCTCCGTTCAGTTCCAGATAGGCACGGACTGCGGGAATCCACCAGTTTTTGAGTAGTTTTAGCTCCGCGGACTGCAGTGCTCGCCGTTCCACGTCGCGGAGGGCGATAGCCCGGCTCATCAGCTCTTCTCTTTTGGCTGGGTCCTTGGAAACATTCGATGCGTAAAGCAGGTTGAAGTATTCTGCGGATCGACCCGAAATGCCGACCAGTTCCTTGGCGGCTTCTAGCGAATGCGCGGGCAGGTGCTGCTTTTTGCGGAGAATGCGGTAGAGATAGCTCGAATCCAGACCGATTCTATCGCCCATCATCCGGTAGGAATAGAAAGGCATCTCCTTTTTGCGGCGTTCGTAATAGGCTTTCAGAATATCGCGGTAATCCGTCGTATCGGAAAACAGGTTCATTTTATTAAAATACATCCAAATTCCTGAAAGAAACCGCTAAAATAAATTTATCGTGGATTTTTTGTCCATGAAGGGGGAGGTTCAAATGAACTTTTTCTTTTAGCCGAAAAGTTTTGACGTTTGCACGTCTAGGATTTTGTCGCAAAGCGACTTGCTCGCCTACCCGGCGCGGGGCCGGTTAGAGCTTAGTTGAGAGGACTGAGAGCTTAGATCCGCGGACGTCAAGTTTAGGGATTAGGGAACAGGGATTAGGGATTAGTCCGCGGACGGGTAAGATAATGAGGAATTGGGAATGCGGAATGAGGAATTGGGCGGCGGACGGCTAGGCTTTTAGGAAACGGTACGAGGAACACGGCGTTCAGAGCTTAGTTGAGAGTGCTTAGAATTTAGGATAGCTGGCGGTTAGATTCGGAACGAGAAATTTGAAGCGAACAGACTGTTATTTACAACGGTCTATTGTTAGCTAACTCAATACTAAGCGCTAAGTTCTGATAACTTGCAACCACCCCAGGACCACGCTTATCATCGAATGAGAAATTAGGAGTGAGGAATGAGGAGTTAGTCCGCGGACGGCTAGGCTTTTAGGAAACGGTACGAGGAACACGGCGTTCAGAGCTTAGTTGAGAGTGCTTAGAATTTAGAACAGCGGGATTTAAATTGCTGAAAAACAGAATCTAGTCGTCTGCAAATTTCAGCACTAAGCTCTCAGCTCTGACAACGGCTCGCTCGACAGTCAATTCCTCATTGCTAATTGCTCATTGCTCCCTAATCCCTAATCCCTAATCCCTAACCCCTTCTCCCTGTTCCCTAACTGCTCGCTAGTCACTGATCACTGATACCTAATTCCTTTCAACGACCAACGATTCACTAAGCGCTGACAACTGTCAACTAATCTTTGCAATACGTCGTTTCCCGATTTCTATATTGCATTTCATGAGAATATTTGAACTTCCGCAACCCGACGATTTCCACGTGCACCTGCGCCAAGGGGATTTGCTGAAAAGCTATGCGAAGACTATTGCGCGGGAATTCGGAAGAATCCTGGTGATGCCGAATACCGTTCCGCCGGTTTCAAGTGCCGAGGCTGTCGGAAATTACCGCAGAGAAATTCAAGCCGCTGCGCCGGAACTTGGGACTCTGATGACTTTCAAGCTGAATGCGAAATACACGGCGGAAGATTTGAAACGGATGAAGATTGCTGGCGCTGTCGCCGGGAAATACTATCCGGCGGGTGTCACCACGAACAGCGAAGATGGCGTCTCGGATTTTGAATCCATTTTGCCGGTCGTTGCTGAAATGGAAAGGCTCGGACTTGTCCTCTGCGTCCACGGCGAGGAGCCTTCTGCCTTTTGCCTTGACCGCGAACGGGAGTTTATTCATCGGGTGGAATTTCTGGCAAGGGAATTTCCCCGTCTGAAAATCGTTTTTGAACATCTTTCGACAGGCTCTGCGGTGGAGGCCGTTCTCCGCTTGCCGGAAAATGTCGCCGCGACGATTACCGTGCACCACCTGCTCCATACGCTCGACGATGTGGTCGGCGGATCGCTCCTTCCGCATCACTTTTGCAAGCCTCTCCCGAAACGTCCCGAAGACCGCGAAGCGCTCCAAAAAGCCGCATTTAGCGGGAACCCGAAGTTCTTTTTCGGTTCGGATTCCGCTCCGCACGAGAAGGGAAAGAAGGAAGGTCCCTGTGGCGCGGCTGGCGTGTATTCCGCTCCGGTTGCCGTTCCTCTTCTCGTCGAAATTTTCGAGCGCGTCGGGCATTTGGAAAGGCTTGCCGATTTTGTCGCCGGATTCGGGGCGGATTTTTACGGGATTCCGCGGGCGAAAAAGTGCGTTTCGTATATCGAAAAACCATGGACTGTTCCCGAATCGGTCGATGGAGCGGTCCCGCTTTTTGCCGGAAAAATGCTCAAATGGCAAAAAAACGAAGGTTGACGACTGTTAATGCAAAAAGTTTTGCAATTAACAAAACTTTACATTTGACCCAAGAAGCTTGCAAAAGCGTAAATTTACAGCGTTCCACTTTTTTGATGAGGTTTCCCGCATGAAACTTTGGATTTCTCTGACGCTCGCTGCGTCTTTTGCCGGTCAGGCTTTCGCCCTGCCCAAATCCTCGGAGCTTGTCTCGCCGATGGGAATGGGCATAAACATTGGAAACACGATGGAAGTTCCGGGGAATCCTACCGCTTGGGGAAATTCTTTCCCGACAGCCGAATACGTGAAAGCAATCAAGGCGGCGGGCTTCAACACGGTCCGCATTCCCTGCGCCTGGCACAGCCACGCGACAAACGGCGTCATCAACGCGGGATGGCTTGATTCGGTCAAGACGGTCGTCGATCTGGTGGTGGGTGAAGGGATGTATGCGCTTTTGAACAGTCACTGGGATACGGGTTGGCTCGAAGACCATGTGTTTGACGGGGCGGGCTACGACAAGAACGGAGAGATTACGGTTAAAGCGGATTCAATTGCTGCCCTCCAGGAAAATTACTGGAAGCAGATTGCGACGAAGTTTGCCGCCTACGACGAACATCTGCTTTTTGCCAGCGCAAACGAACCGGGTGTAAACGATCCGTGGATGACTGGCGGAGCTGACAACGGGCAGTGGGGCTTTGACGATACCCGCGCAAAGGTTTTGAAAAAGTATCACGAAGCGTGCCTCAAGGCTGTCCGCGCAACGGGCGGAAACAACGCCACCCGTACGGTTGTGGTCCAGATGCCGCGCACGGAAATTGACAAATACGAACTTCTCGCGAACAACTATCCGACAGATCCCGCCGGGAACGGCTACACGATGGCGGAAGCGCACTACTATCCGTATCAGTATTCCCTGATGACCGGCAAGGATGAAACGTGGGGAGCAAAATTTTTCTATTTCGACGGTATGAATTCCACGACGGATACGAAACACAACATGGGTTCGACGGTCGGGGATCTGGGTTCGAAGGCGCATATCGACGCCCAGTTCAACAAGCTCCAGTCCGCTTTTGTAGCAAAAGGCATCCCGGTCGTCATCGGTGAAATGGGTGCAATCAAGCGCCTCGAAGATATCATGGGAGACAATTTGCGGCTTCATCTGCAAGGTCGCGCTGCGTGGTACGGCTATGTGGCGTCTGCGGCAAAGTCCCGCGGAATCATTCCCTACGTCTGGGATACCGGCGACGAGGGCAATGGAAACATGACAATCATCCATCGCCAGGACAAGTTCGCGGGAAATGTCGGTGACATCGTGGATTACGAAGTCCTGAACGCCATGCGCACGGCCTACGGCATGGACATGCTCTCGGGAAATTCCATCGACAAGTTCGTGGAAGCGAGCCTCGACACGAGCGACAAAATGCTGAAGATCACTTACACGAGTGCAACTTCGGATTCAGCGGAAACGGGAACGATGCGCATTGATCTTAACGGTGCGGACTGGAGCGATTATGTTGCGATTTCTTTCCAGGCAAAGGTCAACGTTTGCACAGGTGCAGATTGCGATGGATATGCCCGGACTTCTCTCAGTTTCTTTGCGATGAGCGGGAATTGGAAATGGAGCGATTATAATTTTGAAGAAACGGACATTTCTACGGTTTGGAAAACTTACACGATTTCTCTGGATGCGAACGGGCTTAATTTGGCAGACAAGGCGGATGTGAAAGCAATCGGTCTTAAGCTTTACGGTTCGCAGGTTTCCGGCACGATTGAAATGGACAACATCGTCCTTCACAAGGCGGACGGTTCCGAAGTAATCCTGGAAAATTTCAACAAGAAATTGCCCTCTTTGGAGGGAATCGCAAGCGGCGAACTGGTCATCCAGACTTCCGCCATCAAGCGCCCAACGGCAAAGGCTTTCGGCAAGATGCTCGTAAACGTGCAACCGGGATCGGTAAACGCTTCGTTTGTGGCGACAGCAGCCGGTCGCGCTTCGCTCTCCCTCGTCAATTCGAACGGCCAGATCGTCTCGTCGAAGGCTTTCTCGATGAACCGCGGGACGAATTCCGTCTTGCTCGAAACGAATTACCGCGGCCCGGGCTTCCTGATTCTGAAGCAGAACAGCAACCGCACGACCGTTCCCGTTCGCTTGAAGTAAATTGTTTTTCTCGAAATCTTGGCGAAGGTTCCCCGCGAATCTTCGCCTTTTTGCTTTTGCCGGATAGCGGAAGTCAGCGTTTGAAAGTGCGAACTAAAAGCTTCGTGCTTAGATTTGCAGACGTCTATTCTTGTATCTCAGAAGTTTAATGTCTGCGACTCTGCACTGCCCACTGAATAGTCGTCCTAAGTTCTAAGTTCTCTCAACTCAGTTCTGAACACCTATCGGCAGACTGGCGCATCGCCCCCGAGAGACGGTAGATGGCCCGCTTTGCAGAATAATTCCTATCTTTAGATTATGGACAGAGACCGTCGTCGCCGCTTTGGGCAAAACTTCCTGGATGCGGAAACCGCAAGCCTCATCGCATCGGACATCCCGCTCGAAGAGGGAGCTTCTATTCTGGAAATCGGTCCGGGACACGGAGCGCTTACGGAACATCTGCTCGCTCGGGACGTTCCCGTCACGGCGGTCGAAGTCGATGAAGAATGTGTCGCATTTCTACGGGAAAAGTTTTCTGGAAATCCGAACTTTCGGGTTTTAAACCAGGACATTTTGAAATTCCCGATGGATGAATGGCTCCTTTCGAATCCAAGGCCTTGGCTTGCCGGGAACTTGCCGTATAACATATCGACGGGAATTGTCGCGAATGTCATGCCGCTCTTGAAAAAGACGCTCGGGTTTATGTGTATGGTCCAGCTCGAAGTCGCCGAGCGTTTCTGTGCGGAACCGCATACAAGAAGCTATGGCAGTCTTTCGGTCTGGATCCGCGCCCATGCGACCGGGAAAATCGTCCGGAAAATCGGTCCGGAGCATTTCACGCCTCGTCCGAATGTCCAGAGCGCAACGGTCCTCTTTTCTCCGCGTCCCGACCCGCTTGAAGCTCCACCGGAATTTTTTGAATTTGTGCAGAGTGCGTTTTCCCAAAAGCGGAAAGTCATCACGAATTCCCTTTCCGCGCGTTTCGAAAAAGCAAAGGTTTTAAAGGCGCTAGAGCGTTCCGGACTTTCTCCGAATGCTCGCGCCGAGGAACTTTCTCCGGAAGAACTGCTTCTTTTGTACGGAATGCTGCTGGAAAATTAGCGTCCTTACTTCAGGTTGAATTTCATCGTCACGCTGGCGCCGATTTCGATCTTCTGTTCCGGCATGGCAAATTTTCCCATTTTCCGTGCGCCGCCAAGCGCAACTGCGCCTTCGTAATAGACCGCGTTTTCAAAAGAATTCACCGAGGAATTTTCGTCGCTGATGGACAGCACTTTTCCGAGATTCTTGCCGGATGCTTCGGCGAGGGTTTTCGCCTTTTCGGTCGCTTCTTTTACCGCGGCGCGATAGACGTCGTTTTTCTTTTCGGTAGCGGATGAAAGTTCAGGCGTCGATTGGATGATTTCCAAATCCTGGATCATGGCGATCCCTTCGATAAATTCCGAAACTTTTGCCGGGTCGGGCATGTTTACGGAGATATTCTGCGAAATTTCAAATCCGTCGGAAATTCGCTTGTTGTTTTCCCACTTCCACGCCTTTTCGAGCGAGAACTGCTTGACGGAGACGCTGTCCGTCGGAATATTGAGCGTCTTGACAAATTCGACGAGTTCGGCGCTTGCCTTATGGTTCGCTTCGATGAGCGCACCTTTTTCCGTTCCGCGTTTTTCAAACCGCAGAGCGTACCGGATGTTTGTCGGGCTGAAACTTTTTGAATGCGACGCCGAAACGGTCAAAATCCCGAATCTTTCGGGAGCTTCGCGCGGGGATTTCGGCGCATGGACGATATAGACGATGGCGATAACGGTTAGGCAAAGGGAGATGAATCCGATGAGAAATTTCATACGACCTCTTGGGATGAATTGCTTTTAAAATATGAATTTGTCTGTGGAAAGGGAAGCGGGACGAGGGACGTCTAAGCGAACTTTTACTTTCGACGTCATTCGCTGGCAATTTCGCTTTAACTGTGCCGGGCTTGACCCAATAATCTCAGTCGGTGCACGAGAATGACATCGTACCGTAATGGAATGAGACTGCAGGATGGATTGTCCCTGTCCGCAGCAGGCGGGCCACTCACTTCGGTCGCTTCAGAATGACGCGGAACAGAAGCAGTTCGCTCCGCCGACTAATTGCTCATTGCTCATCGCTAATTGCTAATCGCTAAGCCTAGACGTCCACTGTTCTAAGCTCTAAGTTCTACTCACTAAGTTCTGAACACCGGGATTGACCCGGATAATCTTTGCAAATTCAATTTTTTCCCACTAAACGTCGAATACTATATTTACCCGTATGAAAATTTCCGTAAACGACATGATGACTTCGAGCGGCGTTGGCTTTGGAACGAGCGGCGCCCGCGGGCTCGTTTCCCAGATGACCGATTTGGTCTGCTACAGCTACACGTATGCGTTCCTTGCGTATTGTGAAAAAAATTACCCATCGGAAAAGGCTGTCGCGATTGCAGGCGACTTGCGCCCGAGTACGGGAAGGATTCTCCGGGCCATTGCGACGGCGGCGGAGGATTCGGGCTGGAAAGTCATTTACAGCGGTCGGATTCCCAGCCCGGCGATTGCGCTCTACGGAATCGAAAAGTCGCTTCCGACGATCATGGTAACGGGAAGCCATATTCCCGCAGACCGGAACGGCATCAAGTTCAACCATCCGAGAGGGGAAATTTCCAAAAAGGATGAATCCGGAATCCGCTCCGAAAGTTTTGAACTGGACGCTTCGAAATTCGGCGATGACGGAATGCTCAAAAATCCCGTCGAATTGCCGAGCGAAAATCCTGAAGCCTGTGAAAACTATAAACGGCGCTATCTGGATTTCTTCGGGGAAAATTCCTTGTCCGGATTGACCGTCGGCATGTACCAGCATTCGGCTGTCGGGCGCGATATTATCACGGAAATTTTGAAAAGACTCGGGACGTTTGTCGTTGTTCTCGGACGTTCCGAAGTCTTTGTCCCGGTCGATACGGAAGCGGTCCGTCCGGAAGATGTGAAGCTTGGAGCGGAATGGGCGAAACAGGGCCTCGACGCGATTGTCAGCACAGACGGTGACAGCGACCGCCCGCTTTTTGCCGATGCGACGGGCAAGTGGATTCGGGGAGATGTCCTCGGAATCCTTGCGGCAAAGGTTCTTGGAATCGAACGGATTGCGACGCCGGTGAGCTGCAACACGGCCCTTGAAAAGTGCGAATTTTTTGAACAGACGCTCCGCACGCGCATCGGAAGCCCCTACGTCATCGCCGGAATGCAGGAGCTTGAACGCGACGGAAAAACGGTTGCCGGCTACGAGGCGAACGGCGGCTTCCTGCTCGAAACGGATATCTCCCTAGACGGCAAGGTCCTGAAGGCTCTCCCGACGCGTGACGCTCTTCTCCCGCAGATAGCTGTTCTCGCCGCAGCCCGTGCGCAGAAGCTCGGCGTAGAAGACCTGTTCAAGTCCTTGCCGAAACGCTTCACCGCAAGTGATCGGGTTAAAGAATTTCCCACCGAAAAAAGCCGGGCGAAAGTCGCTGAGATCGCCGAAAAAAATCTGGGCGAAACCTATTTTGGAAAACTTGCCGGAAAAATCGTCTCAACCGACATGACGGACGGCTACCGGATGACTTTTGACCGCGACGACATTATCCATTTGCGTCCGAGCGGAAACGCTCCGGAACTCCGCTGCTACGTGGAATGCGATTCCGCAGCTCGCGCCGAGGAACTCAAGGGAAAGGTCCTCGCCGTGATGCAGGAATGGAAAAACGCGTAGAATTCCACGTCGCCCGTTTTAATTTTATATGTTTACGCCATGAACTTCAAGCGAACCGCCTTTTTTGCATTCCTCTGCGCCGCGACCTGTTTTGCGGGCGGCAGGTTTTGGAATGTCGATCAGGGTGGGACGACGATGAAGTTCCTGTCGCTTCCGACTTCTCCGCGGTCGGCGGCTCTTGCCGGAGCGGGCGTCGCCATGCCGAACGGCTTCTCGGAGGTTTCCCGGAATCCCTTGGCGACAGCGTCATCGGACGTTCCCCAGGCGGGCATTGAACACGTCCGGTTTTCGGACCGCATCGATGCGAAGCTCACGTCCGTCTATTTCGGCCTGCCTTTTAAATATCTGAATACAAGCGCGGCGGTGGAATATCTCGGCTACGGTGATATCGAGGGTCGCGACGAGGAAGGTTTCAAGACGGAAGATTACGGAGCAATGGCGTGGGCGCTCCAGCTAGGCGTCGGCAGCAAGCCCTCTGTCTTTAACTGGTCGGTTTCCGCGCGGTTCGCTTCGCAGACAATCGACAATGCGACAGCGATTGCTTTTCTCGCCGACGGGGGCGCGAGCTTTCGGTTGAATCGCTACATCACATTCGGTGCGACCGTTACGAATTTCGGCTGGGTTTCCGAATACGAATCGGAAAAGGAATCCGCTCCGATGGCGCTTTCGGCGGGAATTTCGGGAACGCACCCCATTCTCGATATTTTCGATTTGGCTCTCCATGCGGACGCATATCGCCGGGCGGATTACGATGCGGAATGGCGCTTTGGTTCCGAACTTCTGTATAAAAAGACCCTTGCGTTTCGGGTCGGGTATGCGTATCGCGGCGAAACGGAAAGCGGCGTCTCGGCAGGCCTCGGACTTGTCTTTGGCCGCATCCGCTTTGATTACGCCTACGCGTCAAATCCTGTCTTGGAAGGGAATCATCTCTTCCATCTGGGTGTTGGGTTTTAAATATTTTAAAATCCAACGATTGCGGTGCGATCGATCTTTATATGAGTTTCGCTTTTTCGAGTGCCATAAAATACAGGACTATATTTTGCCGTAATGGATGCTAAGACCCGTTTTTCTTCCTCTTTCATACGCAGTCCAAAATAAACTTCCTTTATGATTCCCGGAACGGGGTGAACTCCTTGACCACCTAAAAAGGAAAGTCTGCATTCATTCTCATATCGCCAATCAGATGCCTTGAACTGAAGACAGGCTTCCGGCATTTCTTCTTCGATGTCGTCAAAATGAAAAGAAGCCGCTGTAGGATATGCATCCTGGTTTGCGTAAATGATCTCGTCAAGCCAGTATTCTGTTTTTTAATAAGCGCGATTTCTATATGTTGTAAAAGATTCTCCGATTTTGCTGTGAATGTATAAGGGGTTATCAAATTCAAATCCGATGCAAAATCCATTAAACTTGTCTGCATAATGTGCCCACATTAAAGTGTTGTTCCAATGAGGAGTTAGGCTGACGATTCCCATTTGATAAATCACATTTTGGGATAATTTTACAGAGTCATCCCATGAAACCCCTAATTTTCGCTCTAATTCTGTCGGCAGCATTTTAAAATTACAATCAAACGGATTGTTAAAGTTAGATGCCTTGCTGAAATATAACCCGCCACAAATCAGAGGTCCTAGGGAATTTGCATGATACGGGAAAAATTTATACAAGGTTATTTTATCTGAAACTAGAGAGTGCCGTTTCAACCAGCCTCTTTTATAGTTTTCTTCGTTATTCATGATTCATGGATAATTTCAATGAATGTAGTTTTATCTGGTTTAAATTCAATCTTTTATACAACGAATCGAATATGCTCCTTCATGTACAGGATCTTCTCTATTATGAAGTTGAGGGATAAAACCCGGCTCACGACCAAATTTGTAGGAATCGTAAGACCATTCTGTTGTAACAAATGGCGCGAGATATCCACCGTTTACAACGGATGCTTCGTTTACAAAGCCCGCAATCCAAAAACCGGTATAGTATCCTTTGCCGGCATAAACAGATTGGCCTCTAGCTTTTTGGGGATTATACAAGGAAACGCGAATTCCCGCAGGAAGCGCTCCGAACGGAAGCTCCATTGTTCGGAAATTTTGGGTGTAATCAAGCCATTCCTCGTGACGCCTTAGATCAAGAAATGCGATTTTCTCAAGATCCGATTCGCTTGGTAAACGCCATCCAGCGGGACAAACGCCGTGTATAGGAAGATAAACCGAAGAACAAAGAATCCTTTCTCCGCATCCCGCGGCGTCTCTTGTAAAAAGGCCGGCACTGTCCAGAGCGGCGCTCATTAAATACAAGCGTCCATATTTGTCACAGTTTTTCGGTTCGTCGTCATAACAGAAACTGCTTGAATCCAGATCTGCGGTTGGTTGGAGATAGGCGTAGTTTAGGTTTTCCGCCATCCAATTTAGCCCTTTATAAGTGATTGTTTGGTAAGTATGCCCGTCCCGAGAATCATAGAGCCAGTCAAATGTTACTTGATTTTTTAGGCTATAGTCGTTCAAACTGTCTAGGGTTAAGCATGCAAGGCAAGTGCCGGGGTAATATATGTCGGGGGACTTCTTGCAATACTCCAGATCGATGAAATTATTGCAAGCTTCTTTAAGACTTGTCTTTGCAGAGTCTTTTTCTTCAAGGAAACAAAAGGAGTATATATTATTTGCTAGATTGCAAAGTTTTTTACAGTAAGAGCCGATAGAGTTGCTTTGTTGATAGGTTTCGTCAAATGAGCTTATGCACTTGTTTTTGTAGGATTCAAAATACTTTGGGATGCTTAATAAAGAGTCGGCGAATAAATCATATGCTCTTGCGCATACTAAAGTAGGAGCCCCCCATAAGCACAGTAAATCAAGTTTCCTTCATACTCTGTCGGCAAAGGCGGTAAATAACATACTCCATCCGAATTGCAAGGGAGTTTGATTCTCTTTGTAACGGAAGAATTCGCAGGGTTTCCTTCATTACCGCAACCAAGGAAAATGTAAGTCATCATAAAAGTTAGAAAAATCTTGCTTTTCATTTTAGGCGACTTCCTTTGATTTTTTTTACCATCCGAATGGATAGCTTTCTTATATGTAAGTAAAAAAAAGCTCTGTCAAGGGATTTTGGAAAAAAATCGTCTTTTTAAAGTCTCCATTATGGAAATTCGGATTTTCTAGATTTCCCTTATGCCTTTTTGCGAAACATTTTCCCGCCGTTACGATGACGACGGCTTTACCTTTCACGTAGAAAGTCGCGTGTCCTACACGGAATGCGGCTAGATTTGCTTTTTTCTTCAAAAAAGATATATTGTTAGAAAAGAGGACAAAATCATGACTACGGATGCTTTGAATAAAGAAATTCGAGCCCTGCCTAGCGAGTATATCTCGCAGGTGGAGAAGTTTGTTCTCTACCTGAAGTTGAAAATGAAATTTGGAAATATTGAACGCGAAATGAACAAGACTCTCGGTCATAAAGAATCGTTTCTCGATGCACTAAAAAGCTGGCGTCAAGGATGTTCGCCGGATGACGATTTTTCCAAAGACCTTGAAGCCGGGCGCGTTGTAGAATATCCCGAGGCGAACAAGACTAACATTTGGGGGTAAGATGGATAAAAGATTCTTGCTGGATTCCAATCTTATTTCCGAACTTTCTAAGCCCCAACCAAACGCTGACGTTTTGACAAACATACAAAGATTTGAGCCATTATGCGCGATCTCGGCAATAACTTTGCAAGAGGCGCTTTTCGGTGTTGAACTCATGCCAGACGGCTCTCGAAAAAACAGATTGAAGGATTATGTCGAAATCGTAAAGCAGAAATTTGATGTCATTCCGTATGATGCGACAGCGGCGGCGTATTATGCCGAAGTGGTTGCCAAATGCAACAAGGTTGGGCAACCAAGACCGATATGCGACTCTCAGATTGCAGCGACAGCCTTGGCGAACGATTTAATCCTTGTGACGCGGAATGCAAAAGATTTCGAACCTATCGCAAAAGTCTCTCCGCTAAAAATAGAGAATTGGTTCGAAGAGTAAGCGTTTTATTGGTTACTGGTCGAGGGCGACTAAAAATCAAGATGGTTTGTGAAGTCTATAACCTAGGGCTTCTGGCTTGTTCTTGTTTTAAAAATCTTTTTTTTGCTTTTATGGTTGTGATTCTTAAAAGCGCCCCTAAAAAGTTCTCATTGGGTTGAACTTGTCTAGAGGCGACCGTTAGAAATTGTTACACGGATTTTGTGTATTGCATTTGTCCCTTTTCATTGTATGTGTAAAGGGTTCTGCCGTTTTTAATCGAGACGCTTGAGCCTGTATAGCCGGCAAGTTCGCCTGATTTCGTGTATAGTATTTGTCCTTTTTCGTTATAAACATAGACGGTGGAACCTTTTTGAAGTGCGCTTCCGATCATAAGTATTTTCCTTTGAGCATAGCTCGTTGTTTTCAGTCGCCCAAACAGGCAACTGTCTTATATGTAAGTAAAAAAAAAGCTCTGTCAAGGGATTTTGGAAAAAAATCGTCTTTTTAAAGTCTCCATTATGGAAATTCGGATTTTCTAGATTTCCCTTATGCCTTTTTGCGAAACATTTTCCCGCCGTTACGATGACGACGGCTTTACCTTTCATATCGAAAGCCGCGTGGCCTATACGGAATGCGGTCCGGACGGAACGCTCAGCCTGTTCGATTTCTTGCGCAAGACGACGGACATTTCCTCGGAGGACATTTTCCATCGCGGGACGTCGATGCCTTTTCTCGTGGAGCACGGCTTTGCGCGGGTCCTTGCGCGGTCGGCCTTTCGCTTCCATCGGATGCCGAAGATCAACGAACGCGTCGAATGGGTGACGACCGAATGGAAGGCGGAATCGTGGCAGTTTGTGCGCGATTACAAAGTCAAGAGCGAACGCGGGGAACTTCTGGTGTCGGGGCTTTCCAAGTGGCTTCTCACCGATTTCCGCACTCGGAAAATCCTCCCGGTCAAGGCGATTCTTCCGTTTCGAAAATTGAACACGGTGCCGTTTGACTCGGACGGGCTTTCCTGCGGGAAGATTCTCGTGCCGGATGCGCTCGAAAAAATCGGCGAAGAGAAAATCATGCGTTCGCATCTCGACGGAAACAATCACACGGACAATGCCTTTTACGGAGCCTTTATCGTAAATTCCCTGCCGGCGGAACTTGCTGAACGTCCGTTAATTGAATTTCGCATAAATTATTCGAAAGAGTTGCTGCTCGGTGAAACAGTCGAAATCTATTTGGCGAAAACAGGCGAAAATCGGCATGTCGTCGTCGGAAAGAAAAAGGGTGAAGTGGCTTTTGCGAGCGAACTTGTTCTTTGACGGCAAGTCGCCGCGGCTTTTTCTATTTTAAGATTAATCATAGGAGAATTTTGAATGGAACTCAACAAGGACATCGCCGACATTTCCGCCGCCGAGGCGGAAAATTTTAAAGGCAAGAGATTCATCCTCTGTTACCACGATTTTAACATCAAGAATTTTGAGAAGGCGCTGGTCCAGATTGACAAGATTTCCGCGGTGACGGCGTCGCCCATTTCTGTCGCGGTCGTTCCTTCCGTCGGAGCCGCTACTGAAGACGAACGCGAACGCTTTTCGGAGGCGATTGAAAAGGTTCGGAAAGACGGTCACGAGCTTTTGCTCCACGGCGCACGTCATTTTGCAAACCTCGGGAAGGAACGCTCGGTCTTTGGCAAGAGCGCCCTGATGCTTTCGGGAAACGTGGCGGAATTTGCGGGCCTCTCCGAACAGGAATCCCAGGCTCTGCTCGACCGTTCGATTGCTTTATGGCGCGGTCTCGGGCAGGATTCGCTCCCCGTCGGATTCGTTCCGCCGGCCTGGTATGACAACAACTTCCTGAAGGAACAGGTTCTCGCAAAGTTCAACACCTACGAAGACAGAACGTCCATCTTCAAGAAGCACGACCTGGTCGTTTCGCTCGACGAAAACGAAATCGAGTCCGAACCTTCAAAGAAGGACGATGTGGAAAAGTTCCTTTCGTTCGGCATCAGCTTTGCCGGGCTTCCGGAGATTTCGCTCGGCGTTGCGCAGACTTCGGCGTGCCTCACGATTCAGGCGCCTCTCGGAACGCCGCGTCTCACGATTCACAATGCGGACTTTACCACGATCGGGGAACATCGCATTTTGAACCTTATCCGCTATGCGCTGTCTAAGCGGGAAAAAATCTTCTACCGCGACCTGTAAGTTTCGCGGAAAATTGATTGAGGTCTTTTATGTCTCTGCTTCAAAAATTCATCGATCGTGTGGATTACGATTCCTACGAAGATCTATACGCGAACTTCAAAATTCACATTCCCGACAATTTCAACTTTGCCTACGATGTCGTGGACGACTATGCGCAGAACGATCCGAAAAAAATCGCGCTTGTCTGGTGCGACGACAACGACGAACGGCACGTGTTTACGTTCAAGGACATCTCCGTTGCATCGAACCGTACGGCGAACTTCCTCGTGGAACAGGGCATCCAGAAGGGAGACCGCGTCCAGCTGATGCTCCGCCGCCGCTACGAGTTCTGGTTCTTCCTTCTCGCGCTTCACCGCATCGGGGCGATTGCCGTCCCCGCGACAAACATGCTCACGTCCGAGGACCTGGAATACCGCTTCCACGCTGCGGACATCAAGATGGTCGTAACATACGACGACCCGGCTCTCCAGAAGGAAATCGAAACGGCTCGCGCCAAGTCCCCGTCGGTCGAAAAGCTGGTGACTATCGGGCAGCCGCGCCAGGGCTGGATCTCCTTCTATGACGATTACGAAATCTGCTCGCCGAAGTTCCCGCGTCCGGAAGGCGAAACCGCGACGACGAACGACGACATCATGGTCATCTACTTTACGAGCGGAACATCGAGCAATCCGAAGATGGTCGCGCATACGTTCACCTATCCGCTGGGCCACATCGTGACGGCGAAGTATTGGCAAAACGTCATCGACGGCGGAGTCCATCTGACCGTGGCGGAAACAGGCTGGGCCAAGGCTCTGTGGGGAAAAATCTACGGGCAGTGGATTGCGGGCTCCGCGGTGTTCAGCTATGACATGAACACGTTCATCCCCGGCAAGCTTCTCGAAAAAATGGCGGAGTTCAAGGTTACCACGTTCTGTGCGCCGCCGACGGTTTACCGCTACCTTTTGCAACATGACCTTTCCAAATACGATTTGTCGAACCTGAAGTATTGCGTCACGGCAGGCGAAGCCTTGAATGTCGATATCTACAACCGCTGGCTCGAAAAGACCGGACACCGCCTGCACGAAGGCTACGGCCAGACGGAACTCACGCTCACCGAGGGAAACTTCCCGTGGATGGAACCGCGGCCCGGTTCGATGGGAAAGCCTTCTCCCGGCTACCGGATAGACATTGTGCGGTCGGACGGCTCAACCTGCGACCCGGAAGAAGTCGGCGAAATTATCATCCGCATCGATGGTGGCAAGCCTTTCGGCATGTTCGGCGGCTATTACCGCGACGAAGAGCGCACGCAAAAGGTCTTTGAAGGCGGTGTCTATCACACGGGCGATACGGCTTGGAAGGACAAGGACGGCTACTGCTGGTTCATCGGTCGGACGGACGACCTGATTAAAAGTTCCGGTTACCGGATAAGCCCGTTCGAAGTGGAAGAGGTCTTGCTGAAGCATCCCGCGGTTCTCGAATGCGCCGTCACCGGCGTGGAAGATCCGTCCCGCGGCCAGGCGATCAAGGCGACGATCGTTCTGCAGAAAGGCTACGAGGCGTCCAAGGAACTCGCAAAGGACATCCAGCTGTTCACGAAGAAGGTTGCCGCTTCTTACAAGAGCCCGCGCATCATCGACTTTGTCCTGGAACTTCCGAAGACGATCAGCGGAAAAATCCGCCGCGTCGCGATCCGCGAAAAGGACAAGCAGGAACAACAGAAACGCGATTCCGAAAAGGCGAAATAATCCATGAAAAGACGAGTTGTTATCACGGGCATGGGCGCGGTCACTCCGGTTGGAAATTCGGTGCCCGAACTGTGGAAATCCATCCGGGAAGGCGCTTGCGGAGTGGGACCGATTACTTTGTTCGATGCGGGTTCTTCGCCGGTGAAAATCGCCGCGGAAATCAAGAACTTCGCTCCCGAAGATCACGGAATCGACCCGAAGGAAGCGCGGCGCATGGCCAGGTTCTCCCAGTTCCTGCTCGCCGCGGCAAACGAAGCGGTCTCCGATGCGAAGCTTTCGAAAGAAATTCTCGCCGGAGACAGGACGGGAATCGTCGCCGGAAACGGGCTTTCCGGGATGGATGTTATCGATGCTTCTTTTTCCAAGTATATGGAAAGCGGAAAACGGCGGGCCTCGCCTCTCGCAATGCCGGAACTGATTCCGAACGAAGCCGCTGCGAACGTTTCCATCGCCCTGGGAATTACAGGTTCCGCCTGGACCATCGCGACAGCCTGCGCCTCGGGAACGGACGCGCTCGGGCTTGCTCTTGACACGATTCGTTCGGGTCGCTTGGACGTGTGCCTTGCCGGCGGATCGGAAAGCGGCATCACGGAGTTTTCGATCAAGAGCTTTGCCGGAATGCACGCTCTGACGGACAAGTTCAACGATGCTCCCGAAAAGGCTTCTCGCCCGTTTGACAGGGACCGTTCGGGCTTCGTCATGGGCGAAGGCGGATCGATTCTCGTACTCGAAGAACTCGAACATGCCAAGGCTCGCGGTGCGCGCATCTACGCGGAACTTGCCGGCTACGGGGCTTCGGCGGACGCTTACCACATCACGAGTCCGCGTCCGGACGGAGCGACCTGCGCCAAGGCTCTGCTTAGGGCGATAGACGATGCGGAAATTTCCCCGGAGACGATCGACTACTACAATGCGCACGGAACCTCCACCCGCCTGAACGATTCGACCGAAACGGCGATGCTCAAGGCAGCACTCGGAGAACATGCCTACAAAATCAAGGTCTCGAGCACGAAGAGCATGACCGGGCATTGCGTCGGCGCAGCAGGCGCCATCGAAGCTATCATCAGTACGCTCGCCATCCGGGACTCGTTCTTCCCGGCGACGATCAATCTGGAAAACCCGGACGAAACTTGTGACCTAGACTACGTTCCGAACCAAGGCGTTCCGGGAAATATCAATTGCGCTGCGTCGGCGTCCCTAGGATTCGGCGGACACAACGGTGTCGTCATCATCAAAAAATTCAAGGATTAAATTCAAAGGATTCTCTATGATAATCAAGCCTCTCATCCGTAGCAACATCTGCATCAACGCCCATCCGAAAGGATGTGCCAAGGACGTCGAACATCAAATCGCCTACGTGGAAAAGAAGGCGGCCTTGCGCGGCAAGCTTCCGAACGCTCCGAAGAACGTTCTCGTTCTGGGATGCTCCACGGGCTACGGGCTTGCAAGCCGAATTGCGGCGGCTTTTGAATGCGGAGCGAATACCATCGGCGTTTCGTTCGAAAGGGAAGGGACCGAATCGAAGAGCGGAACTCCGGGCTGGTACAACAATATGGCGTTTGATCGGGCGGCAAAGGCCAAGGGACTCGGCTGCGTGACGTTCAACGGCGACGCCTTCTCCGACGAAATGCGGAAGCAGGTCATCGAAGCTTCCAAGCAGTTTGGAAAGTTCGATCTGGTGATTTACAGCGTGGCAAGCGCGGTCCGTGTCGATCCGGTCACGGGCGAAAAGTATCGCAGCGTGCTGAAGCCTCTCGAAAAGACGTTCTCCGGGGCGACGATGGATGTCGTCACGGGCAAGTTCTCCATCATCACCGCGGAAGTCGCAAACGAAGAGGAAAAGCGCCAGACGGTAAAGGTCATGGGCGGCGAAGACTGGGCGCGCTGGATTCACCAGCTTTCCGAAGCGGGCGTTCTCGCCGAAGGCGTCAAGACGGTTGCCTATTCCTACATCGGACCGACCTACACCCATGCCATTTACCGCGACGGCACTATCGGAGCGGCCAAGAAGGACATCGAACGGACCGCTCGCGAACTCGACGCGGAACTTTCGAAATCCCTCCACGGCGAAGCGTACATCTCCGTGAACAAGGGGCTTGTGACGCGTTCCTCGGCGGTCATTCCGCTGATTCCGCTCTACATCTCCATTCTCTTCAAGATTATGAAGCGGAACGGCACGCACGAAGGCTGCATCGAACAGATGGAACGCCTTTTTGCGGAACGCCTTTACACGGGAAAGCCTGTGCCGACCGACGACGAGCACCGCATCCGCATCGACGAACTCGAACTCGACCCGAAGGTCCAGGACGAGGTGGCCAAGTATATGCCGATCGTGAATGAAAACAACATCGCCGAGCTCGGAGACATCGAAGGTTACCGCCACGATTTCCTTGCGACGAACGGCTTTGACATCGAAGGCATCGACTACGACAAGGATGTCGAACGGATGGACACGATCTAGTTCCGTTGCAAAATCTTTTAAAACCGTCCGGCAAGGGCGGTTTTTCGCTTTTAAAAATTTCGGGAATTCTGTGCGGGGGAGGTGCTTGGTGAAAAACAAAAAAACTCCGACAAATCGGAGTTTTTAGAGCGGCGGACCGGGATCGAACCGGCAACCATTAGCTTGGAAGGCTAAAGCTCTACCATTGAGCTACCGCCGCAGCGATTCCAATTATACAAAAAAAAGCGCGATTTCCAAAGGGGAACTTTCACAAAAGTTGAACTTTTTATCGAGATTTGCTAAATTTCTCGCCAAAATCAACCATCTTTATGAGGTAGCATAACTTGTATCCCAATCCCCGCCTACGGCAAATGCCGAACCGTCCCGCGGACGGAACCCGTATCAACGAGGCCATTCATATCTCCCCGATCCGTCTGGTAAAGGACGACGGCTCGCAGGTAATCATTGATACGCGCAAAGCTTTGCAGATGGCAAAGGACGCCGGACTGGACCTGGTGGAAGTTTCGCCGAACGCGAAGCCCCCGGTCTGCCGCATCATCAATTACGGCAAGTACAAGTTCGAGCAGCTCAAGCGCAGCAAGGCGGCAAAGGCCAAGCAGCATGTCGTGAAGCTCAAGGAAATCAAGATGCATCCGAAGACCGCTGAGAACGACTATCTGTATCGTGTCAAGCAGATGCGCGGCTTCCTCGAAGATGGTATGAAGGTCCGTCTGATTATGCAGTTCCGTGGACGCGAAATGGCGCACATGGACTACGGTCGCCGGCTGATGGAACGCGCCAAGCAGGACTTGGCGGATGTCGGCGAATTGGAAACGGATTCGCGGATGGAAGGGAACACGCTTCTCTACATCTACGGTCCTAAGCGCGGTGCCGCCCAAAAGGCTGCAGCGCAAAAGCCCGCAACCGAGCCAAAGGCAGCAGGTGAGGCTAAACAACAAACCCAAGAGGTAAACAATGCCTAAGATGAAAACGCACGGTGGTGCCAAGAAGCGCTTCCGCGTGACCGGCAGCGGCCACGTGAAGTTCAAGCGCGCTGGTCTGCGCCACATTCTTACCAAGATGACGACAAAGCGCAAGCGCAATCTGCGCAAGGCTGGAACCGTCAAGAAATCCGATGAATACAGAGTCAAGCGTCTGCTTGTCAAAGCTTAACAGGAGAGGTAAGAATGCCACGTTCTAAGACTAGAGTTCCTTCTCGCGCCCGCCGCAAGAACATTCTCAAGGCTGCCAAGGGTTACTACGGACGCCGCAAGTCGAATCTTCGTCTTGCGAAAGAAGCCGTTGCCCATGCAGGCCAATACGCATACGCTCATCGTCGCGACAAGAAAGGTGCTTTCCGCTCCCTGTGGATCACCCGTCTCAACGCTGCGGTGCGTGAATTTGACTTGAGCTACAGCCAGTTCATCCACTTGCTGTCCAAGGCGAACATCAGCATCAACCGCAAGGTCCTTGCCGATCTCGCCGTGAGCGACCCGGAAGCGTTTGCTGCCGTCGTTGCGCAGGTGAAGGCTCAGGCTTAACCGAAGAGAAGAGGTTCTCGAAGAATGCCCCGGCTTGCCGGGGCATTCTTACGTATGGATAGGGAAAAATAGGCATTATGAATTTTTTTTAGAACAAAATCGTAGACGCTTAATTATAAAAAGCTATATTATATGTATTTATTGGAGAAAATATGAAATTTAAAATAATTGTTTTTGCTTTTGCATTTGTATCTCTTGCTTTTTCTCAAGATGTTATAGTTGAAGCTTTTGATGAGCAACAAAATCAATATGCAAACTTATATGCGGTTCCATTTAAACCAAATCCAGAAACGGCGGTTGTTTTACTAAAAGGTGGAAAATAATGAAACCGAGAAATGTTTTCATTCTGGCGCTTTTTATTCCCATGGTTCTCGGAGCGTATGAAGTAAAGGAACCGTTTGTGTGGAACGCTTCGGTGGACTCGGTGGGACGGGTCATCACAGGTTCCACCGACGAATCGTCGGGGTATTGGTACGCTTTTAGTGACGGAAATTCTTCTTGGGAGTGGCCTTCGGATATAAAGGAAAACGAATTTGGGGATTTCTTTGGGCAGATGGTCAAGGCTTATCAAAGTATCCAAGGGAAAATGATTTTTGGCAGGCCTGCCTCTGATGGGGAAATGCTTTCAGGAAAGCCGTATGTCGGAATTGGATTTAATATCTGGAATTCGGAACAATCGGGGGGAGATATTTCTAGCTGGGGTGGATTTTGCCTGGAATATCAGGCTTCCATAAATTTTTTGCTGAGACTGAAAAGTGAATCCGATGGTTTCTCTTATGAAAATAATCTTGAAGCGGAGATAAGTCGATCGGATTCGATGGCTGTTGTCGATATCCCGTGGAATGAATTCAAATTTGAAAGTTGGGGCCCCGGCACAACCAAAGAAGAAATCCTTGCCAAAACGGCAGCGGTTCATCTGTTGTTCTCGGGAGATTCCGGAGAGACGGGTGAATTTAAACTGGTAAAGTTCGGTTCTTTGGGGGATTGCAACGGAACGGTTTCCCTTCCGAAGGTAGTGGACCCATCCCATTTGAAAATACGTCAAATCGACTTTCACCAATTTACGGTAGAAGGTCTTACACGTCCAACGGTCTATCGGCTTTTCGATATAAACGGCGTTTTCTTACGGCAGGAAATTTTGAAGGCTGGAGAAAGCCTCCAAGTCCCGCGGTCTCCCGCGGTTTTAAAACTGGGCGGACAAAGCCTGCTGTTGAAATAATCCGTTATCGGAAAACCGTCGGGTTGAAATTTCCCACTTTCACTGGTTCTGCCAAATCGATTTGCAGTTCGCTGGTGTAGGAATCTTCGGTGGCGTTTGTGGTATAGGCGTATTTGTCCGGATAGCACATGTTCAGACGCCGCTTCAAGTTGGAAAGCCCGATCCCGCTGCTTACCTTTGTCGAAGCGGTTTGCGGCGAAACGGAATTCTTTACACGGCAAATGAGTTTGTTTTGGATTTCCGAGATGTCGATGGAAATATAGCAGGGATTGCTCGGGTGGACGCCGTATTTCATCGCGTTTTCGATGAGCGGCATCATCAAAAGCGGAGCGATTTTTGTACCGGGATTTTCCACGCTCGTTTTCAGCGAAAAATCCATATTGTCCCCGAATCTTAACTTTTCCAGCTCACAGTATTTTGAAAGTACGTCCAGTTCCTGCGAAAGCGGCACTTCCCGTTCCTTTGATTCGTTTAAGATTTGCCGCAAAACCGAAGACAGCTGGATCATCGATTTCTGCGCAAGCTTCGGATCGATATCGACTAAGGCGGTGATGTTGTTCAGCGTATTGAATAGAAAGTGCGGCGACAGTTGCTGTTTGAGAAAGGCGAGATCCGCTTGCAGGTAGAAGTTTTCCTGGACGCGTTTCAGGTAGGCGTCGCGGGCGTGGATTCCTCCGAGCCGGAACAAGACATTGAACGCGCTGACGATGATGGTGAGCGCAAGGAAAATCAGCAGAATAATAAAGGCGTTTCCGATGGAAGCTTTCCCAAAAAGCGATTCAAAAAGCGGCCCGTTCTTTTCCTGTACCCAATAGACAAAAAAATCCTGGATGGCGGACGATTCCAGCATGAAGAGAAAATTGACCAGGACAAAGGCGACAAAGCGTTTCTTGAAAAAGAATCGCGGGACAAAAAACAGCTGGTTCAGGAAAAATCCCAAGAGAAAATTGGAAACGGAGACGAAAGCGGCGAGAAGTTTTTTTTGCGAAAAGTTTTCGGTGTCCATCCCGGCGGATGCGGCGACATATCCCACGGCGAGAAAGAAGAGAAACATCATGATTCGCAGGACTGTCGGCGAAACGGAGTTCTTTCCGCAAAGCCAATCCGGAATGCGCCCTTTGAGGGACGAGTGGATAGCGTTTAAGTTTTCAAAATCGCTTAGGAACAGCTTTTCTTGGCGCATCATGTTTTCCATGCTTCCAATATAGGGATTTTTTCTTGAAAATGACAAAAAAATGACAAAAGGACGATAAATGGAGACAGAAAGGCGATGAAGGTTTTGCTAAAACGATGGCTCTTTCTGACACTTGGAAAAAATCGATGCTTTATATTTCAAGGTGTAGCGAAAAGGTCGCTGCAACAAAAAAGAGGTAACGTCAGATGAATTCCATTTACTTCCAATACTTGAATGACATCTCCAAGTATCCGCTCCTCTCCCGTGAACAGGAAAAAGTTTTGATTCAGCTTGCCGCCAAGGGCTATCGCCGTGCGCAGGATCTCCTTGTCAAATCCAATTTGAAATTTGTCGTGAACATTGCGAACCTCTACAAGGGTCAGGGTCTCGATGTGAACGAACTCATCAACGAAGGCAACATGGGCCTTATCGAAGCTGCCCGCCGTTTTGATCCGAACCAGAAAATCAAGTTTATCAGCTACGCGGTTTGGTGGATTCGCCAGAATATCACTCGGGCGATTTCCGAAAAGGCGCGCCTTGTCCGCATCAGCGCGGAAAAGGAACTGGTGCTTCGGCGCTTTAACCGTGCCGCGACGACGACTCGCCAGGTCATCGGAGGCCAGATGACGATTGACCCGGAAAGCCTCGAAGGCGAAAGCCGCTACAAGGCGAAGGATATCGAAAAAATCCTGATGATGGGTTCCCATGCGACGTCGCTCGATTCTCCGGTTGGCGAAGACGGGGACATGACGCTTGGAGACTGCCTCGCTTCTACCGCCGATGCAACGGATGCGCTTGCGGAAAAGAACGGCGAACAGGCTTCGCTCGAACTTTTGCTGAAGGAAAACCTGACCGACCAGGAACATCGCGTCATCGGGCTTTATTATGGCCTGGACATGGATGCGGACTTGAACCTGAAGGAAATCGGCAAGATGGTCGGACTTTCGAAGGAACGCGTTCGCCAGGTGAAGGAAAAGGCTCTCGCTAAGCTGCGCACAACAAAGATAGACCAGGTTCTTGACGCTGCCTGATATTTTCTAGAAACTCTCTCTCCTTTCGAAAAACCCGGCGAATGCCGGGTTTTTTGCTGTACGCTTCGACGAAAAAAGGTTCTGCGTTGAAACGGAACCTTTTGGGCTTTTGGTGAAATCAGTAGCGGTAGAATTCCGGCTTGTAGGGACCTTCGACTTTTACGCCGATGTAGTCCGCCTGTTCCTTGCGAAGTGTGGAAAGGTGTACGCCGAGCTTTTCGAGGTGCAGCCGCGCGACTTTTTCGTCGAGAATCATCGGCAGACGATAGACCTTTCCCTTTTCGTAGCTGTAGCCGCTTACCGTAGGCTTTCCGGTTGCGGAGAGCCATAGATCGACCTGCGCAATCGTCTGGTTGGTGAAGCTCGCGCTCATCACGAAGCTCGGATGCCCCGTGGCGCAGCCCAGGTTCAGGAGCCGTCCTTCGGCGAGAACGAGCACGCTGTGACCGTCGGGGAAAATCCATTCGTCATACTGCGGCTTGATGTTGTTCTTTTTGATGCCGGGAACTTTTGCAAGGCCCGCCATATCGATTTCGTTGTCGAAATGCCCGATGTTTCCGACGATGGCGCGGTTCTTCATCTTGCCCATTTGTTCGGCGGAGATAATGCCGAGATTTCCGGTTGTCGTGACGAAGATGTCCGCAAACGATACGACTTCGTCGAGCGTCTTGACTTCGTAGCCTTCCATGGCGGCTTGGAGGGCGCAGATCGGGTCGATTTCCGTGACGATGACGCGTGCGCCTTGTCCGCGGAGCGATTGGGCGCAGCCTTTGCCCACATCTCCGTATCCGCAAACCACGGCGACTTTTCCTGCCATCATTACGTCCGTTGCGCGGTTTATGCCGTCGATGAGCGAATGGCGGCAACCGTAGAGGTTGTCGAACTTTGACTTGGTGACGGAATCGTTTACGTTGATGGCGGCAAACGGAAGGCGTCCTTCGCGGGCCATTTCGTAGAGGCGGTGAACGCCGGTCGTCGTTTCTTCGGAAACGCCCTTGATCTTTGCGCGGAGCTTTGTAAAGTGCTTCGGGTCTTTTCCGATTTCCTTGCGGACGACGGAAAGGAACGCTCCCCATTCCTCGGAATCCGTTTCGGGGTTGTAATCGGGAACCTTCCCCGCGTCTTCGAATTCCGCGCCACGGACAATCATCATTGTCGCGTCTCCGCCGTCATCGACTATCATGTCGGGGCCTTCGCCGTCGGGCCATACGAGCGCCTTTGCCGTGTTGTCCCAATACTCTTCGAGCGTTTCGCCCTTCCAGGCGAATACGGGCGTTCCCTTGGGAGCTTCGACGGAGCCTTTCTTGCCGACGACGACCGCTGCCGCCGCGTTGTCCTGCGTGCTGAAAATGTTGCAGCTCACCCAGCGCACGTCCGCGCCGAGTTCCGTAAGCGTTTCAATGAGGATTGCCGTCTGCACGGTCATGTGGAGACTTCCCATGATGCGAGCGCCCTTGAGCGGTAACTTTCCTTCGTATTCCTTGCGGAGAGCCATCAGACCGGGCATTTCCGTTTCGGCGAGGTCTAGCTCCTTGCGACCTTCGACGGCGAGATTTATATCCTTGATTTTGTATTCCATTGAATCCTCATCGGTTTGTTTTATGCGCAAATATAAAAAAATGCATAGGAAGTGAGCCTCGCAACCATCTCCAGGACCACGCTTTTTTCGAACCTTGGATCTAAAATTCCGATACGATTTCCCGCTTGCTCTGCTGTCGCCAAAAAGGAACTCGAATCGGGCGTTTGACCGGAGCCGATGTCAAGTCGGGGCTTGCCGTCTATTGGCACGGCGCAAAATAAAAAGGCGGAGGTTGAACGAAAAGTGAAACACAGGCTTCGTTGTTATCGCGAAGCGGTGACGCTTAAAATTTTCTCGGAGTATTTTTTAAATTAAGCAGGAAACATTTTACTTTATGGAGTTTTGAATGAACGCCGAGAAAAAAAACGACGAAAAAGAGAAGGAACAAGCGCCGGATTTCATGAAGAAGGCCGAAGAGTACTTTTCGGGCAACCGGAGGGTTTTCTTGTGGAACCAGGTCGATGACGAAAGCGCGGCGAAGATAGTGAAACAGTTGCTTTACCTCGATTCGCTTTCCCAAGATGATATCGTTTTCTTTATCAACAGCCCGGGCGGCGTAATTTCAAGCGGACTTGCGATTTATGACTGCATGAACGCCATCCAAAGCGACGTCGTGACGGTTTGCTGCGGACAGGCCGCCTCAATGGGAGCGGTGCTCCTGACCGCTGGCGCAAAGGGAAAGCGTTACGCTTGGCCGTCGGCGCGCATCATGATTCACCAGCCGCTAATCCAGGGACAGATGGAAGGTCCTGCGAGCGACATCAAGATCCAGGCGGAGGAAATGCTCCGCATCCGTTCGATTACGACGGGCATCATTGCGAAGACAACCGGAAAGTCGATTGAAGAAGTTGATCGGGATACGGAACGGGACAACTTTATGTCGGCGGAAGAGGCGAAGGCCTACGGTCTTGTCGATGAAGTGAAGAGCGTCGTCTGATGGGATTCTTTTCGGCGATAAAGAGCGGGCTTGCCAAGACGCGCAATGCGATCCTCGGCGAAATCAAGGGCATTGCCGGCAAGGGAAAGGTTACCGATGAGATGCTCGAAGATTTGGAAGAGCGTCTGATCAAGGCGGACGTGGGAACCTCTGCCGCGTTCATGCTCACGGATGCGCTCCGCGAAGAGGCACTCGGAAAGTCCCTTTCGGAATCGGAGGTCTTGGACATTTTGCGGTCCGAGGCGGAACGCTTTCTGGTCGATCCGCCGAAGTTCGAGTTCAAGGGAAAGCCGCATGTGGTTCTGGTCATCGGAGTGAACGGTGCCGGAAAGACGACGACCATCGGAAAGCTTGCGAAGAAGTTTGCTGACGAAGGACGCAAGGTGATGATTGCCGCGGCGGATACGTTTCGGGCGGCGGCTATCGAACAGCTTGAAGTCTGGGCGGAACGCGCCGGGGCGGAATTTGTGCGCCATGCAGAAGGTTCGGACCCGGCTGCTGTCGCGTTTGACGCCTGTGCGGCGGCCAAGGCCCGGGGTTGTGATATCGTTTTCATCGATACGGCGGGTCGCTTGCAGAACAAGGATTATCTGATGGAGGAACTCGCAAAGATCGTGCGCGTCCTCAAGAAGCAGGACGCCGCCTATCCGCACGACATGATGCTTGTCATTGACGGGAATACCGGGCAGAACGCGATAAGCCAGGCGAAGATTTTCAACCAGAGCTTCCCCTTGACAGGGCTTGTCGTAACGAAGCTCGATGGTACGGCTCACGGAGGTTCGGTCCTCTCGATAGCGAGTTCGCTCAAGGTCCCTATTTGCTGGGTAGGAATGGGGGAACGCATCGACCAACTCGTTCCTTTCTGCAAGGCGGAATATGTCGAGGGGCTTTTCAAGGAATAAGCTTCTCTGCGTTTTTTTTTCGCTTTCGATCTGTGCCTGTACCGAAAGCGTTTCCGTGCCTGCGGAATTTGTCCATCTGTACGGGGATCTTCGCATCGCGGAACGCGAATACGGTGAAGCGTCTCCCGACGGTCGGACCGCTCGGATTCTCGTTTTGGAAAAGTACGGCTATTCGGTCCAAAGGTTTGATTCCGTTGCGAAATGGATTCAGGGAAATCCGGATGTCTGGAATACGTTCCAGGATTTGGTCGTCGCCTATGTCGATTCTGTCGCTATCGAGGCGCAAGCGATAGCGCCTAAGGCGATGAATTCACGGACAAACGGCGGCGAGCCCGCGAAGGTTCGCCGATGAAAGCTTTTTTGCCGATGTTTTTTATCTGCGGCTTATTTTCGCATTTGTCGGCCGATCCGGATTCGACCGCGGTTCGATGGGAAGACTATTCCGAGGCGCTTTCCTCTGCGAAGTCCGACGGCAAGATGCTCTTTGTCGATATCGTGGCGGACTGGTGCCTGCCGTGCCGGGAAATGGACCGGACGACCTATCGCGATAAGTCTGTCGCGGGTATTTTAAATTCCCGGTTTCATCCGGTACGTCTTGACCAGGGGGCCCGGGATACGATTGACTGCGACTTGAAAAGGATGCCCGTCGAGCGTTGCTTTTTCGATGTCTGGAAGCTGACGGCTGTCCCCTCGTATGTGCTTGTCGCGCCGAAGGGCCTTTCAATCTTGACTTATTCGCAGGGGCTTTCTGCCGACGAAATGAGAATGCTTCTGATGCAGTTTTTAAACAAGGAAGAGGAATGGATTCGCCAATGACTTTTACGCCGATGGAAATCGTTTTCTGGATACTTTTGCTTTTGCTCGTGCATTGCTACGTCCTTTTTCCGGTGACTCTTCCGTTTTTGAGCGAACTGTTCGCGCGGAGAAACCGCCGGACTTTCAAGATGCCGCTCCCGAAGGTTTCGGTCCTGGTTTCCGCCTATAACGAGGAAGCGGTTATCGAAAAGAAAATCCTGAATTTCCTTGAGCTTGACTACCCGAAGGATCTGCTCGAAATCTTGATCGGTGACGATGGATCTTCGGACAGGACTGCGGAAATCGTCGAACGCTATGCGGACAAGGGAATCCACCTAGTCCGGGCCGTGAAAAATGCGGGAAAGGCCGCGATGCTGAACCGTTTGCAATCGGAAGCTTCCGGGGAAATCCTTGTCTTTTGCGATGCGAATACGATGCTCTTTCCGAACGTAATCCGGAAGCTGGTCTCCCCGTTTGCCGACCCGAAAATCGGGTGTGTCTGTGGGCGTCTGATTCTCTCGGACAAGAGCGGCAGTCCTTTGGGAGCCGGCGAGCGCAGCTACTGGGACTTTGAATCCGAAATCAAGAAATTCGAAGGCATCCTCGACCGGCTGGTCGGCGGAAACGGAGCCCTGTATGCGATCCGCAATGTGTTGTTCACAAAGTTGCCTGTGGAGAAAAGCGTCATGGACGATTTCTTTATTACGGAGAAAGTCCTGCAAAAAGGATTTTTCTGCACGTTCGATCCGAGTGCAATCGGCACGGAACAGACTTCCAAGGAAGGTTATGGGGAATATCGCCGCAAGGTCCGTATAGGCCGGGCGAATTTCAACTATCTGCTTTCCTATCTTCCCCTATTGAATCCGTTCCGTCCGCTGTTGGCGTATCTTTTTTTATCGCACAAGCTGCTCCGATGGCTTACGCCGTATATTATGCTTTCCGTGTTCATCCTGAATATTGTCTTTTTGTGGAAAATGCAGCCGGTCTATTTTGTTTCCTTTGGGATGATGCTTCTCTTTTTGATCGTCGCGCTGTTCAAAATTTCGAGCAGTGCGTATTACTTCCTGCTGATGAACTTTGCGATGCTCAAGGGGAGCCTGCTGTCGTTCAAAAAGGAACACGGCGGAGGCTGGGAGCGGGAAGTTCGCGGTAACGAAAACGACGTGTCGGTGAAACCGGGTAAGATGATTCCCGTCTTTCTTGCGGCGGTGCTGGGATTTTTCGCTTTTACTAAACCGGTTCAAGCGTTTACGGCGGATGTGAGTGTTGGAACCTTTAATGCGACAGAGGAAATGTCGGACTTCAATCTGGACGTTTCGGGACACTGGTGGTATCCGGTCGATCAGATGGTTTTTCTCGGCGTGGGATTCGGCTACGAAAGGCTTGGCGACATTTCGCTGTTCCCGCTTGTCGGCAGCGCCTATATCTATCTTCCGTTTGGGAGCCTGGTGATGCCAGTGGGAACTTTCGATCTGGGATACTCCTTTGGGGATGACGCGCAGATGGTCTGGCGGGCGGGTGGGGGCCTAGACGTGAAGCTCGGACGAAAATCTTCCTTGCTTGCCCTCGTGGGCTACCAGAACCTAAAAAAAACGGGAGACTTTATATATCTCCGCTGTGGACTTCTGATTGAAATTTAACTTGTACCAAGAGGATTCGCTTGTACGCAATCAAGCCGATCCTAAGGGTGTCGTCTCCCCGGATTCAAGGGTTATTCGACAGCCAGCTCTTCGTTTTGGACGTTCAGGTCGGCGACGATTTCGAGTGCGTCCGGTTCTTCCTGAAACTTGGCGACTAGGCCCGTACGCTTTTCGTGGCTTTCGTGGGATTCCAGCTCGACGATGTCGTCTATCTTGACGTCGATGACCGCCTTGTCCGTAATGGGAATCTTGATGCTCATTCCCTTGGCGATATCGCCTTCCAGGATGGAACCACGAAAAATCAAGCTTTTTTGATCTTCACCGAATAGAGTTCTTTTCACATAGAATTTTGCCATACGACAAAAAGTTAAATTATTCTCATGGACTTGGTTGTCGGAAGAATCCCTTTTTTGGTCTGTGCTCCGTTTTTTCACCTCTTTTTGCGCGACCGGTCGCTTTGCCGCGAAATTTCTTTCGATGACGGCGTGCCTAGCGAGCTGAATCAAAAGCTCTGGACCGGAAAAATCCATCTGGCCCCGGCGTCTTCGATTGCGTACGCCAAGGCCCCGGATGATTTGGTGCTCGCTCCGGACATCTGTACGTCTTGCCGGCTGGAAGTCCATTCGGTGGAACTTTTTTCTCGCTTCCCCATCGAGGAGCTTTCCCAAAAGCGGATCTATCTGACGACGCAGAGCGGAACGTCGATCGCGCTTCTCCGGGTAATCTGTTCGCAGTATCTGAAAATCCGTCCGCAATATGTCGATGACCGGATGCGTTGCGACGCCGCGCTTCTCATCGGCGACGAAGCCCTGCTGGAAAAGGCGAAAGGCGATTGGCCTTTTTGCTATGACCTGGCGCTTCTTTGGCGGGAGTGGCAAGGACTGCCCTTTGTCTTTGGTGCCTGGAGCGTCCATCGATCGGCGCTTTCTTCCGAGATGCTTCCGAAGACGAAACGGTTTCTCGCGTATGTGCAGGAGTCGATCGGTGCTTTTCGCGAAAATCCCGCTAGGGCGCTTTCCCTTTGGGCGGGGCGCTACGCGGTTCCGTTTACGGCTGGCGAGCTGAAAGGCTACTACGATTCGCTGGATTACGAGTTTACGGAAGAACGCAAGCGTTCGTTGCGGATCTACTTCAATCTGTGTGCCGCGGAAGGAATTTTTGACGTTGCGCCGCCTTTGCGCTTTCTATGAATCCCGATAGTTTTCTGGCGATGCTTTCCCAGGCGTTTTCCCGCATGAGCGAAGGCTTGAAAATGCTCCCGCCGAAAGCGACGAGGTCTGCGCCGCCGAGGATGAACTCCTTGACGTTCTCGGTGGAGACGCCTCCGCAAGCGAGCAGCGGAATATCGCGGAACGGTCCGCGCAAGGCCTTGATGTAGGCGGGACCTCCGACGCAGTTCACGGGGAAAACCTTGACGCAGGTCGCTCCGAAATCGTATGCGGCCTGGACTTCTGTCGGGGAAAGCGCTCCCGGAATGCTCGGAATGCCTTTCTTGGCGCATTCCTGGATGACTTCCTTGACCGTATTCGGCGAAACGATGAATTCCGCCCCCGCCGAAAGGGCGCGTTCGAGGTCTTCGGGATTGCGTACGGTGCCCGCTCCGACCTGGATCCGGAAAGGTCGGGCCGCGGCTTTGAGCTTTTCGATAATGCGTGTTGCCGCGGGCGTGTTCATGGTGACCTCGATGGCTTTCAATCCGCATTCCGCGGAAACTTTTGCACAGGCTTCTTCGGCGCCTTCGGGGATGTCGCGCAGGATTCCCACGACGGGGACTTCTTGGAGATTGGTCAAAAGAATCATGCATATAATGTAATAATCGGACATTGGAAATCAGGAGGTTGAAAATGGCTGCTGGACCGTCCTGCCGACGAAAAACACTTCTTTCCACATTTTATTCACGTTTTGTGACTAGCCTTTTCGCCCCGAAAAATGTGTTTCCCTTGTGAATCCCCAAAATTTTACTATCTTTGGAACTCCAAAAAGTTTTTCAACGGTAACGCTTTAGTTGCCTAAAGGTCTAGAACTATGAAAAGAACATTCCAGCCGCACAATCGCAAGCGTCACAATACCCATGGATTCCGCGCCCGTATGGAAGATCGCTGGGGCCGCGCTGTTCTCAGTCGCCGTCGCGCCAAGGGTCGCAAGCGTCTCACGGTCAGTGACACCATCTACAAGAAGTAAGGCTAGGTATCCCCAGTCTTCGCTCCTTTCGGCTCAACTCAGAGTCCGACTATCGACAAATAGCCCATCACGGCAGGCGAGTCTATGCAAAGTCCTTGACGATGCAATGGATCGAAAGCCCGGATGGCGTTTGTCGTTTTTGTTTTTTGGCGCGAAAGAAGAACGGCTCCGCAGTCTATCGGAACCGTTGCCGTCGCATCCTGCGGCCGATTTTCTTTGAAAAAGCTCCGACGATTGCCGCTCCCGTATGGGCGATGATCTTTGTAAACGACAAGGAAGGCGAGATGACTTCGAAGCGTTTGCATGTGGCGGCTTTTAAGATTTTCGAAAAGATGGGCTGGCAATGAATTTCGGACGCGTCCTGGAAGAAACGCTTGTCTTTCCTATCCGAGTCTATCGGAAAATCCATCCCTATTTTTTTCGGGGCGTTTGCCGGTTTTCGCCAACATGTTCCGAGTATGCGATCGAGGCTATCCGCATCCACGGAATCTTCAAAGGTTTCTATCTTGCCGTTTTTCGGATAATCCGTTGCAATCCCTTTTGCCGGGGAGGCTTCGATCCCGTTCCGCCTAAGAAAGAGAAAAAAAGAATATGAAAAAGTCAACCGTAATCGGTCTCCTTCTCCTGGTTCTCCTCTTCATCTGGTCGATGACGATTTCCACGAATCGCGCCCAGCAGCAAGCTGTCGAAAAATCAAGAACCGAGCAGGCTACGACTGCGAAAAAAAGTTCGCTTTCGGTGCCGGAACTTTCCGCACTGGACACATCGATGCTCGCTCCGGCGACGCTCGCCCCGGCAAAGGAAAAAGAGGTGGCGGTAAAGGATTCGGCGATTTCGGATTCTGCATCCGCAAAGGGCGTAGCCCCGATTGCCCGCAAGAAAATCAAGGTGGAAAATGAACATTTTACCGTGGTCTTTGACAATCTCGGCGCAAAAATCTCGAGCATCGTCGTCAAGGCCCTGCCCGATTCCGCAGGAAACTTTCCGGAAATTATCGGGGATACAGCCCGGGGCGCTCTGGGACTGAAGATTGATAACGTCGATCTTTCGGGACAGCTGTTCGCCCTTCCGGAGAATACGCCGGATTCCATTTTTGTCAAAGGCGATACGTCGCTCGTTTTTACATTTGCCGATCCGAACGGAAACAAGGTTGTCCGTCGTTACGGATTCACCAAGTCGGGAGTCGCTATCGGGCAAACGGTTTCGTTCGCGGGATTCAAGCCGGACAATTATGAAATCCTCTGGCAGGGCGGCATGAAGGAAACGGAAGTCTTCCCGAAGGGCAGAAGCTTCGGCGGAGGTTCCTATTTCTTTAGCGAAGTCGTTTTCAACGATATGTACAGTGTGGAACGCGAATCGATCCGCGGCAAGGAAACGTTCAACGCGAAGGACGGGAAAATTCTCTGGGCGGGAATGCGTCGCAAGTATGTCGCTGCGGTCATCAAGTTCCCGAGCGCATCCGAGGCAACGCTCAATGCGGAACATTTTACCGAAGCCGGTGCGGACAGCAAGGATCCCGGAACCTATCGGATTTCCCTTTCCGATTACATGCAGGACAATGACACGCTTGCGTTCGACTTTATGGTGCTCCCGCTCAACTGGAGCGAAATCAAGAGTTTTGACTTGGGCTTTGAAAAGATTATCGTGAGCGGCTGGACTTGGTGCGGCGCGGATGTCTGGTTCGTCGCGCTTTGCGGGTTCCTGCTTTGGCTTCTCAAGGCGTTCTATTCCATCATTCCGAACTACGGCGTGGGCATTATCCTTTTAACGATTCTCGTCCGCATGATTACGACTCCGCTTACGCTCAAGCAGCTCCGCTCGACGCGAGGAATGAGCAAGCTTAAGCCGGAAATCGATGCAATCAATGTCAAGTATCGCTCCGAACCGCAGAAGAAGCAGGCGGCGATCATGGAACTTTACGCGAAGCATCACATCAACCCGATGGCTTCCTGCACGGGCGGCTGCCTCCCGATGCTCATCCAGATGCCGATTTTCTTTGCTCTCTTTATGGTCTTCGGGCGCGCGATCGAGCTTCGCGGGCAACCGTTTGTCGGTTGGATTTCCGACCTGTCTCGCTCTGACGTGATCTGGAACGGCATCACGATTCCGTTTATCATGCCGGACGGTCTTGCGATTCTTCCGATTGTGATGGTTTTCACGACGTATTTCCAGACGAAACAGTCCATGTCGCAGATGACGGATCCCGCCCAACAGAAGATGATGGTCTGGATGATGCCCGCGATGATGTTCCTTTTTAGCGCGGTGATGCCTTCGGGACTGGTTCTCTACTGGATCATTTCAAACCTGTGGGGCATCGGTCAGTATGCGATTGTGAATCGTGTTCGCGAGGCGGAAGAGGCTTCGGACAAGCTAAAAGGCAAGAATGTCCGGGATGCGGTTATCGTCAAGAAAAAGTAGTTTTGGAAGTTTGGTTTGAATATCGAAAGCTTAGACGCTGCGAACGTCTAGGCTTTTTTTCGAAAAAAGATCTTTTCCCTTATGGCGAAGTCGGATTTGCAAAATTACAGGCCGCTCAGCAGTTAGTCGCTGACAGATCCGATTATTTCCTAGCAGCCATCCGCTTCTTTCGCAAGAGGCGAAGCTTTTCGAAAAACGGCAGGAGCAGGTCGTGACGCTTGGCATGCAAAAGCCCGAGAACGAGATAGAAGACGGATTGCTCGAACAGGCGGAGAAGATTCGGGGCGACTTCGGTAAAGGACGCTCCGATGTTCTGTATCTTTAGCCAGGCGGGAATCGCGTACGTCGAAGGGAAGAACGCTCCGGCAATGCGCAGCCATGTCGGCATGTTTCCCTGGGGCCAGCTGAAACCGGAAACGAACAGCACGAGAATCGGGACGCAGGCGAAGAACAGGAGGGCCGTTTCGCGGTGCTTGAAAAATTGCGCCATCCACATTCCCATATTGACTGTCGCGCCAAAGAAGAATATCCCGAACACGAGAACTAGCCACATGTCGCCGCGGTCGGGGAAGTCGAAAATATGGTAAATCACCAGCTTGTAAAAGAAAAGAGCCGCAAGATAGTGCAGGATGAAAGCGGTAGAACGCCCAAAGTAGCGCAAAAGCAGCGGAGCGTTTTCCGTTTCTTCGCAACCTTTCAGCAAACGGAAGTGTCTGTTCTTGCGCGGTCCGCCCATGACGCCGATTCCGATGAGGCATGTCTGCTGCAAAATGATCATCAGCACAGCCGAGACGGCATAGATGCCGTAGCCGCCGGACTGGTTGAACATTCGGAAAAACCGTGTGGGAATCGGATCGCGGATAGCTTTCGCTTCGGCGAGATTCTTGCCGCTTGCAACGATGCGCTTGACCTGCACGGTCGCTCCCATGGTCCCCGCTGCCGTGGCAAAGGCTGTTGCGACATTGCCGTAGAGAAGGATGAACGCTCCGTGCGTATAGACGCCGACCGATACGTTGTTGCCCTTGCGAAGGTCCGCTTCCATTCCCTTTGGAATTTTCATGAAACCGTAGATTTCCTCGTTTGCTAGGGCGCGTTCCGCATCGCGTTCGTTGCTGTAAACGGCGATGACGGAATCCTCCTGCATGGACGAAGCCATCCGAATCAGTTCGCGGGACATCGCGGAACGGTCTAAATCGACAATGGCGACCGGAGCCTTGTTCGCGACTTTATGGATGTAGGGGAACGGGTAGTAGAAAGAGTAGAGTACGACGCCTACGATGACTATCAGCATACAGGCCGGATCGCGGAGCATTGTCTTCCATTCCGTGAGAGCGATGCGGAAAAACTGTCCGATGCGGTACATCATAGCGCAACCTGCTCCTTTTCGATTGTTTTCGGTATTCGGATGCGGAGCGCAAAGATGGCAAGCAGGATCCAGAACAGAAGTTCGCCGCAAAGAATTTCAAGCGAGTGGAACGCCCGGGTGATTCCGATATGCCCGATAAAAAATGCGGACTGGAGTTGCATAAAGTGCGTAATCGGCAGGACAAAGGCCCAGACTCGAAGTCCTAGCGGCATGGCGAACAGGGGAAATGTCTGCCCGCAAAAGGCGAAAGCGGGACCTCCGGCGACTGCAGCGGAACTTAGCGCGATTCGCATTTCCCCGATGAATCCGACAAAGGCTGCTCCCGCGGCAAGGCATGTTCCGACCATTGCGTAGATGCCGCAGACAAGAACTGCGATGTCTATTTTCTGTAGCGAGGGCATTCCCTTTCTCGCAAGGAACATCAAGCCGACCATTTCCGTGCCGAGAATGAGAAGTGCAGGCAGGAACCTTCCGAAAAAGGCGACGACCGTTGATTTTCCGGCGGCGTTAAACCATTCCCGGGTGCACTTTTCCCGAATCGGGTAGGCGAAAAAATAGGCTCCGAAAATCATTGCGATGACGTGGAAAAATGCGGTGACAAGCCCGATTCCCAAAAAGCGTTCGTAATTTCCGGTCGGGTTCCCGACGATGTGAAGTTCCGTCGTAACGGGCGGCATGACGGTATTTTTGACGAGCAGCGCACCCTGGGTCCCGATGGCTGTTCGCAAATCGTTCGTGATGAGCTTGCTAGTGAGCAGGGACTGTCCGTTGGTATAGACCGTAACGATCGGCGTTTCCAGGCGAATCGCGTCTTTTTCAAGTTCTGGCGGAATATGGAGAAACGCGTAGATTTCCCCGCTGCGCATGGCCGCTGCGCATTCCGAGATGCTCTTGCAGCGTTTGGTAAGCCTTGTCGTCGGGGTCGCATCGATAGCTCTCAAAAGCTTTCCCTGCAAGTCCCCTCCGCTTTCCGCAACGACTCCGATTTCCAGATGGCTAGGCGTTTCTGCCGAAAAGAGCGAAAGAATCCCGAGACAAAGCCCGACGGGAAAAATGAAGAGCAACATGACCATCGGGGGATTCCACCGACCGTATGCATTTTTGAAGGCTGCCCAGAGATTTCTTGGCAACTTATTTCTCCGCGGAACGTTTCCAGAGAGCGGTCATTCCCGGGCGCAATCCTTCGATGGGAGCCTTTGGGCGCAAGCGGATTTCAAAGGTTTTCAGGTCGAATCCTCCACTTTCCTTGCTGCTTTTCCAGATGGCGTAGCTGCCGGCGCTTGCGATGTAATAGACATCCATCGAAACGTTCCTGTCTAGGGCTGGGATATAAAGTTCAAAAGACTTCCCCTTGGAAATTTCCCGAAGTTCGTCTTCGCGGATATTGAAAACGGCCCACGCATCCTTCAGGTCGGTGATGGCGACAATCGGCATTCCCGCCCCGACGACTTCTCCCTCTTCCGAAATCTTGAGCGTGACTTCACCGGAAATCGGCGCAACGATCTTTGTCTCGTCGAGGTAGGCCTTGACCTCTGCCTTGGCTCCGTTCGCTTGCAATACGAGTGCGTTTGCCGCCGCCTTGTCTTCGGCGCGGGCTCCGTTCATCGCTTCGGTATATTGCGCCTTTGCCGCTTCCGCCTGTGCGTTTGCCGCATTCATCTGCGTCTCGGCTTCGTCTCTCTTTTGAACCGGGAGAACGCCTTCGTCGTAGAGTCTCTGGACGCGTTCGTAAGTCGTCTTGGCGAGCTTTGCCGCTTCCTCGGCGCGGTTCATCACGGCCTTTGCCGCGCTAATCTGTTCTGCGCGCGCCCCGTTCTTTGCCTTGTTCGCCTGGGCCTTTGCCGCCTTGTAGGCTCCGTCGGCCTGCATTTTCTTGGCTTCGACTTCCGGGCTTGAGATTTCGGCGATGATTTCGCCTTTCGAAACGCTGTCCCCTTCGCGTACGGCAAATTCGCTAATGCGTCCGGGAAGCTTGCCCGCGACCATTACACGGCGAGCTTCGATTTGTCCTTGCAGGTATTCAGGCTGCGGAGCGAGCGCAAAATGTTTGATCGCCCCAAATCCTGCGATTAGAAGCAGGACGATGATCAGTAACATCAAAACGGCAGGTACTCGTTTCATTTTTGATTCTCCAGATATTTTCCGATGTTTTCCACTTCACCGCAGGTTTCGAGAAGCCCGACAAGTGCCATCATCGCGTCATAGTTCGCTTTTAACGTCGCCACCCGCAAGCGTTCGAGGGAAAGTTCCGCATCGACGACGTCTAGGCTTGTCCCCATGCCGGCGTTAAACGCTTTCTGCTGGTCTTCGAGGGATTCCTCGGCGAGTTCCTCGGTCTTTTTGAGAGTTTCGATCTGACTTTTTGCGTGTTCGTATTCGCGAAACCGCTTTTCGACCAAAAGGGAAATGTTTTGGACTGCCTGGTTCTGCATGCTTTCGACTTCGCGCCGGGTCGCTTTTGCCTCGGCGACTTTTCCGACGGTCTCGCCTCCATGGAAAATGTCCCATTCGAGGGCGACGCCTACGGCCCATTCCGGTTCGAGAATGGTCAAATCCTTGGTGTAGAGTTCCTTCTTGCCGAAAAGGGCAACGGTCGGAAAGTAGTCTCCGCGGGCTGCCGTAACCGCACGCCCGGCTCGTTTCTTTTCCTGTTCAAGCTGTCGGATTCCCGGGTAGTTTTCGGATGCGCGCTTCTTGTAGTCATCTAGCGTTCTGTCGAGTTCGACGGGTCCGATAGATGTTGTCGCGGTGAGGGAGGTGTCGCTTGCGCCGAGGCTGTTGGCGAGGGCGAGCCTTGCGAGCGAAAGGTCGCGTTCGGCGTTGTCCTTTTCGGTCATCGCTTCGACCAGGGCGACTTCTGCGCGGAGACGTTCCGCCCGGGAAATCTGTCCGCCCGCTTCGAGCTTCTTCGCCTGGTTGACGTGTTCTTCAATGGTTTTGAACGCTTCGGTGCGGAGCGTGACCATTTCTTCGGCTAGCCTCATGCTGAAGTATCGCGTACAGATTTCGGAAAGAACCGTATTTTCGACCATGCTGTAGGCGGACTTCTGCGCTTCGATATTTTCCGTCGAGGCGGCGTATGCCGAAAAAATCTTTCCCCCGGTAAAGATAGGCCAGAGAACCGTGGCGGAAGCGTTGAAGAACAGCTTGTCCTGAACTTTGATTTTAAACTTGTCTTCGGGAATTTGCGAAGCGAGCTGGGCTTGTCCGTTTCCCGCGACGTTTTGAGCGTATTCCTTTGCCTTGGCGTCTGCCGCGGCGATTGCCGCCATGTCGGTCGAGGAAATATAGGGTGCCATCAATCCGCCGTATGTCGCTGCGTATGTCGAAGCGTAGTTTGAACCGAGAATGGCGGAGCGAATCGGGGAAAGGTCGATGGTGATCGGGTCGTTGATACGGGTCACCTTGCCGGAAAGTGTGAGCTTTGGCATAAAAAGGGAACGCGCCGATGTCTTTTGGCTTTCCGCCTTGTCTAGGTGCGTGCGATTCACGACCAGCTGGGGATTTTTTTGCTTGGCGATGGCGATTGCTTCGTCAATCGAGAGCGGCGTTGCGATTGTCGCTTGCAAAGTTCCAAAAAGTAAACAAATCGTTACGGTCCGTTTCATAGTATCGAATAAAATAACAAACACTCTGGTTCAAAAAAGGCGAATTTGGTCTAAATGGCGGTTTTTGCTGTTGAATGGCTGTTTATTTTCCCTGGATGGGAAATGGGCGCTTTTCTGTGGGAACGATTTTAGAACAGTTTTAAGCTACTTTTTGTTTTCAATCAGGAGAAAACTGGATTTCAAGAGTATTTTAATGGCGTTTGGCATTAGATGCCAAAAATCGATTTGAGGTTTTGAATGAAAACGTCTCTGAAAATGGGCGCTATCGCGTCCGCTTGCCTTTTCGCTTGGAATTGTGGTGACGATTCCTCTTCCAATCCGCCGGCGGAAATTTCCAGTTCGAGTGAACCGCTGGTGTGCGATTTGTCCGCCTACGGAACGTTTCCGCTGTGGACGGGAGCCTATTTTATCGGCTCGGACGGTTCGGTTTCGGACGGGACGAATGCCGTGGGAACCTTTGATTTTGCGACGGGGAACCTTTTGGACGCCAGCGGAGCGACGATTGCGACGCTCGATGCCTCTCTCTTGCCCTATTTTGACGGGACAAAGCTCATCTACAAAAACTGCCTTGTGACCAAGGTCGATGGAAGCCCGCTTGGACGAATCGACGAAGACGGAAACTTTATACCGGGGACGGTCAATATTTCCAGCTCGAATTCCGGAGACAATCCGGATTTGCCGCAATCTTCGGCGTCGGTTGCTCCGGGGTCTTCGGCGACGCTTCCGGTTTCTTCGGGCGAGGATGTTTCGAGTTCAAGTGCCTTTTCTGTGGTTTCTTCTTCGAGCTTTATAAAGTCGCCCTTGAGTGAAATGGATTTGAGCGGCTATCCGGTTGCCTCTTACCAGACGATTCTAGGAAATGGCACTTATGGCTGGAATACGCGCTATTGGGATGCTTGTAAACCGCATTGCTCATGGATTAGCGACGGAAAAGAAGGTAGAACGGACACAACAACCCAGGCTTCTTACGAGGCCGGAATGACTACGGCTAGGAATTGTAACATTCACGATGTTGAAGTGCCGACTTTTACGCTAGGGCATGCTGTTCAACAGTATTGGATGGGGTATGAAGGAACGACCTCCGCTTGTGTCGTCGGTGCGTCAGGCGTGTTTACTTGTACAGATATGGCGCCGATTGCTGTCAATGATACTCTTTCCTACGCCTACGTGGCCGGACCGAGCAATTCTATCTGTGGCAAATGTTATCACTTGCAGTATGACGGAAGTTTCAAGGATGTGAACGATAACAATAAACCGAAGGCAACGCATAAGGCATTAAAGGGCAAACATATTATTGTAATGTCTTCAAATATTGGGCATGACGTAAAGGAAGGGCAATTTGATTTGATGGTGCCGGGGGGAGGTGTTGGAAATTTTGATGCCCTTTCTACACAAGTAAACAAGGGCTCTGATTTTGATTGGGGGGCTCAATACGGTGGATTCTTGACTTCTTGCCAAAATTCTCTCGGCTATGATGCGAGCCTTGCCGCTTTTCAAAATTGCATTCGCGACAAGTGTGAGCTTGCATTTGCCGGTGTAGGTCTTGATAATCTGTATCGGGGTTGTATGTGGTTTGCCGATTGGTACATGGCAGCGGATAATCCCACTTACCAATGGGAAGAAGTTGAATGTCCCCAATATTTGGTTGATCATTACAAGACGACGATTAACCCTACGAAAGAAAACCGCTTCAAATGGCATGATGATTGGTCTTCCTATAATGGCGAAGAACTGGAAACGCTTGATTGCTTAACGGATGAATTTCCTCAAGGTTGCGATACAAGCAAGTAGAAATTTTTCGGGTGGTGGTGTGTGGTAAAGTTTTCATCGAACAGAAGGACGAAAAATGAAAAAACACTACCTGACTCTTCTTGCCGCGTCCGCGCTTCTGGTGTGGAACTGCGGTGACGATTCCAATTCGGTTTCGGGGAGCGGTGATATTCCGCCGTCTCCGTCCGTTGCGAATTTCCCCTATTACCTCGGCGGATTTACCATCGATCCGGCGACGGGAATTGTCTATGATGCAGCGACCGGAATCGCCGTGGGACAGCTCCTCGCCGACGGAACCGTGGTAAGCCTTTCGGATGGCGCTTCTCCGATTTTCGCTTGCGATACGACGGTCCTGCCTTCGCTTTCTTCCGCGGGTTACCTCGTCAATAAAAACGGAATCGTAACGGACTTGAACGGAACGCAGCTTGGAACCTTGAATGAAGACCGGACGACGATTCGCCTAATTGACGGTTCGATTGTCGATTTGGCGGGCAATGTCATCGCACTTCCCGGAAACGACACGCTTTCGATTCCGCAGAATCCGGATTCGCTGATTCTTTCGTCGGCGAGCGGGCCGGACTTGCCGAATGTTTCCAGTGCGCAGACCGAATTCCCGGTATCCTCTGCCGGAGTCCCTGCTGCGTCTTCGAGTTCCGCTCAGGTTCTCCCGGCGTCTTCGGCGAGTGTCGAGTCGGGAAACGTGACAGGAAGCTTGACGCAAAACGTGCAAAAGGGACAGTCCATCGAAACGATCGTTTTTTCTGGCGTTGCTTCTGAACCGAGTCGTTCCTGGAACCTGTATTTCTTGCAGATGAACTATGACAAGGATAGGGGCACTTATACGATTTCGGGAATGGTCCCCGATTATTTTCAGGAGGGAAGCTCGAGCGACAAGCTGACGATCAACGGAAAGGAATATACGCTTACGCTGAATGTCGGAAACGTTTCCGCAAAGAGTTCTTCGAGCGTCTCGGTGGAGCGTTCGAGCAGTTCGGTCAGGTCTTCGTCGAGTGCGCAGGTTGTTCGTTCCAGTTCGTCGGCAAAGTCGAGCAGTTCGGTTTCGGGCGGGGCGACTCCCAACATTAAAGTTGTTTCGGGAGGAAAATCGGGATCTGGATACGCAACGCGTTACTGGGACAGCTGCAAGCCCCACTGTGCCTGGAATGGCAAGGGCGGTCCGGCAACAACGCCGACGAGAACTTGCCATGCGGACGGTTCCTTGGCCGGTGCGGACGAGGCCTCTGCATGTGATGGCGGGACCGCAGGAACATGTCTGAGCCAGATTCCTCAAATTATCAACGACCAGGTCGCCTATGCCTTTGCGGCAACTCCTGGTGGCGAAAATGACTGTGGGCGTTGCTTTATGCTCACCTTTACCGGAGAAGGCAAAGACGGTACGAATGCGCGTTCTAGGGCGCTGAAAGGCAAAAAGCTCATCGTCATATCCAGCAATATCGGTTATGACGTGGCAGGAGGCCAGTTTGATATTATGATTCCCGGCGGCGGTGTCGGAAAATTCAATGGCTGCGGTGTGATGGGACTTTCCTGCGCGGGAGAACAGTATGGCGGATTGCTCGCAACTTGTGAAAAGGCTGGTGGCGGAGATGCGAAAATCAAATCCTGCCTGGTCGAAAGCTGCAATCGGGAATATGCGAACAAGCCGCAAGCGAAAGAAGGGTGCCTTTTCATGGCGACTTGGATGAATGCCGCAAGCACAAATCCAAGGCATACTTACGTGGAAGTGGAATGTCCGGCAGAACTTGCCGCAAAATGGTGATTTAGTTTTTCTCCCGATAAAAGGTTCCTGGACAGAAGTTTCGGGAACCTTTTCTTTTGATAAATTCTTAAGAAAAAACGGGATTCCTGTTCTAGGTCCTAACCTCTGCTCACGGGTAGAGCTTTTTCTTTTTCAGGTCCTTGACGAGCGAAGCGGGCATCCATTTTTCGATTTGCTTGTATTCGGGACTTTTGAATAAATCCGCGTGTTGCAAGGATTTTTCGCTGTCGCCCATTTCCTTGTAGATGCGGGCGAGGTTCCCGACTGCGCACCAGTAGCGCACCGATTTGCCTGTCCGGTTCAGGTAGTCGCTTGCGCTTTTTTCGTAAATCTTTGCGGCTTCGACAAAGCGTCCTAGCTTGTAGAGCATATCGGCTTTCATCTGCAAGAAAACGGGATTTTTCGGAGACTTGGCGAGTGAACGTTCCACGACTTCCAGGGCCTTGGCGTATTCCTGCCTGTCGTAATACATCCAGGCGAGAGGCGTTGCGTAAAGCGCCCAGAAAAGCTCGGACCGATCCGCTCCTTTTTCGAGAATTTTCAGATAGTCTTCGCGATGATCGGAAACGAACGGTAGGAAGCTCAATCCGTCATCGACATAATAGGCATAAATCGCATAAAAGGCTTGGGCGTCGAGATCTTCGGCGTCTTCGAATTTCTTGGCGGCTTTTCGCGTTCCGAGCGCCCCCTTGATGGAATGCCCCATGGCGGTGTGGGCGTATCCCAGTTCGAATTCCCGCAAAATATCCCAGCTCCCTTCTGCCGAACATTTTGAAAGTTCCTTTTCGGCAGTGAAAAGCGCAAGCGTATCGCCCGTGTCGTCAAATTCGCTCAGACGGACGATGCCGCGGATAACGCAGGCTGCTCCCGGTTTTTTATCCTGGATTTTTTGGATGGCGGCATAAGCTTCGGAATAATTCGTTTGGAGGGCGAAATCAAAGGTGTGCTTCGCTTCGCTTTGGATCGTTTCGGGGAGAGTGAAAAGGGACGCTTCGGAGGCGACGGTTGCCGTTGAACCTAAAAAAATCGCACTGAGAAATGTCGAAAGTTGCTTTGAAAATTTCATTTGCTAAAAATTGTGATTCGTTGAATTTGACGGTTGCCTGAAATCTAAAAAAAATGGAATGTTCGGAAAACCGCTTTTTCGAACGACGTCCTTTTTACGCAATGCGGATTCTCTAACTTGTTAAAAATCAACGAGTTGAAAGAGTTGGGCTTTTCAGGGCGTCGGCTTGCGAAAAAAGTGAAATGAAATTGTCAGATTTTGACCTGTGATTTTTTTTGAAGATTAATTTGTAGGAAACCCGAAATCTTCCATCGGATAAGGCTTGACGGCGATTCTAAAATAATGAATTTGTAAATAATTACCGTGGAATAATTTTTGTATATCTAAAAAAGGATACGACAATTTTCGTCACTTCCGAAAACACAAGCAAAGAAGGCAGCCTATGATGAAGATTCTTCACAAGCCGGTTTCGCTTTCCCTGTATCTTTTAAGCTCCGGTTTCCAGTCTTTCAAGAAGCGCATTTCCCAGGAATTGCAGCTGCGTCGCGGTGTGAACCTGGAGGATTTTGCCGACGACGAGAACCTCTATGCGTTTTACCTCCGCGGAGAACCCGAGGACTATGTTCTTGAAGCCTTATGCGGAAGCGCCTTGGATGAGCTTTAAAACGAACTAACCCCGGTGAAAGTCACCAGGGCCAGAGCTTTGGGGAATCTTTACTTTTCGTCCACCCACCAGGATCCGTCATCTTCTTCGTCGGTTCTTGATGTGTTGAACGTGTAGTCTCGATTCCGATTGTCCAGATCGAGTTCTCTCTCGATCCAGAAGTTGTTCTTTTCTTTCATTGTTTCTCCTTGCTGAGGTTGTCTTCCCAGCGGTTATGTCTTCTTTTCTAAGCAGACATTCATATTATACATAAAAAAAGAGAAAAAGCAAATGAAACGATGTAAAATCGGGGTGATTTTCGGTTAAACAATTCTATTTTTGAACCTATGGACAAGAATGTGGAAAAAGTTGTGATGATCGGGGACCGTATCCTGGTGAAACCTCTCGAAACGGCTTCGAAAACGGGAAGCGGACTTTACCTGCCGCCCGGCGTTCGGGAAAAGGATGCCGTCCGCGCGGGAATCGTGGTGAAAGTCGGGCCGGGATATCCGGTTCCTTCGACCGATCCGGATGCGTTCCTAAAGGAAGCGGCGGATCCAATCAATTATGTTCCTCTCCAGGTGGAAGTCGGCGATCAGGCGCTTTATCTGCATGGCAACGCCTTTGAAATCGAAGTGGACGGAGAACGCTACGTGGTCGTGGGGCAGAACGCCGTCTTGCTGGTTGTCCGAGACGACGGACTTTCGGAACTCGGGGTCTAGATGGCTCGCTATCCGGTCAAGGTTCCGCTTGCGCTGGCCGTACTTTCCCTGTTCGGAATCCCCGGGCTCGCGCTGTGCTATGCCGGTCTCTGTGCAGTGGATTTTGCCGGCTTGCTTTCGATTTTCGGAACGCTTTCGACGGTGCTGGGTGTTCTTCTGCCGGTTGTTTTTTTGGTAACGCTATGGGGAATCCTTTATCTGCTTTCGGCTTTTTTAAAGAATCTTTCGGAATGCGGGGCTAAGAAGTCGCTCGGCTGCCTGTTCCGTCTTCTGGTTGCTGTTGCCTGTGCGTTAAGCGTTCTTTCGCCGCTCTATTCCGTTTTCCCGGAGAGCGTTGCGATTTGCGTGGCCTGGACGTTTGCCTTTTCAATCGAGCTTGTGGCGGGCGTGGCCTTTGGGCTTGTAACGGCTCGATTTGCCTTTCTGACAAAAAAATGGCTGGTTTTCGGAGTTGGGCTTGCGCTTTCGGTTACCTTTCTGACGGATTTTGGTGGCTGCCGTGTTTTCGAATCCATCCTGGACTATCAGTTCGGGACGGTAGGTTTTCTCGATGCGGATTCGGGAAACGGCCTGATGACTTACCTGTGGGGACTTTCTCCTGCGGAACTCGATACGCTTGACGGAGAATCCCTGGCGGATATCCAGGAAGTTTCCCTTGTGCTAGGGATGCTTTCCGCTGCGATTTTTGGCTGGCTTGTTTCGGTGCATTGCGCGGCTTCGCTTCTTCTGTTCGCCTTGCTAGCGATTTACTTTGTGCGGGAAAAAGCCGTTTCCGCATTGCAAAATCCTGAAAAGACCTTATGTTGAAAGTTGCCTTGCTCACGGCGGGGATGCTCGTCTGCTCCAATCTCTTTATGACCTTTGCCTGGTATGGGCATCTAAAATTCCTGAATGCGAAACCGTGGTTTGTCGCTGCGATGGCGAGCTGGGGAATCGCGTTTTTTGAATACATGATCCAGGTGCCGGCAAACCGTTACGGTTACACGGCGCTGAATGTTGTCCAGCTGAAAGTGATCCAGGAAGTCGTCGCTCTTTCCGTCTTTGCGCCGTTTGCCGTGTTTATGATGAACCAGCCGCTGAAGCTGGATTATCTCTGGTCGGCGCTTTGCCTTATCGGAGCCGTCTATTTCGCGTTCCGCTGAGCGGGTTTTCTTTTTTTTGAACGGACTACTTTGAAATCTGGGCGAGAACCGATTCGTATTGTTGCAGTTCCTTGCTGAATTCGCTCAGGGCCTTGTAGCGTTTCAGAATGCGGTTCATGAAGTCCTTGTAGGATTCGATCGAGAGGAACGGGTCGTTCTGGTATTCGAAATTCCTGTTGTATAGCGCCTTGATCTGCTTGAGGCTCTGGAGCGTGTGGGTGATGAGATCGAAGAGCTTTTCGTGGGCATCCTGCAAGCCGATGCGGTTTTGCTCGATGATTTCCGGGTCGTTTGTCCGCAAGATTTCGGACGGAAGCTTTGCGTAGTCCTCATAGACTGTGTTCGTGTTTGGTGTCGTTTGCGTCTTGGCTATCATGCCCGATGCGCGCATTCCGTTGCGCTTGGCTTTGGAATCGATGGAAATCTTGCAGATGTCTCCGCCCATGTAGTTGCATTTGGCACGGATCTCTTCGCGGTGGAGTGTGTTCAGGGGGAAGAAGTCCTCGTTGGTGCCGACGCGGGACAGTGGACAGAAGAGGATGATCGGTTCGTTGAAAACGGTGATGGAATAGCTGATGTATTTTTTGCCGCTGATTTCCGTCGTCTTGTAGAGGCTGCCGGTTGAATTCTTGAAATGTTCCGCAGACAGCAAGAGTTCCTTGGCATCGGACTGGAGCGTTTCCGGATTCGGGGCGTATGTGTCGAGAAACGCGTTGATCCCGTCTTGGAAGCCTTTGCCAATCGCCTCGTTCGTGGTGCGCTTTCCCCAGAGATCTTCGGAGAGAAAGAGAAAGTCGGTGACGTTCGTTTCGCTCCTTCCGGCAAAAAAGGCTTGCGCCCTGGCCATCTTCGCAAGGCCGCGCCAACGCTTTGCCGAAATGTAGATGTTGCTCCGTTCGCATTCGGCTGCGATCTGCTTGAGAATCGCAAGGCTGTCCTCGGAAATATCGACTTGCTCGATAGCCTTGTTCCAGGAATCCAGCTCTTCCTTGGAAACCTTGAGCGCCTCTTCGGCGGTAAAGAGGTTCGGGTCGCCCGCGGGAGAAAGCAGGTCCTTGAGCGCATCCGGGGAGACGGAATCGGGGAATGTCAGGACCAGATGGATGCTGTCTGCAAGGCCCGCTTCGGCGAGACAGGCGTCCGGGCGGTTCCTGCCGGAAATCAGGATCTCGCGGGAAAGGTTTTCGTCGAGAATGGCGCGGATGGCGGTAGTCATTTGTGAAATGGACGCTTCGAAGCTCGTAAAGATGGCGATGTCGAGAGGCTCTGTTTCCTTGGGAAGTTCGAGATGTCTCCGCCCGTACGACTGGACTTTTAATCCGCGGAATCCCGACGCGAGATGTTCCACCAGGGCGCGCTTTCCGGAACCGGCGCGTCCGTAGAGATAGGTAGGCTGCTGCGTGACGACCGCTAAAAAGGCGAGCCGCAAGAGGTTTTCGCGTTCGATTAGACCTTTTTCCAGTTCGGACAGCAATTTCCGGATTCTTTCCGCAAGTGTCATAAATGCTCCTTGTGTTTCAAAAATATAGACGATTTTTCTAAAATAGGAGGTATGTCCGATGCGATTCTCTTTGTCCAGCTAGGTTCCCCGTCCGATGCTTCGCCGCAAAATGTGGAAAAGTACCTTGTCGATTTTCTGGGAGATCCGCACACGCTCGGAAACCCTCCGTTTTTTTGGAAATGGCTTCTCCGCGGAATCATTGCTCCGAGACGCTCGGTAAAAAGCGCCGAAAAATATCGGCGGATGATCGATTCGGCTGGGCTTGGAGAGATGCCTCTGATTCATTATACGCGGCTTTTTGCCGAAAGGATGTCGTCGGAAATCTCCCGGGTGCCGGTGCGCTACGCTTTTGAATTCGGTTCAAAACCTTCGATAACGGATGCTCTTGCGGAATTTTCGAAACAGGGCTTGATGGAAATTTGTGTTATTCCGCTTTTTCCGCAGCGCTCCCTGGTGACGACGGTTGCGGTCAGGGACCTGGCGAAAGCCGCATTCCGGAAATTTCCGAGCCTGAAAATGCGCTTTTTCGATGGCTTTGCCATGAAGCGCTTCTTTCTAGATGAAATCCTGCGCGAAATCCAGGATGTCTGGAATGGAAAAAGCGCGGTCGTCTTTTCGTTTCACGGGACACCGCTCCGCTTTGAACGGAACGGGGATCCGTATGCGGAAGAGTGTCGCTCGGAATTTGAATTCTGGCGTGGGAAGCTTCTCGAAATCGTTCCCGACGCAAAAATTCTCCTTTCGTTCCAGAGCCGCCTTGGACCGGTCAAGTGGCTTGAACCGTATTCCGTCCGGGTGATCGAAAGTTTGGGACGCCAGGGTGAAAGCGTTTTGCTTGTATGCCCGTCCTTTACCGCAGATAACTTGGAAACCCTATACGAAGTGGATGTGGAATTGAAACAGAAATTTTTCGCTGCGGGCGGGAAAAAATTTGAACGTGTTCCCTCTCCGAACGTCCGACCGGAATGGATTCGGGAATTTTCCGCGGAGATTGCCAGGGAGCTTTGGAGGGATGTTTCGTGAACGCTTTTTGGCGAGGAATCGCGGCGCTTTTCTGCAGTACCGCCTTTCTGTTTGCGGAAAAACCCTCGGATTCGGTTGTGACGTCCGGAGACAGAAAATTTCAACGCTTTGCCGCGATGCCCGTTCTTGGCTATTCCGAGGAAACCGGACTGAAGTACGGAGCGATGCTGCTCCTTTTTTCTAGGCCGGAAGATCCCGGCGGTGACGCCTCGTCGCTTGACCTTATCGCCATGGGAACGACGAAGGGACAGGTCGAAGTAAACGTTTCGCCGGATCTCTATCTGTTCGGCGGAAAAATCCATTCGGATGTTTCGCTTGTGTACTGGAACTGGCGCGCGAAGTTTTACGGAATCGGGAACGATCCGGACAGGGACGATTTCCTGCGCTACGACATGGATCTTTTTAAACTGTATGTGCCGGTCGATATCGGAATCCTGGCACCCCCGAGGACGCGGATGCTGAGTGTCGGACCGTATCTATATTTTGAAACGAACCGCGTATCGTTCCGCAAGGGGGAACTGTCTAGGCCGGAATTCGGTGGCGGACTTCGGACCGGTCTCGGATTCCAGGCGACGATCGATTTGCGCGACAACGTAAATTGGCCGGAAAGCGGGGCTTATGCGGGCTATCGGCAAATTTTCTACGCAAAGGCTTTTGGCGGCGATTACGACTTCTTTTCGCAAACGTTCGATCTGCGTGCCTATTCCCACTTCATCTGGAATACTTCGATTGCTTTGGGTGCGTTTTACGATATGCGGAAAGGGGATGTCCCGTTCGACATGCTTTCGACGCTTGACGGGGTGAAGCGTTTTCGCGGCGTGGAACGCGGACTTTTTCTCGACAGGCAATCCTTAAGCGCCCAACTGGAATTTCGGAAGAAACTTCTTTGGCGTCTGGCGGGAACGTTGTTCGTTGAAGCGGGGAAAGTCGGGCCGTATTTCTCGGAGCTTTGGAAAAACGACCTGCATTATGCGGCAGGTTTTGGCGGGAGACTTCTCCTGAATCGATCGGAAAAGACTTACGCCCGCTGCGACTTTTCTCTTGTCGATGGCAAGTATTTCGGTCTCACCATCTATTTGCGGGAAGCTTTTTAAAACTCAGTCCGACAGCTTGTTCCAGTCGAGGACGCCCTTGCGGTATAGATATAGGTAGCCGCTTTCGAGAATGGCGAGAAAGGCGAGAAGGACAAAAAGCAGGCTCCAGGGACTGGAAAGGAAAACGACCGCGAGCGGGTAGAGAAACGCGACTTCGATATCGAAAACGAGGAAGAGCATCGCGACCATGTAATACTTAATCGGGTAACGTTCGTTGGCGGTTCCTGCGACATGGGCGAGACCGCATTCGTAGGCGGTTCCCTTGATGAGCGTCTGCTTGATCTTTCCCGGGTGCAATACCCAGTTGGCAAAAAGGAGAAGCAGGGGGACGGCAATGGCCAAGATGACGAGAATTGCCAGGGCGAATGTCGTATCAAAAATCTGAACGTTACTCATAATGCTCCAAAAATAGCTATTTCCCGAGAAGTTTTCCGGCTTCTGTCGCTAAAATGTCCGTCGGATCCTTCTGCACGACCTGTTCGAGCTCTTCCCGACCCGTCTTTTCGTCCAAGCGGTAGCGCAGGCGGATGTCTCCGGCATAGAAAAGCGCCCGCCGCTTAACCTTGTCGTCTTCCTCGACCGAAGCGCCTTTTTCGAAAAGCCTTGCCGCCGTCTCGAAAAGGCCTTTGTTCCGGGCTTCGCTTCCCCAGGAAATCCACTGCATTCCCGGAATCGGAAAGAAGAAGTGCGGATACAGCACCGCTTCGACCGTCTGCTCGATAGCCGCCGTGTCCAGCGGGTTTTCGCGAAAAAGCCTGGTGAACTTTTCCGTGAGGATTTGCGCCGCATGTTCGTATTCCGCTTTGTTCGCAAGGTCGATTGCGTCATCGAGATCTTTTCGGAGAAGTTTTTTCGGGTCGGCGGTTTCGGCTTTTTCGGCGGCGGGCGTTGAACGGTTTTTCTGGCAAAAAAGGCGCGGGACTTTGCGTCCGAGGAGGGCGCCCGTTCCGAAGAAGGGTATTTCGAGGATGGCGACCCAGCCGTAGAGATTCGGATTGATGTTCCAGTTGGCAATAATGTCCGCAAGAACGATGAGAATTGCCGCATAGGGCGCAAACCCGGGAATTTCCCGCTTGGGACTTGACGATACGCAGCCGAGGAGCATTGCAAGCGGAAGGCTCATGCCCATGAATGGCGTATTTTCGTAGCGTCCAAAATAAGACATCGAAAATGTCGCAGCGAACATGAAGTTCGAAACCAGCGTCCCCGACGCAAGAAGAAGCGCCGATTGCAAAAGTCCCCAGCGATTTTCGAGAGCTTTCATCGCAAGGAAAAAGCCTCCGGCAAAAAGCAGAAAGGAGATGACGCTCGGAAATAAGAGCCAGCTGGCGAAGAGCGAAACAATGCTGGAAGTTTCGGGAATATACGCTATCTGGAATTTCGGGATATTCTTTGTGTAGCCTTGGAGATAGCGCTTGAGTTCTTTTTTATAGAGATTTTCATCGGGGGAGACTTCGTTTGCCGCATAGGATCTTTTACCACTGGTTTCCCACCATTCCTGAAATTCGCGTTCCATCTTTTCAATGCGTTTTTCCGGAACCAACGGCTGGTTTGCTGCATGGAACTTCTTGAGATAGCTGTCGAGTTCTTCCCTGTAAATTTTGTCGGTCGGTTCGACGCCGACATCGCGGAATGTCTTGGCCCCTTCCGTTTTCCAGTATTCGTCGAAATGGGCGACCGCCTTTCGCTCGCGAGACCATTCCCGGATGGATGGAGAACATTGGACGGCAAGGTTTACCGCCGCGAGGGCGACGACAAAAAGAATACAGAGCAAGTACGGAAACCTGCAGAATTTTGGGCGCATTGGAAACCTCTCTTATCGGTGAACTTCGCCGCGGTATTCGCGCAGCTGGTTCCATAGGAAATCCGTATTGACATCGTGATAGCCGAGCGCATTGACCCTTTCGCGCAGCTTGTGCGCGATGTTGAACAGGTTCTCGCTTTTCTGCATCCGCTCGATGCTGTCGAAGGTAGTCAGCTGGTCTATCCAGTCGTGAATTTCCGGGAAACGGTCATCATAAAAGACGTTTTCTCGCCCGGTCCGCAGATACTCCAGATAGCGCTCCGTAATGTGAAAGCGATCCTCGGTAAAAATCTTGACCGTATCCGGGAAGGGGTTCTTTCCCGTGAGATATTCGTGCATGATGATGCCGAAGCTGAAATAGTCGACGGAACTCGAAAGGTTCTCGCCCATGACTGCCTGTTCCGGTGCGCTGTACGCCGGAGTCATCTGCCCACCGTATTCGGTGACGCTTTCCCGGAGCTTTGCCTGGGCGTAGCCGAAGTCGCAAATCAGGATCTTGTGGTTGTTGATGTGCGTCGGGTCCTGGCACAGGAGAAGGTTCTTCGGCTTTAAGTCCTTGTGGACGATTTGATAGTAATGCAGCTGGCTTATCGTGTTCGCTAGGTAGGCGATTTGCGCGACACGCGGGACAAGCTCGTCTTTTGAAATGTCCGTCTTGAACATCTTGTCGAGCGAGCAGCCCTTGATAAGTTCCATTTTGAGGTAGGGCAGTCTCCCCGCAATGCCGCCCCCGAGGCTCTGCACGACTCCTTCGATATTCGTTGCACGGATTAGGTTGTTGATTCGGATCTCGTCTTCGAACGAACTGATGATCATGTTCAGGCGGTGAAGACGGTTTTTCCCGGGCTGGACGTAATACTTGCAGAACTTGACGACGATGTTCCGTTCACCGTGGCGTTCCTGGTCGCCCGGGCGCGCAATCCAGTACGAGGCGCGAAACAGGTCGTTTGTCCCGTCGAGCGTCAGGCGGTCGCGCAGCTGGATATGTTCGACCGCCCCGCTGTGCAGGTAAACGGGATTGTGGTCGAGCCAACATTGGTAATCGTCCATCGTGTAATGCTCGCGCACGGCGAGGTTTCGCGACAGCCGGTCCAGAAACTCTGCAAAACGGTTTTGAATCACGTCCGCAATTTAACTATTTGTGGTTGCCGAACGCGTGCACGCCTGTCGCAGAGGGAACTTTTGACCGCTTTTCCAAAATGCCTGTTACGTAGGAATAGGCTTCGTCAATGTCGCTCGTCGGGTGGAAAATTTTCAGGTCGGCTGCGTTAATCATCCCCGTTTCGACGAGAAAATCCCAGTTGATGAGATTGTTCCAGTATTCTTCGCCAAACAGGACGACTGGAATCTGTTCGTGCAGCTTGTTTGTCTGGATGAGCGTGAGCGTTTCGAACAGTTCGTCGAGCGTACCGAATCCGCCGGGAAAGGCTATCAGTGCGCGCGCCTTGAAGAGAAACCAAAACTTTCGGATGAAAAAGTAGCGGAATTGCAGATTGAAGCGCGGGTTGATGTAGGGATTCGGGTGCTGTTCGTAGGGCAGCTTGATGTTGAATCCCAGGGACGGAACCTTTGACTCGTGCGCTCCGCGGTTTCCCGCTTCCATGATACCCGGACCTCCGCCGGTGCAGATGCCGTAATGCCATTCCGGATGTTTCTTGATCCAGTCTCCGAAACGCCCGGCGAGTTCCCTTGCCGCATCGTAGTACCTGGCGACGAGAGAGAGCCTTTTAAGCGTCTGGATTTCTTTTGGCGATTTGGCGGCTTTCAAGCGTTTCTTCAGGTCTTTTTCTCCGATGGTTCTTGCGGAACCGAACATGACGATTGTACTTTTGATACCTCCCTCCTGCAAGACGACATCGGGAGCGCGAAATTCCGAGAGTATGCGCATTTGACGCCCGGCATCGCTTTCGAGAAATTGCTGATTCTGGTAGGCGAGAACGGGGGGTTGTCTTTTGGCGGCCATAAAAAAGTCCTTGGTTGGTTAGGATTTCAAAATACACCAAAAAATAGCGTTTGGAACAAAATTTTTGACCGGATGTTTTTTTTACATTGGTGAAGCGTTATCCGGCGGATTTCCATGGCGGAAATTTGTCGGCGAAAATTCTACCCGGATTCTTCTATGTTGTTCCTGATCCTTCTTGTCATTTTTACGCTTTACCTGTTTTTTCGTTTTCGGAGCGTCTTTCCGGGGGTCCGCGGGACATTTTTTGCCGCGGCGATTCTCGTCGTCTTTTTCGGAGGGTTTTACTTGCGCGAGCATTTTGCGGGAATGCTTCTCGAAGCAATCTTCACGGTGTGGTTCTGCGAAGCGATGCTTTTATTTCTCGCCTGGGATGTTTTCCGCCTGATTCGTCGGCTGGCCGTTCGGAAACCTCTCGACGCAAAGATTCGCCTTTGCGGAAACCGGATCGTTTTCGGTCTAGGAATCTTGCTGTCGGCGATTTTCTTCGCGTTCGGTGTTCCGGTGAATAATCGTTACCGGACAAAGGAGCTGGTTGTCGAAATTCCGAAAATCTCGGAACCGTTCTCGGCTGTATTTTTCAGCGACTTGCATATCGACCCGCTTTTTCACCGGCAGAAGCTGGAACGCCTCGCTGCGGAGATGGACAGTATCGGACCGGACTTTGTCCTGTTCGGCGGGGATCTCGCGGATATAAAGGACTCGGCGCTCCGGGCAGAAGGCTATGATTCGCTCTTTCGGCGTGTCGTAGGGAAAGCTCGGATTGGCGCATTCGGAATCAACGGAAACCACGAAGGATTTATGGAACGGTCCGGTTCAAACCCCGAGCAGTGGATGCGCGAAAACGGGATGGTCGTCCTGGACGATTCGACCGCTTGCCTGCCGATGGTCTGCTTTTCGGGGCGCACGGATTTTGCCGTGGCGATGGGACGTGGAGTGGAACGTCTTCCGCTCGAATGGCTTCTTCCAAAAGATACGGCAAAGCCTTGGATCCTAATGGATCACCAACCGAAGGGAATCGAAGAAGGCTATGTCGGTCGCCTTCCGGACCTTGCGCTTTCCGGGCATACGCACGATGGACAGTTCTTTCCGGCAACAGCGCTTATCGGATTTTTTTGGAGACTCTCCTCGGGTTTTGGAACCTTAGACGGTGTTCCGTGGCTTGTTTCTAGCGGCGTCGATTCCTGGGGACCGCCGGTCCGTATCGGAAGCCAGACGGAAATCTGGGTGATTCGCTTTGAACCCGCATTGCAGGAATTAGAACGGAAAATCTGAGGTTATGCCACGTCCCGTGTCCCGTGTTTCGCGTTCCGAAAACTTAGACGTCCGCCGTTCTCTTTTTTTTCCGCTTTGGATTGATTATATTTTAGGTATGCTAGTAAAAATTTGGACCGATACTTTTATTATCACGGGTGAAATTGACACGATGCGCGACGAACGCCTCACCGACTACGTTCGCGAAAACAAGGAATTCATCGCGGTGACGCAGGTAAATGTCGCGGACCGAGAAGGCAAGGATCTTTTCCGGACGCATTTCCTGAACGTCAGCACGAGCCATATCGAAATCATCTTGCCTGCGGAGTGATTTCCCTTTATGGGGTGGCTCCGTCCCCGAAAAAAGTTTTCATGACCGCTTCCGGCGCATGGCGGCAAGGCTTGTCGTGAAAGGTAAAGATGTGCATCGTCTTGCCGGTTGTCCGAAGCTCATCGCCGACGGTCAGTTTGTATTCAAAGCAAAAACGCAACCGGTCGATTTGCGTGAGATGCAGGTGGATGTCAACTGTTTCCCCGTAGCGGCAAGGCTTTAGAAATTCCACTTCGAGCGACAGCAACGGGCTGTGGTAGCCTTCCGCTTCAAAGAGGGAAAAGGGAATCCCGTTCGCCTTGAAAATTTCGGATCTGGCCTGCTCAAACCAGATGGCATAGACGGAATGGTGGACGATTCCCATCGCGTCGGTTTCCGCATAGCGGACATCGATATGGGCGGTATATTCGACAGGGCTTGTTTTCATAGGTATCCGAGGAACGGGGTGATATAATCGTGCTTCATTTTTTCACAGCGCCGCGATGCGCTTTCGACAAAGTTCCGAAGATATTCCTGGCACCAAATTTTTCTCGTCCCGCCAAACGACTGGTCCAGCGAAGAGACAAAAAACTGGATTTGGAGCGCGGCAGCCCAGTTGATGTAAAGGCTCTTTGGCGTCGCCTTGAACAGATTCGCATAGTAGGCGTTGGAACATTTCAGGAACTCGTTTCTTTCAAACCATTCGATTTCAATATAGTTTAAAGAAAAGGATTCGAAATCCTCGTTGTCCAGCATATTGGCGCACATCTTTGCCAGTTTATATGCAGAGATGATGTTTGGCGGCTGTGACGTTTTCGAGGCGTTTTTTGTCTTGATGTCGATGAGGGAATAGAAATTATTTTCCAGAAAGATAATGTCTGCCGTGTCATTCTGCTTTTCTTCGAAAACATTTTCAGGATTCCAGTTGAGCGTTGCCTTGTCGCCGCGGGTCAAAAGAAACAGGACTGTCGGGGACTGGATAAGGGAGTTTCGTTGGGCAAGCGAAATGCATTTCGGATTTTTCAGATAGATGTCGTTCAAAAATTCGAATTGCTTGAAAACTCGGTTCGGGTATGTCGATTTTAAAATCCTGTAGGCGGCTTTTTCAAAAGGTTCCCCTGCGGCGTGACCGGAAAGCGTGCCGTTTCCCTGTTTATTGGGGCGCTCTACGGAGATGCCTTTCAGCCGGCTTAAAAAATCCAAAAAATCAATCATCTTGTTTCTCGAAGTAAAATTTTGAATGCCTGGGAGATGGAGAAAATCTTGGCCGCGTCACCTGACCGGAGATAGCCTTTCACGTTGGAAACGATTGTGTCGTGCAGCGTGACTTCTGCGGGATTTTTCCAGTCGATAGGCCTGTAAGGGATGCTAGAAATCGGCGCTTCCGAAAACTCGATGACATCGCCTTTCTTGATTCCGTTGTGGTAGAGCCAGTTATAGACTTCTTCGTTGTTTAAAAAGGCAAGCAGGTAGTAGATACTTTCTTTCATGTCATTCTTGGGAATGATTCCCGTGACATCCTGCAGCGCGTAGATTCCGGATTCGACGAGACAGAAGCGAAACTTCTTTCGCGTGGTGATTCTGTCCTTGCAGGGGACAAAGATTTTTTGGCAGTTTTTTTCGAACAGCTGCTGGTTTCTGGGAAACGCGAACTGTTGCGGCTGTAGGTTCTTTCCGTAGCTGTATCGCTTGGAAAGTTCGGGTAGGCGCGGGCGCAAATGGTTCCCGATGTTGGGGTAGTTCTTGGCAAAAGTCTCGAAAGGAGAATCGTCGTTCGAAAAAAGATAGGTCGATGTATCCCGGTAAGTGTATGGCTGGATATCCTTTGCTTTGACGACCGGGATTGTCTGGGAGCGTTCCCTCGGGGAGAGCGGAATTTCGGACAGGTTGAAAGCTTTGTCTAGGCCTGAGACCATACCGTTTCCTATGTTGCAGAAGTCGCCGATGCGGTAGAACGAATCAGGAAGCAAGGAATCTCTTTTCCGGCAGATTCTTTCCAAGGTTGAAATTTGCCGCTGAACGCCGTCTTCGTCAAGAATCCAGCGGGCATTTTTTTGAAAAGGCGGAATAGACTTTCTAACAAAAGACGTTGCTTCGTTCAAGTCGGATTTTGTCGGTCTTTGTCGTTTTGTGTATTCGTATAGCGTTATCGGTAGTTTAGCCCCTTTCTTCTTGATGTATTTGAAGATGATAAACGATGCGGTCACATTTTCGAAAAGAGCAGCTTCGTTGAAGTGGTAGATACTTTCAAAAAATCCCGAATCTACCATATAGTTTCGCAAGGACTTCGCATGTGTCGTGTTCAGCCAGTAATCGGTACAGATGAAAATCAATTCACCGTTTTCGTTCAGTTGCTCGATGCTTTTCAGAATGAAGATGAACAGGTAGTCGCACAGGCTGTTAAAATAAGCGTTCCAAAGGCTGGAACTTGTCAGCTCTTCCTTCAGCTCGGGTTCCAGATTTTTCCACCGGATATAGGGCGGGTTTCCGATGATGCAATCGAACTTATCCGTTGTCGGCGCCGATAGGAAACTTTCATGCTTCACATTTGGGTACGCAAGAGCGAGGCTTTTGTCGATTTCGAAGGCCTCGACATTTGAAAAGCCATGTCTTTGGAGTGTTTCCAGGAAAATTCCCTTGCCGCAGGACGGTTCGAGTATTTTTGCGGCCTTCCCCTTGGAGACTAACGAAACCATAAACTCTGCGATTGGCGCTATGGTAAAATACTGCCCGTATCGGGCTTTCCTTGCTGGCTTCATAAGGGACAATCTAGAAAAATAAAGAGGAAAATTCGGCACAATTCTTCTTATCTCGGTTAAATCTTCCCTGTATAAACAATCTGTTCACAAAAAATCGGGAGAAATAGGAAAATTTTTCCAAAAAGATTTTTTTTGTCCTTGACAAAATCGCGAAATCCATCTAGATTTGGCAAAACTTCTAGTTTGGCTTTTTATGAGCCCGGCGAGAAGTTGCATGCCAAAGTAGCTCAGCTGGTAGAGCAGCTGATTTGTAATCAGCCGGTCGTAGGTTCGATTCCTATCTTTGGCTTGAAAATGGGTCGTTGCCCGAGTGGTTAAAGGGGACGGACTGTAAATCCGTTGACTTACGTCTACCGTGGTTCGAAACCACGACGGCCCACGCTTCATTAGCCCCCTCGTTACGAATGTAGCGAGGGGGTAATGCCCAGGTAGCTCAGTGGTAGAGCACTTCCTTGGTAAGGAAGAGGTCTCGAGTTCAAATCCCGATCTGGGCTCTTAACAATTCGGAGGTTAAGTTTTATGGCAAAAGAGCATTTTGAAAGAACCAAGCCGCACTGCAACATCGGCACGATCGGCCACGTTGACCACGGCAAGACGACGCTGACGGCCGCCATCTGCACGACGCTGGCCGCGAAGGGTCTTGCGTCCGCGAAGAAGTTCGACGAGATCGACAACGCGCCGGAAGAGAAGGCGCGCGGCATCACGATCAACACGTCGCACGTCGAATACCAGACCGAGAACCGCCACTACGCGCACGTCGACTGCCCGGGGCACGCCGACTACGTGAAGAACATGGTGACGGGTGCCGCCCAGATGGACGGCGCCATCCTCGTCGTCGCCGCGACGGACGGCCCGATGCCGCAGACCCGCGAGCACATCCTCCTCGCGCACCAGGTGGGCGTCCCCAAGATCGTCGTGTTCCTGAACAAGTGCGACATGGTGGACGATCCGGAACTCCTCGAGCTCGTCGAGGAGGAAGTCCGCGACCTGCTGAAGCAGTACGGCTACGACGGCGACAACACGCCGATCATCCGCGGTTCCGCGCTGAAGGCGCTCGAGGGCGACCCGGCGTACCAGGACAAGATCATGGAGCTGATGAAGGCCGTCGACGAGTACATCCCGCAGCCGGTCCGCGAGACGGACAAGCCGTTCCTGATGCCTATCGAGGACGTGTTCACGATCACGGGCCGCGGCACGGTGGCCACGGGCCGCATCGAGCGCGGCATCGTCCGCCTGAACGACAAGGTGGAGCGCGTGGGCCTCGGCGACACGACTGAATACGTGGTGACCGGCGTCGAGATGTTCCGCAAGCTGCTCGACGACGCGCAGGCCGGCGACAACGTGGGCCTCCTGCTCCGCGGCGCGGAGAAGAAGGACATCATCCGCGGCATGGTTCTCGCCGCCCCGAAGTCCGTTACCCCGCACACCCACTTCAAGGGACAGATTTACGTCCTGAAGAAGGAAGAGGGCGGCCGCCACACGCCGTTCATGAACGGCTACCGCCCGCAGTTCTACTTCCGCACGACGGACGTGACGGGCACGATCAAGCTTCCGGAAGGCGTCGAGATGGTGACGCCGGGCGACAACGTGACGATCGACGTGGAGCTCATCGCCCCGATCGCCATGGAGAAGCAGCTCCGCTTCGCCATCCGCGAGGGCGGCCGCACCGTCGGCGCCGGATCCGTAACCGAAATCATCAAGTAAGGAATAAAAATGCCAAGAGAACTTATTACGCTCGAATGCACTGTTTGCCATCAGCGTAACTATGATTGCGACAAGAATAAGCGACTTCATCCTTCCCGTGTGGAGTACAAGAAGTACTGCCCGTTCTGCCGTAAGCATACAGTTCATAAGGAAACCAAGTAAGGACGGTATTTAGGTCGGTAGCTCAATTGGTAGAGTCACGGTCTCCAAAACCGTTGGTTGGGGGTTCGAGTCCCTCCCGACCTGCTTCCATCCTTTCGGAGTCATGATATGCAAAAGATTCAACAATACATCAAAGAAGTTATCCAAGAGATGAAAAAGGTCACTTGGCCCACTCTTGAAGAACTGAAAGGTTCTACTTTGGTTGTGGTGATTTTTAGCGTTATCATGGGAGTCTATATAGCTGGAATTGATTTGGGACTTTCCTTTCTCGTTGATAAACTGTTAGGACGTGGGTAGATCATGGCGATGTTATGGTATGCGGTCCATACTTTTTCCGGTCAGGAAAGCACCATTAAGAAAAACTTGGAAATGTTGATTGAACGCGAAGGCGTTCAGGATAAGTTTGGGCGCATTCTCATTCCGGAGAAGGCTGTTCAGGTCAATGTCCGAGGAAAGCGCAAGACGGTCGTCCAGAAGCTTTTCCCGGCTTATTTGATTATAGAGATGGAGCTGGACGAGCTCACCCAGCACCTAGTAACGTCCATTCAGGGGGTTACCCATTTTGGAGGAACCAGTCGTCTGAACAAGGCGCCGATTCCTCTGCGTCAGAGCGAGGTCGATAGACTGCTTGGCGTCGAGTCTCAAGACGCTTCGCAGGATGTGATCCAGAATCCGTATATTGTCGGGGACAGTGTTTCCATCAAAGAAGGACCGTTCAAGGGCTTTATCGGGTCGGTCGAGGAAATTCTCACGGAGAAGAACAAGCTTCGCGTGATGGTTTCCGTGTTTGGCCGTTCCACGCCTGTCGAACTGGGTTTTAACCAGGTGGAAGCCGCTTCCGTATAATGTTCGATTCTGAAATGGAGAAATAACGTGGCTAAGAAAATCACAGGTTTTATTAAGCTTCAGATCCCCGGCGGTGCCGCAAACCCGTCTCCTCCGGTGGGTCCTGCCCTGGGTCAGAAGGGTGTGAACATCATGCAGTTCTGCAAGGCGTTCAATGCCCAGACCCAGAACGAAAAGGGAATGATCATCCCCGTGGTCATTACGGTTTATGCCGACAAGAGCTTCACTTTCATCACGAAGGTGCCGCCTGTCGCTGTCCTCGTCAAGAAGGCAGCCGGCATTGAAACCGCCTCGGGGGAACCGAACCGTAAAAAAGTCGGCAAGATCACCAAGGCTCAAGTCAAGGAAATCGCTGAAAGAAAGATGCCTGACTTGAATACAATCGACATTGAAGCCGCAATGCGCATGGTTGCAGGCACGGCACGCTCTATGGGCGTGGATGTCGTCGACTAATCAGGCAGACCTTAACCCTATTTCTGACAGGAAACACCATGTTCAGAGGAAAAAAGTATAAGAAGTTGGCTGAAGCTTTTGACCGGACCCAAGCGTTCGGCCTGGAGCAGGCGCTCGAAATTCTTAAAAAATCCGAGGTTAAGTTCGACCAGACTGTCGAGCTTCATTTTAATCTCGGTGTTGATCCCAAAAACTCCGATCAAGCTGTTCGTGGCACGGTTGTGCTGCCGAATGGTACCGGTCGTCAGGTCCGCGTTCTCGTTTTCTGCAAGGATAACAATTTCCAGGCAGCAAAGGATGCGGGAGCCGATTATGTCGGTGGTGCGGACTTGGTCCAAAAAATCCAGGAAGGTTGGCTCGATTTTGATGCCGTTGTTGCAACTCCCGACATGATGCCGGTGATTAGCAAGGTGGCTCGCGTGCTCGGTCCCCGTGGTTTGATGCCTAGTCCGAAATCCGGAACGGTGACGATTAACGTCGCCCAGACCGTGAAGGAACTTAAGGCCGGTAAGATTCAGTACCGTGTCGATAAGGGCGCAAACATTCACGCTCCGATTGGCAAGCTTTCGTTCTCGGAATCCCAGCTCGTCGAAAACGCGAAGGCTGTGATTGATTCCGTCATCAAGAACAAGCCGCAAACCTCCAAGGGTACTTACATCAAGTCCCTGTTCATTACGGCGACGATGACTCCGAGCCTCAAGCTCGACATGAGCCTTACACGATAGGAGTTAAACAATGAAAGCTGTAGTTAAAAAACAACAGAAAGTTGATTCCATCGTTAAATTGTTTGATGGTGCTGCGTCGATCTATCTTCTCAACTACGAGAAGATTCCCGTAGAACTCGATAACAAGTTGCGTAAGGATCTCAAGTCCAAGAATGTCAAATACATCGCCGTCAAGAATACCCTCTTGAAGAGAGTTCTTGAAAAGATGAACATCACCGGCTTGGATGAAGTGCTCAAGGGCGCGACTTCCGTTATGGTGGGACCTGCAGACGATCCGATTCTGCCGGCGCGCGAAATCGAAAACTTCCACAAGGAAAATCCCGATTTCCTCGTCGCCAAGAGCGTTTACCTCGAAGGTAAAGTCAGACCGGGAACCGATGTTGTTGAACTTTCCAAGATTCCGGATCGCAAGGGTATGCTTGCCCAGTTGGTCACGATCATTCTTGGACCGGGTTCCACAATTGCGGGCCAAATCAAATCCCTTACGGAAAAACTGGAAAAGGAAGAGGCTGGAGCTACCGCCTAATCCTCAACACAACCACTCACAAACAACTTTTTCAAAACGGAATAATTGGAGAAAAACATCATGGCAACAGATATCAAGGCTATTGGTGATCAAATCGCGGGTCTCACCCTTCTCGAAGCCAAGCAATTGGCTGACTACCTCAAGGAAGCACACGGCATTGAAGCTGCCGCGGGTGGCGTTGTCGTCGCTGCAGCCGCTGCCGGTGCTGCCGCAGAAGAAAAGACCGAATTCGACGTTGTCCTCGCGGAATGCGGAGCCAACAAGATGGCGGTTCTCAAGGCTGTCCGTGCTATCACGGGCCTTGGCTTGAAGGAAGCTAAGGAAATGGTCGAAAAGGCCAACAGCGTTGTGAAAGAAGCCGCTCCGAAGGCTGACGCCGAAAAGATGAAGAAGGATCTCGAAGACCTTGGCGCCAAGGTCGTCCTGAAGTAATGTCTTCAGTTCTTTAATTAGAACATTCCAAATGCCTGCACGCTTGTGTGGGCTTTTGGTGTTTTTCCCGTGTTCAAGGTTTTTTCACTGGATGAGGTTTTTAAATGACGGAGCGAAAGAATTATTCCTCCAATAAGTTCCAGTTGGAACTTCCGTATCTGGTCGAAGTGCAGAAAGCTTCTTATGACCACTTCCTCCAAAAGGGCGTTCCTCCCGAGAAGCGTCTCAAAGTAGGTCTGGAACGCGTTTTCCAAGACATTTTCCCCATCACAGACATGAAGAGGCTCTTCGCGCTAAAGTACGAGGGCTATTTCTTCGGTATTCCCAAGTACAGTCTTCGTGAATGCCGTGAACGCGGTCTGACACATTCCATTCCGCTCCATGCGAATCTTTCGCTCCAGGTCTTCGAGGAAGACGGGGAAGATCGCAAGCTGAAAGAAGAAATTAAGAACGACGTCCTGATCTGCGAACTTCCGATCATGACGGACAACGGAACGTTTATCATCAACGGTGCGGAACGCGTTGTCGTTTCCCAGTTGCACCGTTCTCCCGGCGTGAGCTTTGACGAGGAACTGCTTCCCAACGGACGTTCCAACTATAAAAGCCGTATCATCCCGCATCGCGGAGCGTGGGTGGAATTCAATACGGACGGTGATATCCTTTACCTGATTATCGACCGCAAGAAGAAAATCCCCGCAACGGCGCTTTTACGTTGCATCGGATTTGAAACGACCGCGGAAATCATCGCCCTCTTCTACAAGAACTTGGAAAATGTCACGCTTTCTGTCGGGAACATGGACCAGTATTACGGTCGCATTGTCGCTGCGGACGTTATCGATACGTCTTCGGGCGAAGTGATTCTCGATGCGAACCGCGTGTTTGATGACAAGTGTGCCGCTCGCTTGACGGAAAGCGGGCTTTTCGAAGTTTCGTTCCTTGCCAAGAACGAAGAAAATCTGCTAATTCACAATACGCTTCTCATTGACAAGTGCAAGACGAAGGAAGACGCTCTGAAGCTCATCTACTTTGTGATGCACCAATCCCAGGAAGATGCGCCGAACATGGCTACGGCGCAGATTGCGTTTGAAAGTACGTTCCTCGACGATCCGCGGAAGTATGATCTAGGCGAAGTGGGGCGCTACCGTCTGAATGCGAAAGTCTATACGCCGGCGATAGAAAAAATCCTGTCCGAAAACAATCTGTCGAAGCCGTCGCTCAACACGATGACGATGACGGAGGCTGACTTCCTCGGCATTATCGAGTATATGGTCGGTCTCTATTGCGATCTCGATGGATACAATCTGGACGATATCGACCATTTGGGCAATCGCCGTACGCGTTCCGTCGGTGAACTTGTCGCGAACCAGCTCTCTGTCGGACTTTCCCGCATGAGCCGAGTCATCCGCGAGAATTTTACTTCGGGAGATAACGAAACACCGACTCCGCGTGATCTGGTAAATACCCGCACGGTAAATTCCGTTGTGCAGGCGTTCTTCTGTTCGAGCCAGCTTTCGCAGTTCATGGACCAGATGAATCCGCTTTCCGAGCTGACTCACAAGCGTCGTCTTTCTGCGCTCGGTCCGGGTGGTCTTTCTCGCGATCGTGCAGGCTTTGAAGTCCGTGACGTCCATTATACGCATTACGGACGTCTCTGCCCGATCGAAACACCGGAAGGTCCGAATATCGGTCTTATCAACTCGCTCGCGACATTTGCGGTGGTAAACCATTTTGGCTTTATCGAAACGCCGTACCGTATTGTCGGTCTAATGGAATTCAAGGATTCCAAGGGCAAGGTCTGCTACTTCCCCGAAGAAAAGTGGCACTTTGGACTTTACAAGGGCTTTGTCCGCGAACCGCGTCTTTTTGTTCAGCTCGAACTTTCCGCAAAGGAAGTTGCGGAGGTCCGCTCGAATCTCGACAATAACCAGCGCATCCTGTTCGATTCCTTCGTGAACAAGGTCTTTGAATTCAGGAATGCGGACGGAACCAGTTACTTTGTACGTAACGGGACTTCGCTCGAATCGTTCTCCGGCAAGGCGGATTATGTTCTTGTCTCGTCGATTCTTTACGAAGTGGTTTCGTCTTTCATCGTCTATCTGACCGCTGACGAGGAAGATGCGTTCAACATCGCTCCGGCGAATACGGCCCTGGTTTCCGCTGCGTTTGACCCGCTGTTCGATTCGATGCTGTCGAGTGCATCTTCGGAAGAAGAAAAGAAGAATATCTCCGATCGCCACCAGCTTGCCGCCTTTGCGGAAGATTTTGTGATGGTCCGCGAAAAGGATGAATATCCGCTCAAGGCGCGCGTTGTGCCGGGGGGACAAATCGATGATTCCGGGCGTTTTGCCGAAGGCTCTGTCCCGAAGATCGATGTGAATTCCATGGACGAGGAAGCTGTTTCCGCGCGGATAGACCTGATGGATGTTTCTCCGCAGCAGATTATTTCTGTCGCTGCGGGTCTGATTCCGTTCCTTGAACACGATGACGCAAACCGTGCGTTGATGGGTTCGAACATGCAGCGCCAGGCTGTGCCGCTGCTTCGCTCGGAAGCTCCTGTCGTCGGAACGGGACTTGAATGCCGTGCCGCCCTGGATTCGGGAACCGTTGTCCGCGCCAAGCATGAAGGCCGCGTCAAGTTTGTCGATGCGATGAATGTTGTCGTGGAGCGCGGAACGATTGATTCTAACGGCGAATTCCAGCCGCTAGACGGTCTCGGTGAAAACTTTGAATTCCTCGATCATGAACCGATTGACGAATACAAGCTGCGCAAGTTCGAACGTTCCAACCAGGATTCCTGCATCAACCAGAAGCCCGTCGTGAATGTCGGCGACTTTGTAAAGAAAGGCGATGTGCTTGCTGACGGCGCTTCGACGGATCACGGCGAACTTGCTCTCGGAAAGAACATCCTCATTGCGTTTATCCCGTGGAATGGTTACAACTACGAAGATGCGGTCATTGTTTCCGAGGAGTTGGCGATCAAGGACGCCTTTACGTCAATCCACATCGAGGAATACGAAGTGGAAGTCCGCGAAACGAAACGCGGTCCGGAAGAACTCACTCGAGAAATTCCGAATGTCGGAGAAGATGCCCTGAAAAATCTCGATGAACGTGGCATCATCCGTGTCGGTGCCGAGGTCCACGCTGACGACATTCTCGTTGGAAAGGTGACGCCGAAGGGCGAAACGGAACTTTCTCCGGAAGAGCGCCTGCTTCGCGCCATCTTTGGAGAAAAGGCGGGCGATGTCCGCGACACGTCGCTTGTTGCGCCTCCGGGCATGAAGGGCGTGGTCATTGAAACTCGCGTTTTCAGCCGCAAGGACCATAACGACAAGAAGAGCCGTGCAGAGGATCAGGAAAAGATCAACGAGGTTAAGGAAAAGTTCCAGGCCGATATCGACAAGATCAAGAACACCTGCGCCAATGCGATGGTGAATATGCTTGTCGGCAAGACTTCGGGAAATATCGTCGATTTCGATACGCACGAGGTCCGCATTCCGGATGGCTCGACCCTTTCGGAAAGGACGCTTCGCGGTCTCGACCTGCTTTCTCTTGCTCCGTCTTCGACGTTTGTCCGCGATGATGCGGAAATTCAGGACAAGGCCTCCAGTCTGCTCACCGTTGCCCGCGAATCGGTCGATCGGCTGACCCGGACGATGGAAAAGGAAATCGACAAGGTGACGAAGGGCGATGAACTCAAGCCCGGCGTACTCCAGACCGTAAAAGTCTATATCGCCAAGAAACGCCGTCTCTCGGTGGGCGACAAAATGGCGGGTCGCCACGGTAACAAAGGTTGCGTTTCGAAAATCGTACCTGTCGAAGATATGCCGTTTACCGAAGATGGTCGTCCCATTCAGATCCTTCTGAATCCGCTGGGCGTTCCTTCCCGTATGAACGTCGGCCAGGTTCTCGAAGTTCACCTGGGCTGGGCCGCAAAGGTTCTCGGCATGAAGATTGCAACGCCTGTATTTGACGGTGCGTCGTTTGACGATATCGTCGGCGAACTCGAAAGAGCTTACCAGAAGATGCCGATTGTCGATTACAAGATGGATCCCGAAAACGGACACATCGTCGGCAAGGCGAAACTTTACGATGGACGTACCGGCGAAGCCTTCCTGAATCCGGTAACTATCGGCTATATGTATTATCTCAAGCTCGGACACTTGGTGGAAGACAAGATCCACGCCCGTTCGATCGGTTCGTATGCGCTTGTCACGCAGCAACCGCTCGGCGGAAAGAGCCAGTTCGGTGGCCAGCGCTTCGGTGAAATGGAAGTCTGGGCTCTCGAAGCCTACGGTGCCGCTTACACGCTCCAGGAACTTTTGACAGTAAAGTCCGACGACGTGATGGGCCGTTCCAAGATTTACGATGCGATTGTCCACGGCAAGAATACGCCGGAACCGGGCATCCCCGAATCCTTCAACGTAATGATTCGCGAAGTCCGTTCGCTCTGCCTTGACATCAAGACTATTGGAGAAAAGTAATATGTCAGAAGAAACTTTCGATTATTCTGAAAGCAATAATGGTGAAGTTTCCATTCACCTTGCTTCTCCTGAATTGATTCGTCAGTGGTCTTATGGTGAAGTCACCAAGCCAGAAACGATCAATTATCGTTCTTTCAAACCGGAACGTGACGGCTTGTTCTGCGAACGTATTTTCGGACCCGTCAAGAACTGGGAATGCAACTGCGGCAAGTATAAGCGGATTCGTTTCAAGGGCGTTATCTGCGACCGTTGTGGCGTGGAAGTTACCCATTCCAAGGTTCGTCGCGAACGCATGGGACATATCGAGCTCGCCATTCCCCTTGCGCATGTCTGGTTCGTCAAGAACCAGCCGTGTGTGCTTGGCGCTCTCCTGAATCTCGACACCAAGTCACTCGATAACGTCATCTATTACGAGAAGTATATTGTTCTCGATCCGGGCGATACGGATTTGGCTCCGAATGAGCTTATCGACGAGAATAAGTATATCGACCTTGAAAGGGAAGGGCGCCATTTCACGGCGAAAATGGGCGCCGCTGCCTTGAAGCAGCTTCTCGCCCAGGTCGATTTTGTCGAGCTTTCGGACGAACTTCGCATCGAAGCCCAGTCAAAGTCCAAGACGAAGCGCGACGAGGCGATCAAGCGTCTGAAAATCGTCGAAGCTTTCAAGAAGTCCCAGATGGACGACTTCTATTCTTACTACGAGAATCCGGAAAAAAAGAAGAACAGCGATATGCCGTGGGCGAAGGAACTCGCCGAAAAGGTCGAAGACTTCAAGTATGGCGTCGTCGGTTCCGACGGGGAACGCAAGGGCGGCTATGCCGCGAAGAGCGAAGGCAAGGAATTTAATCTGCTCGACGCCCTGTGCGAATTCCGCAGAATGTATCCGGCGCAGGCGAAGAATCTTTCGAACCAGCCCGAATGGATGATTCTGGACGTTCTCCCGGTGATTCCGCCCGATCTGCGTCCGCTGGTTCCGCTGGACGGCGGTCGTTTTGCGACTTCTGACCTGAACGAGCTTTACCGTCGGGTCATCAATCGCAACAACCGTCTGAAGAAGCTAATCGATATCAAGGCTCCGGACGTGATTCTCTGCAACGAAAAGCGGATGCTTCAGGAAGCGGTGGATCAGTTGTTCGATAGCGGACGTCGCACGGCTCGCACCGGTTCTAACCGCCCGCTCAAGTCCCTTTCCGAACTTCTAAAGGGCAAGCAGGGACGTTTCCGTATGAACCTTCTCGGTAAGCGCGTGGACTATTCCGGGCGTTCCGTCATTGTCGTCGGGCCGGAACTGAAGATGCATCAGTGCGGTCTTCCGAAGCGGATGGCTCTCGAACTTTACAAGCCGTTCATTATCCAGCGCCTAGAAGAAGACGGCGTGGTCTATACGCTCAAGGCTGCAAAGAAGTTTGTCGATGCCGAGCGTCCTGAAGTCTGGGATATTCTCGAACAGATTATCGAAGACCATCCGGTGATGTTAAACCGCGCTCCGACCCTTCACCGCTTGGGTATCCAGGCTTTCTATCCGAAGCTCATCGAAGGCAGTGCCATCCGTCTGCACCCGCTCGTCTGTACCGCTTTCAACGCGGACTTTGACGGTGACCAGATGGCTGTGCACCTTCCGCTCTCCTTTGAAACGCAGCTCGAATGCCGCGTTCTTATGCTTTCGTCGAACAACATTCTGCATCCGGCATCCGGTCAGCCGATCGCTGTTCCGGGACAGGATATTGTTCTTGGGCTGTATTATATTTCGAAGCCGCGCCCAAACCGCAAGGGGGCCGGGATGCGCTTCTATGACGCTGCCGAAGCTCTCCGCGCTTACGGAAACGGTGTTATCGACCTGAATGCCGAGTGCTATCTCCAGCTGCCTGCAGGCCGCAAGGTCTATATGGGCGCTCTCGAAACGGATACTCCCTGCTTCACGGAACAGCCAAACGATAACGGCAATCGCGATGTCGTGGCGAAGGCAGGGCAGAAGGTCAAGTTCCTTACGCTGAAGGAACCGTCCCTCATCAAGACAACGATGGGACGCATTATCCTGAACGAAATCATCCCGAACGATGTCGGCTTTGCAAACGAGACGTTCAGCAAGAAGGTCATAGCGAAGTCCATCGATGATTTGTATCGTCGCACGGGAAACCGGGTTACGGTTGAATACCTCGATGACCTCAAGGCTCTCGGTTACAAGTGGGCTATGATTTCGGGATCGTCGGTCGCTATCGCGGAGATGATCATTCCGCCCGAGAAGCAAAAGATGCTCGAAGAAGCGACGGAAAAGGTCAACCGTATTCGTGAACTCTATGAAGACGGCGTGATTACCGATGGCGAACGCTATAACCAGATTATCGACGTGTGGTCCAAGACTACCGGCGACGTGGCGGCCAAGCAATGGGATCTCCTTTCGCACGACCGCGACGGTTTCAACCCGGTCTATATGATGGCGGATTCCGGCGCTCGCGGTAGCCGTGAACAGATCAAGCAGCTTTCCGGTATGCGTGGCCTGATGCAGAAGCCGACGAAGCAGCTCGGTGGACAGGAAGTTATCGAAAACCCGATCAAATCCTGCTTCCGCGAAGGCCTGAATGAAATGGAATACTTCATTTCGGCTCACGGTGCGCGTAAAGGTCTGGCCGATACCGCTCTGAAAACGGCAGACGCCGGTTACTTGACCCGCCGTCTGGTCGATGTGGCACAGGACCTCGTCATTGTCGAAGAAGATTGCCATACGAAGGAAGGTATCGACATTTCCGCTTACAAGGACGGTGACGATACGATCATCTCGCTCGAAGAACGTCTTTTGGGACGCGCTCCGGTCGAAGATATTGTGCATCCGGTGACGGGCGAAGTCATCGTCAAGGCCGGCGAACTCGTCACGGAACGCGACCTTTCGAAGATTTCTGCAACCGGTCTTGAACATGTGAAGATGCGTTCGGTCCTGACCTGCGAAGCGCGCAACGGTGTCTGCGCCAAGTGCTATGGACGTATGCTGGCGTCCGGTCGCCCGGTCGATCTGGGCGAGGCTGTCGGCGTTATCGCTGCACAGTCCATCGGTGAACCGGGTACGCAGCTGACGCTGAGAACGTTCCATATCGGTGGTGCTTCGAGCCGTCTGACTGTCGAAAATTCGAAGAGCGCTCCGGTCGATGGCCGGATTGAACTCGAAAATGTCAACACGCTCGAACACGGCGGCAACAAGGTCGTGGTGAGCCGGATGGGCGAACTCGTCATCTTTGACTCTACCGGAATTAACAAGGGTCGTTGGCAGATTCCTTATGGCGCAACGCTCTATGTAAACGACGGCGATACGGTCAAGAAGGACGCCAAGCTCTTTGAATGGGATCCTTACACCCAGCCCGTCCTCAGCAACGCTAGCGGTAAAATCCAGTTCGTCGATTTGATTGAAAATACAACTTATCGCGTCGATAAGGACGATGTGACCGGCGTGGAAACGTGGACTGTTATCAGCGACCGTCACGGCAAGCACCGTCCGGCGATTAACGTTGTCGATGCGAGCGGTGAACGTCAGGGCGTTTACTACCTGCCGGATGGAGCCATTCTGACGGTTCACGAAGGCGACAAGGCGGAACCGGGCGAAATCCTCGCGAAGCTTCCCCGCGCAGTCGGAAAGACCAAGGATATTACCGGCGGTCTTCCCCGTGTCGCGGAGCTTTTCGAAGCGCGCATTCCGAAGAATGTGGCGGTTATCGCCCCGATCGACGGTATTGTCTCTTACGGCAACGAAGAACGCGGCAACCAGAAGGTGATCATCAAGAACGGTGACGAAGAATCGAGCGTTCTCGTTCCCCGCGGACGTCACCTGGCGGTTCTCGAAGGCGACCGTGTTCGCAGAGGCCAGAAGATTTGCGATGGCTCCGTGGATCCGCACGATATTCTCCGCGTGCAGGGCCCCGAAGCGGTTCAGCGTCACCTGGTAAACGAAATCCAGGCGGTTTATCGCTTGCAGGGCGTGGCCATCGCCGATAAGCATATCGAATGCATCGTCCGCCAGATGATGCGTAAGGTTAAAATTTCCGATCCTGGGGATTCCGATCTCTTGCAAGACGAAGAAATCTCCAAGGCGCGCTTGCGCGTGAAAAACGATTCGTTGAGGAAGGAAGGCAAGAACGAAGCTTCGGGAATTCCGATGCTCCTCGGTATCACCAAGTCCTCGCTCTCGACGGATAGCTTCATCTCCGCGGCGTCCTTCCAGGAAACAACCAAGATCCTCACTCGTGCCGCTATCGAAGGTAGTGTGGATCCGTTGATGGGTCTTAAGGAAAACGTCATCATGGGCCATCTGATTCCTTGCGGAACTGGTGCGCGCCACTTGCGTGACGTCGTGGTCATCGATGCCGATGCCGAAGCGGAAGCTGCTGCAAATCGCGCCGCACAGGAGCAGGACTACGAAGGCCAGAACGGTGGCGTCGACTTTGTGATGCCGGATACCGGTTCCGAAGCCTCGGAAGATAACGGTGAAAATCCCGAATAATCGAGAGGTAAAACTTGAAATTATTCGAAAAAGAACTATATTTGGACTTCCAAAATTAGGGAAACAGAACAATGCCTACTATACAACAGCTCGTCCGCAAGGGCCGCGAGAAAATTCTCAACAGAACCGCTTCGCCGGCTTTGAAGCAAAGTCCGCAAAAGCGCGGTGTCTGCACCCGTGTCTATACCACCACGCCGAAGAAGCCGAACTCCGCTCTCCGTAAGATTGCGCGTGTCCGCCTCTCGAACAAGATGGAAGTAACCGCCTATATTCCGGGCGAAGGACACAACCTCCAGGAACACTCCATCGTCCTAATCCGCGGCGGTCGTGTCAAGGACGTTCCGGGTGTCCGTTACCACATCATCCGCGGTACGCTTGATACCCAGGCAGTGAACGGTCGTAACCAGGCGCGTTCCAAGTACGGCGTTAAGAGAAAAGCTCCGGCGAAGAAGTAAAGGAAGGGCGATATGTCTAGAAGAAGAAAGACCATTCACAAGCACACCATTCCGGATCCGCGCTATCATTCCGTCCTTATCACGGAGCTTATTGGCGTGGTCCTCAAGCAGGGCAAGAAGACGATTGCGGAACAGATTGTCTATACGGCGCTTGACATCTTGAACAAGAAGGTGGAAGGCGAAGGTTCTCCGCTTGAAAAGTTCGAAGAATGCCTTGAAAACATCAAGCCGAAGCTCGAGGTGAAGTCCCGTCGCGTTGGTGGTGCCAACTACCAGGTGCCGATGGAAGTCGCTCCGGACCGTGCCAAGGCTTTGGCGCTCCGCTGGCTGCTTGACGCCGCCCGTAACCGCACCGAAGCGAACATGGCCGAACGCCTCGCCGCGGAACTCGTTTCTGCCAAGAACAACGAAGGCAATGCCGTTCGCAAGAAGCAGGACGTGCACAAGATGGCCGAAGCGAACCGTGCTTTTGCGCACTTCCGCTTCTAATATCGCTTAATCCTTTGTTTTGGAAAAAGCCCTGCTGCAAAGCGGGGCTTTTTGTGCGTTGAAATTTTTTATGGGTTGCAAAAAATTCTGCGCGTTAGTATTTTTATCACATGCTTTATCTGATTACGGCCTGTTGACGCTATCTGATCCAAATAAAGATCAAGGCCGCCTGGACGAACGACAGGAAGACCAGGTCCAA